>CALQQB010000025.1 GCA_943332615.1 Phenylobacterium deserti
ACCGCAACCGCATCGAGCGCTGCTTCAACAAGCTCAAGCACTTTCGACGCTTCGCTACCCGATACGATCGCACCGCCAGCCATTTCCTCGCCTTCATCCACCTCGCCGCCGTCATGCTCTGGCTGCGATGAATGTCGATTCGTCCTAGTTCCCCGCAGCGCGTGAGAGCGCTCTGCGAGAGCCAATTTGAGGGTGGGCCGCAAGGTCCGCCCTTTTTGTTGTGCGGACTCGCCCTGCCGGAGCGTCGCCTTGACGCCTCGCCCGCCGCGCCGCAAAACCGCCGCCGATTTTAGACCTCAAGGAACTCTCCCATGGCGGACATCCGCTTCGACGGCAAAGTGGCGATCGTGACGGGCGCAGGTGGCGGCCTGGGTCGGGCGCACGCCCTGGAACTGGCCAGGCGCGGCGCGAAGGTCGTGGTCAACGACCTGGGTGGAGCGATGGACGGCTCGGCCGGCCATTCCGAAGCCTCCCTGAAGGTGGTCGAGGAGATCAAGGCGGCCGGCGGCGAAGCCATCGCCAATGGCTCGTCGGTCACCGACGACGCCGGCGTCGCCCGGATGATCAAGGACACGATGGACGCCTGGGGCCGCATCGACATCCTGATCGCCAACGCCGGCATCCTGCGCGACAAGTCCTTCGCCAAGATGGAGTTCGGCGACTTCCAGTTGGTGGTGGACGTCCACCTGTTCGGCACCGTGAAGCCCGCCAAGGCCGTTTGGGAGATCATGCGCGCGCAGAACTACGGGCGGATCGTGGTCACCACCTCGTCGTCCGGCCTTTACGGCAACTTCGGCCAGTCGAACTACGGCGCGGCCAAGCTGGGCCTGATCGGCTTCATGAACACGCTGAAGCTCGAGGGCCAGAAGAACAACATCCACGTCAACGCCATCGCCCCGGTGGCCGCCACGCGGATGACCGAGAACCTGGGCATGCCGGCCGAGGTGCTAGCGCAGCTGAAGCCGGAGTTCGTGACGCCGGGCGTGGTGTTCCTGTGTTCTGAAGACGCCCCCACCGGTCACATCCTGACCGCCGGCGCCGGCGCCTTCGCGCTGGCCCGCATCGTCGAGACCGAGGGCGTCTACCTGGGCCCGAAGACCTCGGTGGAATCGATCCGCGACAACTGGGCCAAGATCACCGACGAGACCGGCCAGAAAGCCTACTTCAACGGCGGCGAGCAGACCGGGAAGTTCTTCAGGAAGATGCAGGGTGGCTGACCTGCCTTGGCTTTTCTCCCCCGTCGCCCGAGATGGGGGAGAAAAGATCGCAGCGTTTCCCAATTGTAATCGAAATCTCCTTGCCCCGCCCCCGGGGGCCGCGCCTAACCTCAGCCAGCGTCCCTTGAGAGGCGCGGGCTGAGGAGCAGGTCGCAGTGTCCCAGGGCAACAAGATCGCGGCGAACGGCGCGCTTTCACTTCCTGCAGTCCTGATCTTCGCCAGCGGCCATATTCCGATCGCCGCGCTCGTCCTGGCGATCAGCGTCCACCTCCCCCGCTATTTCGCCAGTCACCTGGGACTTTCGCTGACCGTCGTCGGCGCGGCCTTCGCGCTTGTGCGCTTCGTCGACATCCCCATCGATGCGGCCATGGGTCTGGCCATGGACCGCACACGCACCCGCTTTGGCCGGTACCGTGTGTGGATGGCGATGGGCGCGCCCATTCTGATGTTCGCGCTCTACATGCTGCTGATGTCGCCGGAGGGCGTCGGCCAGGGCTATCTGTTCGGCTGGCTGCTGCTGATGTACGTCGGCTATTCCGGTGTCTATCTCTCGCACCTGGCCTGGGCCGGCCGCATCGCGCCCAACTACAAGGAGCGGTCCAGGGTCTTCGGGGCGATCACCGGCCTTGGCGTTGTCGGTGCCATGGCGGTCCTGCTGATCCCGGTGTTCCTCACCTCGAGAGGCGCGACCGACGCCGAGAGCGTCCAGGCGATGATCTGGTTCATCATCGGCGCCACGGCCGTGACCTCGATGCTGGTGGTCCTTGTCTCGCCCGAAAGGATCGCCAAGGACCAGGCCACGCGTTTCGAGCTGAAGGATTACTGGGCCCTGCTCACCCGGCCCAACATCCTGCGCCTGCTGGCCGCAGACCTGTTCGTGACCCTCGGGCCCGGCTGGATGGCGGCGATCTACCTGTTCTATTTCACCGACAGCCTGGGGTTCACCCTGGCCCAGGCCAACCTGTTGCTGATGATCTACATCGCCGCCGGCTTCGCGGGCGCCCCGCTGGCGGCCTGGCTGGCCAACAAGATCAGCAAGCACCGGGCGCTGATGGTGAACACCACCGTCTATTCCCTGGGCCTGATCCTGCTTCCGACCCTGCCCAAGGGCGAGTTCCTCATCTTTGGCGTGGCCATGTTCCTGGTGGGCGCCATGGCCGCCGGATTCACCGTGATGATCCGCGCGATCACCGCCGACATCGCCGACGAGATCCGGCTCGAGAGCGGCCGCGAGTGGATGGGCCTGATGTACGCCATGACCACGGCGACCTCGAAGCTCGCCAGCGCCGGCTCCATCATCCTGACCTTCAGCGTCCTGGCCGCCGTCGGCTACCAGGCGAAGGAAGGCGCAACGAACACCCCGGAAGCGATCCGCGGGCTGGAACTGGCCTACATCATCGGCCCGATCTTCTTTGTGATGGTGGCGGGCGCCTGCTTCATCGGCTACCGGCTGACCGCTGAGCGTCACGCCGAGATTCGCCGCCAGCTGGACGAACAGGACGCCGTCATCGACCCCGCCGCGGCTCTGGAAAGCCTGTCCGGCGACACCGAACTGAGCAGCCTGAACCGACCGTCGTGAGCTGAGTATCGCGCACGACGCCCGGCAGAGGCGCGGCGCATCTGGGAGGATTGATGACCAATACCGCGCCGAACGCACCCCTGTCGCTGGGCAGCACCCTGCTGTTCTCCGCCACCAGCCTTCCGCTGTCGGCGCTGGTCCTGGCGCTCACCGTCCACCTGCCGGCCTATTTCGCGGCCAGCATCGGCGTCTCATTGGCGACGGTCGGCGCGGTCTTCGGCCTGTGTCGGGCCATCGACATCCCGATCGAGCCGATGCTGGGCATCGCCATGGACCGCACCCGCACGCGGTGGGGACGGTTCCGGCTCTGGACCCTGATCGGCGCCCCACTGATGCTGGTCGGCCTCTATATGCTGACGAGCGCGCGGCAGGGCGTCGGCGAGGCCTATCTGGTGACCTGGCTGCTGGTCATGTACCTGGGCTTGTCGATCCTGCTGCTCTCGCACACCGCTTGGGCGGCGACGCTGGCCACCACCTACGATTCCCGCGCCCGCATCTTTGGCATCATGGGCGGCGTCGGCGTGATCGGCGCGCTCGGGGTACTGGCGATCCCGATCGTCATGGAGGCCAACGGCTATACCGACGCCGAGGGCGTGCGCGGCATGATCTGGTATGTGATGCTGCTGATCCCGGCCGCCGTGGGCCTGGTGGTCTGGCGGACGCCGGAAACAATCGCGCCGGAAGCTCCAGGCCAGCGCTTTCGCCTGCGCGACTATCTCGACCTGGTCACCCATGGGAGCATGGCCCGCATACTGATCGCCGACCTCTGCCTGGCCCTGGGTCCGGGCTGGATGGCGGCGCTCTTCCTGTTTTTCAGCCGCGATCGCATGGGCTTCACGACCGGCCAGGCCAACGTGCTGCTGGCCATCTACATCCTGGCCGGCCTGTTCGGCGCCCCGGCGACGGCCTGGGTCGCGACGCGCATCGGCAAGCATCGGGCCGCAATGGCGTCGAGCGCCGTCTACAGCGTGTCCCTCATCAGCCTGCTCTGGCTGCCCAAGGCCAGCCTGGGTCCGTCGGCCCTGGCCTATTTCGCCAGCGGCTTCGTGGCCGCGGGCTTCGGCGCCCTGATCCGCGCCATGGTCGCCGACGTGGCCGACGACATCCGGCTCACCCAGGGCAAGGAACGCGGCGGACTGCTCTATTCGCTGATCGCCTCGACCAACAAGGTCGCCGTCGCCGCCTCGGTGATCATCACCTATCCGTTGCTGGCCCGGATTGGCTACGACCCCAAGCTCGGCCATGGCAATGCGCCCGAGGCGATCCAGGGCCTGACCATCGCCTATCTGAGCGGCCCGATCGGCTTCCTCGCGCTCGGGGCGTTCTGCATGTTCGGCTACAAGCTGACGGCCGAGAAGGCCGCAGAGACCCGTCGGCTGTTGGAAGTGCGCGACGCCGAGCCGGCGGCCGCCAGCCGCTAGCGTACCTCGAATTCGAAAAGAACTTGCGCCCTGCGGTAAGGGAGCTTCACCTGTGCGGATTACGCGCCCCGCTTAGAGGGCGACCTAGTGATTTTCATGGGAGGATTTCTTGAGCCACGCCGCGACAGCTGCGCCTGCACGCCTACCCCTTCCCCGGGTCTGGGCCTTCGCCACCGGCAGCATCCCCGTCACCATGCTGCTCCTGGTGCTCGGCACCTACATCACCCCGTTCTACGCCGGCACTGTGGGGATCAAACTCGCCGTCCTGGGCGCGACACTATCCTCTTTGCGCCTGATCGACGTGGGCTTCGACTTTCTGCTGGGTTGGCTGATGGACCGCTTCGAAACGCCGTTCGGGCGATTCAAACCCTGGTTCGTTCTGGCCTTGCCCGTGTTCTGCCTCGGCGTGTTCAAGCTGCTCAATCCGCCTGAAGGCGCGGGACTGGAACATCTCGTGCCATGGCTTCTGGTCTGTTACGTGGCCTATTCGCTGCTGGGCCTGAGCCACGCCGCCTGGGCGGCGAACCTCGCCAGCGACTACCATGAGCGGTCTCGGATCTTCGGGTGGACACAGGGCATCGCAGTCATCGGGTCAGTGAGCCTGCTGCTGGCCCCTGTTCTCAGCGGTGGCGCGATCAAGCCCGGCGCGGCGGAATCCATGCCCAAGCTGGCGATCATCCTGATCGTGGTGGCGCTGGTCACCGTGCCGATCAATGCGCTGTTCACGCCCGAGCGCGTCGTGCGAGGCACCAAACAGGACGGCGCTTCCTTCAAGGACCTGCTGGCGATCTTCACCACAGGGTCGATGAGCCGTCTCATCCTGGCCGACCTGCTGCTCACCCTTGGGGCGAATTCGACCGGACCGATGTATGTGTTCTTCTTCCACACAGCCAAGGGCTTCGAGATCAGCGAGGTCAGCTACCTGCTGATTCCCTACATCGGCGCCGGAATCCTTGGCGCGCCGGCCTGGGCCCACGTGGCGGCCCGCTTTGGGAAGCACCGGGCGCTGCAGATCGCCTGCGTTGGCTATGCCATCACCCAGGCGATCTTGATGGCGATTCCCGCAGGGCTTCTCGCGGCCACAGCGGTCGGCATGTTCTTTGTTGGATTCTCGGCCAGCGCCTTCATTCCGATGATGCGGTCGATGGTGGCCGACGTCACTGATGAGCTGCGACTTGAGACCGGCAAAGAGCGGGCCGGCGTCCTCTATTCGCTGGTGATACTGGTGCAGAAGTTTGGAACTTCGGTGACGGCCATCATCGTTCTGCCCATCCTCCAGTATGTCGGTTTCGATCCGAAACCCCATGCCGCGAATACGCCCGAGGCCATTTTCGGCCTTCAGATGTGCTACCTGTTCGCCCCGATCATCTTCGTGCTGATCGGCTCACTCGTGTTCTTTGGCTACAAGCTGACCCCAGAGCGCCACGCGGAAATTTCGGCAGCGCTCAAGGCCAAGGAAGGCGCGTCTTTTGCCGCGGCCGAGGAAGCTTTCGCTGGTTCGGCTGAGCCGCCGCCGAAACCTGTCACATAGGTCAGATCAGGGCGACCTTCGCGGCAAGGTCCAGGAAGGCCTTCGCCGCGGGGCTGTCCGGGTTGCTCACCACCAGCGGACGGCCCTGGTCGCAGGCCTCGCGCAGCGCCACCTCGATCGGGATCTCCGCCAGCAGCGGCACGCCCAGGCGCTCGGCCTCGGCGCGCGCGCCGCCGGTCCCGAAGATCGGGATACGGGCCCCGGAGCTGTCGGCAAACCAGGCCATGTTCTCGACAACGCCCAGGATCGGGGCGCCGGTCTTCTCGAACATCTGGGCGGCGCGGCGGGCGTCGATGAGGGCGATCTCCTGCGGCGTCGAGACGATGACGACGCCGTCGATCTTCAGCTTCTGGACCAGGGTCAGCTGGATGTCCCCGGTGCCAGGGGGCAGGTCGATGACCAGCACGTCCAGGGGTTCGGCCTCCGTGCCCCAGTTGGAGTTCATCAGGCTGCGCAGCGCCGAGGACGCCATCGGTCCCCGCCAGATGTTGGCCGTGCCTGGCTCGACGATGAAGCCGATCGACATCACCTTCACGCCCCAGGCCTCCATGGGGTTCAGGCGCTTTTCAGCGTCAAAGGTCGGGTCGCCATCGACGCCCAGCATCGTCGGCGCCGACGGGCCGTAGATGTCGGCATCTAGCAGCCCCACGCGTTTTCCAAGAACAGCGAGGGCCGCGGCCAGGTTGACCGAGACGGTGGACTTGCCGACCCCGCCCGTGCCACTGGCGACGGCGATGACCTTCAAGACGTTCCGTGGCTTCTCCGCATCGACCATGACCTGCAGGCGCGCGCCGGGGTCCTCGGCCACGCGGGCCCGGCGGGCGGTGGGTGATTCCGGAAGGGCGGCGCGGTGCTGCTGGGTCGAGGACGGCGGCGGACCGGGCGGCGACGGACGGCGCGGCGTGACCCGAAGGTTTGGCATAGCCGGCATTGAAGCGGGCGCGGGCGGAGGGCTGGAGGGCGCCTGCATTTCAGAGGTCAGCACGACCTGAGCGATCTCCACGCCGTCGGTTTCGGCCATCGCCTCCTCGGCCTGCTCACGCACGCGGCGATAGAGATCGATGTCGGCCGGAGCCACCTCAAGCATGAAGGCCACGCGACCACCTCGCACGACCAGGCCCCGCACCAGGCCGGCCGCTGTGAGGCCCTTGCCGGATTTCGGGTCGATCACCTGGTCGAGCGCTTGGAGGATCGCCGTGCGGTCGGGGCCTTCGCTCATGCGCTTTGTCTTGCCTTGCCGTAGGTGGGACCCCATATCCGGCTGTCGGCGCCTGTTTACAAGCCCACAGGGGGTTTTGCAGGGCGCCTGAGTTCTAAGGATCGCGCGCGCCGCCCATGCCCTGGAACGACAACGCCAATCCCGGCCCCTGGGGCGCACCCTCAGGCGGCGGCGACGACAAGCGCGACCAGACCCCAAGACGCCCGCTGGGCGGTGGCGGCCGTGGCCCGGGCGGACCCGATTTCAATGTCAGCCTCGACCGGCTGGCCCGGCGGCTCCGGCAGATGATGCGTGGGCCGGGCGGCGGTCTGCGGCCCAACATCCTGGGTGGAATGGCCGTGGCGGTCTTCGCCCTGTGGATGGCGTCCGGCATGTACGTGGTGCAGCCGAACGAGAAGGGCGTGGTGCTGACCTTCGGCGCCTATTCCCGGATCAGCCCGCCCGGCCTGCGCTACCACCTGCCGAGCCCTATGGAGTCTGTGGAAAAGGTGCGGGTGACCGACCTGAACCGGATCGACATCGGCGGCGCGACGTCGGGCGAGGCCAAGAAAGAGAGCCTGATGCTGACCGGCGATCAGGACATCGTCGATCTGGACTTCAGCGTGTTCTGGCGGGTCGCCGATCCCAAGCTTTTCCTGTTCGCCACCCGCGACCAGACCGACGGTATCAAGGCCGTGGCCGAGAGCGCCATGCGCGAGGTGGTGGGCAAGACGCCGCTCAACGCCATTTCCACCACCGGCCGGCTGCGTGTGCAGCAGCAGACCGCCGACCTGATGCAGCGGACCCTGGACAGCTGGGGCGCCGGGATCACCGTCGTGGAAGTCCAGATCAGTTCAGCCGACCCGCCGGACCCGGTGAAGGCCGCATTCCGGGACGTGACCCGGGCCGACCAGGACGCCGAGGCCGCCGTCAACGTGGCCAACACCTACTTTAATCGGGTGGTCAACGAGGCGAAGGGCGACGCCTCGATCATCGTCCAGGGCGCAGAGGCCTATCGGTCCCAGGCCGAGCTTGAGGCCAAGGGCGAGGCCGCGCGCTTCAACCAGCTCTACACCGAATATCGCCGTGCGCCGGGCGTCACCCGTGACCGACTGTACATCGAGGCCATGCAGCGCATCCTGCAGGGTACGAACAAGGTCGTGATCGACGCCAAGGGCGCGACGGCTCCGATCATCCTGCCGCCCGACGTGTTCCGCAATCGACCGGACCCCGCCCCCGCCCCGCCGCCCCAGCCTCAGTCGCAGACCGGAAAAGCGCCGTGATGAACCTGCGCCTCGCCGTGATCGCCGCCCTGGCCTTCGCCCTGCTCATCACCGCGGCGCAGACCTTCTTCATCGTCGACCAGCGCGAGCAGGCGGTGGTGCTGAACCTCGGGCGGCCCGCCCGGGTGATCAACGCCATCGGCACGCCGTCCGCCGCCGGCCTGCACCTCAAGACGCCGTTCATCGAGAACGTCATCAAGCTGGACCGGCGCAACATCGCCCAGGAGGTCGACCAGGAGGAGATCATTGCCGCCGACCTGCAGCGTCTCGTGGTCGATGCCTTCATCCGCTACCGGATCTCCAATCCGCTTCTCTACTACACGACGCTCCGCGACGAGACGACGGCGACCGACCGCCTGAAGCGGTTGGTGAACTCATCGCTGCGCCAGGTGCTGGGGGCGGCCACGCAGAAGGAGATCATCTCCGAGAAGCGCAGCGTGCTGATGCAGCAGATCAAGGCCAACATGATCCAGCGCGCGGCGGCAGCCCAGCTGGGCATCGAGATCATCGACCTACGCATCCGCCGGGCAGACCTGCCGACCGAGATCCAGGAGTCGGTCTACAACCGCATGCGCACCTCCCGCGAGCAGGAGGCGGCCCAGAAGCGGGCGCTGGGCGAGCAGCAGAAGCGCGAGAAGATGGCCCAGGCCGACAAGGAAGTGGTCGTGACCCTGGCCGGCGCCCGCGAGACGGCCGGCCAGATCAACGGCCAGGGCGATGCACTGCGCACCCGCATCTTCGCCCAGAGCTTCGGCAAAGACCCGTCCTTCGCCGCCTTCTATCGCTCGCTGCAGGCCTACCAGGCCGCCCTGATGGACGGGAAGACCACCATGGTGCTGTCCCCGGAGAACAGCGCTTTCTTCAAGTACCTGGAGAACGGCCCGACGGGGCGGAAGTAGCCTCGATCCAGCCCCGCACCTCGTGCAGGTCGGCGGCGATGCGGACGCACAGGGTGTGCATCTCCTCGGTGGGGTCCAGCATGTCGGGCACCATCACCGTCATCATCCCGGCCGAGGACGCGGCGCGGACACCGTTGTGACTGTCCTCCAGGGCCAGGCAGTTGGCGGGATCGACACCCAGGGCGGCGGCCGCCTTCAGGAACGGTTCGGGGTGCGGCTTGCCCAGGGTCTGCACGTCGCGGGTGATCAGGGCGTGGAAGCGCTCGACCAGGCCGTGGCGGCCGAGACTGTGATGCACGGCATCCAGGCTCGATGAGGTGGCGATGGCGCGCGGCAGGCCCGCGGCGTCCAGGGCGTCCAGAATCTCCACCACCCCGGCCTTGAGCGCGATGCCGGCCTCGGCTTCCGCGTGGAAGTGGTTGCTGACCGCGGCGGTCCAGGCCTCCAGGTCGAAGCCTTCGCCGAAGTGCTCGACCACGATCACGTCGGAGTGGGCATGTTGCAGCCCGACCATACGCTTGAAGATGGAGAACGGCATCTCCGCCCCGAACCCCGCGGCGGCCCGCTGCATGGCGGCGAACACCACCGTCTCGGTATCGACAAGCAGGCCATCCATATCGAACACGACGGCTTTGACGGGGCGCGGGAGAGGCATGGGGCCATTTAGCCGACTCGACGGCGAAGCGTAACGGTGGCCTTCCGCGAGGCAGTCAGTCGATGATGAATTCCGACTGCGCATAGCCCTGGAAGTACAGCAGCGCCGTCAGGTCGGCGTGGTCCACCTTGGCGTGGGCCTGGGCGGCGACGATGGGCTTGGCGCGGTAAGCGATCCCGAGCCCGGAGGCCTCGATCATGGCCAGGTCGTTGGCGCCGTCGCCCACCGCCAGGGTGGCGGAGAGCGGGATGCCGAGGCCGGTGGCTTCTTCCTGAAGGGCGGCGAGCTTGGCCTCTTTTCCGAGGATCGGCTCGCCCACCTGGCCGGTGAGCTTGCCGTCGGCTTCGATCAAGGTGTTGGCGCGGTTGAGGTGGAAGCCGGCGGCGTCCGCGACGCGCGAGGTGAAGAAGGTGAAGCCGCCGCTGACCAGGGCGCAACGGGCGCCGTTCGCCGCCATCGTGCGGACCAGGGTGCGGGCGCCGGGGTTCAGGCGGACGCGCTCGTCATAGGCCTGCTGGAGCGCTGTGGACGGCAGACCCTTCAGCATCCCGACCCGTTCGCGCAGCGCACCTTCGAAGGCCAGTTCGCCACGCATGGCGCGTTCGGTGATGGCGCTGATCTCGGCCTTCAGGCCGGCGAAATCGGCCAGTTCGTCCAGGCATTCGACGTTGATGATGGTCGAGTCCATGTCGGCGATCAGCAGACGCTTGCGGCGACCCTGGGCCGGCTGGATGCAGTAGTCCACGGCCCGGCCCGCCATCATGCCGACCGCCAGGGCGCGCACGACGGCGAGATCGTCGGCCTCCATGAAGGTGTCCTGGGCGACCACGTCGTCATCGTCCGCAAGGACCTCGGTCTGACCCAGGCGGACTCCCGCGGCCTCCAGGAGTTCGAGGCTGAAGTCGGCGTCGTGGTTGGCCGTGACGCGCGGGATGACGGTGGTAAGGACAAGCTGCATGAAACCCCGCATCTGGCTGATCGCCGGACCCACCGCAAGCGGCAAGTCCGCCCTCGCGCTGCAGCTCGCCGAGGCGACCGGCGGCGAGATCGTCTGCGCCGACTCCATGCAGCTCTATGCGGGCCTCGCGGTGCTGACGGCAGGGCCGGCGGCGGCGGACCTGGCGAGGGCGCCACACCACCTGTTCGGGATCGCCGATCCGGCCGACCGCTGGTCGACCGGGCGCTGGCTGCGGGCGGCCGTCGAGGTGCTGGCGGATATCCAGGGGCGGGGCCGCGACGCGATCGTGGTCGGCGGGACCGGGCTCTACTTCCGCGCGCTGACCCTGGGTCTGGCGGAAATCCCACCTGTGCCGCCGTTCGTGCGGCGGGCCACGGAGATCGATTTCGACACGCTGGGCGAACCGGCTTTCCGCGACCGACTGGCCAGGGCGGACCCTGCGGCCGCCAATCGTATCGCGCCGGGCGACCGGCAACGGCTGGTGCGGGCGTGGGAGGTCTACGCCGCGACGGGCAAGGCGATCAGCGAGCTCCAGGTCGGCGGCGCGCCGGCCCTGACGCCGGACAGCTGGACGGCGGTGGCCTTGGCGCCTCCTCGCGAAGCTCTGTACGCTCGCAGCGACGCCCGGCTGGTCGCGATGGCGAAGGCCGGAGCGCTGGCGGAGGTGGCCGCTCTCACGGCCCGAAACCTCGACCCCGACCTGCCGGCCCTGAAGGCGGTGGGGGTGCGCGAGTTCGCCGCCCACCTGGCCGGCGAGACCTCCCTGGAGACAGCGGTCTCCGCCGCCCAGCAGGAAACCCGCCGCTACGCCAAGCGCCAGATGACCTGGGTGCGTGGACAGATGGTGGGCTGGCCTCGGATCACGGCGTTGGAGCACGGCGACCAATGGAGGCAGTTTATTGCCCTCAACCCGGTCTTGACGCCCTGAGAACAGCATGCGAAATGCGGTTTCGGATAATTCGCAGGAAATCTCGTGCGCACCATTCTCGTACTCGTAGGGCGGCCGTAACGGACTGACGTTGTCGTCAGGACCGACCGGTCGCTCGTCCAGGCCCCTCGCGGGCCTTTTTTATTGCCCGAAACCACCAAGCTGATCAGGCCAGACCCATGACCGCCCACCAGACGATCGAAGCCGAAGCCACCGTCATCTCCGGCGCCGAGATCGTGGTGCGCGCCCTGCTCGATCAGGGCGTGGATGTCCTGTTCGGCTATCCGGGCGGCGCGGTGCTGCCGATCTACGACGCCCTGTTCAACGAGCCAAAGCTGCAGCATGTGCTGGTCCGCCACGAGCAGGGCGCCACCCATGCCGCCGAGGGCTATGCCCGCTCCACCGGCAAGCCCGGCGTGGTCCTCGTCACCTCCGGCCCCGGCGCCACCAACGCGGTGACCGGCATCGTCGACGCCCTGATGGACTCGATCCCGCTGGTGGTCATCACCGGCCAGGTCGCCACGCACCTGATCGGCACCGACGCCTTCCAGGAGTGCGACACCGTCGGCATCACCCGGCCCTGCACCAAGCAGAACTACCTGGTGAAGTCGGTGGAGGATCTGCCGCGGATCATCCACGAGGCGTTCCACATCGCCACCTCCGGCCGGCCGGGGCCCGTGGTCATCGACATCCCCAAGGACGTGCAGTTCGCCAAAGGCCGCTACTTGGGCCCCAACGAGGTGAAGCACCACCACAACTACACGCCCGCCTTCAAGGGCGAGCAGGCCAAGATCGCCGAGGCGGTGGCGATGATCGCCCGCGCCAAGAAGCCGATCTTCTATACCGGCGGCGGCATCATCAATTCCGGCCCCCGCGCCTCGGCGCTGCTGCGCGAATTCGCGGCCCTGACCGGCGCGCCGGTCACCTCGACTCTGATGGGCCTTGGCTGCTTCCCGGCGTCGAACCCCCAGTGGCTGGGGATGCTGGGCATGCACGGCTCGTTCGAGGCCAACAACGCCATGCACGACTGTGACGTCATGGTGGCCATCGGCGCGCGCTTCGATGACCGGGTGACCGGCCGCCTGGACGCCTTCGCGCCGACCTCGCGGAAGATCCACATCGACGTGGACGCCTCCTCGATCGGCAAGAACGTGCGCGTCGATATCGGTATCGTCGGCGACGCCGCCAGCGTGCTGGAGGACATGATCGCCTGCTGGAAGCAGCGGAACCTGTCCATGGACGCCGCGGCCATGAAAAGCTGGTGGACCGAGGTTGACGGCTGGCGCGCCCGCAACTCCTTCGGCTACAGCCCGGACACCAAGCTGATCAAGCCGCAGTACGCGATCCAGCGCCTGTATGAGCTGACCAAGGGCTACGACACCTACATCACCACCGAGGTCGGCCAGCACCAGATGTGGGCGGCCCAGTTCTACCACTTCGACGAGCCCAATCGCTGGATGACCTCCGGCGGCCTGGGCACCATGGGCTACGGCCTGCCCGCGGCGGTGGGCGTGCAGATGGCGCACCCCGACAGCCTGGTCATCGACATCGCCGGCGACGCCTCGGTGCAGATGACCATGCAGGAGATCTCGACGGCCATTCAGTACGAGCTGCCGATCAAGATTTTCATCCTCAACAACGAGTGGATGGGCATGGTCCGCCAGTGGCAGCAGCTGCTGCACGGCGAACGCTACAGCCACACCTATTCCTCCAGCCTGCCGGACTTCGTGAAGCTGGCCGAGGCCTACGGCGGCGTCGGCTTCCGGGCCGAGACGCCGGACGAACTGGACGACAAGATCCGCGAGATGATCGCGGTGAAGCGGCCGGTGCTGTTCGACTGCCGGGTCACCAAGGAGGAGAACTGCTTCCCGATGATCCCGTCCGGCAAGGCGCACAACGAGATGATCATGGCCGACGAGACCCGCGCGCTGGGTGACATCATCGACGACGCGGGCAAGGGCCTGGTCTGACTGCTGTGACGCGCCTGGGCGGCTGCCTCTGCGGCGCGGTGCGCTATGCGGTCGAGGGTGAGATCGCGCCCATCCAGCTCTGCCATTGCGGGCAATGCCGAAAGGCCCAGGGCGGGCCGTTCGGAGCCAATGCGCCGGTGGCCACCGCGGCGTTCCGCTGGCTGCAGGGCGAAGAGAGCTTGCGAGAATACCGCGCCTCGCCGGGCAAACGCCGGGTGTTCTGCGGGACATGCGGCGGGCCGCTGTTCAGCCAGCGCGACGCGGCGCCCGGGACCCTGCGGCTGCGCGCCGGCACACTGGACCGCACCGACGATCTCACGCTTGGCTTCCACATCCAGACGGCCTCGAAAGCCGCGTGGTGGTCGATCGACGACGATCTGCCGCGCTTTCCGGACGTCGCCCCCTAGCCGGCCGGCCCTGTCGATGTAGGATCAGGCTGTCTCCGCACGTCTTTCAGGACAAAGGCCGAGGCCATCGAACTGGGGCCGATGGGCATCTACCAGCTGTTCAACACCCAGGACGGAGAGGTCGGCGGGATGATGGCCAGCCCCCGCAGATTCCCGCACCGTGCTGGGTCTACTACTTCCGGGTCGCTGACATCGACGCCGCGGCGTCGGCGATCAAGTCCGGCGGCGGGCAGATCATGATGGGGCCCATGGAGGCGCCCAACGGCGACTGGATCATCCAGGGCGCCATGTTCTCCGTGACGGCGCGCAAGGTCTGAGACGCAGCGCCGATGTCGAAGACCACACCGGCGACCCTGGCCTTGGATCGCGCCGGCGTGACCTATTTTCTGGCCACCTAAGACTACGACCCGAACGCTGCGCGCGTGGGGCTGCAGGCGGCCGAGGCCCTGGGCGTCCCGGCCGGCGAGGTGCTGAAGACCCTCATGGTGCTGGTCGATGGCAAACCGGCCTGCGTGGTGCTGGCGTCGGACCGCGAGGTCGGCATGAAGAAGCTGGCCGCCGCCCTGGGCGCCAGGGCGTGCGAAATGATGAAGCCCGCCGATGCCGAACGGATCACCGGCTACCGCGTCGGCGGCGTCAGCCCGTTCGGCCAGAAGCGGGCGGTGCGAACGGTGGTCGACGCAGACGCGGCGGCGCTGCCTGTGGCATTCGTCAACGCCGGGCAGCGGGGATTGCAGGCGCGGCTGGCGCCAGCGGATATCATCCGGGTGCTGGGCGCCGTGGTTGCCGCGATCATCTGACGCCCCGGCTCAGGGCATCGCCCCGATGCGCGCCATCACCTCGCGCGGAATCCGGTAGCGGGCGATCAGGTCGCGGTGATCGACACAGTCGCAGGCCTCATGCTGGACGATGAGCCGCCACACGGCCTCGACGGCCGCGTCGAGGACCGGCCCCCGAACCTCCTGCGGTCGCTCGTTCAGGTCGAATTCCCGCAGCGCCTTCAGCGTCGTCTCCACCGTCCGTTCGGTATGGCCGACGGCGCCGTCGAGATCCTCCAGAAGATCGAACCTCAGATGGGCTTCCCCTGAGTCCACATGGGGCGGGTCGGCCAGATGCTGAGGCAGTCTGAGTGCGGACATGCCGCCTCCTTCGCTCTCGAGCAGAACACGTGGCCAGCATAGCACCGGTGCGGGGCCTTGGGGGGCCGCTCCCGCTTATGTGACCGCTACGGCCTCGCCCGCCCGGGACGCGTCAAGCGACTCCCAGACGCCATCCCAGTCGGCCGGCGGCGGGGCCCGCGCGAGGATGCGGACGCGACCGAGCATAAGCTTCGCGGGTGAGTCCTCGGGTGCAGCGGCGATCGCGGTCTCGAAGGCGCCGATCGCGTCCTCCCACCGGCCATCGGCCATGGCGTGGCGGCCCGTCGCATAGGCTTGCAGAGCCGCGGAACTCAGCGGGCGGTCATCGGTGACGACCTGAAAGATCCGGGCGGGCCGCTGCCGGCCACGGACTCGGATCGTGTCCAGGTCGCGCAGGGTGTGGATCCCCTCGGCCTCCCGCGCCGTGTCCTCGCAAATGACGATGTTGACCCCGTAGACCTTGGTGATCGCCTCCAGCCGCGAGGCCAGGTTCACACAGTCGCCGATGACAGTGTAGTCCATCCGCTTGGGCGAACCGATGGTGCCGGCCACCAGTTCCCCGGTCGCCACGCCTATCCCCAGGCTGATGTCGGGTTGGCCACGCGCACGGCGGCGCGCATTGATCGCAACGATCATGCCCGCCATGGTGATGGCGCTCTCGACCGCGTTCAAGGCGTCGCGACCCGAGCTCAACGGCGCGCCATAGACCGCCATGATCGCGTCGCCGATGAACTTGTCCAACACCCCGTTCGAGCCCGCGACAGCCTCGAAGAGGTCGGTGAAAATCTCGTTCAGCATGTCCACCGTGTCGCGCGGCTTCAGTTGTTCGGCGAGCGATGTGAAGTTGCGGATATCGGCGAACAGCACGCTGGCGTGACAGGCGCTGCCAAACAGCAGTTCGTCGTCGCGACCCATGATCTGGTCGACAACCTCCTGGGTCATGAAGCGGCGCATGGCGCCCTGCAGTCGTTTGCCCTCGGTGATATCCTCCACCAGGATCAGCAGGCCGGCCTGGTCGCTCTCGGTGAGCAGCGGCACGATCGACAGGTTCGCCGACACGGTGTCGCCGCGCGCCGTCCGCACGTCGGCGTCCAGCAAGGTCTTCGGGCGGCCGCTCTCGCTGACGCTTTTGATCTCGTCCATCAGCCAGGCGTTCGGGCCGCTCAACAGGCGCCGCGCGCCGGCGCCGCTGGCCTCTTCCATGGAGATACCGAGAATCCGGCACGCGGCCTCGTTCAGCTTGGCGACCCGCGCCTCGCGATCCAGGGTGATCACTCCGCTCGACATGGAGCGCAGGATGCTCTCGTTGTAGTTCCGTTCGGTCGCCACCTCGTCGAAAAGGGTGGCGTTATCGATGGCGATGGCGGCCTGCGCGGCAAAGGCGCTCATGCGCTCGACATCGCTCTCGCCGAAGCTCGAGCTGTCCTGATGGTTCAGCGCCTGCATGACGCCGACGCGACGCCCGTCGCGGGTGGTGATGGGCACGGTGAGCACCGAGGTCGTGCGATAGCCCGTCAGCCGATCGACATCCTGGTTGAAGCGCGGATCGCTGTACGCATCCTTCAGATTCACCGCTTCGCCATGGGTGAAGCACCATCCCGCCAGCCCTGAATCGGCCGGGAAGCGGATTTCGCCGGCTTGGACGCCTTCGGCGACGGCGGACGCGAGCTCATTCCTGCGTTCGTCGTACAGGAACAGCGAGCTCCGTTCCGCCTGGACGACCTTGGTCGTGACGGTCACGATCTTCTTGAGCAGCGTCTCCAGCTGCATCTCGCTGGAAATCGAAATGTTCACGTCCAGAAGCCGGCGCAGATCGATGTTGGTCCGCTCCGACGTGTCGATCGCGGCGCTCCATCGCTCGGCCAGGATCAGCAGCTGCGAGAACAGCAGCAGCAGCGAACCCAATGGCACCACATTGGTCCCGAAGACTGGCGTGAGCGAGGCGTTGTTCACGAGGTCGGAGTAGATCAGCACGGCTACGAAGGAACCGAGGCCGAAGAAGAACACCCAGGCGCCTTCGCGACGGCGCACGCACGCTGCGACGATGACGCCCAGCATGAAAACGAACGCCAGCGTCCGAAGCGGCGCGGCCAGCTGCGAGATTTGAGACAGGCGCACGGTGTCGCCGGACAGGGCAACGAAAGCGTACGCGAGGAGTCGGAGACTGTTCGCGCTCTGCAGCAGCCAATACACCCAGCGCGGCGTCTCACGCGGATAGAGCTCGCGGACATAGGCCAGCGCGAAGCTGACCGCGGCCGCGGTCGTCAGGAATTGCAGCGTGAGCATGGTGTTGAAACTGGCGGACGGCATGGCCAGCCCGAGCAGATTGTCATGGGCCACGACGGCCGCGAAAGGCAACAGGGTGAGACAGGCCAGGCCGAAATAGAGCGACGGCCGCTCCTGCCGCCGAAACAGGAATACGACGATGCCGAACACCGCGAGCAGCAGCAGCGTCGCGATCAGCAGGATCGACTGCATCCAGTCCAGCGCGATCCAGTCTTCCATCGGGACCGCGAGGCCGAAAAGGGGTGAAACCTTGATGCCGTTGTCGCGATGGTGAAACGCCGCGACATCAATCTGCAGGTCGAAGGGCGCGCCGTCCGTATCGATGGTGACAGCCTGGGAGCGGCCCCCCGCACCGGAGGTCGCCGCCGTCAGGCCGAAGTGGGATCGCTCGGAGAGGACGCGGCCGTTCACCAGCACGCGGGTCGCCGCAAAGTGTCGAGGCAGGAACAGGGTATGGCGCCCCGCCGCCACGCCGCGCACAAGCAGGTGGTAGGATCCGGCGCCCAGCTCAGGCAGCACAAAGGTCTCAGCCCTGGCGCCCACCCACTCGCCCGGAACTTTGATGAGCAGGTCCGCGCCTGCCGCCGGCGGCGACCGCCACTCCAGACGCCATTGCCCCTTGAGCTCCACCGGAGCGGTCAGCGGCCCCCAACGGGATAAATCTACGATGCCGGCCTTCGGCCTGGGGGCGTCATGCGCGATTGGATCGACCAGAAACGGCGCACACAGCGCCGCCAGCAACACGATCAGGATCACCGCCAAGGCGAAGCGCTGGCGAGCCGGCGGGCGCAACGGCGCGTTCACCTCCGATAGCGGCACGCCTGCGCTCGTCACCTCAGCTCCCCGACGCTGATCCCCAGTATCCGGCGCCGGCATGCCGCGGCGACGGTCTATCCCGTCACATCTTCATCCGCATGGCACCAAGATAGTCGCGCTTGCCCAGTGGCACGCCCTTCTGCCGCAGGATGTCGTAGGCGGTGGTGGCGTGGAAGTGGAAGTTGGGCAGGGAGAAGCTCATCAGGAAGTTCTCCACCGTGAACGGCAGTTTCCGCTCGCCGAGCTGGAAGACCATCTCCTTGCCCTCCAAAGCGTTGACCTCTTCAGGCGCGAGGGCCTGCAACTCCGCGATGGCATCGGTCACCATGGCTTGCAGGCCGGCGTAGCTCGCATCAGAGGGGCCCGGCGGGCTGAAGATCCCGGCCTTGGCGCCGGCGATGGCGCCGCGGGAGTGGTGGCAGGTCGAGACCACCTGGAAGCGGAACGGCAGCATGTCACCGGCCAGGCGAGTATCGACGAGCACATCCAGGTCATGGCCGCCCGCCTCAGCCCAGGCCAGGCCCTTGCCGAGAAAGCCGGACACGGCGTTCAGGGTCTGCAGGTAATTCGGCACGCTGACATCGTAGAGGCTGAGCGCCATGGTTTCGTCCCTCCCAGGGTTGGTCGATAGATAGCCCTATTGGCCCTGCGGAACACAAGCCTCGTCAGCGGGCGCCGATGCGGGCCAGCACCTCGCGCGGGATGCCATACTGGGCGATCACCTGGGCGCGGTCGCGCAGGCCCATGACCTCGCGCTGGACCAGAAACCCCCAGACCGCGTCGGCCGCGGCCTTCACCGCCGCGGGCCGCCCCTCCCCGCCCGGATGCCCGGCCAGCGCCGCCATCGCCGCCTCGACCTTGCGGCCGGCGCGGCCCAGCGACTGGACCTGCTCCTCCATCAGTTCGTGGCGAAGCACCGCCTCGCCGGTCTCGACACCGAGCCGGGTGGACAGCGTCTGGGGCATGCGCAGGGAGGACATGGCGCAAATGTCGCTCCGGCCGTTGCCGGATTCAAGCCCTCAGCCGGGGCTGGCGCTGATCCCGCCGTCGATCGTCACCACGACGCCCGTCGTGTAGGCGCTGCGATCGGAGGCCAGGAAGGCCATCATGTCGGCGATCTCGCGCGGCTTGGCGGGGCGCCCGCGAGGATAGCCTCCCATCAATTCCCGGTAGCGCTCGGCATCGCCGAATCGGCTCTGGGCGGCGGTCTTCATCAGGCTGACGATGCGGTCGGTCTCCACCGGGCCGGGGCTGACGCCGACCACCCGCACCCCGTCCCGCAGGCTCTTGCCGCCCAGCGCGCGGGTGAAGGCGTAGAGCGCCGCATTGCCGGTGGAGCCGGCGATATAACCCGCGTCCATGCGCTCGCCGGCCGCGCCGATATCGTTGATGATCACGCCCGACCCCCGCGCCTTCATGTGGGCGTAGATGGCGCGGGTGAGGTTGATGTAGCCGAACACCTTCAGCTCCCAGGCATGCCGCCAACGTTCCTCATCGACCGCCTCCAGCGTGCCGCCCGGGATATCGCCGGCGTTGTTTACCAGGATGTCGGCGTCGCGACCGGCCTCGGCGAGCGCGGCGAGCTGGACCGGGTCACGAATGTCGGTGACGACGGCCCGGGCCTGGATCTGGTGGGCCGAACGTAGCCGCTGGGCGAGCGCCTCCAACGCCTCGCCGCTCCGCGCGGCCAGGATCAGATGACACCCCTCCTCCGCGAACACCTCGGCCGCCGCGGCGCCGATGCCCTTTGAGGCGCCGGTGATGAGGACCGTGCGGCCGGTGAGGTTGAGGTCCATGGGCGTCTCTCCTGTCGGGTGGTTGCGAGCGCCGCCATCCTGTGACACCTGACGCGCGACCGCCAGGAACCACCGCCATGACCGACCCCCAGCCCGCCTCCGTCTACGACCTCGCTCACAAGGAACAGGAGGAGAGCCGCGCGACATTCGCGGTGCTGGTCGACAATGAGCCGGGCGTATTGCACCGGGTTGTCGGGCTGTTCGCGGCGCGGGGCTACAATATCGACAGCCTGACCGTGGCCGAGACGGACGGCAGTTCCCACACCAGCCGGATCACCATCGTCACCCGCGGCACCCTGCAGGTGCTTGGCCAGATCGAAGCGCAGCTGCAGAAGATGGTCTCCACCCGCCACGTGCAGGACGTGACCCGTGACCCCAACGGCATCGAGCGCGAGCTGGCGCTGGTTAAGGTGCGCGGTTCGGGGACCGAGCGGGTGGAAGCCCTGCGCGTTTCCGACATCTTCCGCGCCAAGGTGGTGGACACCACCCACGAGAGCTTCGTGTTCGAACTGACCGGCGCCTCGTCGAAGATCGACAAATACGTGGACCTGATGCGGGGCCTGGGCCTCGTAGAGGTCTCCCGCACCGGGGTGCTGTCTCTGCAACGGGGCGCGGACTCGTTCTAAGGACCCGCGCCCGCTTCTAGGCCGCCTGGGCCTGCGCCAGTTGCTCCGCCCTGACCTGGCGCATCGCGACGTGGCGGACGCTGAGGTACTGGACCGCGAACAGCGCCACCTTCGACGTGATCGGGAAGATGGCCAGGAACGCCGGCCAGAAGGCCGTGAACCAGACCGCCGTCACCAGGTTGGCCACGCTGGTGAGCAACATCAGGCCGGCCCACACGTATCCGAACACGACCATCACGCCCGCGCCGCGGCCACCTGCCACCGGCGGCAGGTAGCGCAGCATCCAGCCCTTCCTCAGCATCACCACGCCCACGATGGCGTAGATCAGGGACGGCTTGGCCATGAGGAAGCGGGCATCGTCGGTGAGAACGCCGGCTGTGCCGAACACGATCACCAGCCCCAGGCTGGCCCACTGCAGCGGCGCGATCGGGCGCTTGGTCGCCGCGAAGAAGGCGATCTGGCCGATGCTGATGGCGGCGGCGACCGCGGTGCAGATCCGCACATCGACCTTGAGCGCCACCAGGATAGCAAACGCGATGGTCGGCAGCAGGTCCTGCAGGAGGCCGCGGCCGGCGAAGATCAGGCTACCCATGAAAACTCCTGTAAAATCCGATGGCCCGAACCTAGCGAACCGCTGCGGAATCCCGTGAGTCCGCCCACGCAGCGAACGTGGCGATCCACGAAGTCGGCCATGCCGCTCGCGCATCGTGAACGGTGATCGCGCCCGGAATTCTTTGTATCTCGACCCAGAGCGCCTATATGTGTCCCGTCGGGCTCGCCCGACTATGGAGATAAACGCGCACGTAATAAGCGGACTGGACCCGGGTGCGATTCCCGGCGGCTCCACCAATCTTCCTTCCGGGTTATCGCCGGGAAGCCCATATCTTGGGTTGAAGTAGGGGGCCGATCAGCATCGACAGACGTGTAAAGGTGTTGCTTTCTCTCGGCCTGACCCACTGTCCCGGGTCTTTAAACTAAATGCGAACGATAACTTCGCTGAGGAAATCCGTCTCGCGGCGTAATGCAGCGCGATAGAATTCCGACCTAAGCCCTAGGGGTTCAGATCCTTAGGCGGGGCCCGGGAGGCGCCTGCCAACAGAAGCCTCCCACCTATTCGCGTGAAGCGCCTCCGTTCTTCAGGTAAGAGACTTGCGGGGGGCCTGCCAACAGAACCCCTCCACTTTCCTTCACTCAACCTGTCTTCCCTTGCGCCCGTCCGCGCAGCGGTTACGTTCGCCTGAATAGCGCGCATTGGAGTGTGGTGTGGCCCAGGATCCGCCGGTCCGGGATCTGATGAACTACGAGGCGCTGGCGCAGGATGCCCTGCGCGGCGTGGCCAAGGCTGCGCTGAAGCGGGCCGCGGCACCGGATGGACTGCCCGGTTCGCACCACTTCTACATCACCTTCAAGACCGATGCGGCCGGGGTCTCGGGCCCCAACGACCTGCTGTCGAAATTTCCTGACGAGATGACCATCGTCCTGCAGCACCAGTACTGGGACCTGGCGCCCGGCGAGACGTTCTTCTCGGTGACCCTGCAGTTCGGCGGCCAGCCGAAGCGGCTGTCGATACCCTACGCGGCGGTCACTCGATTCTACGACCCCTCCGTGCAGTTCCTGCTGCAGTTCGAGCCGCCGCCGGCCGCCCCGGCCGAGGCGAAGGTCGCCCCCATCGCCGTGCCGGAGGCCAAGGTCGCGCCCGCCGCCCCGAAGGGCGAGGCCACGATCGTTTCCCTTGACCAGTTCCGGAAGAAATAGCCGCATGACCGACGTCGCCGCCCCCGAGCAGAAGTCAGCGTCCGCAGGGGAGCAAGGCGAGGGCGGGCTCACCGACGAGGCCATCCTGCAGCGGTTCCTGCGCACCAAGAACCAGCCCACCGGCTCCCAGACCCTGGGCTTCCGCATGGTGTCGGTGAACCAGGCCACGAAGTCCGTCGAGGTCGAGTTCGACGCCAAGGCCGAACTGCTGCTCAACCCGATGAAGCAGATCCAGGGCGGCTATCTCTGCGCCATGCTGGACGAGTGCATGAGCGTGGCCTGCATGGTGGCGTCCGGCATGACCGCCGTGGCGCCGACCCTGGAAATGAAGACCAGCTTCTTCCGCCCCGGCGCGCCGGGCAAGATCCGTGGCGTCGGCAAGGTGGTCCGTTGGGGCCGCCAGGTGGCCTTCACCGAGGGCGAGCTGTTCGATCCAGAAGGCCGCACCCTGGCCAAGGCCACGGGCACGGCGATCCCGACCCCGTTCACCAGCTACAAGAAGTAGGATGGCGCCGGTCGCCCGCCTCCTGGCGCTGATCGCAGCCATCTGGCTGGCGGCGGCCGGGACGGCGAGCGCGGCCGCCTTCTCCGACTGGTCGGCGGTGGTGGTGGCCGGCGACTGGCACGCCCACGACGGCGGGCCGTCCGAAGCGTTCGACAACGCCCGGCGCGATGTCTCCGTGGCCCTCACCCGTGCCGGGTTCCAGGCAGAGAACATCCGCCAGTTCTCCGTCCGGCCGGAGCGCTACAAGGACACTCGCCCCGAAAAGGCGGAGATGCGGGGCATCTTCAACGCCCTGGTGGATCTGTCTGGCAAGTCGCCGGGCGGCTGTCTGTTCTATATTTCCTCGCACGGCGCGCCCCAGGGGGCTCTCCTGGACCAGGGCATCCTCCAGCCCGGGACCCTGGCCACGATGCTGGACCAAAGCTGCGGCCAGCGGCCGACGGTGGTGGTGATTTCGGCCTGTTACTCTGGCGTGTTCGTGCCCACCCTGGCCAAGCCCAACCGCATGGTGCTGACCGCCGCGCGGCCGGACCGCACATCGTTCGGATGCGGCCAGGACAATAAGTATCCCTATTTCGACGACTGCTTCCTGTCGTCGATGACCGGCGCCCACGACTTCACGGCGCTGGCGGGCGCGGTGCGCGAGTGCGTCCGAAAGCGCGAGATCACCGAGCGGATGACGCCGCCGTCGGAACCACAGATCTGGGTAGGACCGCAGCTGGCGCCCATGTTGCCGTTGCTGGCCTTCGACGTCCCGCCGAAAGGCGGCTGACCTAGCGGCGCGCTCGGGCGGGCACGAGCCGCCGACGGCGCAACATCGCGCCCAGGCTGAAGAACCCGGACAGCATCAGCGCCCAGGTCGCCGGTTCCGGCACCGGGCCGATGCTGACGTCGTCCAGCAGCAGGAAGCTGGACTGCAGGTCATCGCCGACGTTGGCGATGCCGGCTTCGATCGTGTACTCGCCAGCCGCAAGGTTGATACCGAAGCGCGTCCAGTCGGTCCGGCCATAGTCGCCCACCGCGGAGACACCCGACGAGAACAGGGTCTGTGACAAGCCCATCCCGAAGATCTTCACATAGCCGAAATCGAGATAGGGCGCGTAGTCGCCTGCAGAAAAGGCGGCGAATCCCGTCAGACGACCGCCGCCGGTGCTGAACAGCTGGCTGAGCTTGGTGACATTGGTATCGGGATCGGAGAACTGGCCGTCGGCGCTGAGCACCGCGAAGGTGAAACCTTCCTTGGGGTCGTACTGGTAGATCGGCGGCCCGAGATCCCCCCGGACAGCACTACCGCGGGCGTCGCGGTGGAGGAAGATCGGGCTGACCGCGATCAGGGCGTCATCACCAATCCAGTTGTCCAGGTTGCTCTCGAAGCCGCCGTTCTGCAGCGGCGGCGCACCGGCGCGCGCCAGGGCCGGGGCCAGGCACAGGGTCGCCAACGCCATCCAGGTCAGTCTCGAAGCCGTCAAACGCATGCCACCCTCCGACGCTCACCAGCGTCCTGACTACGGACCATAGCGGGTTCAGCCCATCTCGCCAGTTCGCTCGCCTGTCAGGCGCATCGGCGCGGTGTCGCATCCCAGAGCCTTACCGCGCTGCAATACGGGCGTGACGACTCACGCGAGGTAGTATGCAACATCGCTCAGGCCTGGAGTGAGCGAGCGGCGATGCGGAGCCTCAGCAAGGCGGTCCTGACGGCCCTGGCGCTTGGGCTCGCCGCCCTGCTGTCCGGCGAGCCCGGCGCGGCGCAGGACGCGCCAGCGCTGCCCAAGGCGCCGATACCCTATAGCCAGACCCGCCCGAAGCCGAAGCCACGGCGTCCGGCGGCGAATCCCACCGCCGCGGCGCCCGCGCAGGCGCCGCGGACCCCGACGTCCTCGCCGCCTCTCGTATCCGCAACCCTTGTCGAGCCAAACCCTGTAGCCCCGGCCCCAGCCCCGGCTGCCCGCGCGCCCACCGCACCACTGGCGCTCGCCAGCGCCCCGATCCCCGCTGCCGAACTGCAGGCCTTCCTCGACGGCTGGATGGCCGACGCCATGGCGCGTGAGCACATCGCCGGCGCAGCCGTTTCGATCGTGCAGAACGGCCATGTGGTGCTCAAGACGGGCTACGGTTTCGCCGATCTCGCTGCCCGTCGGCCCGTCGATCCGGACAGGACGCTTTTCCGCATCGGTTCGATTTCCAAGACCTTCACCTGGATCCTGGTGATGAAGGATGTGGAAACCGGCCGCATGCGCCTGGACCGGCCCGTCAACCTGTACCTGCCAGAGAAGGTCCGCCTGGCCGGCAAGTCGCGAAATGTGACGCTGGGCAACCTGATGGACCACTCGGCCGGGTTCGAGGATCTGGCCCTGGGCCAGCTGTTCGAGAACGATCCGCGCCGGGTGCGCCCGCTCGACCTCTACCTTCGCCAGGAACGGCCGGACCAGGTGCGGAACGCCGGCCTGCTTTCCAGCTATTCCAACTACGGCGTGGCCCTGGCCGGTGCGGCGGCGGCCCAGACAGCCGGCAAAGTCTTCGAGCGGCGGGTGGAGGACGATATCACCGTTCCGCTGCGTATGAGCCACACCACCTTCCGCGAACCCCGCCCTGAACGCCGGGGCCTGCCGGCGGCGATGCCGGCCCGGCTGCGCGGGGATGTCGCCACCGGCTACGGCTGGCGCGCGGCGGGCTTCATTCCGGACGACTACGAATACATCGGTCAGGTGGCGCCGGCGGGCGGAGCCTCGTCCACCGCGGGCGACATGTCGCGCTACATGCTGATGCTGCTGGGGAACGGCAGTGCAGAGGGCGCGACGATCTTCGGCCCGGTGGCGGCGCGGGCCTTCCGCACGCCGCTGCAGCGGCCGCCGACCGGCATCAACGGCTGGGCGCACGGCTTCATGACCTTCGATCTGCCCGGCGGGCATCGCGGCTATGGGCACCTGGGCCACACCATCGCGTTCCAGTCGAACATGACGCTTGTGCCCGACCTGGCGCTGGGCGTGTTCGTCACCACCAATAGCGAGAGCGGAGCGAGGCTGGCCGACATCCTGCCCCAGGCTCTGGTGCAGCGCTTCTACGCCGCCGCCCGCCCCTTCCCGCGCCCGGGCTCGGCGGCGCTGGTGGCGGAGGGGTCGATGTTCGAAGGCCGCTATCTGTCCACCCGGCGGGCGTTTGGGGGACTTGAGGGCTTTGTTGGACTGATCGAGGGCCAGGCCGAGGTGAGCGTCACCCCGGGCGGCCGACTGCTGGTCAGCCGCAACGGCGGGACCCAGGCATTTGTCCCGGAAGGCCCCTTGAGCGACGGTCGCTTCATTTCGACGACGGACGAGGCGCGGCTGCGCTTTCTGGTCCGTGATGGCCGCGCGGTTGGCTACCAGCCCGGGACGAATACCGAAATCCTACAGCGCGCCGCTTTCGCCGAGCAGCGCCAGACCCTGGTGACCGGGGCCGGCCTTACTGCGTCGGCGGCCGTCGCGACCCTGTTGGGCCTCCTTGTCCGCAACCGCCGGGAATTGCGCCAGAACCAGACCCAGGCGCGAGCCTCTCTGGTGCAGGCCATGCAGGCCGGCCTGTGGATCGCCGCCTTCGTCCTATTCGCCCTCTGGAGCCTGGGCGCCGGGGACGCCCAGGCGCTGATGTACAACTGGCCCGGGGCCCTGGTGGTGACCGCCTCGACCTGTGCTCTGGTGGCGGCGAGTCTGACCCTGCTGACGATTATCGCCATTCCGGCCATCTGGCAGGGCGGCCGGCGGGTGGAATCCTGGACCGCCGGCCGCAAATTTCTCTTCACGTCTACCGTATTGATCTACATGGTTTTTTCCGTGCTCTTGGCGCTTAACGGCGCCTTGGCGCCCTGGACCGGCTGACGCCCAGCCGCGGCCTCTAAACCGCCCCTTAACCAAGGACTGGGAAATTCCTGCCTACCAAGGGGGGGTAAGCGCATCTGGCGCGCATCCGCCGACACGGTTGGAAGGGACGCCTCGCTTGAACGGGTTCGTAGCCGCTCTGCAGAGATTTGGGTTCGGCCGCCTGGCCGCCATTCTCGGTATCGCCGCCGGCCTGGCCGCGGTGATGGCGGCGATCTTCATGAACCTGGGCCAGCCCAAGGCCCTGCTCTATTCGAACCTCGACCTCAAAGAAGCCGGCACGATCACCCAGGCGCTGGACCAGGCCGGGGTGAAGTATGAGGTGAAGGGCGACGGCTCCACCATCATGGTGCCGCGCGACGTGGTGGCCTCCACCCGCCTCATGCTGTCCGGCAAGGGCCTGCCGACCGCCGGCTCCGTCGGCTACGAGATCTTCGACAACGCCAGCGCGCTGGGCCAGACCGACTTCGTCCAGCAGCTCAACCGCCAGCGCGCCCTGGAAGGCGAGCTGGGCCGCACCATCGGGGCCCTCGACGGCATCACCTCGGTTCGCGTGCACCTGGTGCTCCCGAAGCGCCAGTTGTTCGAGGAGGAGGCCGAGCTGCCCTCCGCCGCCGTGAGCATCGGCGTCGGCGGCCGCGAGCCGACCGCCGACCAGGTCCGCGCCATCCAGAATCTGGTCGCCGGGTCGGTGCCGAGCATGAAAGCGGACCGCGTCACCGTCGTGGACCAGCACGCCAAGACCCTGTCGGGCGGCGAGACAGGGATGGCCGCCGAAGCCGACAGCCGCAAGTCCGAGGTCGAACAGCGCATCGCCAAACAGGTGAAGACCCTGGTTGAAGGCATGGTCGGCATCGGCAAGGCCCGGGTCAACGTCTCGGCCGATGTCGATATGGCCCGCGTGACCGTTCAGGAAGAGAAGTACGATCCGGACGGTCAGGTGATCCGCTCCGAGAGCACGAGCGACGAGAACAGTAAGGAGAGCGGCGGCGGCGACTCCGGCCAGGCCTCGGTCGCGGCGAACATCCCGCCGGGCGCGGCCACCGGCGACGGCGGCTCCAACAGCAACAGCACCGGCCACCAGGAGTCCACGACCAACTACGAGATCTCGAAGTCCATGCGGACCGAGGTGCAGGAGCCGGGCGCGATCAAGCGGCTGTCGGTTGCTGTCGCCGTCGATGGCGTCACGGCGATCGGCAAGGACGGCAAACCCGGCGCCTATGCCCCCCGCTCGGCCGAGGAGATGCAGCGCATTGAGGACCTGATCCGGGTCTCAGTTGGCTTCAACACGGAGCGCGGCGACCAGATCAGCGTCAAGAACGTCAAGTTCCCGGTTGTTGAAGACTCTGGCGGTGTGACGGCCGCGAGCCCGCTGATGGGGTTCGATAAGAACGACATCATGCGCGCCGCCGAACTCGGCGTGCTGGCGATCGTGGGGATCCTGATGATCTTCTTCGTCGCCCGCCCGCTGCTGGGCGGCGGCGGCGGCGGCGGCAAGCAGGGCAAGGGCGGCGCGAACGCCCCTCCCGCCGTCACCCGCATCATGGTCATGCCCGACGGCCAGCAGATGCAGATCGCCGCCGATGGATCGATGTCACAGCTCGCCCTCCCCGGCCCCGACGGCAACACCGACATCACTCAACGGATGGAAATGGCCCGTGTCGATGGCCAAGTGCGGGTGAGCACCGTCAGGAAGGTTTCGGAATTCGTGGCTGCGCACCCCGACGAGTCCGTCGCGATCCTTCGCTCCTGGCTGCATGAGACAACCTGATGGCCCGTGGCGCGAGTAAGAACATCGTCGACGCCTCGCGCCTGAACGGCGCTGAGAAGTGCGCCGTCATCCTGCTGGCGCTCGGGGAGGAGCATGCCCAGGTATGGGGCGCGCTGGACGAGGAGGAGATCAAGGAAATCTCCCAGGCCATGGCCAGCCTCGGGAACGTAACCTCCGCCGTGGTCGAGGATCTGCTGGTGGAGTTCGTGTCCGGCATGGCCGGGACGGGCGCTATCATGGGCTCGTTCGAACAGACCCAGAAGCTGCTGGCCTCGATCATGCCGGGCGAAAAAGTCGACAGCCTCATGGAGGAAATCCGCGGTCCGGCGGGTCGCACAATGTGGGACAAGCTGGGCAACGTGAACGAGGCGGTGCTCGCCAACTATCTGAAGAATGAATACCCGCAGACCGTCGCCGTGGTGCTGTCGAAGATCAAGGCGGAGCACGCCGCCCGCGTGCTGAGCTCGCTTCCTGAGGACTTCGCTCTGGAATGCGTCATGCGCATGCTGCGCATGGAACCGGTGCAGCGGGAAATCCTCGACAAGATCGAACAGACGCTCCGCAACGAATTCATGTCGAACTTGGCCCGCACCTCCAAGCGCGACAGCCACGAGATGATGGCTGACATCTTCAACTCCTTCGACCGCCAGACCGAAGCTCGTTTCATCACCGCCCTGGAAGAGCGCAACCGCGAGGCGGCCGAGCGAATCCGGGCCCTGATGTTCGTCTTCGAAGACCTCTCCAAGCTTGATCCGGGTGGGATTCAGACGCTGCTGCGAACCGTCGAGAAGGACCAGTTGGGGCTGGGGATGAAGGGCGCATCCGACGCGCTGCGGGAAATGTTCTTCTCCAACATGTCCGAACGCGCCGCAAAGATCATGCGCGATGACATGGAGAGCATGGGGCCGGTGCGCCTGCGCGATGTGGATCAGGCGCAGATGAACATCGTCCAGGTCGCCAAGGATCTCGCCAACAAGGGCGAGATCATGCTGGCCGGCTCGGGCAGCGACGACGAGCTAGTCTACTGATGTTGGAAACGCGGAAATTCGGCTTCGATACCGTGTTCGACGGGGCCGGGAGCATCACCGCCTCGAACCCGCGACCCAAGCGTCTGTTTCCGATCGAAGAGGTCGAGCAGATCCGGAGCCTCGCTCGCGCCGAAGGCGAGCGGGCCGCACTGGCCAGCGTCGCCGCCCAGCAGGCGAACGCGCTCAGCCAGATCGCCGCGGCCTGCGATCAGGCCCTGCCGCGCCTGGCCGAAGTGGCTCATGACCATCGCACGGCCTCGGCCGCCCTGGCGCTGGCCTGCGGACGCGCCATCGCCGACGCCGCCCTGGACCGCTTCCCCGAGGCCGCCGCCAAAGCCGCCCTGGACTCCCTGGCCCGCGAAATCGAGGCGCAGCCGCGCCTGACGGTCAGCGCCGACCCGGCGATCGCCGACATCCTGCAGACGACGCTTGAGGAGACGGCCCGCACCCTCGGTTTCGAGGGCTCCATTGTCGTACGTCCCGACGGCGCCTTTGGCCGCCACGCCTTCACTCTCGACTTCGGCGATGGCCGGGCGGCCTTCGATCCGCAAGTCTCCGCCCAGCGCGTGACCCAAGCCCTGGAGGCGGCTCTCGCCGCCGAAGGCCTGCATGCCGAACCCATGATCCCCGGTTCAGAAAGCTAGACCCATGGCTGATGACGACCTGAAGCTCGACGAGTTCGCGCCCAGCGACGATGCCGACAGCATCCTCGCCGGGCTGCTTTCGGAGGAAGGGCGCACCGCTGGCGACCTGGCCCCGGTGTTCGATGTGCCGGTGGCGATCTCCGCGGTGCTGGGACGTTCCTCCATGTCGGTAGCCCAGCTGCTGCAACTCACGCAGGGCTCGGTGCTGGAGCTGGACCGCAAGGTCGGCGAAGCGATCGACATCTACGTCAACAACCGCCTGGTGGCCCGCGGCGAGGTCGTCATCGTCGATGAGCGCCTGGGCGTGACCATGACGGAAATCATCAAGGACGGCGACGCGGCGGTCTGAGCCGGCCTCGCGGTCAAGGGAGTAATCGATGCGACTTCTGGTCGTCGGAAAACTAAGCGGACAGCTGTCCACCGCCGTGAAGATGGCGATGAGCGCCGGCGCGAAGGTCTCGCATGTGGAGACCATCGAAGCGGCGACGCATGCCTTGCGCGCAGGACAGGGCGCGGACCTGCTGATGGTCGACTACGACCTGGATATCGCCGGGCTGATCGCCGCCAACGAGGTCGAGCGGATCCGCGTTCCGGTGGTGGCCTGCGGCATCGCCGCCGACCCTCGGCGCGCAGCCGACGCCATTCGCGCCGGCGCCAAGGAATTCATCCCGCTGCCGCCGGAAGCGACGCTCATCGCCGCCGTTCTGGCCGCGGTAAGCGATGACAACCGCCCGATGGTGGTCCGCGACCCCAACATGCAGCTGGTGATCAATCTGGCCGACCAGGTAGCCGGCTCCGACGCCTCGATCCTGATCACCGGCGAGAGCGGCGTCGGTAAGGAAGTTGTCGCCCGCTACGTCCATCAGAAGTCGCGCCGGGCCAACCGCCCGTTCATCTCGGTGAACTGCGCCGCCATCCCTGAGAACCTGCTCGAGAGCGAGCTGTTCGGCCATGAGAAGGGGGCCTTCACGGGCGCCCTCGCCCGCCGGATAGGTAAGTTCGAGGAAGCCACCGGCGGCACCCTGCTGCTGGACGAAATCAGCGAGATGGACACCCGTCTGCAGGCCAAGCTGCTGCGCGCCATCCAGGAGCGCGAGATCGACCGCGTCGGTGGAAGCCGGCCAGTAAAGGTCGACATCCGCATCCTGGCCACCTCCAACCGCGACCTGGTGCAGGCGGTAAAGGACGGGACCTTCCGCGAGGACCTGCTCTACCGCCTGAACGTCGTGAACCTGCGCCTGCCGCCGCTGCGCGAACGGCCGGGCGATGTGATCGCCATGGCCGAGTTCTTCATCAAGAAGTACGCGGCGGCCAACAGCGTGGCCGAGAAGCCGCTGTCGTCCGAGGCCAGGCGGCGCCTGACCGCCCACCGCTGGCCGGGCAACGTCCGTGAGCTGGAAAACGCCATGCACCGCGCGGTGCTGCTGTCGGTCGGCGGAGAGATCGACGAGAACGCGATCCGCCTGCCCGACGGCCAGCCGCTGGCGCCGGCCGACGCCCACACCCGGACCGCCCTGGCCGCCTCCGTCGCCGCAGAAAACGCCAGCCGCGCCTTCGTGGGTCAGACGGTCTCGGAGATGGAGCAACAGTTGATCATCGAGACGCTGGAGCACTGCTTCGGCAACCGCACCCATGCGGCCAACATCCTGGGCATCTCCATCCGGACGCTGCGCAACAAGCTCAAGGAATACGCCGAGGCCGGCGTCTCGGTGCCAGCGCCGCAGATGGGCGCCAGCGCCGCCTGATGGCTGACACCGGGGCGGCCTACAGGTTCGATACCGCGCCCTCGCCGCGCCAGGTCTGGGGCTGGGTGGCGCGTGGCGAGGTGATGCTGGCGCTGGGCGTCGTGGGCATTGTCGTCCTGCTGATCCTGCCGATCCCGGCCTTCCTCCTGGACATGCTGCTTTCGATCTCGATCGCCATGGCGGTCCTGATCCTGATGACCTCGCTGCTCATCAAGCGGCCGCTGGAATTCACCTCGTTCCCGACCGTTCTGCTGGTCGCGACGCTCTTCCGTCTCTCACTCAACATCGCCACGACCCGGCTGATCCTCAGTCACGGGCACGAGGGCGCGCACGGCGCGGGCCACGTCATCGAGACGTTCGGCAAGATGATGATGGGCGGTAATTTCGTCATCGGCGTGATCGTCTTCGCCATCCTGGTGGTGGTGAATTTCGTGGTCATCACCAAGGGTTCAGGCCGGATCGCGGAAGTCGCGGCGCGCTTCACCCTGGACGCCATGCCCGGCAAGCAGATGGCCATCGACGCAGATCTGTCGTCGGGCCTGATCGATCAGGACCAGGCCAAGCTGCGCCGCAAGGAGCTGGAGCAGGAATCGACCTTCTTCGGGGCCATGGACGGCGCGTCGAAGTTCGTCCGCGGCGACGCCATGGCGGGCCTGGTGATCCTGGGCATCAACGTCGTCGGCGGCATTCTGATCGGTGTGCTCCAGCACAAGGTGCCGATCGGCCAAGCCTTCTCCAGCTACACGATCATGAGCATCGGCGACGGCCTGGTCAGCCAGATCCCGGCATTGGTGATCTCGATCGCCGCGGGCTTCCTGGTGTCGAAGGCCGGCGTCGAGGGCGCGGCCGACAAGGCCCTGGTGACCCAGCTGGCTACCAACCCCATCAGCCTGGGCATGGTCTCCGCCGCCGCCGGTGTGCTGGCTATCGTCCCCGGCATGCCGATCATACCCTTCGCGGCGCTCTCGCTCGGCGCCGGCGCCCTGGCCTGGAACCGCTCGAAGACCGCCTCTCAGCCCGCGCCGATGGAGGTCGTCGAGGCGCCGCCCGCAGCCGAGGACGAGCCGATCGCCCAGACCCTGGCGATCGACGAGATCAAGATCGAGCTCGGATATGGCCTGCTGCCGCTGATCAACGACCTGGAGGGCCGCCGGCTTACCGACCAGATCAAGGCGCTGCGCCGCACCCTGGCCGCCGACTTCGGCTTCGTAATGCCGTCCGTGCGCATCCTCGACAACATGCGCCTGCCCTCCCAGGGCTATTGCCTGCGTATCAAGGAGATGGAGGCCGGCGCCGGCGAGGTCCGCATCGGCTCGCTGATGGCCATGGACCCACGCGGCGGCCAGGTGGAGCTGCCCGGCGAGCACATGAAGGAGCCGGCGTTCGGCCTGCCGGCCACCTGGATCGACGACGGCCTGCGCGAGGAGGCGACCTTCCGCGGCTACACCATCGTCGACCCGGCCACGGTGCTGACCACGCACCTGACCGAGATTCTCAAGGAGAACATGCCGGACCTGCTGAGCTACGCCGAGGTCCAGAAGCTGATCAAGGACCTGCCGGCCGAGCAGAAGAAGCTGGCCGAGGACCTGATCCCGGCCACCGTCACGGCCACCACCCTGCAGCGCGTGCTTCAGGCGCTACTGCGCGAGCGGGTCTCGATCCGCGACCTGGGCGCCATCCTGGAGGGCATCGGCGAGGCGGCGCCTCACACCGCCTCGATCACCAACCTGGTCGAGCAGGTCCGCGGCCGCCTGGCCCGGCAGCTCTGCTATTCCTACAAGGGTGACGACGGGGCCCTGCCCATCGTCACCCTGTCGGCCGAATGGGAGAACGCTTTCGCCGACGCCCTGGTGGGGTCCGGCGAAGAGAAGCAGTTGGCGCTGGCGCCGTCGCGCCTGCAGGACTTCATCCGAGGTATCCGCGAAACGTTCGAACGCGCCGCGCTGGCCGGCGACACCCCGGTGCTGCTGACCAGCCCGACCATCCGGCCCTACGTCCGCTCGATCATAGAGCGCTTCCGCGGCCAGACCCCGGTGATGAGCCAGAACGAGGTGCACCCTCGGGCGCGGCTGAAGACGGTGGGTTCGATCTAGCGACGGCTCAGGGATAGCTCAGGGATAGCTCAGGGATTCTGCGGCGTTGCAGGGCGCCGCCTCGGCTGATAGCGGTTCGGTCGTTGCGGGCCTTGGCCCGACTCCCTTGAGTCTAGGTATCGGATGCGGTCACCCCCACAGCGACCCCAGGGCCCACGCGGGCAATTCCTGTGGGACCTGCTGACCTTCGAGCGGTTGATCACCGGCTCGGTCGTCCATCTCGTCTACTGGGCGGGCCTGGGCATGATCGGGATCATGGCGTTTGGCGTGCTCGGTGCGACGGTGGGCGTGGCGATCCGGGACTTCAGCCTCGTCGGCATCCTGCTGGCCTTCGGCGTTCTGGGCGTGGGCGTGCTGGGCGTCGTCGCCGCGGTCCTGCTCTGGCGCTCGTTCTGCGAGTTCTACGTCACGATCTTCAAGATCAGCGAGGACCTGCAGGTTCTACGCGCCGACGTCGAAGCCGAACGGGCCCGGCAGGGCAAATAGCTAGCGGGCCGCGATCCGGCGCAGACCCAGTTCGTCCAGGGCGGCGCTCTCACGACGGCCAAGGTCCTTGCGCTCCGTGACCGCGATGGTCTCGGCGATGTGCTCGTACTTCTTCTGGGCTTCGAAGGCTTCCGACAGCGCGTCGCGGGCGCCGCGCTCTTCGATCAAGATCACGTCGATCTCCGACTGGACCTTGGCCTTGCGCAGGCGCAAGCCGTCCAGAAATCCGGGGCGATAGAGGCCGGCGGCGGCTTCGTTGGCGGAGAACAGGGCTTCGGCCTCGCCCTCAGCCTCAAGCATCACGAGCTTCATCTCGGCGGCCATGCGGCGATCGACCACCTCGGCCAGGCGCTTCTGCAGGACTTCGGCCTCATAGGTCGACAACCGGATTAGGGATTTGGCCCAACTCACGCGGCGGCTCCGTTCAGGATGTCGGCGAGGCCCGCGAAGCTGTCTTCGAGGCCGGTGGCGTCATCGGGATCCTGCGAGAGGAACGCTTCGACGGCCGGATTGAGGGCTATGGCCCGGTCGATCAACGGATCGGCCCCAGCGCGATAGGCGCCGATACGGATCAGTTCTTCCATGTTCGAATAGGCCGAAAGCGCCTCGCGCGCCTGACGAACGACAACGCGCTCTTCCGGCGACTGGCAGCCCGGCATGGTGCGGCTGATCGACTTCAGGACGTTGATCGCCGGGAAGCGGCCGCGCTCGGCGATGCTGCGTTCCATGACGATATGACCATCCAGGATGCCGCGCACGGCGTCGGCGATCGGTTCGTTGTGGTCGTCGCCGTCCACCAGCACGGTGAACAGACCGGTGATCGGGCCGGCCTTGGTGCCGTCGGCGCGGATCGGACCCGGCCCGGCCCGTTCAAGCAGCTTCGGCAGTTCGGTGAAGACCGTGGGGGTATAACCCTTGGTGGTCGGCGGCTCGCCGGCGGCCAGGCCGATCTCGCGCTGGGCCATGGCGAAGCGGGTGACCGAGTCCATCAGGCAGAGGACTTCCAGGTCCTGGTCGCGGAGGAACTCGGCGATGGCCATGGTCATGTAGGCGGCCTGACGGCGTTTAAGCGCCGGCTCGTCGGAGGTGGCCACCACGACGATGGCGCGGCGCAGGCCTTCCTCGCCCAGGGTCTCCTCGATGAACTCTCGCACCTCGCGGCCGCGTTCGCCGATCAGCCCTACAACGACCGCGTCGCAGTCGGCGTTCTTGGCCAGCATCGAGAGCAGCACCGACTTGCCGACGCCCGAGCCGGCGAAGACGCCCAGGCGCTGGCCGCGGCAGCAGGTGGTGAAGACGTTCATGGCCCGGACGCCCAGGTCCAAGCGCTCGCCCACGCGGGCGCGAGAATGGGCGGCGGGCGGCGCGGCGCGCAACGGATAGCCAACGATCCCCTGCGGCAGGGGACCCTTGCCGTCGATGGGCTCGCCGAAGCTATCGATGATCCGGCCGAGCCACGCCTTGGTCGGGCGGACGGCCGAACCCAGAGGCTGGATGCGGATCTCTGCGCCCGGCGCCACGCCTTCGACGGCGCCGAACGGCATCAGCAGCGCGCGGTTCTCCCGGAACCCCACCACCTCGGCGGCGACCGGCTTGTCGGAGAACCGATCGATCTCGGCGCGGGCGCCGATAGCGAGGCGGGACAACCCGCCCTTGGCCTCGATCAGGAGGCCGTTCACCGCGGCCACCCGGCCGGACACTGTCAGTGGATCGAGCCGCTCAACCGCAGCCACCAGGCTCTTCAAACGCCGCCCCTTAAGCTCACGGGCAGACCTTCGCTCCCGCGCGCTTAAGGGGTCGTGAAGACGTGGAACTGGAGGAAGACGTGGGCCTAGTGAACGTCGGGCGGCGCCAGTCGATCCGCAGCGCCTCGACGCGCGCTGGCGACCTTGTCGGCGACGGACCCACCCCGCGCTTTCGCGACGTCCAGGAGGCCGTGGCCCTTGGCGATCGTCCCGTCGATCAGGGTCTGGCTCTTGGACATGGCCTCGTCCATCAGCGTCATACCCTTGGCCTTGGCGTCGTCCAGCAACGGACCGGCCTTGGCCGCGATCCTATCGCGTTGGGTCCAGGCCAGGATGCCGGCCAGCGCCAGCACACCCGCGCCTATCAGAATTAGAGGGTTCTTCGGCGCATGGCGCAGGGCCGGTGCGGCGAACGCGCGGGCCTGCTTCAAGCGGTCACGCCTGAGGGGCAGACGGAAGCGGGCGAGGGTCTCGGAAAGGTCGTTCATAGGCGGCTCCGGCCGGGGTTTCTCCCATCAGAACCCCTTATTCGCCAAGGCGTTCCCGCCATATGCTTCGAGCGGCCCGTCCAATCACAAAAGATTCATCGCGGTCGCGAGTCGCGGTTGCCTCAACCACGCTTGAGTCGGATTCCGAAATCAGATTAACGATTCTAGGAGAGCCGCCATCACCATTAACCGGTCCTAAAGGACGTTGGGTCAGGTTAACCGCGAGCCATACGGCGAGTTCGAAAGAGCTCCCGGGGGAATGCGGGGACGCGGCAGGAGAGTCTGATGCGGGTTTTGTTGATCGAGGACGATAGCGCGACTGCGCAGAGCATCGAGTTGATGCTCAAGTCCGAAGGTTTCAACGTCTATACGACCGACCTCGGTGAGGAAGGCGTCGATCTGGGTAAGATCTACGACTACGATCTGATCCTGCTGGACCTCAACCTGCCCGATATGAACGGCATGGATGTCCTGCGGACCCTTCGCGTTGGCAAGATCAACACCCCGATCATGATTTTGTCGGGCACGGCCGAGATCGAGACGAAGGTGAAGACCTTCTCCGGCGGCGCCGACGACTACATGACCAAGCCGTTCCACAAGGACGAACTCGTCGCCCGGATTCACGCGGTGGTGCGCCGCTCCAAGGGCCACGCGCAGTCGGTCATCAAGACCGGCGACATCGTGGTCAACCTGGACGCCAAGACCGTGGAAGTGGGCGGCATGCGGGTCCACCTGACCGGCAAGGAATACCAGATGCTGGAGCTGCTCTCACTCCGCAAGGGCACGACGCTGACCAAGGAAATGTTCCTGAACCACCTCTACGGCGGCATGGACGAGCCCGAGTTGAAGATCATCGACGTGTTCATTTGTAAGCTTCGGAAGAAGCTCGCGGCGGCGGCTGACGGCAAGCACCACATCGAAACCGTGTGGGGCCGCGGCTATGTGCTGCGCGACCCGCAGGAGATGACCGCGACCATCGCGGCCTGATCTTCCAGCCGATACGGCGTTCAGAACGCCCGCCCTCACCGGCGGGCGTTTTCGTTTGCGCCGACGCGGGCTAGCTTCCCGGCAAATCGATCTGGAGAGGACGTGGAAATGGGCCGGCTCTTGGCGCTCCTGCTGGCCCTGGTCGCGGGATCTTGGATCGCGTTCCTCGATGAACAGCTGCCGGAATCCCAGCCGGTCGGCGCGCCTGCAACCGAGTTCGCGGGCGAGCGCGCCTTCGCCGACGTCAGCTTCATGGCCGCCGTGCCCCACCCCGTCGGCTCGCCCGACAACGCCAAGGTTCGCGACGCCATCGTCGGGCGCATGCTGCGCCTGGGCCTCGCCCCCCAGGTGCGCGCCGGCGTCGGCGTGCAGCAGTCGCGTCGCGCCTCGGACGTGATCCTTGCCGGGCCGGTGGAGAACATCGTCGGCGTCCTGCCCGGCCGGGATCGCAATGCGCCCGCCCTGGCGCTGATGGCTCACTACGACAGCGTGCCCGGCTCTCCGGGGGCGGCGGATGACATGATGGGCGTGGCCGCCGCGCTGGAAACCGTCCGCGCCATCCAGGCCCGCGGCGTGCCCGCCCGCGACGTCATGGTGGTGATCACCGATGGCGAAGAAGCCGGACTGCTGGGCGCTAACCACTTCTTCCGCCGCGATCCACTGGCCACCCGCGTGGGCCTGGTGATCAACATGGAGGCCCGCGGCGGCGGCGGGCGGGTCCAGATGTTCCAGACCAGCCCGCAGAACGGCGAGCTCATCAAGCTGTTCCAGCGCACCGCCCAGCGCCCGGCGTCCTCGTCGCTGGCGGTGCTGATCTATGAGAAGATGCCCAATGACACCGACCTGACCGAGACCCTGCGGGCCGGGATCACCGGGCTGAACTACGCCATCATCGGCAAGCAGTTCGACTATCACAGCGCCACCTCCACGCCCGCCAACCTGGACCGCGGCTCGCTGCAGGACATGGGAACGCAGGTGCTGGCGGCGGCCAGCGAGATCGCGTTTTCAACCCAGTTGCCGACCCGCTCCCCCTCGGCGGTCTATTCGAACCTGTTCGGGAACATCGTGGTGGCCTACCCGGCCTGGGCCGGCTGGTTCCTGCTCGCCCTTATCGCCAGCCTGATCGCCTTCTCTATCCGCTGGGCCCGGCATGCCGGCGAGTTCGTGCCGCAAGACCTGTTGCGCGGCATGGGCGCGCTGCTGTTCATCGGCCTGGGCGCGGTGGCCGTGCTGCAGTTCGCCCGCCGGCTGACCGGGGCCGAATTCGGCTATCTGGAACAGCGGTTCCTGCTGGCCCAGGTCACCCGTTGGGAGTGGGCCGTCATGCTCACCTCCGTGGGCGTGATGATCCTGGCCGCCGCCGAGCTGTCGCGGACGCGGCGCTGGATCGCGCTCCTCCCCGTGGTCGCCGGCGTCACCTGCACCCTCATATCCGGCGAGATCGACCTCATCGGGGCCGTGGCCGGCGCGGTCGCCAGCGCCATCGGCTATTTCACCTACGGCAAGCCGGCGAACCGCAAGGGCACCTGGGGCGGGGCGCTGGTCCTGGGCTGGCTCCTCGCCCTGGCCCTGCAGATCGCGGCGCCACAGGCGGCCTATGTCCTGGCCTGGCCGCTGCTGGTCGGCGCCCTGGGCGCGGCGCTGACGGCGCTGTCGGCCAAGCGGGGCAGCCTGACGCTGATCATGCTGGCGGTGCTGGCGGCGGTCAGCCTGGGCTGGCAGGGCGGCCTGTCGCACTTCGCGTTCGAAGGCATGGACCTGATGCCCCTGTTCGGCATCCCGATGATCACCGCGGCCTTCGTGCTGTGGCCGCTGGCCCAGCCCGATCCCGGCCGGTCGCCGCAGCGCTACATCGGCATCCTGGTGTTGTTGGCGGGCCTGGGCCTGACCGCCATGGTGCGATCCGACGCGCCCTGGACGCCGCGCCATCCGCGCGTGACCTATGTGGGCTACCAGCTCGACCAGGACACCGGCCGCGCCCTACGCTTCGCCCCGACCGACGACCGCAGCCTGTGGACGGACAAGGTGCTGGGGGCGGACGGTGGCGCGAAACTGTCCCGGTCGCACTGGTCGTGGCGGCGCCCGATGAACGTGGCCGCCGCCCGTCCCCTACCCTCCCTGCCGCCGCAGATCGGCCTGGCGCGCCAGTCGGATGGAACGCTGACCTTCCGCGCCGCGCCGCCCGCCGGGGCCCGGACCCTGGCCCTTCAGCTGCGCAGCAGCGTCGCCAGCCGCATAACGACCGTGGCGGGCGTTCCCGCCGAGATGGCGCTGCCGGCGGGCAGGTGGGTCCGGATCTATTGGCAGGCGCCGGGCAACGGTCTCGCCCTGTCGATCAAGGCCACGGCCTCGGGCCGGCTGGACGTGCGCTATGTGGCCGGGACCGACCACTGGCCGGCGGGCGCCGTACCGCTGCCGCAACGCCCGGCCGACCTGATGCCGTGGGACGATTCAGACTCCACCTTTGTCACCGGAACTCGCGCCTACACTTGGTGATCGGGCCGCGAACCGCTATCGGGGCACCATGTCCGAGGTCACGATCTACCACAATCCCAACTGCGGCACGTCGCGCTCGACCCTGGCCCTGCTGCGGGAAAAGGGCCTCGAGCCGACGGTCATCGAGTATGTGAAGTCCGGCTGGACCCAGGCCCAGCTGCAGGACCTGCTGGCGCGCATGGACGTGCGGGCCCGCGACATCCTGCGCGTGAACGGCACCAACGCCGACGCCCTGGGCCTGACCGACCCCGGCGCCTCCGACGAGGCCCTGATCGCGGCGATGATGGTCGAGCCGATCCTAGTCAACCGGCCGATCGTGGTCACAGCCAAGGGCGCGGCGCTCTGCCGCCCGGCTGAGTTGGTCCTCGGACTGATCTGAGGACCTAGCGTCGGCGGGTGGCGCCGCGCAGCGCTTCTGATATCTGCCAGGGATGCTAGACCGCACCATAGCCTACGGGCTGGAATTCCTGTTCCCCGCCGGCGATGAAGCGGTGGGCGCCTGCTTGCGTCGGCACGGAGAGTTCGCGCGCGTCGAGCTTGACTACCTGTTGGAAGCCGCAACCGGCGCCGGCGCCTATATCGACGTCGGCGCCAACATTGGCGCCATCGCCCTGCCGTTCGCTCAACGCCGCCCGAATTGGCGCGTGATGGCCATTGAGGCTCACCGCGGTCTCAGTGGGGTGCTGGCAGCCAACGTGCTGATCAACCGGCTCCACAATGTCGAGGTTTATCATGCGGCCGCCGGTGCGGAGCGCGGCCTGGTGGAGTTTCCGGCTCTCGCCCTATCGACCAAAGTGAATTTCGGTGCCTTGGGTTTCAAATCCGTCACGGGCGCGACCGAGACGGTGCGCATGCTCACCTTGGACGAGATCGCGCCCGCCGACACACGCCTCGTCAAGATCGACGTGGAGGGTTTCGAACCTGAAGTTCTAAAGGGAGCGAGCGCACTACTGGCAAGTCACAAGGCCATCTGGATCGTCGAGGCGACAATTCAAAATCCCGAGGCGACGGCCAGTGTCATCCGCCGCTTCCAGGCTCTCGGATACGGGCTCTACTGGTTCTACGCTCCATTCGCGACCCCGCGATCGGAGAAGGATCCACCGCTGACGGCGGGGTTGGGCGACTCCAACATCATCGCCCTGCCGCCTGGCGTCGTGGCCCTGTGGCCCATGACCGCCGTAAGCGAAGCGGACCTGCAAAGGCCGGCCGGGCTGAAGTCGTATCCGTACCTCTCACGCTACGGATACGATTGAGCTCGTCAAACTGACCGGGCCCCTGCGCCGTCGGACCGGCGGAGCGCAGATGATGCCCCAGGTGACTGTCCATGGCCCCAACCTCCGCTTGCGCCACCCGCCGCGGGGGCGTTTGATGCCCCCAATGCCCGCAGAGGCTTTGGAGGAAACGGTATGGCGGACGATCTGGCGCTGGCGCCCCTGGTGCGCTCGGAGGCCGTCGGGACCTCGAACGGTCCGGTGCGCGGCTATTGCGAAGCGGACCTGAAGGTCTTCAAGGGCCTGCGCTATGGCGCGGCGCCCACGGGCCTCGCCCGCTTCAAGCCGCCGCAGCCGCCACGGGCCTGGACGGACGCGGCCGATGCGACCGGCTATGGCGCGCCCTCGATCCAGTCGGGCCTTGCGGCGGGCGAACGGCGCTCGTCGGCGGCCGACCCTCCGGCCCCGGATGAGCCCGCCTCGTCCGAGGACTGCCTGTTCCTGAACGTCTGGACGCCGGGCCTCGACCAGGCGCGCCGCCCGGTGATGGTATGGCTGCATGGCGGTGGCTTCGCCAATGGCTCCGGCGGCGCCGCGATGTATGACGGCGGCGCCCTGGCCCGGAAGGGCGACGTGGTCACCGTGACCGTCAATCACCGCCTGAACGTGTTCGGCTACCTGCACCTGGGTGAGGTGTTCGGGGCCGACTACGCCCAGTCGGGCGCAGCCGGGATGCTGGACATCGTCCAGGCCCTGGAATGGGTACGCGACAACATCAACGCGTTCGGGGGCGACCCCGCCGACGTCACCATCTTCGGCGAGAGCGGCGGCGGCTGGAAGGTGAGCCTGCTGCTGGGCATGCCGGGCGCGCGCGGCCTGTTCCACAAGGCCATCATCCAGAGCGGCCCCGGCCTCACCGCCAAGCCGATCGCCGAGGCCGACGGGACCGCCCGGGCGTTGCTGGGCAAGCTCGGCGTCACGACCCCGGCCGAACTGGCGGCCGTGCCCACCGACGTGCTGTCCCGCGAGAGCGCCGCCATGGGCGGCGAGCCGATGCGGCTCTACACCCCGGTCCTGGACGGGACCGCGATCCCGCGCGATCCGTTCGAGCCTGACGCCTCGCCGCTAAACGCCGATGTCCCGGTGCTGATCGGCACCAACAAGGACGAGAGCACCCTGTTCCTGCTGGCTCACCCGCGGTTCGGTGAGTTCACGGACCAGGACGTGGAGAAGCTGGCGCGCACGGCGGCGGGCGACCGGGTCGACGCGTTGCTGGCGGCGCTGCGCCGGGCCTATCCCGACTATTCGCCGACCCACATCGGCGCCGCGGCCCAGACCGTGGGCGGGATGTGGATCAACTCCGTCCGCCTGGCCGAGCGCAAGGCCGCTCAAGGGGCGGCCCCGGCCTTCATGTACATGCTGACCTGGGAAACGCCGGTGTCACGCGGCCGACTGAAGAGCCCGCACGCGGTGGAAATTCCGCTGGTGTTCGACAATGTCGAGAAGGCCCGCAACTTCGTGGGCCGGGGCGATGATCCGCAGGCCGTCGCCGACCAGATGTCCGACGCCTGGCTGGCCTTCGCGCGCACCGGAGATCCGGGTTGGGCCGCCTACGACACCACGCGCCGGGCCACCATGCTGTTCAACGTCGAGAGCCGCGTCGAAGATGACCCGCTCCCGGAGGTGCGGGCCATCCTGACTTAGGGCTTAAGCGTCGAACACGATCACCGAGCGGGCGACGGCGCCGGTCTTCATTTCCTCGAAGGCCTCGTTGACCTGGTCGAGGCGAATACGCCGCGAGATCATGTCGTCCAGGTGCAGCTTGCCAGCCATGTAGGCATCCACCAGCCGCGGCATGTCGACCGGGAACCTGTTGGATCCCATCAGCGAACCCTGAATGCGCTTCTCGCCCAGGAACGCCGCGCCCATCAGGTTGATGGTCTGGCCGACGGGGATCATGCCGATGATGTTGGCGGTGCCGCCGCGGCGGAGCATGTTGAAGGACTGCTCCGCGGTCTTGGCCAGGCCGATGGCTTCGAAGGAGTGCTGCACGCCGCCGCTGGTCATCTCGATCACTTGCTTGACCACGTCGTCACCGCCGACGAGGAAGTCGGTGGCGCCCATGGCCTTGGCCAGGTTCTCCTTGCCCGGCGCCATGTCGATGGCGATGATCCGGCCCGCGCCGGCCATGGCCGCGCCGTTGACGGCCGCGAGACCGACGCCGCCGCAGCCGATCACCGCGACGGTGTCGCCCGGCCGGACGTTGGAGGTGTGGAACACCGCGCCCACGCCGGTCATCACCCCGCACCCGATCAGGGCGGCACGGTCCAGCGGCATGTCCTTGCGGATCGCCACGCAGGCGTGCTCGTGGATCAGCATCTGCTCAGCGAAGGACGACAGGTTCAGGTACTGCAGGATCGGGCCCTTGGGGCTGGTGATCCGGGGCTCCTCGTCCTTCTCGCGCTTGGTGTCGGGCGAGACGCAGAGGCTCATGTGGCCAGTCAGGCAATATTCGCAGTGGCCGCAGAAGGCCGAGAGGCAGGTGATGACGTGGTCGCCCACTTTCACCGTGCGGACCTCAGACCCGATCGCCTCGACGACGCCGGCGCTCTCATGCCCCAGGACGGCGGGCAGCGGGTGCGGGTACTTGCCCTCGATGAAGTGGAGGTCGGAGTGGCAGACGCCGGCGGCGGCGGTGCGGATCAGCACCTCGTGCGGCCCCGGCTTGCCGATCTTCACGTCCTCGATCTGAAGCGGCTGGCCCACTTCACGCAGCACGGCGGCTTTCATGGCGTTTTCCCTCGGGTTGAACAGTTGTTTGGCTAGAGCCTTATCGCCGTTCAGATGACAGCCTCAAGTCCTTATCCGCGAAACCGGTCGACACGCGCCAAGGCGGGTTCCATCAAGGGCTGACATGGACGCCGCCGCCCAGCCCGCCAGGGCGATCACCGCCTTCGATGTCTTCCTGGCCTTCCTCAGGCAGGGCTTCACCGCGTTTGGCGGGCCGGCGGCCCATCTGGGCTACTTCCGGCGCGAGTTCGTGGAACGGCGGGGCTGGCTCAGCGACGCCGCCTACGCTGACCTGGTGGCGCTGTGCCATTTCCTGCCCGGACCATCCTCCAGCCAGATGGGCATGGCGATCGGACTGCGGCAGGCCGGCCTGGCCGGGGCGCTGGCGGCGTTGGTGGGCTTCACCACGCCGGCGGCCGCGGCGATGATCGCCTTCGCGCTGCTGAAACCCAGGATCTCCGGGACCTTCGGCGACGGGTGGCTGCACGGCCTGCATGCGGCGGCCGCGGCGGTGGTGCTGCAGGTGGTGGTGCAGATGGCCCGAACCCTGGCGATCGGGCCGATCCGCGCCGGGATGACGATCGGCGCCGGTGTCGGCCTGTTCCTGATCCCGGGTCCGGCGGCGCAGGCGGCGACCCTGGCGGCGGGCGGGCTGTTCGGCCTGGCGCTGCTGCGCGACACGCCGGCGACGACGACGCAGAGCGACGCGGCCGAAACCGTCGATACCGGCAGCGCCCTGATCGCCCTGGGCCTGTTCGTGGGTTTGCTGGTGGGACTGCCGCTGCTGGCGAACCTGCTGCAGAATCCGGGCCTGGGCATGGCCAGCGTCTTCTACCGCACGGGGGCCCTGGTGTTCGGTGGTGATCATGTGGTGCTGCCATTGCTGGAGCGCGAGGTCGTCGATCGGCGCTGGCTGGACCCGCAGACCTTCCTGGCCGGATACGGCGCGGTCCAGGCGTTGCCCGGCCCGCTCTTCAACTTCGCCGGCTATGTGGGCGCGGCGCAGCGGTACGGTCCGGGCGGCATCGCCGGGGCCCTGATCGCACTGTTCTCGATCTACCTGCCCAGCCTGCTGCTGGTCACCGGCGTGCTGCCGTTCTGGGACCGGCTGAAGCGCGAGGGCTGGGCGCGGGGCGTCGTGGCCGGGATCGGCGCGACCGTGGTGGGCGTGCTGGCCGCGACCTTGTGGAACCCGGTGCTGATGATCGCGGTGCGACAGCCCGCCGACTGGGCGCTGGTGATCGCAGCCTTCGTGTTCCTGCAGGTGGCGAAGCTGCCGGCCTGGGTGATCGTGCCGGGCTTCGCGCTGGCGACCGGGGTGTTTCTGCGGAACTAGGCTCAGGCCGTCACCGCCTTCGGCAGCCTGGGCGCCCAGAGGGCGGCCATCTTGGGCCAGCGGAAGGTCCAGCGGGACGGCCGCTGCGGGATGCAGCTTTCGATGGCGGCCAGCAGGATCTCGGCCGGGCCGTCGTTGAAGAAGTGATTGGCGCCTGCGGTGCGGACGACGCGGATGGGGCTGCGGGTGATGGTCTCGGCGGCCAGGCGCTCGGCGGTCTCCAGCGGCGCGAAATCATCCTTGTCGCCGTGGATCATATGTATCGGCACCCTCAGTCGGGCCAGCGCGTGCCGGGCGTGAAGCAGTTGCGGCTTCTGGCCGGTGACCTCGATGACCGCGTGGCGCAGATCGCGGGGGATCATCCTCAGGGCTCTGGAGCCCAGGTCCAGCAGCCAGCGGGCGGTCGGACCCGCTTCGCCGAAGAAGCCGGACAGCAGCACCAGGCCGGCCACCTTGCCCGGGTTCTGCTCGGCCATGATCGAGGCGATGGCGGCGCCGTAGCTCTGACCCACCAGCAGCACCTTCTGGCCGCGCGCCGCCCGCAGCACCGGGGCCAGCGCCTCGGCCTGGACGCGGATGTCGGTCACGGGATGCAGGGGCTCGGAGCCGGCATAGCCCGGCCGATCGACCACGATCATCTCGCGGTCCTGCGGCAGTTCGGCCAGGGTCTCGGCCCAGTATTCGGCCCAGGACGGGGCGCCGGTGATGACCACGATCTTCCAGGGCGGCGGCGCGGCGCGGGGCGTATCCAGAGCCGATATCCGCCAGCCATGGCCGCCGCCGGCGATGAAGCTGGTCCGTCGCACGACGGTGTCAGGATAGTCGGCCAAGGTGGGGGCATGCTCGGTGCGGCCCTTGGCGGCCGCCTGGACGGCGGCCCACCCCATGGCGAGCACTCCCTTTGGCCGCTTGCGCTGCACCTGAAATCTCCTGGCGTCCACACTCTACCTGGGAAGCCTAACGCACGGTGCAAGCCTGGGTTCGGTTAGCGTTTTTTCATGGTCACGTTGTCGCGGGACCTGTGGCCATCCGGGCACGCAGCTCGCGCTTCAGCACCTTGCCTGTCGGGCCTAAAGGCAGCTCGGAAACGATGCGGACCTCGTCCGGCGTCCACCATTTCGCGACCCGCTCGGCGACGTGGGCCTTGAGAACTTCCGGGTCGGCGGTCTGCCCGGGCCGGAGCGTGACCAGCAGCAGCGGGCGTTCGTCCCACTTGGGGTGCGGCACGCCGATCGCCGCGGCCATGGCGACGGCTGGGTGCGAGCAGACGGCGTCCTCCAGGTCGAGGGTGGAGATCCATTCGCCGCCCGACTTGATGACGTCCTTGGCCCGGTCGGTGAGGCGCAGGTAGCCCTGGGGGTCGAGGGTGGCGATGTCGCCGGTGTCGAACCAGCCATCGACGGTGAAGGCCGCGGCGCCCTCGTGCTTGAAGTAGGCCGAGCTGACCCAGGGCCCGCGCACCTGCAGCGCCCCGGCCGCCTTGCCGTCGCGGGGCAGCTCGGCGCCGTCCTCGCCGATGATCCGCATCTCCACGCCCCATAGGCCGCGGCCCTGCTTCAGCTTGCGCTGCAGGATCTCGGCTTCGGTCTCGTTCACATGGACCGGCAAGGCGGTGTTGATGACGCCCAAGGGCGAGGTCTCGGTCATCCCCCAGATCTGGCGCACCTTGCCGCCCAGCCGGGTCTCGATGCGCGAGATCAGCGAGGCGGTCGGCGCCGAGCCTCCAATCGCGATGGTGCGGACGGAGGTGAGCTGGCCGCCAGTCTGGTCGAGGTGGTCGGCGACGCCCACCCAGATGGTCGGCACGCCGAGCACGAAGGTGACCCCCTCCCCGGCGATCAGTTCGGCCACGCTGGGCCCGTCCAGGAGCCGGCCCGGCAGCACCAGCTTGGCCCCCACCAGCGGGGCCGCATAGGGCGTGCACCAGGCGTTGGCGTGATACATCTGGGCGCACGGCATCACCACGTCGCGGGCCCCGAGGTCGAAGGCGTCCGGCAGCGCCAGGGCCAATGCGTGCAGCACCGTCGAGCGGTGGCCGTAGAGCACGCCCTTCGGATTGCCGGTGGTGCCGGAGGTATAGCAGAGGCCGGACGCGCTCTTCTCATCCAGATCGGGCCAGGCGAAGTCCGGGGAATTGGCGGCGATCAGATCCTCGTAGACCAGGACATTCGGCGGCGCGTGCGCCGTGTCGGTCATCGCCACGAAGGTCTTCACCGTCTCCATCTTCGGCCCGATCTCGGCGACCAGATCGGAGAAGGTGATGTCGAAGAACAGGATGCTGTCCTCCGCGTGGTTGGCGACCCACGCCACCTGGTCGGGGTGCAGGCGCGGGTTGATGGTGTGCAGGATCGCCCCGATCCCGGTGACCGCGAAATAGAGCTCGAAGTGCCGGTGCGTGCTCCAGGCCAGGGTCGCCACCCGGTCGCCGGGCTTTACGCCCATGGCCATCAACGCATTGGCCATCCGCTTGGCGCGGACCAGCGCATCCCGATAGCCGTAACGATGGATCGGCCCCTCGACCGAGCGGGCCACCACCTCGGTGTCGCCATGATAGAGCGCCGCGTGCTCCAGGATGGAGGGCAGCGTCAGCGGGCGGTCCATCATCAGGGCGAGCATTGGGCGGGTCTCTTCTTCTTGTGCCGCCGCAGGCTAGCGCATTCGCGGCGGCACTCGCCACGCGAAGAGCAGGGAGCCCCGGATTTCACGGATTTTCACGGATGGACGCCGGAGTGGAGTGAACCCCCAGACAGAGACACGGAAATGAGGGACAGTTCTCGATCCAGGAGAACGAATGTCCCAAGAGAAGCGACGAAGTTTTAGCCGCGAGTTCAAGCTGGCGGTGATTGAGCGGCTGGAGGCGGGCGAGAGTGGCAGCGCGCTGGCGCTGGAGGTGGGCGTCAAGCGGACGATCATCTACCGGTGGCGAGACGCATGGCGAGTGGGCGGAGCGTTGGCGCTGCGCTCGAAGCGCGGCCGGCCGCCGAAGCTGGAAGCCTTGCAGATGGCTGACGCGCGGGGTGTGGCGGCCAAGGCCGGGGACCTGAAGGAGGCGCGCCGCCAGATAGCCGAGCTGGAGCGCAAGGTTGGCCAGCAGCAGTTGGATCTGGATTTTTTCAAAGGCACCTTGCGGCGTATCGAGACGTCGCGCCGGACGGACACCGTTCCTGGCGCGCCGGCGTCTTCGCCGAGATCGCGGCGATGACGCATCCGCAAGGCCCAGGATCTCTGCCAGGATCGATCGAGCGGCTGTGCGGGCTCGGCCAGGTGAGCCGCGCGGCCTACTACCGCCACTGGGGCGAGCATGCGCCGCTCGCCCGGGAGACGGCGCTGCGGATCGCCATCCAGCGGCTGGCGATCTCGCACCGCTACTACGGCTACCGGCGGATCACCGCGTCACCGATATCCGTCACCGAAGTCCAATTAACCTCGTATAAGCTCATCACCTCAGGCCCTTTCTCGCCTGGGTTGGCTTCGTACGGCGCCTGCTTGTGGCGGCAAGCATTCTTGAGGCGCTCGTCACGTCCAGCCCAACCTGCGAAATGGGATAGATGACCTTCGATGGATCCTCAGAAAACGAAGTATCGCCCCCGGTTCGTCGTCGCAGCTTTGGGAAGCGCGGGGGACGTGTACCCGTTTTTGGAGATTGCGGCCTACATCAAAGATCTCGGTTATGATGTAAGTCTTATTTCGTTTGGAAATATTGAAGAAATTTCTAAGTCTCGCGGTTTGGATTTTGTCGAATTTGGCGAATTTGACAAAATAGAGAGTGTGTTCGGGCGCGCTAGCAGTGCAAATATTTTCCGTTCATCAAGAATGATATGGTCTGAAGTTTATCTAAATAATATTAGAACCATATGCAATCATGTTGATCAAATAGATGATGAATTAGACGTTGTTATAATATGCACAAACGGGACGTCTATGATTGCCGACTTGTCTAAAAGTTGCCGAAATAATGTAACAGTTGTCAGCGCTTTCGTTTCTCCGCACGCAATAATTAGTAACGTAGAACAAACGATATTCTGCAATTTCATAATAAATTCATCTTTGTTGTCATTTTTTAGAATTACATTTCGATCGATATTATCGATTTTACGGGGCGAATTGTTGGTAAGGTCCACTTACAATAAAGAGAGATTATCTTTGGGGCTTGAGTCGATCTCACGTTTTGGTATGTATTCTCAAGAATGCCCCGATATATCAGTGACACTGTTTCCTGAATGGTTCAGTCCGGCGAAGGCCGACTGGCCGCACCCGCTAATATCTGGCGATTTCGTGGCTTCTGCCGACACAGCTCCGCGGGAGCTCGGCCCTGAAATCTCGGAGTTCCTGGCGTCGGGCTCGGCGCCCATCCTGTTCACGGCTGGAAGCGGGAACTTTAAGTGCGAGGCCTTTTTCGAGACCGCTCTGGCAGCCAGCGCCCGGCTCGGGGCGCGTGCCATCTTCGTCCATCGGAACCGCGACGAGCTTCCGGCGGATCTCCCGGTGTCCGTGATCTGGCAGGATTTCCTCCCGGACGGAGCGTTCACGACTCTCCTCCACAGGGTGTCCATGATCGTCCATCATGGCGGGGTCGGCACGTCCGCCGCCGCGATGCGGGCCGGAATACCCCAGGTGTTTACCCCCTACACATCAGAGCAACTGGACAACGCACTTCGGTTCCAGGCGCATAGCGCCGGCGTGTGCATTCCTGCCCGGAAGCTGGATGTTGGCAATCTGTGCGTGGCACTTGAGTCATCACAGGCGCCAGGAAGTGTTTGCGGGGCGAGGGCCGGCGAATTCGCCTCCGTGTCTGATGACCGGTCGGGAGCTCCGAAAGTCGTCGATCTCATTTTCGAAAGACTGGGGATTACGACTGTATTAACGGCGTAGCTACGGTGATAGTACACTATTATTAATGTACTGAAATATTATTACGGTCAATAGTAGTACGATTAGAATGTACTGAACCACATCAAGCTGTCTGACGCTGCCTCATAATTTTGGTGACAGTGCATTCAATTGTTCCCTGACGTAGTTCGGCGACGACCACAGTGGCGAATTGAATGCACTGTCACCAAAATTGAGCTTGAGCGTTCAGTGGGTCATTCGCAGGTCGCCACCGCCGCAAGCGATCCGGGTAGAAGTCATACCTTTTCCGCCCCATCCTCCCTGATGTTCGAGTTCGATCCCGACAAGAGCGCGGCGAGGCGACCCGACGGTCCGACGGTGGCGGGACGATGAGGAGAGGCGGTATGGGTTCCAAGACGACTGACGCGGCGGCGTTCGACGCGGCCTTCGACGCCGGCGAGGACATCGGCGCCCACGTGGACTGGGCCAGCGCCCGCCGGCCCGGCCTGGAGAAGCGCCGGGTGAACATCGACTTCACCGATCAGATGGTCCGCCGCCTCGACATCGAGGCTCAGCGGCGCGGCGTCAAGCGGCAGGCGCTGGTCAAGATGTGGATCGCCGACCGGCTGGATCAGGTGGCGTAGCGGTTGCTGCGACGGGATACCCTGGTTGGCGTCGGACGTGGCGCGCCTGGGGCGGCAACGCCAAATTTGGCCACGAACCCACACGAAAAAGGGCTCCCGAAGGAGCCCTCATCCGGTGCTCGTGGTTGGGAGGGCTTTAGAAGCCGAGGCCGGCGGAGCCGATGGCGGCGATGAGGCCGAGGATCATCAGGAAGGCCGGGGCGATCTTGTCGAGCGAGCGTTCGAAGGTCGAGAGGGTCATGACACACACCTGAAGTTTCAGTTGGAACCCCGGGGGAGCGGGGCTGTCCGTCTGGACAATGTTTAGATACACCCATCTGAACG
>CALQQB010000026.1 GCA_943332615.1 Phenylobacterium deserti
GCCCCACGACCTGGTCGTGCGCGCCAGCACGGCGGCGCCGCGCCAGGGCCGCGGCTAGACGCGTCGCTTGAGGGTCTGGGAAGGGAACGCACCACCAGAAGAAGTGGTGGGTGCTGGGGGATTCGAACCCACGACCCGCTGATTAAGAGTCAGCTGCTCTACCAACTGAGCTAAGCACCCGCTCTTCTCCGAACGCCCGAAGGCGCCCGACGGCGAGGGCGCGGAACATACGCAAAATCCCCCGGTTGGCAAGCGCAGTTGGCGAAGGGTGTCTGCGGCGGACGATTGACACGGGTACGCCCGCCGCAGCGCCGACACCGACGGTCTGCACGAACCGCCGGGAAGCCCGCAGAGATTGGCTCGCAACCGGCCCTCGCGCAGCCTCTCGCAAACGAGGGGGTGACCGGCGCGATACTCAAGCGCCGCCCATCTTGCTAGACGCCGGTTCGGATCGTCCTAGGGGAGACGTTCGCGGCCCCGCCCGGCCCCGACGAGGTGCGGCTGACCGAGCGCGAACCCGACGCCCTGGGCAGGGTGGCCGAGGACAAGTCGGACTGGGAGATTTCGGTGGCCTTCGGCGTCTCCGAGACCACCGTGCGGTTCCACGTCGACAATGGGCGCAAGAAACTGGGGGCCGTGAACCGCGGCCTGGCCGTGGCACGGCTGGCGGCGGCGCGGCGGCTATAGTGATTTCGCCTGACAGGGGCGCGGCCTTGACCGTGGCGACGTCGGGTTGATTGGTATTCCCTCCAGAGGCGCAACCGCCCGAGGCTGGGGAACCAGACGAGGTGAAGGACCAAACGATGCGCAAGGTCATCCTGGGCGTCAGCCTGGCGATCGCGGCGGGCGCCGGGGCGGCCCGCGCGGCGGACTATGTTGTGGTCAAGTCGACCGACCCGGCCATCAAGCCCGGCCTGGCGCTGAACGGCGGCCAGCGGGTCGCGCTTGGCGCGGGCCAGACCGTGACCCTGATCGCCGCCGCCGGCGATCTCACCACCCTGCGCGGCGGTCCGTCCGGCGCCACGACGCCCGCCCGCACGACGGCGCAGGCCGACGCCGGCAAGCTGGACACCCTGCGGGCCCTGATCGATCCGCCCCCCCCGGGCCGGACCTTCGGCGGACGTCGCGGCGGGGTCTGCCCCGATCCAACGGCCCTGAAGACCCTCGACGATATCCTGGCCGCCCAGTCCGCCGGCTGCGCCGCCGCCGCGCGCGAGGCCCTGGACGCCCTGGCGACCACAACCCCGAACTGAAACTAGGGACCGGTGTAGAGCTCGCCCAGCGCCATGGCCGCCTGGCCGCGGGCCTGGTCCAGTTCGTCGCGTACAGCGCCGGCCGCGACCTCGGCGTCACGTTTGCCGTTCACCCGGTTGAGGGTGGCGCGCAGGGTACGGGGCTCGGCGGGCGTGGCGACCGCGACCACATTGTCAACGCCGAACGGGGCCGCCGCCTTGGTGCGCGCCATCACCACGCGCGTGTCGCCGGCAGCCATTCGGCCATCCCCGTCGCCGGCCAGCGGGTAGAGCATCTGTACCGTGCCGTCGCCAGCCAGGTTGAAGGCGGTCAGGTAGACGGCGGCGCCGGAGTGACGGACCGCCAGATCGACGTTCTCGCCGGTCTTGTAGAGCTGGCCCTTGGGCCGGGGTCCGATATCGACCTTCAGCTGCCGCTCGTTGGCGGAACCCGCCAGTTCCCGCACCACACGACGTTTGACAATCACGCCGGCCAGGGCCTCGACGCTGGTCAAATTCTCGGCCACCCGATCGCCCCGACTGTCGGTGACCCAGCCTTCTTTGGCCGACCACGTCAGGTCCGGGACGCCGCGCGGAATCGAGGCCCAGGGCCCCTTGCCGCCCAGCAGGTCGGCGGCCCTGTCGTCGGCGGCCTTCACCTCGATGGGTCGATCTTCCGGCGCGGGCGCCTTCAGGGGCTGGAAGACCACGCTGCGCTCATTGCGGGCCGGCACCGAGGTGGAGGCCCACTGCTGGGTGCTGGAAAGGTCGCGGGTGCGGGTCTCGAGGCTGGAGGCCAGCTCGACCAGCGACAGCTTGCCGTCATCGTCCAGGTCGGCGGCCAGATGGCCGTTGGCCCGCCGATCCTTCAGCGCGCCTTCCAGGGCGTAGGTCAGCAGGCCGCGCGACGGCGAATCGCCCTGCGGCAGCGGCCCCTCCAGCGCGAACTGGTTGTCCTGGGCGGCGCCCACATAGACCAGGTTCGGCGGCGAGGCGCCGGCCGGCGCCTTGGCGGCCGGGTCCGGCGGCCCCAACGGCAAGGCGATGGCGAGCGGGTTCGGCATCGCCTGGCGCGGCTTGAACACGCTTCGGGTGACCGCCCGGTTCATGGTGCCGGAGTGGCAGGCGTCGGCGATCTGCAGCACGTTGACGCTGGTCGGGAAGAAGTTGACCAGCCAGCCATGCAGGTCGTCGTCGAGCACGAACTGTTCGGGGTCTGGTTTGGCGCTCCTGAAGCCGCCCAGCACCAGGAACTCGTCCATCCCATCGGTCTCGCTGGCGTCGGCCGAACGCGCCTGGGCCCCGTGGCCGGCATAGAAAAAGATCACCCAGTCGCCGGGCCTGGCGCGCTTGCCCAGGGCCGAGAGCTCACGCCGGATGTTGGCGCGGGTGGCGTCCCCGTCGCGCAGAGTCACCACGTCAGTGGCCCCCTCGCCTTTCAGCAGGCTGGTCAGGGCCGCGGCGTCGTTGGGCGGCCCCTCCAGCGACGGGATCGGCGCCGTGTACTGGGAGATGGCCACAACCAGCGCCCGGATCTCCGCCTGCGCGGGCGAAGCCAGACCAGCCAGGGCCGCCGCCAGGCCGGCCAGAACTCTGCGCATCATCCCTACCTCGCAAGCACCCGCGCCTGACTAATCACCGCGCCGCACCCGCGGACAAGCCGGCCCTGCCGATTCCTACGTTGCCACCGCCCCGGCGGAGGCGGCGGCGCGCCTGCGAGATGCGGTCGCGCGGGGAGTGGCGCCGGTCCGTGCTAGAAGGTAGTCAGGCGCGCCGCGTTCGGCGGCCGGTTGGGGATGGGGTAGTTTCGGCGCATGAGCGCATCCCAGGCGGAAATGATCGCCGGCGTTCGACCGATCCTGCGGCGGGTCGTGACCAACGCGGGCATGCTGCTGGGCGGGCGTACGATCAACGCCGTCCTCAGCCTGGCCTATATGGCGATGGCGGCCCGGGCGCTGGGCGTGCGCGAGCTGGGGGTGCTGGTGCTGATCCAGGCCTTCGCCCAGTTCCTCGGCGACGTCGTCAAGTTCCAGTCCTGGCAGACCATCATCCATTATGGCGCCCAGCCCCTCGCCGAAGGGGAAGTTCCGTCATTCCAGAAGGTGCTGCGCTTCACCCTGGTGCTGGACGCCGCCAGCACGGTGCTGGGGATCGTGGTGGGGATCGCCGGCTCGTTCCTGTTCGCCGGTCGCCTGGGCTGGACGCCGCAGGAGGCGCCGTCGGCGGCGGTGTTCATGCTGACCATCGCCTTCATGGTCTCGGCCACGCCGGTCGGCCTGCTGCGGATTTTCGACCGCTTCGACGTGATGGCCCGGCAGGCGGCGCTGATCGCCTTTCTGCGGATGATCGGCAGCGGCTTGGCCCTGCTGCTGATGCCCACCCTCACGGGCTTCCTGCTGGCCTTTGCGTTCGGCACGGTGGGCAGCTGGCTCTATCTGGCCGGCGCGGCCTTTGGCGAGTTGCGCCGACGCAAACTGCTGGAGGGGTTCTCCTGGCGCGGACGCCTGAGCGAGGGCCTGCCCGGCGTCTGGCCGTTCGCCTGGAACACCAACCTGACGACCACGCTGGAGGTGGCCTTCACCCACGCCGCGACCCTGATGGTGGGCGCCCTGGTGGGCCCGACCCCGGCGGCATTCTGGCGTGTCGGCCGGCAGGTGGCCGACGCCATCGCCAAGCCTGCCAAGCTGATGGTGCCGGCGCTCTATCCGGAACTGGCCCGCCTGCGGGCGGAGCAGCGGCACTCCGCCATGTGGCGGCTGGCGACCCAGGTCGGAATGCTTGGCGGCGGCCTGGGCGTCATCCTGCTGGCCATCAGCATCTTCGCGGGGCCGCCCCTGCTGTCGGCCGTGATGGGCCCGGGCTTCGCGCCGGCGGCCACGGTAATGACCTGGCAGGTGGGGGCGGCCGTGATCGGCGTCCTGGCGCTGCCGCTGGAGCCGATGCTGATCTCCCTGGGCAAGCCAGGCTTGGCGGTGCGCGTCAGATTGGCCGTAGGCGCCCTGTTCCTGGCCATACTGCCTTTGCTCGTGACGCGGTTCGGCCTTATAGGCGCGGGCGCTGGCCTGGCTGCGGCAGCCTGCGCCCTTGCCCTGGGGATGCTGTGGTTCATCCTTAGAGAGAACGGCACTCACCGGGAATCGATGGCCGCGCCACGGTCCCCGGACAATCTGGAAGGCGACGTTTGACCCCTACACCGACTGCACCCGACCGTCCGTTCCATCTGGACGGCTTCGCGACCCTGACCGAGGCCCTGGACTTCGCCGCCGGTGGACCCACCGGCGTCAACATCTATGGCCTGCGGGGCGAACTGCTGGCGGCGATCCCCTATGCCGAACTGCGGGAGCGCGCCCGCGCCCTGGCCGGTCGCTTCCTGGCCGCGGGCCTGAAGACCCACGATCGCGTGGGCCTGGTGGCCGACACTGACGCCGATTTCGTGGTCGCGTTCTTCGCCTGCCAGTACGCTCGACTGACCCCGGCGCCCCTGCCCCTGCCCGCACCGCTGAGCGGTCGCGACGCCTACGTGGAACAGATCGCCCGGATGTTGGGCTCGGCCAAGGCCGCGGCGGTGTTTGGGCCCGAAAGCCTGCTGCCCTGGCTGAAGGACGCCGCGGAGGCTTCGGGCGTCAAGATGGCGGCGCAGATCGCCGACCTGCCGGAAGCGCCGGTCGCGGACTTGCCGCCGCCGACCCCGGAAGATCCCTGCTACGTCCAATTCTCATCGGGCAGCACCCGTAACCCGACGGGCGTGCTCTGCACCCACCGCGCCCTGACGGCCAACGCCATGGCGATCACCAAGCACGGCTTGCAGGTGGTTCCTGAAGACCGGGCGCTATCGTGGTTGCCGCTCTATCACGACATGGGCCTGGTCGGTTTCCTGCTGGCCCCGCTGGCCGTGCAGATGACCATCGACCTGCTGCCAACCGGCGCCTTCGTCCGCCGCCCGCTGATGTGGCTGGACCTGATCTCGAAGAACAGGGCGACGATCTCCTACAGCCCCAGCTTCGGCTACGACCTCTGCGCGCGGCGCGGTGACGGGACCCGCGAGGGCCTCGACCTGTCAAGGTGGCGTATCGCCGGCTGCGGCGGCGACATGGTGCGGCCGGGACCGCTGCTGAGCTTCGCCGAACGCTACGCAGCCGCCGGCTTCAGCCCCAAGGCTTTCGTCCCCAGCTATGGGATGGCCGAGGCGACGCTGGCGCTCACCATGGCGCCCGTCGGCGCGGGCCTGCGGTTCGACACCGTCGATGTGGATCGCATGGAACGCGACGGCGTCGTCAAGCCCGGCACGGGCGCGCGCAGTCGCCCCTTCGTTCGCTGTGGGCAGGTGCTGCCGGCGCACGAACTTCAGGTGCGTGGCGACACGGGTGCGCTGGTCCCCGAGGGTCATGTCGGCAAGATCTTCGTCCGCGGCCCCAGCCTGATGAAGGGCTACTTCGGCGAGCCTGAGGCGTCGGCCCGCGTGCTGGGAGCCGACGGCTGGCTGGACACCGGCGACCTCGGCTACCTGGTTGAGGGCGAGATCGTACCGACCGGCCGGGCCAAGGATCTGATTCTGCTCAACGGTCGCAACGTCTGGCCACAAGACCTCGAATGGTCAGCGGAATCCGAAGTCGAGAGACTGCGCAGCGGCGATGTCGCCGCCTTTTCCGTCGATCGCGATGAGGGCGAGCAGCTGGTGGTGCTGGTGCAGGTTCGCTCCGGCGACCCGGAGGTGCGCCGCGCGCTCACTGACGACGTCGCGGCCCTGCTCCGCGCTCGCCACGGGGTCGAGGCCCGGGTGGAACTGGTGGGCGCGCACGCCCTGCCCCAGACGTCCTCCGGCAAACTCAGCCGCTCCAAGGCCCGCGCCCTGTTCCTGGCCGGCGCCTTCAGGCAGGAGGAGCCGGCCTGACTGGCCAGGGCGCTGGCAGGCTTGCAGCGGTAACCGGTGCGACCGGGTTCCTGGGCCGCCAGATCGTAAGCGCCCTGGAAGCGCAGGGCTGGCGCGTCCGCGTGCTGACCCGCCGCGCGCCCGCCGAACCGTGGAACCCTCTCCCGCCCGAGATCGTCAGCGGCGACCTCGCCGACGAGGCGGCCCTGGGCCGCCTCTGCGCCGGCGCCGACGTCCTGATCCACAGCGCCGGCCTGGTAAAAGCTCGCAGTCGAGCGGACTTCGACGCGGTGAACGTCGCCGGCGCGCGCAACGTGGCCGTGGCCGCCGGGGACGCTGGCATCGGCCATGTCGTGCTGGTGTCCAGCCTGACCGCTCGCGAGCCGGGCCTTTCGCATTATAGCGCCAGCAAGGCGGCCGGAGAGGTCGCCATGCGCGAAGTGCTCGGTGAGGCGCTGACGGTCGCCCGGCCCTGCGCGATCTATGGTCCCGGCGATCGCGAACTGTTGCCGGTGTTCCAGGCCGCCGCCGCCAGCCCGGTTCTTCCCCTGCTCGGCGCGTCGGCCCGGGTGGCGATGATCCATGTGGCGGACGCCGCCGGCCAGGTCGCGGCCCTTGCTGCAACGCGGCGGAACGGCGACTCAGTCGTGGTGCTCTGTGATTCTCGGCCGGACGGTTACAGCTGGCGCGAACTGATGGCTGAGGCGGCCCGCGCCTGCGGCCGGACGCCGCAGTTCCTGCCCGTTCCAAGCGCCCTGATCCGGGCGATTGGAATCACAAATGATTTCACTGCGCTGCTTGGGGCGACCCCCATGCTGACGTCGGCGAAAGCCCGCGAGCTGCTGCATCCGAATTGGGCGGTCACGCCGGAGGAGCAGTCAGAGGCCGTACCGCCTGCGCGATACGACCTCCAGAGCGGCTTTGCGACGACCGTAGTGTGGTATCGCAGTGCGGGATGGATGAAACATTAGCTGCGGTTTAGTGACCTTGAGACGAACCCAAGGTAGAAAAACTGGCCGAAGATCGTTAGTTACCCGATTTGACGTGAGTGGAGCGAGCCGATGGGGGGCTCACCAATGGTGGAACTAGCGACGGATCTGACCGTCCGTGAAGTCGCGCGAGCGGCCGAAACGGTCCTTGGCCGGAGCGTCCAGGTCACGCCCGATACGGACATCGCCCGCGACCTTGCGGTAGATTCACTTGCGCTCATGAACATCGTCATGGAGCTTGAGGATCGATTCGATCTCTCAATCCCTCTTGATCGTCTTGCGACGGTGCAGACCGTCGGCGATCTTTCCGATCTGATCAACAAGCTGCGGGTGAAGGCTTAAAGATGGGGTTGCTCGACAAGCACCTGGGCTATCGCGCCCCGCTGGACGGCATCCGCGCTGCGGGCGTCGATCCGTTCGCCGTTCGATTCGACGCGGTGACGTCGCCCACCGAAGGTGAACTGGATGGCAAGCAGGTCATCCTGCTGGGCACCAACAACTATCTGGGCCTGACCTTCGACCCGGACTGCATCGAGGCTTCGGCCGAGGCGGTCCGCAAGTGGGGCACGGGCACCACCGGCTCGCGATTCGCCAATGGCACCTTCGCCGGTCACGCCGAGCTGGAAACGTCGCTGGCCCGGTTCTATGGCCGTAAGAACGCCATGGTCTTCACGACCGGCTACCAGGCCAATCTCGGCGTCATCTCCGGCCTTGTGGGCCGCGGCGACCACCTGATCCTGGACGCTGACAGCCACGCCTCGATCTACGACGCCGCGCGCCTGTCGCAGGCTGAGGTCATCCGCTTCCGCCACAACGACCCGGAAGATCTCTACAAGCGCCTGCGCCGCATGGGCGACCAGGCCAAGGGCAGCCTGATCGTCGTCGAGGGCATCTACTCGATGATGGGCGACGTCGCGCCGCTGAAGGAGATGGTCGCCGTCAAGAAAGAGATGGGCGCCTACCTGCTCGTCGATGAGGCCCACTCCATGGGCGTCTTGGGCGACAAAGGCCGCGGCCTGGCCGAGATGTGCGGCGTCGAGGAAGACGTCGATTACATCGTCGGCACCTTCTCCAAGAGCCTGGGCGCCGTGGGTGGCTTCCTGGTTTCCGACGAGGACAACTTCGACCTGCTGCGCATCGTCAGCCGGCCGTACATGTTCACCGCCTCCCTGCCGCCGGCGGTGATCGCCTCCACCCTCATGGCGCTGAAGCGCCTGGAGGCGGACTCGGGCCTGCGCGTGCAACTCCAAGCCAACGCCGACCAGCTGTGGAACGGCCTGCGCGACATGGGCTTTGCGGTCGGTCCCCACGCCAGCCCCATCACCGCCGTGGTCATGCCCGACCAGGCGATGGCGGTGACGATGTGGAACGCCCTGCTGCAGAACGGCGTCTACCTGAATCTGGCGATCCCACCGGCCACGCCGGACAACCGCCCGCTGCTGCGCTCCAGCGTCAGCGCCGCGCACACATCAGCCCAGATCGACACCGTGCTCAGCGTCTTCGAGCAGCTGGGCCAGGAATTCGGGCTGCTCAAGCGTCCCCGCCGCGCTTCAGCCTAGCCAAGGTTGGCGCGCGACGCGGTCGCGCGCCGGCGCTTTCGGAGTTCCAGCCACGCGCCGGGCGCCGCCAGGAACGGGTGGCGCTCGCGAAAGGGCGTGACTGCGATCTCCATGCCGGTGTGCCGCTCGATCTTGTAGGCCGCGTAGCGCGCCGCGCCGTCGAAAGTGAAGGCCGCCTTCAGGATTCGCACCACGTTCAGCGGCTTTCCCATCAGGTTCGGCAGGACCCAGCGCGGCAGCCCGCGCTTCACAGGCCGCAGCACCCCATGCCGCGCCTCGAACCCCACCTGGGCGGCCTCCCAGGCCAGCGGCAACAGCTCCGCATAGCGCGCCTCGGCCGACGCTATGACGGTATCGGCCCGTCCCGTGGTCTCCATCCGGAACTCGGCGGCATAGGTCCGGCGGAACAGGGCCAGCCAGAAAGCGTTCGGCGGTCCCTCGTCGGGCCCGAACTTCGCGGCGTACCCCGCCGCCGTCGCCACGGCCGCAGCGCAGGCCTCAGCGGCGGCGGCCAACGCGCCGGGTCCGGCGCTCCAGACCAGCTGCGTCGGCTGCACGAACCGGGCCCAGATGGTGGTGTCCAGGGTCCGGCCTGCCGCCGCCCTGTGAAAGGTGGCGAGCGGCAGGGTGGCGACCTTTGCCCGCAGGGTGCGCGCGCCCACCTGAACCTCGTGATAGCTGATTTCGGGCCACAGCACGGCCTCGACCAGACCGCGCAGCCCGCGCCGATGTGGTCCGTTCGTCAGGCGGTAGAAGTCCAGCACCCCCGTCAGGTCGCCTGTCCGCAAGGTGGAGCCGTAGTAGAGCACCGCCGCATCACGCCCGGAATCGGCCAGAGCGGCGGCCAGGGCCATGACATCGGCAGGCGCCGGCGATGCCAGCTCCTCCCGCATCCGGTGGGTGAGCGCCTCGCTCACGGGATCACGAACTCCAACTCCGGCCCCTGGCGCAGCGACATCGCCCCGCCCTCGAAAATCTCCCCGTCCAGCACGAAGTCACCCGGGAAGCTCAGGTCGAAGGCCACCAGATCATCGCGCCGATAGCCGTGCGCCGCCAGCCAGGGCGGGTTGCGCCCCCGCAGGATCGCCGGCACGGCCCGCACAAGGCGGCGCGGGGGCGCTTCGACCGACAGCACCTTCAGCCCCTCATGCGGCTCACCGAACGGTTTCAGGCCCAGCGGAAAACGCTTCAGCGTGGACGCCAGCACCAGGAACCACGGCCGCGGCTCCACCGCGAAGGACAGCTCAACCACCTCTCCCCGTCGCCAAGGGTCCTCCGGGCCGCCGAACAGGGTCCGGGCCGCCGCGCCCGCCAGGGTCACGCCGATGGCGGCGTTGTCGAAAAAGCCAAGGTCGTGGTTCTTCTGCGCCAACTCAGTCCCGCGCACGAAAGCGCCCAGGCCGAACAGAAAGCCCCGACGCTCCGGCAGCGTCTGCCCCGCCCGAACCACCTCCAGGCAATGGCGCTTCTTCGGCCGCTTATCGGCCCGCGCCGCCGCCAGGATGTCCTCCAGGGTCGCGCCCATCGGGACGCCCAGGTCCAGCGCCAGCGCATTGGTTTTGCCGTTTGGCAGGATGGCCAGCCGCGGGATGCGCCCGCCATAGGCCTCGGGGATTCGTGTCAGCACCTCGCGGATGGTGCCATCGCCACCGTCGATCACCACCAGGTCCACGTTCTCGGCCGCCAGCCGGCGCAGGCCAGCGAACAGTTCGCTCTCCTGCTCGGGCACGATGTCGAGCACGTCGTCCGGCAGCGGCGCGCGACCCGCATTCTTGTTGCGGTGGCTGCGCTGATTCCAGATGACGCCCGCGCGGATCACCGCGACAGCCAGGAGACCACGCGGACGCGCGGCGTGGCGAAGGCCTGCACGAACTGAAGCGCGTGGACGCCCAGGCTGATCGCCGTCCAGATCACCACGGCGTAGAAGCCCAATTCCGGAATACCGAGCAGCCAGGCTGGGGTCAGGATCAGGAGGTTCGGGTTTCGCCGCGCCGTGATCAGCCGGAACCAGCTGTCGAACGGCCGCCACGAATGCACGTGGAAACCGAAGCGGCGCATGAAGATGCCTTCGATCACGCGCTGGAACACATAGCCGGCGATCATCACCTCGACCGCCAGCCGCGGATGCGGCGGGCGCAGGCCCAGCTGCTGGCAACCGACCCACCACGCGAACCACCAGAACGGCGGATGGATCAGGTCGATGCCGTGATCGAAGATGTTGCCGATCTTGGACGACGTGAGCGTCACCCGCGCCAGCTTGCCATCGACGGTGTCGAGGAAGGTCATGATCCAGGCGCAGACCAGACCCCAGGTGAACTCGCCCTTCCAGAACAGAGCGAAGGCGGCCAACGTCAGCAGAAGACCCAGGAATGTCACATGGTTGGGGCGAACTCCTGCGACGGCGCACCAGCGGGTGACAATGCGCGCCGGGACCGGCCACAAGTACTTGGTGACGAGGTCGGTGACGCCCTTGTAGGAGCCGGCGAAGGTGCGGGCCTCCACGGCGCGGACGTTCTCCGGGGTCAGGCGGACGAGCACCGGCGGCTCCTTCTTGCGAAGGTCGCTGTTGTAGGAAAGCTCGGCCAGCGACAGGCGTTGCAGCCCGCCAGGATACTCACCGCGCAGCAGGGCGGCGCCGACCTCGGCAGCGCGGGCGGCGGGCACGTGGGCCGCCACGGCCTCACTCTCGTCGGTCACCAGCACCGCGTTCGGGCGCTTGGCCAGGGTAGCCAGCAGGGCTTCATCATAGACCCAGTTGCCCAAAGCCAGCACCACGCCGCCGCTGGCCGGCGGCTGCGTCACGAGAGCAAGCTCGGCGCGCTCGAAGGTGCGCCGCAGACGCTCTGCCGCCGTCATTCCCCACAGCCGCACCTCGCCCGTGCCCAGGATAAGGCCGGATGGCGCCGCGGCGGTCGTCTCGGTGGTCTGCAAAACCTAGGCGCGCCTCTCACGCAAATCAGTGGCCCCTGATACCGGGCGTCGGCGGCTTGGCAAAGCGCGCGGCGTCGCCGCGGCCTCACCTGCACAGGTCAGCGCAGGTAGCGCATCTGGATGGAGATCGCGCCTTCGCCCGGCGCCAGCTTGAAGCGGGTCTGCGACAGCGGCGGCAGCCCCACCTTGGTCTCCGGATTGTTGGAGAAGCCGAAGCCTTCCACCGGCAGGCCGACAAGCGTGCGGTTGAAGTCCCGGTCGGCGTTCACATCGTGATAGATCGCCACCGCGTAGCTGGCTGGCGGCAGCCACAGGCAGGCCCGCACGGACGCCGCCGCAGGCAAACGGACGCGGGCGACCTTTCCGCCCCTTGCCAGGAACCGCCGCCGTTCGTCAGGATAGACGGTGATCGCGACCTCACCCCGGGAGGAGCGCACGCCGCTGACCTGCACAGTCAGCTTCGAGGTCCCGGCCGCATGAGCGCCTTCGCATCCTTCGTCCGCGAGGGCGGGCGAACCCAGCGCCAGCGCACCTAGAAGGGCCCATGCGCCCATATGGCCTTTCATGGTCAGGACCGGCTCCCTATGATCCAAGATGCGGCTTGGCCGCTCACCCGTTCGGACAAGTCGTGACAAATCCCACAGCCCGCAAGTTCGGTTATCCCAACACCCTGGTCGCCGAGACCGAACACTGGCTGGTCCTCGTGCGACCCCAGCAACCGACCTACGGCGCCCTTGTGCTGGTGTGCAAGGAAGAAGCCAAGGCCTTCTCCGACCTTACGTCGGCTGCATTCGCCGACATGAAACAGGCGGTTGGCGGGATTGAGGCGCTGCTTCGCCACACTGTGGCCTACGAACGTATCAATTACCTGATGCTGATGATGGTCGATCCCGACGTCCACTTCCATGTCCTGCCGCGCTATGCCGGAGAGCGGGAATACGGGGGCCACACCTTCGCGGATGCGGGGTGGCCGGGGCCGCCGGCCCTTGCGTCCCACGTCGCGCTGAGCGAGGAGGAAGCGGCGGTCCTGGCCGCCGAGTTCGCCGCCCGCTGGCGATCATGACCGCCGCCTTCCGGGGGATTTGTTGAGCCTCGTCGATCGCTATCTTTTGCGCCTGGCCTTCTGGCCGATGGTGGGGGCCATGGGGGTGACCCTGATCGCGCTGCTGCTGGAGCGTATCCTGCGTCTGCTCGACATGCTGGCCGCGTCAAACGACCGCTTCGGCTTCGTGGCGCAACTCGCCGTGAACCTCGTGCCGCACTACGTCGGCCTTACCCTGCCGGCCGCGTTCTTCCTCGCCCTGATGGTGGTGGTGAACCGGATGAACCAGGCGTCGGAGATCGACGCCCTGCTGGCGGCGGGCGTCTCTTTGACCCGACTGGCGGCGCCCTATCTCTGCCTGGCGGCCGCGCTCACCGCCGTCAGCCTGTTGGTCTTCGGCTTCCTGCAGCCCTACAGCCGCTACGCCTATCGCGCGGTGCTGCATTCGGCCCAGAACGCCGGCTGGAACGGCCTGGTGCCGGCGGAGACGATCCTGATCCCGTCCAAGGACCTGACCATGACCACCGACGAGGCGGACGCGGCCGGCCAGCGGCTCAGCCACGTCTTTATCCGCCGGATAACCGACAAGGGCCGCGAGGAGATCACCACGGCCGGCATGGCCGAGATCCGGCGGTCGCCTGACGGCAAGACCGTGAAGCTGATGATGCAGAACGGCCAGCAGCTGCGCTTCAACGACCTGGGGCGGCCGGAACTTCTCAGCTTCAAGGACTTCACCATGCAGTTGCCGGTCACCGGACCGGCGAAGCTGCTGCGCGCCCGCGGCGGTGACGAGCGCGAGCTGACCCTGTTCGAACTGGCGCGTCAGGCCCGGTCCGGCCACTCGATGATCGCGGAGGCCGCGCTGAAGAGCGAACTCTATGGCCGCCTCGCCAAGGCCTTCGTACTGCCGCTGCTGACCCTGCTGGGCGTACCCTTGGGCCTGGCCGCCAAGCGCAGCGGCCGCGCGCCGGGCATGGTGGTGGGCGGGGTCCTGCTGCTGGCGTTCTTCCACGCGGTGCAGCTGGGCCAAGGCTTGGCCGCCACCGGCCGGGTGTCGCCCGAGGTGGCCGTAGGCGGCCCCTTCTTCGCCATGGCGGCGATCGCTTTCACGGTGTTCTTCACCAGCCGCAAACGGCCGGGCGAGACACCGGTCGGCCGCGCGATGGAAGGAATTTCGGCGCTGATCAGCCGCTTCAAGCTCAAGCGCGCCGGCACACCCGCATGACGCTGCCGATATATCTCATCAAGGTCATGGGCTGGCGGGTGCTGGCCGCGCTCGCGGTGCTGATGGGCATCCTGCAGATCATCGACCTGCTGGAGGTCACCACCTCGATCCTGGATCGCCAGCTGGGCGCGGCGGGCGTGGCCTACTACGCCCTGCTGCGCGCGCCGCGGCTGTTCGAACAGGCCGCGCCGCTGGCCGTGCTGGCTGGCTCGCTCTTCGCCTTCGGCAAGCTGGCCGGCGAAAGCGCGGTGACCGCGATGCGGTCCACCGGCATCTCCGCCTACCGAATTACCCTCATGGCCATGCCGACGATCCTGGTCCTGGCGCTCGGCCAGCTGGCGGTGACGATGGTGATCGCGCCGCACACCGACGAGGTGCTGAGCGCGTGGTGGCAGGGCAGCACGCCCAAGGACCCGTCCAAGGTCATCGACCCCGTCACCTTCCGCGTCGGCCCGGAAATCGTCACCGCGACCCCGCGCGACCCCGACGGCCGCAGCCTTGAGAAGGTCACCATCTACCGCCGCGATGAGACCGGCCGCCTCGTCCAACGCACCGACGCCCAGGCCGCCGTCTACAACGCTGGCCGCTGGAAACTGATCCAGCCGAGATTCGAGGCGCTGGGTCTCTCGAGCATCGCCGAGGGCGCCGCCGCGACCCAGGACTGGACCGAGGACCTGACGCCCGGCGATGTCCGCGCGCTTGCTGCCGGCCAGACCCTGGTGACGCCGCAGGAGGCCAGCCGGGCCCTGGCGGGCGGCCTGTCGGTACGGCCCAAGACCTTCTACGACACCCAGATTCAACGAGCCTGGGCGGCGCCGGTGGCCTGCCTGGTGATGCTGCTTCTGGCCGCGCCCGCGGCGCTCGCGAACTTCCGGGGCGGCGGGGCGACCCTGCTGGTCCAGTGCCTGGCGGGCGGCCTGCTGTTCCTGGTGTTCGACGGCGCCTTTACGGCGCTGGGGGAGAACGGCGCCGCGCCCCCGATCCTGGCCGCCTGGGCGGCGCCCGCGATGTTCGCGGCGCTTGGGGTGACCGCGCTGCTTTATCTCGAAGGGTGACCATGGCCCAAGCGGGGACAGGGGGCGGGCTGGAGGTCATCCCGGTTCGGACGAAGGCGGAGCTGAACCGTTTCATCCGTGTGCCGATGCGCCTGGGCGCAGGCGACCCGAACTATGTCGCCCCCCTGATGTTCGAGCGGCAGGAGTCGCTCACCGCCAAGGGCAACCCGTTCTTTGAGCATGCCGACGTGCAGTTCTGGCTGGCGGTCCGCGACGGCCGCGACGTGGGCCGGATCAGCGCCCAGATCGACCACCTGAACCCGCAGACCGCCGAGGGCATCGGCAACTTCGGCATGATCGCCGCCGAGGACGACGCAGAGGTGTTCAACGCGCTCTTCCGCACCGCCGAGGACTGGCTGCGCGCCCGCGGCTGCAAGACCGCGTTGGGGCCGGTCAACCTGTCGACCAATGAAGAGGTTGGCCTGCTGGTCGAGGGCGCCGAGCACCCGCCGATGTTCATGATGAGCCATGACGCGCCACACACACCCGGCCACATCGAGGCCGCCGGCTATGCCCGCGCCAAGGACATCTACGCCTACGTCTGCAGCGTCGCCGACGACCTGCCTGGACCGATCCTGCGCCGGGTGCGCAAAGCTCCGGCCGAGGGCGTCACCCTGCGCACGCTCGACATGAAGCGCTTCGATGCCGAGGTGGACACTCTGACCGGCATCCTGAACGACGCCTGGTCGGGCAACTGGGGCTTCGCGCCTACCACCGAGGCCGAGACCAAGACCCTGGCCAACACCCTGAAGCTGATCCTTGACCCGCGCCTGACATGGTTCGCCGAGATCGACGGCGAGGCCGCCGGCTTCATCGTGCTGCTGCCCAACATCAACGAGGCGATCCGCGACCTGGGCGGCAAGCTGTTTCCGTTCGGCTGGGCCAAGCTGATCTGGCGGCTGAAGGTCCGGGGCCTGAAGACCGGCCGGGTGCCGCTGATGGGCGTGAAGCGCAAGTTCGCCGGCACGATGCGCGGCCAGTTGTTGCCCTTCCAGCTGATCGACGCCACGGCCCAGGCGGCCCGCAAGCTGGGCTACGAGCGCTATGAACTCAGCTGGGTGCTGGAGGACAACCTCGCCATGCGGCGCATCTGCGACGTCGGCGGGGCGAAGGTCTACAAGACCTACCGCCTCTACGAGAAGTCGCTGGCTTGACCGGTTTTTCGGCCCTGGTGCTGGCCGGATCGCGGACGCGCGTCCAGGACCCGGTGGCGGCCTACGGCGGCGCGGCGCACAAGGCGCTGATCCTGCTGCAGGGAAAGACCCTGCTGGCCCGCGTCGTCGGCGCGCTGTGGACGGCGGGCGCCACGCGTATCGCGGTGATCTCCAGCCACCCTGGCGTCCGCGCCGAAGCCTTGCGCCTGGGTGTCGAGACGCTGGAGGAGGCTGATGGCCCTAGCCTCAGCGTGAAGGCCGGCGCGGAAGCCCTGGGGACACCCCTGGTGGTCACCACCGCCGACCATGCCCTGCTCCAAGGCGCCTGGGTCGAGCGCTTCCTGGCCGACGTCCCGCCCGGCGCGCACGTCGCCGCCCTGGTGGCCGCCCGCGCCACGGTCGAAGCCGCCGCCCCGACCACTCAGCGCACCTGGCTCAAGCTCGCCGATGGCCACTGGTCCGGCTGCAATCTCTTCTATCTGGCCAACGACCGCGCGCTTGGCGTCGTGGACCTGTGGCGGCGTGTGGAGGCGGAGCGCAAGCGGCCCTGGAAGCAGGCGCAAATCCTGGGGCTGGGCATGCTGGCCAGCTACGCCCTGGGGCGGCTGTCCCTGGCGAAGGCCGCCGCCCGGCTGGGCGAGCTCTCGGGCGTCCGGGCGGCGATCGTCGTGACCCCATTCGGGCTGGCGTCCGTGGACGTGGACAAGCCGGCCGACCTGGACCTGGTGCGATCGATCGTCGGCGATTAGCCCCAGCCCGCGGACAGCCGATTCAGGGCGTCCACGTCCTGCGGGAAGTCCATCTCGCCCCACTCCAGGCCCTCGATCGAGCAGACCCGGACGTCAACGCCCGTGCGCGCCAGCTCGTCGATGACGCTGAGATACCAGCGGCGCAGGCCTTCGGGGTGAGAGAGGACCTGCTCCACGCCGGCCGCGAACTTGGCCGCGCCCTCCCGGGAGAAGCGCAGGAAGCCGATCGACTCGGCGTCATAGGCCTCGATGGTCTTGCCGATGGCGCGCAGCCGGCCATCCTCGGTCAGCACCTTCATGTCGTCGGCGTCGTAGGAGGGCTTGCGGTCGATGGTGACGGTGATGGCCACCTCGGGCGCCGCCAGCAGCCGTTCGGCCACGCCGGGGCCGAACAGGGTGTCGCCGTTCAGGACCAGAACGTCGCGGTCGAACTCGGCGCGGACGATCCAGCAGGACGCTGTGTTGTCGCTGACCGTGTAGAAGGGGTTGAAAGCCAGCCGGACAGGCATCGTCAGGCCCAGGCGCGCCACTTCGGCTTCCACGGCGTCGGCCCGGAAACCGGTGACGATCACCGTTTCCTCAACGCCCGCGGCCTGCAACCGCATCAACTGCCAGGCCAGCAGGCTGCGCCCCGAAAGCTCGATCAGGCATTTCGGCCGGGCCTCGGTCAGCGGCAGCAGGCGCTTGCCCTGGCCGGCCGCGAGGATGATGGCTCGGTTGGGTGAATTCACGAACGCATCCGTGGCAGGGGATCTGGGGGCCGGAGTTCGGGAGTGTCCCTGGAGCCGGCCCAGATGTCGACCCGAGGGCCAAAAGTGAAGAGACCTCGCAAGGCGCATGGCCCGCGAGGTCTCTTGTCGCCGTCGTGGGCGGCCGCCGGCGGACCGGCGGGCAATCGCCTACTTCAGGTGCCGGGCCAGGTGCTTGTTCATCTCGAACATGCTGACCGCGTCCTTGCCGTCAAACACCGGCTTGAGCTTGGCGTCGGCCAGAATCTCGCGCTTGTTGGCGGGGTTCTGGAGGTTGTTCTTCTTGATGTATTCCCAGATCTTCGACACGGTTTCACCGCGCGAAAGCTGAGCCGAGCCCACAACGGCAGCCAATTCGGCAGAGGGCGTCAGGGGCTTTTGCAGCGCGTTCGTGTTCTTACCAGTGGCCATGGGCTCCCCCAGCTTCAATGTTATCGCGAGGTTCCAGCGGGGGTCGCTGGAACCGAGTCGCTTGCCGCATCCTAACGCGACGTGAGCCGCGCGCTATAGAAGAAGCGTCACATTCGCCGCTTTGCGGTCGCCTAAGGGTTGTGCGGGGTCAGGTGAACGCTGGTCAGGTGGGCCGGCTCCGTCAAATCGACGCCCTGGACCCGGGTGCAGCGTGCGTCCGAAAAGATCGATCACCCCGCTCCAGTCGGGTTCGGACCTATAGATCTCGGTCTCGGAGTCTACGCCGGCGCTGCAGAGCGCGGCTTCCAGAATCCAGGTGCGCGCCGACCCCCACCCTCGGCCCCAGCGTCGGCCCGGCGCCGTCGGAACACTGAGGCCGCGGCCGACGCTAGGCGCCCGCAGCGGAATGGCGCTCAAGTAGCCGCAAGGGAGCCCCGCCATGATCGACGCCATTCTCTATGAGACCCCCGCCCCGCACATCGCCCGGATTGTGCTCAACCGGCCGGAGGCTCGGAACGCCCAGGACACCGGGTTGCTCTATGCGCTGAACGCCGCCTTCGACCGCGCCGCACGGGACGACGAGACCAAGGTCATCATCCTGGCCGCGGCAGGCCCGCACTTCTCCTCCGGCCACGACCTGCGCGAGGGCGGCTCGATCGCCGATCAGATGGCGGGCTTCGATCCCGTCGGAACCTGGTGCGGCTTCGGTTGCGCCGGCGCCGAGGGACGGATGGCGCGAGAGAAGGAAGTCTACCTCGGGCTCTCCGAACGCTGGCGCAACATTCCAAAGCCGACCATCGCCCAGGTGCAGGGCAAATGCATCGCCGGCGGCCTGATGTTGGCCTGGCCCTGCGACCTGATCGTGGCCAGCGACGATGCGGCCTTCTGCGACAACACCGTGGGCATGGGCGTCGGCGGGGTCGAGTACTTCGCCCATCCCTGGGAGCTGGGCCCGCGCAAGGCCAAGGAACTGCTGTTCACCGCCGACTGGCTGAGCGCCCAGGAGGCCATGGCGCTAGGCATGGTCAACCAAGTGGTCCCGGCCGCCGAGCTTGCAGATTTCACCCTGGCGCTGGCCGGCCGCATCGCCGCCAAGCCGATGTTCGCGCTGAAGCTGGCGAAGGAGGCGGTCAACGCCGCAGAGGACGCCCAGGGGCGCAGCGGCGCCATGAACACGGCCTTCGCGCTTCACCAGCTGGCCCACAGCCACAACATGCAGGTACACGGCATGGCGGTGGATCCGAGTGGTCTCCAGGTGCGGCCAAAGGCGACGACGTAGCCACCGCCGCGCGGCAATGTAGAATCTCACTCTCCAAAGGAGTGCGATTCTATGGACTTGGTTCTCGACGCCATCGACCGGCGGATTCTGCGGGAACTGCAGAAAGACGCCACCGTCGCCATCGCCGACCTGGCGCAGCGGGTCGGGTTGTCGCAGACGCCGTGCTGGAAGCGCATCAGGCGGCTGACAGACGCTGGCGTCATCACCAAGCGGGTGGTGTTGCTGGACCGCGAGAAGTTGGACCTGGGGCTGGTGGTGTTCGTTTCGGTACGCACCAGCCACCACGACCAGGAGTGGCTCGACGCCTTCGCCGGCGCCGCGGCCAGTCTGCCCGAGGTGGTGGAATTCTACCGACTGAGCGGGGACACCGACTACCTGCTGAAGGTGCTGGTGAAGGACATCGCGGCCTACGACGCCTTCTACCGCCGCCTGATCGCCGCGGTTCCATTGTCGGATGTGTCGTCGGCGTTCGCGATGGAGCAGATTAAATCCACGACCGCGTTGCCGATCTGAAACGCTGAAGCGTTTGACATAACCCCACGGCAGGACGCCACATTCGGGACAATTAAAAAAAGTCTGTCGGGAGGCGTATCGCTCATGGCTTGGACCATCGCGGATATCTGGGAAGCCGTCGCCAAGGCGCAGCCGGAGCAGCCGGCGCTGATCCAGGGCGAGCGCGTGGTCACCTGGGCGGAATTCGACGCGCGATCCGACGCCCTGGCCGCGCACTTCATCGCCAAGGGCCTGGGCCATCAGGCCAAGATGGCGGCATTCCTCTACAACGGTGTCGAGTACCTCGAGACCTATTTCGCCGCCTTCAAGGCCGGCGTCGCGCCGGTCAACACCAACTACCGTTATGGTCCAGAAGAGCTGGTCTATCTGTTCAGCAACGCCGACGCCGAGGCGATCGTCTTCCACGCCAGCTTCGCCGAGCTCGTCGAGCAGATCCGGCCGCGCCTGCCGGAGGTCAAGGCCTGGGTGGCGGTGGCCGAGCCCGGCCATGCGGTCCCGACCTGGGCCGACGACTACGAGACGGTGGTCGCCAAGGTCCCGGCCCAGCGGCCGGTGAAAGCGCCGTGGGGGCGCTCGGGCGACGACCTGTTGCTGCTCTACACCGGCGGCACCACCGGCATGCCCAAGGGCGTGATGTGGCGCCAGGACGACCTGTTCCAGGTGCTGGGCGGCGGCGGCAATGCCGTGCTGGGCCTGGCGCCGGTGACCTCGATTGACGAACTGATCGCCCGCCACGCGGCGCCCGAGCACATTCGGCCGACCAGCCTGATTGCTGCGCCGCTGATGCACGGCACCGGCCAGTTCTCGGCCTTCATCAGTTTCTTCAACGCCGGAACCGTTGCGACCCTGCCCTCGCGCAAGTTCGACGCGGTGGAGCTGTGGAACGAGGCCGAGCGGCTGAAAGCCACCGGCATCGTGCTGGTGGGCCTTGCGTTCTCGACGCCGATGCTGGAGGCGCTGGACGCCAATCCTGGCCGCTGGGACCTGTCGAACGTCCGCGCCATGAGTTCCTCGGGCTCGATGTGGAGCCAGGAAAACAAGCGCGGCCTGCTGGGGCATGTGCCGGGCGCGGTGATCGCCGACAGCTTCGGCTCGTCGGAGGCGGTGGGCATGGGCGCCTCGTCCTCGGCCGCCGGGGCGGAGGCCGAGACGGCGGCCTTCATGCTGGGCCCGAACTGCGCGGTGTTCGCCGAGGATGGCCGGCGGGTTGAGCCGGGCTCCGGCGAACGCGGGCTCGTGGCGGTGACCGGCTTCCTGCCGGCCGGCTACTACAAGGACGAGGCCAAGTCCGCGGCGACCTTTAAGGTCATGGAGGGCATCCGCTGGAGCGTGCCCGGCGACTGGGCCGAGGTGAACACCGACGGCACCCTGAAACTGCTGGGCCGCGGCTCAGTCTGCATCAACACCGGCGGCGAGAAAGTCTTCCCAGAGGAGGTCGAGGAGGCGCTCAAGCGCCACGCTGGCGTCCGTGACGCGGTGGTGGTGGGTGTGGCGGACGCTCGCTTCGGCGAACGGATCTGTGCGGTGGTGGAGCCCGAGGCTGGTGCGGCGCCGACGCTCGGCGAACTCTCGGAACACGTCCGCAGCCAACTGGCCGGCTACAAGGCGCCGCGTGAGCTCGTGCTGGTGGACAGCATCGGCCGGGCTCCCAACGGCAAGGTCGACTATAAGGCCATCAAGGCGCGGGCTCTGGCGGCGTTGGGGGTCGTCGCCTAAGGCTCCGAGGCCTGCCTGGCCGGCGATCCGCCGATCCCCATCGGGCGCAGCACCTGCTCGATGAGGGTCTCCGGCTGCGGCGCATCGACGCCATAGCTGGGCGGCCAGTGCTTCGGCAGATGGTGGGTGCCGAACAGTCGGTCGACCACCGGAAACAGGGCCGAGTAGTTGTGGTCGCGGTGTTCGTCGTTGGTGTGATGCCAATGGTGGAAGGCCGGCGTCGAGACCAGCCACTCCAGCGGACCCAGCCGCCAGCGAACGTTGGCGTGGATGAAGAAGCCCCAGATCGTGCCAAAGATGGCGATATAGGCGGCGAGTTCGCCCCCCTCGGTGTTCGGCTGGACCAGGCCCAGGACATAGAGCGGTGTCAGAGCGCAGAGCTTCTCGAACACCTGGTCGACCGGATGGGCGCGCGGGCTGACCAGCCAGTCGATGTGCTCCGACGCGTGGTGCAGTACATGGAAGCGCCAGAGCCACGGAAACTCGTGGCAGAGTCGGTGCCCCCAGTAGCCGCCGACTTCGCTGACCACCAGGGCGGCGGCCAGCTTGGCCCAGATCGGCAAGGACCCGACAGCGGCGATGTAGCCTTCCGGCGTCACGTGCCTCAAGGCGACCGCCAGCAACGCCATCGGGGGCCCCAGGACGGCGATCGGGATCAGGGCGTTGATGAAGTAGAAGGCGATGTCGGCTGGCGCCTGCCGCATCCGCCCCGAGCCCCGGCGCAGCGCAAACAGGCGCTCCAGCGGCGTGAAGATGGCCGCCAGCAGTCCCAGCCAGACCACCAGTCGCAGGACCTGAAGGGCGAACGCTTCCAACTGCGAACTCATGCAGTCGTCATCCTCTCAGGCGCGTGAAAAGGGAAGCGCTACGAGACGTACAGGCCGCCGCAGGGCGACCTGCTCCACGTCAGGCGACCGCGCGACGGCGCGCGCGCAGCGCGGCCCCCAGACCCGCAAAGCCCATCAGCATGATCGCCCAGGTCGCGGGTTCCGGCACCGCCGTCAGCGACACGCCGTCGAGGAAGGCCACCGGCGGCAGGTTGTTCGCCGGGGTCCCGGCGGCCAGGAATGATAGCAACTGGGAGGTCGAAGTGGCCTTGAAGCTGAACTTCTCGAGCCGCCAGCCAGAGAAGTCGCCGGTAATGCCTACGGGCTTGGTGTTGTTGAAGGTTTCGGTCGTGAAGGCGCTCGCGCCGAAGGAGCCGGTCAGCTTGATCGTCTCAAATCCGGTGCGGTTCGAGAGCTCGCCGCCCGCCCAGTAAAACTGCAGATTATACTGCTGGCCGACGGTCAGGCCGGAGATCGACTGCTGGAAGGGCGACGTGAAGTTCGGGTCCCCGTCCAGTACCATGAAGGCGCCGACGCCTTCGCCATCGGGGCTGTCGCCGGTGAAGTTGGCGTTCGGGCGCTGCTGTTCGCCCGGATAGATGCTCGCCGCATCGCCCAACTTCGCGGTGTCGCCGTCGAAGAAATAGAGGTTGTAGCCGGCCGAATAGGGGCCCGTGATGTCCGACGACCAGTCGGTGACGGTGTTGCCGAAGCCGGGCAGGTGGCCGTCCACCTGGACGCCGACGACGTTGATGCCGGGATGGGCCGCCTTGAAGCCGTCCAGACTGGTCGGCGTCAGGTTGTTCTGCTCGAAGCTGCCGTTCTTCACCAAGTTTGGCCCAGCCTGGGCGGCGCCCGCCAAAGCGACAATCGCACCCGCCGTCAGCAAAATCTTGCGCATCGTCGCCCCCCTGGAAATTTGAGCTTTACGATATCGCGTTCGCCGAAAGCCGCCGCGCTGATTCTCCTCACACGCGAAGTCCCGCGGAAAGGCCTTATCGCGGCGCTTTCGATAGACGCGTCATCAGCAACGCCGCCCGTTTCGCCTGCACATCGAGGCTGTTCAGGTCGGCGGTCTCGCCGGCCGCATGACTGCCCTCTCCGGCCATGCCCAGGCCGACCAACCCATCGATGAAAGCCACGAACGAGATGTCGCCCGCCCCGCGGTTGGCCGGGTCGCCGGCTGGCATCTCTGGCAGGCCGAGCGCGGCGTTGACCTGGTTTAGCTGGGCCAGCAGCGCCTTGTTGCCGGCCGTCGGCGCCATCGGCGGATAGCCGTCGTCGGAGAAGCTCAGGGCGGCCTCGGTGTGGGCCAGGTTCTGGCCGACGATCGCCTGCATGCGCGCCCGGACGCGAGCTTCCTGCTCTGGCGACAGGGTGCGGATGTCGCCGCGCGCCATGGCGTCGGACGCGATGACGTTGGGCTTGCCGGTTGCTGTCCCGCCCGTCTCACCGGCGTTGAGCGCCATCGAGGACCCGCCCAGGATCATGCCCACGTTGTACGTCAGGTCCTTCTCCGCCAGCTCGCGGCGGAAGGCGTCGAGGATGCGGGTGAGCTCGTAGATCGCGCCGCAGCCGACCTGCGGCTTGCAGACGCCGGAGGAATGGCCCGACCGGGCCCTGGCGGTGATCGTCCAGGAGGTCGAGGAGCGCCGGGCAATCGAGCCGATGTCGCGGCCGCCCTCCCGCTGCAGGCCTTCGAAATCGAGCGCCACGTCGCTCCGGCGACCAGCCTCGATGAGATCGGCGCGCGCCACCGACAGGGGCGAGCCCGGACTTTCCTCGTCGCCGGTCAAAACCACCACGATGTCGGCGTCCTTCAGCGTCCCGGCCGCCTGCATGGCTTTCAGCGCCGCCAGCATGATGACGTCGCCGCCCTTCATGTCTCCGACACCGGGCCCCTCGACGATGTCGCCCGTCCGTTTCCAGCCCTGGAAGGGACTGTCGGGCTCGAACACGGTGTCCAGGTGGCCGATCAGCAGCAGTCGCTTGCCACGCCCGTTCCCCCTGTGCTCGGCGACCAGGTGGCCGGCCCGGCCGGCGTGGGTCATGGGAATCCAGCGGACCGTGAAGCCCAGCGCTTCGAACAGCGGGCGAAGCATAGCCCCGACCTGTTCGACACCCTTCAGGTTCTGGGTCCCGGAATTCACCAGCACCAGGTCGTGCAGGACCTGAACGTTGCGCTCGTGATCAGCTTCGATGGTGGCGACCATCCGGGCTTCGGCCGGGGTGAGCGCCGCAGCCATCGCAACTGTCCAAATCAAGGACACGACCAGGGCAGCAACCGCAACCCTGGCGGCGCGAAACGCGAGGCTAGACATGACGCGGAAACCCGGTCGGAAGACTTAGCTGGGCTGACTCTTAAGGCTGCGCACGAATTCCACCAAGGCCGAGCGCGACACCCCGCGGGGCAGGCCAGCATACGCCTTCAGGAGTTCGAGGGCGCCGGGTTCGGCCAGCAGCGCCGCGACCTCGTCCACCGCACCCGACGACGCGGAGTTTTCTCCGAACATCTCGGCCACCGGCACAGTCAGCGTCCTGGCAATCCGCGTCAGCATGGAAGCCGAGACGCGGTTGGCGCCGCGTTCGTATTTCTGGATTTGTTGGAAGGTCACGCCGGCGGCTTCGGCCAGCGACTGCTGGGACAACCCCCGCACTTTGCGCAACAGCCGGATTCGAGCGCCAACGGCGACGTCTACCGGGTCTGCGACCGCCTCAAGTCTGTTCGCCATGGGGTTCCGGATCTCCTTATATACGGAATGACTTACCGCGCCCGACTGGCGGCGTCATCGACCGGGGGAACGATGTTCTCTTGCGGCGAAGGCGTATCCGAGATGGTGTAACAGGCCTCAGCGATCGCAATGCCCACGGCCCGCCGCAGGGGGCCAAACGCCGGCACATCACGCTCGAGTTGGATTAGCTCCTCCTCGTAAGGAGCTAACAGTTCCACTAGGTTTTGAGCCAGACGCCTAGCGTGCTCCGGGTCTTGAATCATCTGGCCCTCTTTCGCCGAAACCTCTGCCATAGCCAGGGGGATTGCAAGCAACTCCAGCGGGCGATTGGGGCAACAGCGATCATGCGTCGCACCCTGCGGGAACTCATGTGCCCATAATGGGTTAGTCCACCCGGATGGAACATCTGGACCAGCGCAACGACGGTTGCGGGAGGGGCGAGATCGTCGATTTCGACGAGGCGGTGCTCGACGCATGCCCGGTTCGAGACCGCGGCGAACTGCGCAAGCAGGCGGAACTGTTGGCCATCGGGTTCGCACCTCGCGGCGAGGCCGGCGACCTGGTCCGAATGGCGGCTCAGCTGTCCATAGCGCCGCCCGACGCAGATGCCGGGCGCCACCCTCGCCGCCCGGCTGGCATCGGCGCTGAAGCGGCTCGCGAAGGTCGCGTGACGCCGCGCCCTGGCGCCCTCACCTGAAGTCGAAGTGGGCTTCCAGGTCGCTGCGGACCGCGCTCATGTGGGTGAAATACTGCTGGAACCCGCCGTTGTAGTTGCCGTCCTGCCGGCGATTGAACTCACCCTCGAAGTTGTAATAGCCGGGCGTGCAGTCGGCGTTGCGGCTGGTCTTGCCGCGATGGGAGATCACCTCCTGCACCCACCACTCCTCTGTATCGGCCTTCACGTCGATGGTCGCCGCACCCTTCTCCCGGGCCAGCTTGATGCACTCGGCGATGTGGTCGCCCTGCGTCTGCAGCATGAAGGTCAGGTTGAACTGGAACGAGGCCTGGTAACCGCCCATGATGAACAGGTTCGGGAAGCCGTGGCTGTGCACGCCCAGCAAGGTGCGGATGCCGACCTCGTCATAGCGCTGGTTCAGATCGACGCCGCCCTGGCCTACGATGCGGTTGTAGATGCCGGTCTTCTGCACCTCGAAGCCGGTGGCGTAGATGAGGAGGTCCAGCGGATAGGTCTGCCCCTCGAAAACCGGGCCCTGGGCGGTGATCTCGGTGATCCCCTCCCCGTGGGTGTCCACCAGGGTGACATTGGGCCGGTTATAGGCGGGCAGGTATTCGTCGTCGAAGCAGGGCCGCTTGCACATGTACATGTACCAGGGCTTCAACGCCTCGGCGGTCGCGGGGTCCTGGACGATCTCGTCGATGCGCCGGTGGATGCGCATCATGTTGTCGATGTTGCCGTTTTCCTGCCGACGGATTTTCTCCTCGCGGGTCAGGGCGGCAAGCTCGGCCTTCTGCTCCTCGGTCAGGGGCCGGCCGCGCAGATGCTTGTCGCGCCGGGCCTGCTGCCAGCCGGGCTGCTGGCGGGCCGCCCACTCGGGGTCGGTCGGCCGGTCGTTGCGGATATCGATGGCCGAGGGGGTGCGTTGGAAGACGTAGAGATGCTTCGCCGCCTTCGCGAGCCGCGGGATGATCTGCACCGCCGAGGCGCCGGTGCCGATGATGCCCACCACCTTGTCGGAGAGGTTCGAGAGATCGTCGCCGGTGTAGCCGAAGTCCCAGCGCGACGAGTGGAAGGCGTGGCCGGCGAAGGTCTCCATGCCGGCGATCTTGCTGAGCTTGGGTTTGCTGAGCGTGCCATTGGCGCAGATCACGAAGCGTGCGGTGAGTTCGTCGCCACGATCGGTGCCGAGCCGCCAGACCTGGGCCTGGTCATCCCAGATCGTCGAGGTGATCGTCGTGTGGAACACGGCTAGATCGTAGAGATCGTAACGGCGCGCGATCGCCTGGCAGTGGGCGAAAATCTCCGGGCCAGGCGCATAGAAGCGCGCCGGCAGGTAGCCCATCTCGTCCAGCAGGGGCAGGTAGTCGGCGGCCGGCACGTCGCAGGCCGCGCCAGGATAGCGGTTCCAGTACCAGGTGCCGCCGACGTCGGAGCCGCGTTCGACGATCCGGATGCTCTCGACGCCCCGCTCGCGCAGCCTCGCCGCGGTCAGCAGGGCCGAGAAGCCACCGCCGATGAACAGGCACTCCACGTGATCTCGGATCGGCTCGCGCGGGGGCGCAACCTCGGTGTGCGGGTTGACGGCGTATCGCGACAGTTCGCCAGTCAGCTCCGAGGTGAACTGGGCGGTGCCTTGCGGCCGATAGCCGAGGCGCAGGTCGCGGGCTTCAGCGAACTTCGCCTTGATGGCGTCGTAGTGATCCTGCGGCTGGGCGCTGGGCGGCAGCGGCTGCGGTCCTCGCACCGGCCGCGGTGGCGGCGCACCCTCGACGGCCTTCGCCCCCTCGTTGGTGTTGGCGTCATCAGCCATCGCGACCCTCCCGGGCGGCCCTCTCACCGGCGGCCGTCTCCAAGAACAAGATCGGTAGCAGGGGCCGCGAAAGTCAACGCGGAATGGTCGAAAAAAAAGACCGCGCCCGGAGGCGCGGCCAGTTATTAGGGAGGAAACGCCCAAAAGGGCAAGACCGTTATGTCTCTTTGCTGCACTGCACGCAAGCGGCAATTTCACATATCCGTGGAATCGACTTGAGAATTGGTTTGTTACAGGGGCGCCACACGGAAAAAGGCTATACTTCAGCTCGCGAAATCGATGTTGCGGTGCAATGATTCAAGTTCAGATCTGCCGGGAAACGACCTCGCGCAGGCCCGCCGCGCACCACGCGTAAAGGCGCTGGCGGACAGCCTCCAGGTCGGTCGAGCGGCACAGGTCGCCGGAAAGGTGATCGATGCGGCCGGTCTCCGAAAGCGTCAGCATCATCGCCCCGGTCAGAAACTGGTAGCACCAGTAGAGATCACGCTCCTGCGCCTGCGGCAGGGCCGCCTTCAGGGTCTCGATGAGGGCGTGGACCACCGGATCGAAGAACCGGCTCATGGTCTCGCCGCCCCAGGCCGGCGTATTGTTCACCAGGGCCACCAGGCGGAAGTAGTTCTTCCAGCCCTCGTCATGGGTCAGCGACCGGTCGATCAGCGGGCCGATGAAAGCCTCGATGATCCGCTCCGGGTCGAGGGCGCCGCCGTGGGCGGCCTTGTAGGCGGCGAGAGCCTCAAGGCGGGCGGTGTTCAGGATCTCGGCGCGTCGGGCGAAGACGTGGTCGAACAGTTCCCGCTTGGCGCCGAAGTAGTAGTGGATCAGTGCGGTGTCGACGCCGGCCTCGGCGGCCACCTGGCGCACCGTCACCCCGTGGAAGCCATGGCGGGAGAACAAGGCCTCAGCCGCGTTCAGGATCGCCTGCCGCAGGTCGGGCCCCTGCCCCTTCGGCCGCCGGCCGCGGAGGGTCCCGCCCGATTGTCCGTCCGCGCGCGCCATCGCCTCGCCCGCTAAGCGTCCGCAGGCGCGCGGTCAAGCGATTGACTAGGCGCCGAAGATCCAGCCGGGGGCCAGCGTCGCCATCGAGACGCCCACGAGCACCATCTGGCCGCCACCGGTCATGCTGAGGACCGGGTCGGCGCCGACCTGGCTGAGCGTGAACTGGGTCCCAGGGTCCAGCATCACCCGGTCACCCTCGACCAGGCTGAAGTCGATCACCCGGTCGAGACCGGCGTCGCTGAAAGTGTGGAAAACGTCCGCGCCCAGCGCCGCATCGTCCATGACCATACCTCGCAGGCCTGGGAACGTTGGAGCGCGCTGAGCGGGGTGCGGATCGCCCCTGTGGGGTTCACGAGCTTCCCAGATCGCTTCGCGGCCCTGCCGCATCGGACCCGGCCTTTGTCGCCGCAGGCCAGGGCGTCCCTGGACTGGCTGACCGCCGAGCTTGGCGGGGCCTCAAACGATGGTACCGCCTCTCCGGATTGAACGGAGGACCTCTAGATCCACAATCTAGCGCTCTAACCAACTGAGCTAAGGCGGCGTATCGCGAGCGCAGGTTCTAGTCGGACGGGCGGGCCGGATCAAGACTCCAGCAGCGGCCGACGATAGCGGCGCGAACCGGCCATCGCCCAGACAGTGGCCATGGATGAAGCCAGCGCTCGGCGCCTGGCGACACATCCGCGCCAGGACGCGGATCGCCGTGCCCTTCAGGAACCGTACCGCCAGGGGCGCCCGCGGCCCACCCTCCGCTCACCGACCAAAGAAAAGGCCCCGACTGCCAGGGCAGCCGGGGCCTTGAGATCTTCAGGACCGGCCCAAGGGCCCGCCCGTACAATCAGCCCTTAGGCAGGTTGAAGCGCAGAGGAATCCGCACCGTACCGCCGTCGACAGGCTGGCCGTCCTTGGTCTGCGGCCTCATCTTGAAGAGCTTGCTCAACTTCAGTGCAGCGTCACCAAAGCCCATGTCAGCCGGTGATTCCGAAGTCACCGTGCAGCTTCCCATCGTACCCTTCGCCGTAACCGTGCAGCTCAACGCCGCGGCGCCTTCGACTTCCATCCGCTGTGCGCGGTCGGGGTAGTAGCGGGCGACTTCCTCGCCAGATGGGCGACGAGCCCAGTCCGGGTTGGTGATCACGGACGGCCGCGGCGGTTCCGGCGGCGGGGCCGCGGGAGGCTTCGGCTGTTCTATCCGTCGCTCGACCGGCGGAACCGGCAGAGGCGGGATAGACGGCATATCCGGCACCGCCACTGGAGGCCTCGGCTGCAGCTTTGGCGGCGGCGGCGGCGGCGTGTTCGGCGGCGGGGGAGGCGGCGGCGGCGGCGGCGGCGGCGGAACGGGCTTGATGATCGACACGTCCGTCACCTCGTCCGAGTACTCTTTGTACTTCGGATCGAACCGCGACTTCCAGAGATAGACGCCCAGGGCGCCGTGGACAAAGACCGCGATCGCAAGAGCAACGGTCAGGCCCGGGCGCTTCTGGGCCTTCGGCTCATCGAACGGACTACGATGAACGGTCGGTGATGTCTCAGACATGGGTCACCACCTACTTGTTGTTGTCTTCGCCGACGAGGGCCACGCTGTAGAAATTGTTGTCCTGCAGCATGTTCATAACGCCCATGAAGTCGCCGTAGAGCACATTCGTATCCGCGCGGATGAAGATACGTTCCTTCGTCGGGTTCCGGACCGTGCCCAATTGCTTGCGCAGGTCGTCTCCCAGGCTCGACAGGTCCGTCTTGAAGTCCTGAATGAACAGGCTCCCGTTCGGCTGGATCGAGATGTAGATCGGCTTCGGAGGGTTGGTGCCCGGCGGGGCGACCGCTGGCGGAAGCACGACCTTGACGGTCACGCTCGCCAGTGGTGCGGCCACCATGAAGATGATCAGCAGAACCAGCATCACATCCACGAAGGGCGTGACATTGATCTCGGCCATCGTGTCTTCAGAGTAGCGCCCGCCGCCTCCGCTCGAGAGTTTGGCGGCCATCTAGATTACGCTCCCTTGTCGAGCTGCCGCGAAATCGCGTTCATCAGCTCAGCCACAAAGCCTTCCGACCGGGCGCCGTAAGAGGAAATCCGGGTCTGGAAGTAGTTGTAGAAGATAACCGAAGGGATGGCGCAGAACAGGCCCAGACCGGTCGCCAGCAGGGCCTCGGCGATGCCGGGGGCCACGACGGCGAGGTTGGTCGTGTTGGTGTTCGCGATCCCGATGAACGAGTTCATGATCCCGTAGACGGTGCCAAACAGGCCGATGAACGGACCGTTGGACCCCACCGAGGCTAGGTACTGCATGCCGCCGGAGAGGCGGCGAGCCAGAGCCGCCTGGACCGCGCTCACCGCATGGTGCGCCCGCGCGACAGTGTTGTCGCGGTGATCGCCCATGATCTCGAGCCCCGCCTGACGGCTGAGCTCTATCTCCTGGGCGGCCGCCGCGGCCATGTCGGCCAGCGGATTGCCATCGAACTCTTCGGAGAGCGCGATGCGGTTCATGTCGGCAATCGACTTGGCGCCGCGGAAGTTTTCCACGAAGCCGTCCGACACGCGATTCAGCGAGCGGAACTCAAGCATCTTGGTCACGAGGATGGTCCAGCTCATGATGGAAGCAAGAGCCAGGCCGATCATGATGACCTTCACGACCGGGTCGGCGTCCATGAACATGGTGCCGACGTTGAGCTTGCCGGCGTTTTTCATGGTCGGCGGAGCGGCTTCATCAGCCGGAGCGGCGGCGGCAGGAGCGGCGGCCGGAGCGGCAGCAGCTTCAGCGGCCGGAGCGGCCGGGGCGGCGGCGTCCTGGGAGAACGCCGGAGCGCTCATGCTCAGCGCAACCGCGCCGAGGAGAGCGGAAAATGTGATCTTCAATTTGTTGTCGAGCATCTGTCGCCAGTTCCTGGTTGGTCTAGCACGATTGGCCGGAGGGTCGTCGCGCGAGAGCGTCTCTACCCTAGTTGAAACATGCTTCGATCACGCAACACGCTTTCGCGCACCGCATCCCCGAAGCCGCTGTCGCTGCGTCCGACCCCGGTGAACGCGGATTCCCAACTTTCGGTGGGGATTGGCGTCTTTGCGATGTGGACGGCCTTGAAGTCCCACGGGGGGATTCCAAAGTCTTACCGCCTTTTTAGAAACGCGGCCTCGACCCTTTGGCAACCCCATGTCGAAGCGTCAAGGGGCAGAAGCTTTCACATACGCTTCAAATTGTTGGGGCCTGCGCACGAATTGTGCGCTGCACACCCAAAATGCGCCACGTGGCCGCCGATTCACCCCCCACATGACCGCCAGTTTTGTTGCGGCGCAGCAAATTACAAATGTGATACCGACATAGTGACGTTCTGCGATCATACGTCGCTTTCGAATCTCGCCCGACGGCCCAAGGCGGTAATATTGAAGGCTGCGGCCAGTTCCACGGCAAGCTCATCAAGCGCCGCGTCCACGACCACACGGCGGTCCCCGATGGGAAGCGTGCGCCAACCTCGGCGCGCCCACGCTGGGGATCACCGAGTATGCGCGGACATGAAATGGGGAAGTGGTGCCTGGGGGCGGATTCGAACCACCGACACGCGGATTTTCAATCCGCTGCTCTACCAACTGAGCTACCCAGGCTTAGGGCCCCGCTCGCGGGAGGCGTGTCTATAGAAGAGGCTCCGGCCGAAGTCCAGCGAGGGGCGGCAGCGATTTTTCAGGCCGCTACTCGTCGTCGAACGCGGCCTCCCGCGCGCCCTCGTCATCGTCCTCGGCGGGAACGGCGTAGCGGTTGGTGAGCCAGCGCTGCAGGTCCACATCGGCGCAACGGCGCGAGCAGAACGGCCGATAGGCGGTCTCTGGCGGCTTTTTGCAGATCGGGCAGCCGGGACCGCTCATGCGCCGCTCACGTCGAACTGGTCGCGGGGGCGGGCCGGGTCGGAGGAGATCAGGAAGCGCGCGCCGATCCGCTCGGCGAGCACGCGGCCCAAGGGCTCGGCGGCGGCGGCGATGGCGGGCGCGCAGGCCACGGTCAGGCGCGCGCCCGGCTGGGCGGAGGCTTCGGCCTCGACGCGACGGATCAGCCGCTGGGCCAGGGCGCGGTCGTTCAGCGCGCCGTCCGAGCGGCGGAGTTGTTCCAGCACCGGGCGCGTGCGGCGGGGAATCGAGAGCTCCATCGTTCCGAATCGCCCGACGGGGCCGATGGAGACGCCCGGATTGTCGGGCGCGAACGCCAGCCGCGCGGCCGCCAGCAGCGCGTTACCGTCATGGCCACGGCCCACTAGGTCCATCACGACCAGCCCGCCCAGGCCCTTCAGGCGCAGCAGCCGGGCCGATTCGGTCAGCGCGGCGAGGTTGGCCTGCCGCGTGACGCGCTTGGCGTCCGCGCCCTTGCGCTCGCCCAGGTCGACATCGATGGCGGTGAGCGCCCGGGTGGGCTCGACAGCCAAGGTTCCGCCTCCGGGCAGCGGGTGGATTGTCTCCAGCGCCTCAGCCTCGGCCTCGTCGGCCATGGCGCGGGCCTCGCGCCCCTCCACCAGGCGGGCGTCGCGGGCGAACCCCTGGAGCACCTCGGCAAGGTCCGGCGGCGGGGCGACCAGGCGGGGCGCGCCCTCCCCCGCCCCGATCAGTCGGGCCACGGCCAGCTTACCCGCCCGCGGCTCGCTGCGGATCTCGATCTCCACCGCGCCGCCGCGTACCGGCCGCTCGTCCGGCTTGAACGGCAGGATCGCCTCCAGGCCGTTCCCCAGGTCAAGGAAGGCCGTGCCGATGGCCGGCTCGACGCTGGCGATCCGGGCGACGAGGCGCGCGCCGAGCGCCAGTCGCGGATCTTCGTCATCGCGACGGATCAGCAGGCGCTCGGGCCGATCATCGAGGGTCACCACCGCGCGGGTCTCGCCAACGCCGCGGTCTAGGAAGAGCCGGCGCGTACTCATGGCCGGTAGCCCAGGCCGGTGAGCAGGTTCGAGGTCTCGTACAGCGGCAGGCCGACGACGCCGGAGTAGGACCCCTGCAGCGAGATCACCAGAGCCCCGGCCCGGCCCTGGATGGCATAGCCGCCAGCCTTCCCCTCCCCCTCACGGCACGCAAGGTAGGCATCAAGGTCGGCCTTTGAGAGGCGCTTGAAGTGGACCCGGGTCTCGACCAGCCGGCTCGCGACGCGGCCGTCCGGCGCCGCCACCGCGATGCCGGTCAGCACCCGGTGGGCGCGGCCTGAGAGCAGCTTGAGACAGGCGGCCACCTCGCTGGCGTCCGCGGCCTTTGGCAGCACGCGACGGCCCACCGCCACCACCGTATCCGCGGCCAGCACGAAGGCCCCCGGCTGGCGTGCAGCCACGCAGGCCGCCTTGGCCGACGCCAGGCGCAGCGCCAGCAGGCGCGGGGTCTCGTGGGGAACTTGAATCTCATCCAGATCGGCTGCGTCGATCTCGTCGGGCGTCATGCCGATCTGGCGCAGGAGATCGAGCCGCCGAGGGCTCGCGGAGGCCAGGACGAGGCGCGGCTTCGACGTCAAGTCAGCGTCTCTGCCACCCTAGCGGACGCGGAAGGTGATGCGGCCCTTGGTCAGGTCGTAGGGCGTCATTTCCACCAGCACCTTGTCACCGGCGGAAACCCGAATGCGGTTCTTGCGCATCTTGCCGGCGGTGTGGGCGATAATCTCGTGGTCGTTCTCGAGCTTCACGCGAAATGTGGCGTTCGGCAGCACTTCGCTGACCGTGCCCGGAAATTCCAACAGTTCTTCTTTGGCCATGCGGCTCCCTGATCCTTCGACGATGTCACATACGACGGCGGCCCGCGCCACCTGGCTGCGAGCCGCTATCTGCGTGGGGGCATATAGCGCATCGAGGGTGATCAGGTCGATGGTCCGTGCTCACGCGCCGAATCGAGCGCGAATCCGGGTGATCAGGCCATCGCGCACCTGGCGATAGGCCTCCAGCCGCTGTTCCCGCGTCCCCTCGGTCAGGCTGGGGTCAAGGGTGGGCCAGTACTCGATGTCGGCGGACCGGCCACGGGCGATCTCCACCGCGCGGTGCTGGGCCTGGGGGGTCAGCGAGATCACCAGGTCGAAGGAATCATCCTCCAGGTCGTCAAATATCTTGCAGCGGTGCCGCGTAAGATCCACGCCCAGTTCCTTCATCACCTCGGCGGCCAGGGGATCGACCTCCATGTCGTCGGTGTCAGGGTCGTGCACGCCGCGCCGCAGGCCGCAGCTATCGACGAAGATGGAGGTGCCGATGATGTGCTTCAGCAGCGACTCGGCCATCGGCGAGCGCACCTGATTGTAGGTGCAACAGAACAGCACCGCGTCGGGCAACCGTCCTCCAGAGGGTGTGCTCATGCGCCGTCAGCCCCGGTAATGCAGGGCGCAGATCAGGGTGAAGAGCCGGCGCGAGGTGTCCACGTCGGTGGCGATCTTCCCGTCCAGCCGACGGCGCAGCAGCTCCGACGCCTCGTTGTGCAGGCCGCGCCGGCCCATATCCAGGGCCTCGATCTGCTGCGGGGTCGAGTTGCGGATGGCCTGATAGTAGCTATCGCAGATCATGAAATAGTCCTTGATCAGCGTGCGGAACGGCGACAGCGACAGGATGTGCCGCCGCTCGTAGCTGGGCCCGCGGATATCCATCAGCAGCCGGTTCTCCAGCAGCCCCATCCGTAGGTCGTAGGGACCACCCTCCGCGCCCGCTGGAAAGAAGTAGTTGTCCTCGATCAGGTCGAAGATCGCGATCTGGCGTTCCTGCTCCTGGTCGCGCGAAACCGCCGCGAGCGACTCTTCGTCGAGCTCGACAGACTGCAACCGGTGGGTCTTTTGCGCATCTTGGGACATGGCTTCGTGGCTGAGCTTTATTGCAATCCGGGGGGCCGCGTCATCCCGCTGTGTCACAGCAATGGCTCAGATACGAAAAAACGCCCGGCGCGGGGGGCGCCGGGCGTCTCATTCAAAGGCTGGAACGACCCGCCGTCAGTTGCCGGCGTAGCGTTGACCAGCGGGCCTGACGAAGTCGTTGCGGACATAGCCGACGCCGACGCCGTTCTGGCCGACCAGGATCCAGTCGCTGCCCCGGACCTGGGCCATCGCCTGGAACCGCTCGCCGGCCTGCAGGCGGCCGACACGGCCCGAGTTGGTGGTCGGCGCGGCCCGCAGGTTCACGCCGGTCTCGGCCACGAAGGTCCGGCCCACGCGGCTGTAGCTGGCCGGCGAGATCGCCGAGGACAGGCGGTAGCCGCCGTGCTTGTAGGTCGCCGACCCGTTGTCGGTGCGCTGGGCGCGGTCCTTCTGCGCCTCGCAGCCGATCGCCGAGCCGGCGGCGGCGCCCAGGGCGGCGCCGGCCACGGTCTCACCCGTGGCGTGGCGCCCGCCGACTGCGTGGCCCAGCAGGCCGCCCGCGATGGCGCCGATCACCGCCCCGCCCTCCTGCTTGCCGCCGGTCGCCGAACAGCTGGTGACCCCGGCGCTGGCGCTGGTCGCTGCGCCGAAGGCCAGGGCCCCGGCAAGCAGGGCAGCGGTCAGGCTGGTCTTGGTCATGGAATTACGCATTGGAAGTCTCCGTCTCTCTAGGGTCATATCGTGGGATGGTTTTAGGGGTGTCAGCCTGAACGCCCTCGGAGGCCGGCTGACAGGAACGGTTCAGGTTTCGACAGCCGCCGCCCCGTCGAACATGCGCCGCAACCGCCAGATCAGGCCGCCGGCGATCAGCTGCTCGGCCAGGCTGGGTTTCACGGCGGCGTCAGCGGGCGCGGTGGTCGTTGTCAGATCACAGATTTGGGGCACGAGCAGCAAACGCCCATGCCACGGCCAAGGTTCCGGCCGCTATCGGCTCTGCATCAACCGGATGGCGGCTGAGCGGGCGTGCGCGGGCAGGCCCTCGGCCTCGGCCAGCGCGATCGTCGGGGGCCCAAGGATCGCAAACGCCGCGGCGTCGCACTTCACAATCGAGGTGCGCTTGAGGAAATCGTAAAGTGACAGGCCGGAGGAGAAGCGCGCGGCGCGGCTGGTGGGCAGCACGTGATTGGAGCCCGCCACATAGTCGCCGATCGCCTCCGGCGCGTGGCGGCCCAGGAAGATGGCGCCGGCGTGCCGCACGCGGTCGGCCAGACGCTCTGGATCGTCCATCGCGAACTCGACGTGCTCCGGCGCGATCAGATCGACCAGCCCCGGCGAGGCGTCGAGCGGCGCGATCACCACCGCCCCGTGGTCGCGCCAGGACGCCCGGGCGTCCTGGCCGGTCGCCAGGGTCTTCAGCTGCGATTCGACGGCGGCCTCGACCCTGGCCGCGAACGCCGCATCGTCGGTGATCAAGATGGATTGGGCGGCCGGGTCGTGCTCGGCCTGTGACAGCAGGTCGGCGGCGATCCACTCGGGGTCGTTGCTCGCGTCGGCCACGACAACGATCTCCGAAGGCCCGGCCAGAGCGTCAATGCCGACCACCCCATAGACGCGCCGCTTGGCCGCCGTGACGAAGGCGTTGCCGGGCCCCACGATCTTGTCCACCGGGCGAATCGGCCCCGCGCCATAGGCCAGCGCCGCCACCGCCTGGGCGCCGCCAACCCGCCAGATCTCGCTGACACCGGCCTCTTGCGCCGCCGCCAGCACCGCGGGCTGCAGCCGCCCGGGCGGCGTGACCATGGCGATCCGCCCGACGCCCGCCGCCGCCGCGGGCACGGCGTTCATCAGCACCGTCGAGGGGTAGGCCGCGCGCCCCCCCGGAACATAGATCCCGACCGACTCCAGCGGCGTCCAGCGCCAGCCCAGCTCAACCCCGGTCTCGTCCGTGAACCGCAGATCCGCCGGCCGTTGGCGCTCGTGATAGGCGCGGATCCGACGCGCGGCGAAGGCGATCGCCTCGCGCACGTCCGCGTGGCAGGCCGCCGCGCCCTCGGCGATTTCTTCAGCGCTGACCCGGATCGTCGCCTCGGTCAGCTCGACCTTGTCGAACGTCTTGGCCAACCGCAGCAGCGCCGCGAGGCCTTCCGCCCGCACAGCCGCCAAGATGTCGCGCACGACCGCATCCACGTCCTCCGGCGTCTCGCGGCGTTCGCCCACGAAGGCGGAGAAAGCGGCCTCGAAGCCGGGATCGTCAAAGTTGAAGCGTCGCATGGCGGGCGCTCTATTAGCGGCGCGGCGCCCTTATGGCCATGCGGTTCAGGCGTCGTGGGCCGGTTCGCGCGGCGTGGGCCAGGGCTCGGAGATATCCGCCAGCACGGCATCGACGCACTCGATCTGCACCCGCAGATCGCCGCCGCCGGCGAAACTCAGCGTCAACAGCCCGCCCGGCGCCTCCTGCGGCTCGAAGCCGATCGTCAGCAGCTCCAGCACCCCGTCGGGCCGGTCCCGGCGAATCTTGCGCGCCTGCACGCTCAGCACGCCGCCCAGTTGCAGGGCGGACCGCACCCGCTGCCGCGCGCCAGCTTCCCAGCGGAACCGGTTGAACGCGATCGTCAGCCGCCGGGCCTTGGCCTCGAAGACGATGTCGCCCACCTTCGCCACCGCGTCCTGCAGGGCGGCCGAGATCACGGCCAGGTCGTCCTGGTCCTCGGCGAGCAGTTGCAGGCGCGCGGGCTTGGCCACTACTCGACCTCTTCCTCGCCATCGCCCTTCAGGCGACGCACCTGCGCCCCGCAGGCGCACAGCTTCTCCTCAAGGCGTTCGAAACCCCGGTCCAGGTGGTAGACGCGGTTCACGACCGTCTCGCCCTGCGCCGCCAGACCGGCGATCACCAGGCTCACCGAGGCGCGAAGGTCGGTGGCCATGACTTGGGCGCCCTCCAGCGAGGCGACGCCCCGCACCCGCGCCTCGCCGCCGTGGACGGAGATGTCCGCGCCCAGCCGCGCCAGTTCCGGCACGTGCATGAAGCGGTTCTCGAAAATCGTCTCCCGGAACACGCTCTCGCCATCGGCCAGCGTCATCAGCGCCATGAACTGCGCCTGCAGGTCGGTGGCGAAGCCGGGATACTGCTCCGTGGTGATCTCCACCGCGTTCAGCCGCGCCCCGTTGCGCTTTATCGTCAGGCCATCGCTATGGGGGGTCACATCGACCCCCGCCTCGACCATCTTGTCGAGCAGGGCCTGGATGAAGTCGCTCCGCGTCCGGGTCAGCCGTACCTCGCCGCCGGCGATCGCCGCCGCCATCGCGTAGGTGCCGGTCTCGATCCGATCCGGGACCACCGCATGGGTCGTGCCCGACAGGCGGCTTACGCCCTGGATATGGATGGTGCGGGTGCCCGCGCCGCTGACCTTCGCACCCATGGCGTTGAGGCAGTCGGCCAGGTCGGCCAGTTCCGGCTCGGCCGCCGCGTTCTCCAGCACCGTGTCGCCGTGCGCCAGCACCGCCGCCAGCATGGCATGCTCGGTGGCTCCCACCGAGTTGAACGGAAAGTCGATCACCGCGCCCTGCAGGCCCCGCGGCGCCTGGGCGTAGACGTAGCCCTCGTGCAGGTCGATCTTGGCCCCAAGGGCCTCCAGCGCCTTCAAGTGCAGGTCCACCGGCCGCGCGCCGATGCTGCAACCGCCCGGCAGCGACACCTTGGCCTGGCCGTTCCGCGCCAGCAGCGGCCCCAGCACGTTGAACGAGGCCCGCATCTGGCGGACCAGCTCGTAGGGCGCGAAGCCGCTGACGATCTCGCGCGTGGTCAGCAGGGTCTCCGGGCCGTCCGGCCCCTCCGACTCCACGACCTCCGCGCCCAGCCGCGCCAGCAGCTTGCCCAGGAACCGGGTGTCGGCCAGCCGGGGCATGTTGGTCAGCCGCAGCGGTTCGTCGGTCAGCAGGCTCGCCGCCATCAGCTTGATGGCCGAGTTCTTGGCGCCGCTGATGGGGATTTCTCCCTGCAGCCGCGCGCCGCCGGTAATGGCGATGCGGTCCAATCGGTATCCTTCGAAACAAAACGGGGCGAAGCAAACGTGGCCGCGTCGCGGCGCTCTCGACCGCTATCTAGCGTGGGCGCCGCTGACCCGCCAAGCGGTCAATCCGTGGAGGTTTCTTGCGCCTTTGGCGCCGAAGGCGCGCCGGTCGCGGCCTTGCGCCGCCGCAGGTTGGCCCGCAGCGCCTGGGCGAGCTTCGCCTCCCGGGATTCGGCCGGCGCCTTGCGATCCTCGTCCCGGTCGGTCATCGCCCTGGGGTGCGGCGAGGCGACCGATCCGTCAAGCCGATTAAGGCTTCACGACACCGCCTGCGCCCGCTATACGCCCCGCCTTCGCCGCGATAGCTCAGTGGTAGAGCGCATCCTTGGTAAGGCTGAGGTCCAGGGTTCGAATCCCTGTCGTGGCACCAGCCAGGAGAGTCCGGAGACCGCTCCGGGCTCTCCTGTCCTTTGACAAACTCCAATCATCTCAGCCGCCGCGCGGCGCCAGGTCGTCGTGGGCCAGGACCAGCGCTGGCCGGGCTGCCTCCAAGCGGCTCACCCGCGCCGAGTTGGCGCTCCAGACCTGAGCCAGCGCCCACGCCAGCAACGCCGCGGCCACGCCCCACGACCGCGCCTTCAGCCCCTCCACCGCCTGCAGGGTCGATCTGGCCGTGGCCCGGATCTCGGTGAGCCGCTCTTCACAGCGCGCCTCATGGTCCGCGACCCGCTGCTCCAGCGCGCTGAGCCGTTCCGAGGGCATCGCCATCAGCCCGTGTACCCACCGGATACACTGGCGCCGACCTTGGTTTCCTTCCGGTCGACCGTCTCCGCCGAAGCGCCCTGCTCGTTCTGGCCGACGAACAGATTGATCGGCAGGCCGCTCAGCATGGCGACCAGTTGTTGGGTCGAGGTCACGCCGGCATTGCGGGCCGCATTGTCGATCCCCCGCAGGGCGCCGCCGACGCCGGACTGGGTGGCGATGTTGGCGCGCGCGTTGTCCTCGTGCGCATTGGACAGCTGGTAGAGCTGGTTGGCCGCCTGCAGCTGCTGCTGCTGGCCCTGCAATCCGAATCCCACCTTCTGGCCTCGGTCCTGCAGGGCGATCTCGGCGTTGGAAATCCGCGCCTGGGTCGCGCGGCCGGCGTCTCCCGCCGCCGCGTTCAGCGCGGTCTCGTAACCCCGCGACCGCAGGCCGGACAGCGTCGCTGCGCGGGCCCGCGACAGCTCGCCCTCCGTCAGGCTCTGGGTCAGCGCCGCCCCGGACCCGCCGAACGCGCCGGATCCCGCCAGGTCCAGCGCCTGCCGCGCCCGCACTTGGCCCGCCTGGCTGTCGAAATCAGCCGCCGAGGCGTCCACCACCTGGTCCAGGTAAGGATTCAGATAGGCGCCGACATGGTTGGACGCCTTCCCGCCCGACGAGAACGGCGTGTCGGCGCTCATGTAAGGATCGAGCCACGAGGTCCTGGCCGCCCCCCGCGTCAGGTCAGCCGCGCCGTCATAGTTGAAATCATAGCCGCCCAGACCCGCCGCGCCATCGGCGGCCCGGGTCTCGAGGGAATGGGCCGGCGCCACCAGGCCTTGCGGATCCTGCTCGACCAAACCGCCGACGCGACCCGCGACGCCCTGCGTGAGGGATGACGCCCACTCCGGCACGATCGGCGTGCTGGTCTTTGTGAACGTGCCGTTGGTTTTCGTCGTCGATTTGGTCTTCTCGATGTTGCCAGAGGCATTGAGTGAAAAGGGCAATTCGGTCTCCTCGATTTGCGGTTTTTGAAGGCGCGCTAGCGATGGCCCGCCGGGACCACGTCGAACGTAGGTGTGCCGATCCGCGCGCCCGTGGGCGCACTCTCGCCTGAGAAGCGCAGGCGCAGCAGCCGCCCACTGGTCAGGAAATCCGCCTTCGCATCGCCCGGCGCCATGGCCGCGACCACCGGCGCGCCTTCGGTGTCCTGGGGATGCATCCGCGCCTTCACCGTCACGGTCACCGGCCCGACCTGGTCCTTGAAGTCCGGCCACAGCCCGCGCACCAGCAGCGTGCTGTCCGGGTCGAGATAGCTGTCCGCCGTCTCGATGAACCAGGCGAAGCTCGCCCCGTCGGCGGCGCGACCCTTCTCGTGCAGGAACGCCGCCCCCTCGAACGTCACCCCGACCGGATAGGTCGACGGCCCGGCGTCCACGAACGCCGTGCGCGCCATCACCCCGCGATGCCACGCACCCGCGTCAGGCCCGCTGACCGCCAGCGCCAGGTAGCGGCTGTTCTCATACCCGTCGCGCCGGTCCGGATAGTCAAAGCGCACCTCCGAGAATGCCGCATTCGACGAGGCGACGACCTTGTCGCCCTGGCTGGCCGCAAGCTCCTCGGCGAAGTCGCGGCGGATCGGGCACGGCACGGCCTCGGCCTGGCCGCCCAGGCCATAGCTGTAGAACTGCCGGTCCGGGCTGACCCAGAACGCCGTCTGGCCCGCCACCACCACCGCGCTCGGCCCGATCAGGCCGCAGTTGCGCCCCACCCGCTCGAACCGCCACGGCTGGTTCAGCGCGCCCACGAAGGTCCCCAGGAACAGCGCGTCGCCCGTCCAGACCAGCAGGCATGGCCCGCACATCCGTCCCGCCACGATCCGCCCGCCGCCGGTCAGGACGTACTCCCGCGCCGTCGAGCCGCCGGCGCTCGTGCTCCACTGGCTGTTGTTGCGGACCGAGGAGTGGCGGATGCAGAGCGGGTTGAAGGTCCCGGAAACCTCCTCGTTGCAGCCCAGCGCGAAGACCTGGTAGCCGCCGTTCAGGGGCGCCACCAGCATGTGGGTCACATTGGCCGGCGCGCCCGCGATCGCCTGCGCCTCCTGTGCCGTGTCGTTGGTCCAGGCGAAGATCGTCTGGTTCCGCGGGCTGGCCAGCAACTGCTGGCCCCAGGCGCCGAACGACCAGGTCAGCGGGAAATAGTCCGTCACCGACGGCAGGCCGTACCCGCCCACGCCATAGCCGCCGGTCCCATAGCCGGCCGACCCTGCGCCATCGATCGCCCCCACGGTGAACCCGCTGGTCGGCGTGATGTCGAACAGCGCCCCGCCCCGCCAGAGCTGCAGCCTGGAGTGGGTTCCGAACGCGATGTTCAAGGTTCCTGCGTTGTCGGTCCACGGGACCACGCCCCGGCACACGCCGGTCAACGCTTCGCTCATCAGCCGCTCCCAGCCGCCGATCGTCTCGGGTCGGCCCAGTCGGAACCGGACATTGGATCCGTCCGCCCAGCGGCCGCCGGCCGCCAGGGTTGTGTCGTCGCCGTTCAGGCCTGGTGGCAGGTCCAGGGGGATCTTCATACTCGGCCTCCGGGTTGGGGATGCTGTGCCGCTGCGGTCTCGATTTCGATGACCGTCGCGCTTGTTTCCGCGACCGACACGCCCCAATGATCCGCGTCCAATTCAGCGACGCCGTGGGGCTCCGTGTCCGTCCGTCATCTTGTCTCGCCGCCTCGCCGGCTCCGCTCCAGGATCGCGTGTTGATGGCCAGTCCCGACACCGCTCGGACCGCCGTCCTGCGCGGGGAAGCCGATGGCTATGACATGGGCAAGGAACGGCTGATGGGTCGCCAGGCGGCCGGCAACGGCTTCCTCCGCGCCGCCATCCAAGCCCGCGGCGATCAGCCGATCCGGAGCCTGTCGCGCAATTCCAACACCGCCAGGGGCTTCGCGGCGATCGTCGCCGGCATCGACCCTCGGGCCTCGGTGGAGTGGATTCCGACCGATCAGTTCGGCCGCGTCTCCGAGACCGGGGTCTTCTACCTGGCCGACATCACGGTCGGGACGCATGCGCGCATGCGTCAGCGTTATGGGGCGGCCGCCTTTTCGCTCTGCGGCGTCACCCACACCACCGCCAGCGCCGGCGCGATGGACGAGATCGCCAACCTGCTTCGCGAGCCGGTGATGACCTGGGACGCCCTGGTCTGCACCACTGGCGCCGTGGTCGAAACCGTTCGCCGCGTCCATGAGGTCGAGGCCGACTATCTTCGCTGGCGCCACGGCCGCGACATCCGCCTCGAGCTCCCTCAGCTTCCGATCATCCCCCTGGGCGTTCACTGCGACGACTTCGCGATTTCCGCGGACGCGCGGGCAACCGCCCGCGCGGACCTTGGCCTCGACCCCGACACTGTCGTGGCGCTGTTCGTCGGCCGCCTGATCTTCCATGGCAAGGCGCACCCGGTCGCCATGTACCAGGGGCTCCAGGCCGCCGCGACGCGGGCAGGCCGGCCAGTCACCCTCATCATGTGTGGCTGGGCGCCCCACGATGGGATCACCCAGGCTTTCGTCTCGGGGGCCGCCCAGTTCGCGCCGGACGTGAGGACGATCTTCGTCGAGGGTCGAGATCCGCCCAAGCGCGACCAGGCCTGGGCCGCCGCGGACCTCTTCGTCAGCCTTGCGGACAATATTCAAGAGACCTTCGGCCTCACGCCGATCGAAGCGATGGCCGCGGGCCTTCCGGTCGTGGTCACAGACTGGAACGGTTATCGCGATACCGTCCGCCATGGCGTCGATGGTTTCCGGATCGCCACCTGGGCGCCGGGCCCGGGCATGGGTGAGCCCCTCGCCCGGGGGCATGAGAACGGCGCCCTCAACTACGATCGCTATTGCTGGGCCGCCGCGGCCAGCACCTCGGTCGATCTCCAGGACCTGACCGAGATCATGAGCCGGCTTGTCGAGAACCCGGACCTCCGCCGCCAGATGGGCGAGGCCGGCCGCCAGCGCGCCCGCGAGGTCTTCGACTGGCCGGTCATCTATCGCCAGTACCAGGATCTCTGGGCAGACCTGAACGCCCGGCGCGCCGCCGCCGTCGCCGACCCGGAGGTCGCCGCCCGGCTGCGAACCGCGCCCCCTGCCGCGGCTAGTCGGCTCGATCCCTTCCTCGCCTTCGGCCACTACCCGACGCACCAGATCGCGGCGGCCACGATCCTGACCATCGCGCCGGGCGCGACCGTGGCTGATCTGCAGGCCGCCCTGGGCCAGGCCCTGTTCAGCGAGCTACCCGCCCCCGCCGCCCAGCTCGAAACCCTCTACAATCTCGCCGCCGCCGGCCCCCTCGCCGTCCACGACGCCGCCATCCGCATGTCCGCCAGCCTCCCCACCATCGCCCGCGCCGCCGGCGTCCTGGCCAAGATCGGCGTGGTGCGGCTGGGGTGAGGGGAATCCAGTCCGGATGCCTAGCTCGTCGGGATGTGAAGCCATCGCGTACCGTGCCAGCTGCGTTTAGATTTTGGACATTCTAGCCATAGGTGATCTCACAGCGACAAGCTGGACAATTGAGATCAGGTGGCGGCGACTGAGCTACAAACCTAGGACGGATTCCGTACAAGGACGATGAAGACACGGCCGGCGGTTCCCGTGGTGGCTCCCGCGCCCATTTCGCCGCCCCCGCGACCACCACCGGGTGCCGTAGCGTTCGCGCCACCGGAATTGCCATTCCCCCCCTTGCCTGGCACCAGGCCTCCGAAGAGATCCGTGAAACCGGCGGCCCCGCCACCACCGCCATCGTTGCCAGCCCCAATCGACCAGTTTCCTCCAGCGCCCCCGCCCAATGGTGACTCGCCCGCTGTCGCCCCGGTCCCACCGTTGCCGCCACGTCTTGCGATGTCCCAGTTTCCCGATGGTGTTCCGCCGAGACCACCAACTCCACCAGATGGCGCCTTCCCGCCACAAGCGGTCAGAGTGGTTCCGGGAATACTGACAACAGAATCTCCGCCGTCACCAATGGCCGCCGCTCCAACAGTCCACGAAACGGTCCGACGGCTAGAAAGTTTGACTCGTTTGTAGCCCGCCGCTCCTCCCCCACCCCCTGAGTCGTCGCCTCCGTTCACCGCGCCCCCACCGGCTCCCCAGGCGAAGATTAGGGCCACACAGGCTGTGGTGGAGGTAAAAGATCCCGCGCCGGAGGTACTATCGTAGACTGCAAGGAAATCTGTACTGAGCGCCCTCCCCCCACGCATCCCCTGCCCCACCAACCCCCTGAGCGTCTGCCCCGCGCCCATCAGTAGTCGGCCCATTCGGCGACCACATTGATACTCACCGACTGCCCCTGGGCCACATAGACCCGCTCGTTCGGCTGCAAGATCAGCGGGTTGTCGTCCGAGTAGCCGAAGTCGGTGATGGGCGCCTCGGTGCTTTGCGCCATGGTGTAGGTGGCCATCGCGGCACTGTCGGCGAAGTACTTCGACACCCCCGCCGTGCCCCCGTCACGGAACATCTGCACCTGGTTCTGCGTCCCGACCGTCGCGCAGGGGATCGCCTGCAGCTTGGTCAGCCGCCCGCCGTTGGCGCCGGCGGTGGCCAGCAGGACGGTGTTGGCCGGGCTGGTGGTGTAGGTCGCGTTGGTCGCGCCGGACGGTAGGTTGACGGCGGCGGCCCGCGGCGTCTGCGGCGTGATGATGCTGTTGGCGGTGACGGCCATGTCGTTCGTCTCCTAAAGGGCGATGGCGAAGGCGAGCGCGAGGCCCTTCACGGCGCTCGCGTAGTCGGTGAGGTCGGCGGTCGAGAGCGCCTGCCAGCTGGCGGTGGTCCCGTCGGTCTTCACGACCTTGCCGGCGTTCCCGGTCTGCGCCGGCAGCGCGCCGGCGTTGTAGGACCAGGCCACGCCGGACACCCAGTCCTTGATCGAGACGCCGCCATAGCCCGGCGTCTTCACGCCGCCGCCGTCGGTCAGCGCCCAGACAATGTCGCCGGGATCGATGGTCAGCGTCGCCCCCGCCCCGGTGGTCAGCGACACCGGCCCGGCGCACGCATTCCACACCAGGTAGGTCTTGCTCACCGCCGGGATGGTCACCGTGAACGGCCCCGCCCCGCCGGTGAACTTGATGGTCGCGGCGCGCGCCTCGTCGTCGGCGGCGTTGGCGCTGGTCAGGGTGGCGTTCCCTGTCAGCGGCTTGGTCAGCCAGCCAGCCACGGCATAGTCGGCGTGGCCCAGCACGGCGTTCAGCTTCTCTCCCCACAGATTGATGTTCTCGCCGGTGAACTGCTGTTCGAACCGGAGTGATGGCGACCAGGATGAAGGCATCAGACGATCACGGCTCCCGTGTCTTGGCGGATCCAATGGGCCCCGTCCGAATGGGCGAGGATGTTGAGGTCGGTGATCAGCGCCAGGGTCTGCGGATGCGCCGCCGCCGGCGGCAGCCCCGCCTGCGCCACCGCGAACAGCGGCGTCGGCGCGCCTGGCGTCATCAGCGCCAGCAGCGCGTCATGAAAGGTCTTCAGCACGCCCCGCAGGGCCTCCGGCGTCCCCGGTCCCATCGGCGACAGCATCAGGCCGCCCCGCGCAGGACCCGCCGGGGCAGGTCCGTGGTCAGCACCCGGGCCGCCCGGCTCCGCGCCGCCTTGGCGTTGGTCTCGTCGATGGCGCGATTGAGCTTGGTCTCATAGGCGGCCGCCAGCTCCGCATCGCGCAGGAACGGCGCCGCCTCGCTCAGCGTCGCGAACAGATAGATGTCCGGGAAATCGCTCAGCAGCGCATTGGTCGGCGCCGCGTCCGACAGCGAAAAGGCCCGCAGCATCCGCAGCGTCAGCCCATAGGCCTGGTCGCACGGCCGGTCGAACGCCAGGGTCGCCCCATCCACGGTCCAGGCGCCGGGCACGCCGCGCAGCGAGGTGGCGGCCATCAGGCTGGCGTCGCGGAACGGCAGCTCCTCGCGCCCGCCGTCCCGCTCCAGCCACAGCCGCAGCGGCTCGGTGAACCCCGCCGGCAGCGGGATCGTCCGCGCCCCGAACGTCGCCGTCACCGCCACCTCGACTTCCGACAGCCGCGTGCGCAGCAGCCGGTTCAGCCGGGCCTCCGCCAGCGCGATGAACTCCGGGATGCGCGCGGTCAGGTCCGACCGCACAAGCCAGTTCGCCGCCGCAGCCTGCAGCTCGGCGTAGGTCGTGATCGCCATGGACCACTCCGCTTCTGATGATGTTGGAAAAGGGGTGCGGGCGGCCGTCGCCAGCCGCCCGCGAGTCAGGCGGTCAGCCCGCTACTTGTTCGCCAGCCGGCAGGCCAGCTGCGGCCGGATGGTCTTGAAGCCGTACAGAACGTCCAGCCGGCAGGGGAACTTGTCTGAGTTGATGTCGTACTGGCGCAGGATCCGCATCGAGACGCCGTCGAACACCTCGCGGCTGCCGAAATCGACGCCGTTGGGCATCATCATGTCCGCCGTCGCGAAGGCGAACGCCCCCTTCTGGTAGGCCATCGAGATTCCATAGGGCGTCGATGCCGTGCCCGGGAAGATCACCGGGGCCGACGCCGCGGGCGAGCCGGAAACGTTCTGGCCCGCACCGCTCGTCACGATGGCCGGCGAGATCGGGAACGAGGTCAGGGTCGCCCCGGCGCCGATCACGAACGGCTGCGGCTGCCCGGTCGACTGCTTGGTCTCGGGATGCACGCGGAACACGCCGGTGATGGTGATGACGTCGCCCGCGACGGGGATGCCCGTGCCCGTGGACACCGTCAGCGTGGCCCCGCTCTGGCCTGCGCCGTTCACGATGAAGCCGGCGTTCGACGGACCCCGCGTGTGCGAGGGCCACAGGGTGTTCTCCAGGAAGTCGAAGCCTGCGGTCCGGCCCATGTAGCCTTCGCGGTTCTGCTTGCTGATTGTCGCCTTGTCGTTGAACAGCCCCTTCAGCCCGTCGACCAGGTCAAGGTTGTCCTGGGTGTTCAGGTTGCAGGTGCGCCCGTTCAGGGGCGCCAGGTTGTCCACCAGGATCTTCCGGCCCCTCAGCACATGGGTCAGGGTCGCGGCCGCGCCCTGGTTGTCCACCTGGTTGTAGACATCCTTGTACATGGTCATGGCGTCCGCCTCGATGTTGGCGGCCAGCACCGACATGGCGGGCTCCAGGATGCGCTCGGAAAAATCGTCCAGCGCCATGGTCAGGTCCACCGACGTGAAGTTCAGATCGACGCCCTTCTGCGTCTGAACCTTGAGGTCCACCGAGCTCTCAGTGGTGTCGTTCAGCGTGCCGCCGTTGCCAAGCGGCGCACCCGTGCGCACCACGTACTGGTTCGGCAGCCGCACCTTCAGGGTGTCGCCGACCTTGGCGCCCGTCTGGGCGAAGCGGTCGTCATAGTCGCGGGTGATGGTGCCCACGAAGTTCAGTTTCTGGTGGAGGACTCGCAAGGCCTCCCGCGTCACCGCCGTGGCGGTCAGGATGGTGTTCGGCATGTCTGGTCCTTGTGAAATTTCGGGGTGAAGCCGCGAGGGCGTCCGAGGCGCTGGCGCGCATGTTCGGTCGTCGCCGGCGGACCGGCGGCGGCTTGGGGTTCTGGATTTCGATCAATGTCCGTGCTCTCGGCCGATGGCGGTGTCCGCGCGGCCGCGAGAGGAATTCAGGCGCCGCTGGGGCGGCTGTCGTTCAGGGGCGGGTCGACACAGCTAAGGCCGTCACCTGCCGGTGGTCGCCTGGGCATTGCGCCGGCGCATCCATTCCTTCGTGCCGAGCTCGTCGCGCACGCCCGCGCCACCGCCTGCCCCGCCGCCGCCGATCGTCACCGCCGGCTGCAGCGTGCGGGCCTGGGCCTGCGCCTCGCCGTCGCGCGCCTGGTCCGCCCGCCAGGCCTTGTGCAGCAGCTTCCACAGCCGCGGGTCGGCCATCTGCTGGATCTCCTCCAGGGTCACCCCGAAGGCCTGGGCGTATTCCACCAGCTTGTGCGCCACCTCCGGCGACCACCCCTCGATCTCCTGGGCGAGGGTCCGGCCGGTCTGCGCCATCGCGTCCGCCGCCTCGCGGGCGGCTTGCAGTTCGGCGCGCTGGGCATGATGGTTCACCGCATAGGCCAGCTGTTCGCGGCTCTCCGCCAGCTGTGTGAACGTCGCGCGCAGCGCCTGCGCGCCCTCAGGGTCCTGGGCGGCATAGCCCTGCCAGTCCACCGCCTGCATCTCGCGCAGCTGGTGATCCATCGCCGACAGGCGCAGGCGGTCCGCGCTCGCCCCCTGGTGCGCGGCGGCCTCGCGGGCCACCCCCTCACGCTCCGCCGCCAGCGCGCGCCGATGCTCCGCCAACTCCTGGGTCTTGCGGGTGTAGTCCGCCTGCCGCAGGAACGCGCCCTTCAGCGCGCCCGGCAGGGTGTGGACCTCGCCATCGACGTCGATCTCGAAGCTGTCGTCGCCGCCGTCCGTCGCCGCCGCGTCACCGGCGACCCGATCCTCGTCCACTGGCATCATGTCCTCGTTGTCCATGGGTCGTCCTTCTGCTGCCGCCGATCGGGCGGTCGGATTGTTTCGGAGGGTCTGTGGTCAGCCGGGCTGCGCGCCGCCGATGGGGCCGACGGCCCGCATCCGGTTGGTCTCGGCCTCGAAGGCCTCGATCTCCAGCCTGCGCGCCGCGTGCGCCCGGTCCTGCTTCAGCCCCGCGATCTCGGCCTTGGCCGCCGCCAGCGCCTGGGCCAGCTGGCCCATCTGCGCCTTCGCCTGCGCTTGAGCCTGGGCGATTTCCGGCGCCGCGCCCTTCACCTGCGGCGGCAGCAACGCGGCCAGCCGGCCAGCGATCTCGTCCGCCCCCGGCCAGTCCAGGTTCCGCGCCAGCAGGTCGCCGATCACCGGGGCTGCGCCCGGATAGGCCCGGATCAGCTCGATCATCTGGGTCGCCGCCTCCTCGCGCCGGCTGGTGAAGCTCGGCCCCGAGCGCACCGTCAGGTCATAGCGGCCGGCCCCCAGGTCATGGATCCGCCCGATCGCCTTCAGCTGCTCCGAGCCCTGCCCGCCCGGCCCCACGCCCACGCTCTGCGCCGCCCCGTCCGGCCCCAGCACCCGCACCACCCGCGCCGTCGAATAGACCTTGGGGATCAGGTCCAGCAGGATCCGCCCCGCGTGCCGGATCGAGCGGCTCAGGTTGTCGATGTAGTGGAAGGTGGAGGTGTCCCCCTCCCGCTGCCGCGCCATGATCGCCCGCCCGGAGGTCTCGTTCGACCGCGCCCCCAGGCTTGCGTCGTGCAGGCCCATGATCGCCTTCATGTCGTCGCTGGCGTTCAGCGCCTCCTGCAGCGCGCCGGCCGGTACGCCGGCGAACCCCTGCCACATCGGCGGCTCCAGCCCGTCGTATTCGATGTAGGCGTGGCTCTTCACATTGGCCGTCGCCCACTTGTCCGCGTCGGTATCGAACGCCCCCTTGCGCCCGATGAACGGGGCCTTGGGCGCCAGCGCCACCAGCTCCGTGGACGTCGTGCGCCAGTAGTTGAACATCCGCTGCGGGTCCTTGGCGTCCCGCACCAGGCCGCGCAACCGGCGCCGCCCATCCACCATCAGCTCCTCGCCCCACACCGGCACGATGGGGATGAAGCGTCCCGCCCAGTCCACGGTCTCCAGCACCCCGGCCCCGCTGACGATCCGCTGCGTCACCCGATGGCTCGCCGCCTGCCGCGGCCGCCCGACCACGCTCACGCCCAGGGCGTCGAACATCGCCTTCTGCGCCCGATAAGCCGCCGCCTCGACCATCCGGCCGTCGCTCAAGGCCAGGATCGTCCGCGTCACCCGCTCGCGCCGCCAGTATTCGGCCACCCGCACGCGCGCGCCACCCGCGCCGTCAGGACCGCCCAACGATCCCAGGTCGTCGCCGCCCCAGTCGCAGGCCTCGGCCCCCTTCCACCGCGCCGCGAACGCCGCGCGCGGCAGGCTGTCCACCACGAAGGCGGTGTTCCAGTCGGAACTGTCCGCCGCCGTCCCCTCCGGGTCGCCATAGACGCAGAACGGGTTCGCCACCCGCTCCACCACGATGTCCTGGTCGAAGCCGTCGTCGGCCGCATAGCGGGTGTTGATCCGGAAATATCCGAACCCCCCGGTCACCGCGAAATCCAGCGCCGTGTCGTAGGCCACCTCCGCGTCCGAGCTCTGCTCGATGTGCCGGATCAGCCCGTTGAACACCTCCGCCGTCGCCGGGTCGGCGGCGTCGTCGACCGGATGCACCGAGATCGACGGCTTGTTCTGCCGCGCGTCGTTCACCACCTGGCGGATGAACGCCGGCAGCCGGTTGATGGTCAGCACCGGCCGGCCCTCAAGCTGGCGGTCCCGGCGCTCCTTTTCCGGCCACTGCTCGCCCAGGCGTGCAAACCGGATGTCATCCAGCGCCTCGCGCCGGTTCTCCGCCTCCGCGTCCGCC
>CALQQB010000027.1 GCA_943332615.1 Phenylobacterium deserti
CAACGGCGGCGGCGGCGACATGCTGGCCCCGTTCGGCGGCTACAAGATGAGCGGCAACGGGCGTGAGTGGGGCGACTACGCCTTCCACGAATTCCTGGAGACCAAGGCCATCCTCGGCTACGCGCCGAAGCCGGCGGCGGAGTAAGACTGAGCGCAATCCCTCCCCTTCATGGGGAGGGACAGACCTCCGCAAGGAAGTCAGGGTGGGGAAGTGAGGGCCGGGCTCGACGCCGGGACCTCCTTCCCCATCTGCATTTGCAGCCTGTCCTGAGCGGCCCATGCTGACCGTCACCATCGCCGCCGCCCAGACCGTCGAATACATCGAGGACATCGAGGCGGCGCTCGCGTGCCTGACGGCCCTGGCCGCCGACGCCGAGGCCGCCGGCGCAGCGCTCCTCTGCTTCCCAGAGGGCTTCCTGCAGGGCTACCTGACCGACGAGGCGGCGGCGCGCCGCAACGCCTTGGACCTGGGATCGCCTGACTTCCAGGCGCTCCTGGGCCGGTTCCCGAAGACCGGCCCTGCGATCGTCGTGGGGCTGATCGAAATCGACGACGGGCGCCTCTTCAACACCGCCGTCGTGGTGGATCGCGGCGTTCTTCTCGGCCGCTACCGCAAGGCCCATCTGCTGGGCCGCGAGCAGGCATTCTGCGCCGGAGACGATTGCCCGGCTTTCGAGGTCGCCGGCTTGCGATTCGGCGTCAACATCTGCTTCGACACCAACTTTCCCGAGGCGGCGCGGAAGGTCGCCGACGCAGGGGCCTCATTGATCGTCTGCCCGGCCAACAACATGCTCCGCCGCGACACCGCGGAGACGTGGAAGGACGCCCACAACGCCGTGCGCGGCGAGCGATGCCGCGAGACCGGCCTATGGCTGATCTCAGCCGACGTCACCGGCGAGTGCGACGGCCGTGTCGCCTGGGGCCCCACCGCCGTCCTCAATCCCTCCGGCGAGGTCGCAGCCCAGGCGCCGCTGAACCAGCCCGCCCTGCTACTCTTCGACCTCCCGAGCCTAGCAACCTAGAGCCTTGCCCGTCATCCGCCGGCTTGTCCGGGGGACCCGTCGTGACGCTCACACGTGAGAACGAGAGCGAGCGCGGCATCGAGGCCGCGGATCGGCACGGTCTCACCTGCGGTGGAGGAATGGATCCCCGGACGAGCCGGGGGATGACGAGCGCGGGAATGAGTGAGGCCCGCGCCTCACGCCTTCATCGCCGCCTTCACCGCCGCCGGCCGGATCGGCAGGTCGCGGACCCGCGCGCCGACCGCCCGGTAGATGGCGTTGCCGATGGCCGGCCCGACGACCGTCGTCGCGGGCTCACCCAGACCCACCGGTGGCTCTGTCGAGGGCATGAACTCGATGTCCAGGTCCGGCACGTCGGCCATGCGCAGCGGGGTATAGCTGTTGAGATTGGTGTCCTTGACCTGGCCGTTGACGAAGGACGTGCCTTCAAACAGCGCGAGGCTGAGGCCCCACAGCGAGGCGCCCTGCATCTGGGCGAGAGCGCCGTCGGGGCTGACGATGGTGCCGGCGTCGGCGACCAGGGTCAGCTTTTCAACCCTCACCACGCCCGAGGCAGGATCGACATGGACCCGCGCCGCGCAGGCGACCCAGGTGGGCATGTCGCGTTCCTGGCCGAAGGTGGTGGCCAGCCCCAGGCCGGTGTTCTTCGGCAGCGGCTTGCCCCAGCCGGCCTTGATCGCCACGCGTTGCAGCACCGCAGCCTGGCGTTTCGCGCCGCCGACGGCGGTCGGGGCCGCGCCGGCGTTCCGGCCGCTGGCGTCCAGCATCTTCAGGCGGAAGGCCAGGGGATCGACGCCGGCCTTCTCGGCCGCCTCGTCCATGAAGCTTTCCAGGGCCCAGTTGGTCCAGCCCGGTCCCACGGAGCGGAGCCAGCCCGGCCGGAAGGTCTTGTTGGCCAGGTCATTGCCGATGGCGCGGACTCGCTGGGCGCCGACGTTGTACCAGTGGTTGGCGCCGCTGATCGCGAAGGGGTCGTAGGCAACGCCGTTCTCGCCCTTGGGCATGAAGAACGGCGCCATCGCCTCGGTGGGCCAGCCGGCGCAGGCGGCGTGATCCATGGCAGTGACCCGGCCCGCCTCGCCCCACGCCATCTTCACCACCTGGACCGAGGGCGAGCGGGGACTGTCGAAGCGGCTGTCGTCGGCCCGGGTCAGCACCATCTTGACCGGCTTGCCGCCAATGGCCTTGGAGGCGAGCGCGGCGCCCACCGCATAGTCGCCGTTCAGCCTGCGCCCGAACCCGCCGCCCAACAGGTAGGTGCGCAGCACGATGGAGTCTTCCTTGCGCCCCAGCGCCTGGGCCAGCCAGGGGAGCACCAGCGACTGCCACTGGTTGCCGGTGTGGATCTCGAACCTGCCGTCTTTCTCGAAGGCGAGCGCATTGACCGGCTCCATCTGGAAGTGGAGCGCCGTCGAGGTCGTGTAGGTCTGTTCCAGGGTGGTCTTGGCCGCTGCGAAGGCCGCGTCGACGCCGGGGTCGGCGACCACAAGTCCGCCCTTGGATGCGTCGGCGATCAGCTCACGGGCGCGGGCCTGCAGGTCGGCCTCGGAGGTCTTGGCCTCGGGCGGCGTGGTCCAGGTCACCTTCAGCGCCTGGGTCGCGCGGTCGGCGGCCACGAAGCTGTCGGCATAGACCATCACCCAGCCGGGGACGGTGTTGGACGGGTCCTCCAGCGCGATGGCGCGGATGTAGCCGGGCACGGCCTTGGCGGCGGTCTCGTCGATACTGGCCACGGTCGAGCCATAGCGGGTCGGCGGCAGCTTGGGCCGGGCGTAGACCATCCCCGGAACCTTGGCGTCGAGGCCGTAGACGCCCTTGCCGTCGGTCTTGCCGGGGATGTCGCGGGCCGGCGCGGGTTTGCCGATCAGCTTGCGGTCACCCGGCGTCTTGATCGGCATCTTGGCCAGGTCTGCGGCCGAAGACTGCTGGGCCAGATCGCCCTTGGCGACGATCTCGCCGTAGCTCACCGATGTCTTGCCCGCCCAGACCGCGCCGTTGCGGGCGACGCAGGCCGTGGCGGGCGCGCCCAGCAGCTTGGCGCCGGCCTTCACCAGGGCGATCCGCCCGGCCGCGGCGGCCTGGCTGTAGAGCGGATAGCTCTGCCACACCGACCAGCTGCCGCCGGTGACCATCAGGCCCCACTTGGGGTCGGAGTCGACGTGCTCGAACGTCACCTTGGACCAGTCGGCTTCGAGCTCATCGGCGACGATGCGGGCGATGGCGGTGCCGACGTGCTGGCCCATCTCGGCGCGGATGATGTTGACGGTGACCTTCCCGGCCTTGTCGATCGAGTACCAGATCGTGGGCGCATAACCTTCGGCCGCCTCGGCCGGTCCTGACAGGCTGAACGTGGCGCCGGCGGCGGAGACGCTGATCAGGAAGCCGCGGCGGGAAAGGGCCATGTCAGCCGGCGAGTTGGGAGCGATGTCGCGGGAGAGGGTCATGCCTTCACCTTCGCCTTCACGGGCGCAGCCGGGCCGGCCGCCAGCTTGATCGCCTGCTTGATGCGCACATAGGCCATGCAGCGGCAGAGGTTGCCATTCATGGCCGCGTCGATCTCCGCGTCGCTAGGATGCGGGGTCGCCTTCAGCAGCGCCGCCGCCTGCATGATCTGGCCCGACTGGCAGTAGCCGCACTGGGGCGCCTGGGTCTCGATCCAGGCCTTCTGCAGCGGGTGGCTTCCCCCCAGGCCCTCGATGGTGGTGACCGCCTTGCCGGCGACCAGCGAGGTCGGCGTCACGCACGAGCGCACCGCCTGGCCGTCGATGTGGACCGTGCAGGCGCCGCACTGGCCGATGCCGCAGCCGAACTTGGTCCCGGTCAGCCCGGCCTCATCGCGGATCGTCCACAGCAGGGGCGCGTCGTCCGGCCCCCTAACGGTGACCTCGCGGCCATTCAGTTTGAAGGTCGTCATGGCCGTCCTTTGCCCAATGGAATGCCAGTATCGGACGCCAACCCGATCCGTCCCGCAAGCTCGATCTCGGCCAAATGCCTGAACTAGGCGGCTTCGCGACCTCGCCGCTGGTCGCTCCACGACAACAGGCCGACGCCCAGCAGCATCGACGCCAGCGACCCCATCACCACGCCGGCGCGCACCTGGGCCTGGTGCAGCGGCTCGGCGCCGGGGAAGGCCAGGGCGCCGATGTAGAGGCTCATGGTGAAGCCCACACCGCAGAGCGCGGACACGCCATAGAGCTCGATCCACTTGGCCCCGGTCGGCCTCCGCGCCCACTTCAGGCTGATCACCAGCATCGCGGCGCCGAACACGCCCAGTTGCTTGCCGAGGAACAGGCCCGCCGCCACGCCAAGGCAGACGCTGCTGAGGATCACCTTGCCGCTGTCCGGCCCGCCCACAGCGAACCCCGCCGCCGTGAACGCGAACAGCGGTAGGATGACGAAAGCGACATAGGGATGCAGCGCCGCCATCGTCTGGTCCAGCACGCCCGGGCCGCCCGGCCGCTTGGGCTCCAGCGGCAGACAGAAGGCCGCCGCGACGCCGGCCAGGGAGGTGTTCACCCCCGACTTCAGGGTGAAGCCCCAGAGCAGCAGGCCGCCCAGAATCCACAGCGCATAGGGCGCCGTCCGCCAGCGTCCCATGGCCGCCAGCACCGCCGTGACCGCCGCCGCGCCGGCCAGCATCGGCAGGCGCAGGTGCTCGGTGTAGAGCGCCGCGATCAAGGCCACCGCCACCAGGTCGTCGGCAATCGCCAGCGTCATCAGGAAGACCCGCAGGCTGGGCGGCAAGCGCTTCCCGGCCGCCGCCAGCGCCGCCAGGGCAAAGGCGATATCGGTGGCCGTCGGGATCGGCCAGCCCTCGAGGTTTCGCCCGGCGCTGGCGTTGATCGCCAGGTAGACCAGGGCCGGGATCGCCACGCCGCCGGCCGCCGCCAGCACCGGCAGCGCCAGACGCCTGGGGTTGGACAGCTCGCCCCGGAGGATCTCGTGCTTGATCTCCAGCCCGACCACGAAAAAGAAGATCGGCATCAGCGCGGTCTTCACCCAGGCCGAGGCGGTCATCTCCTCGGCAAAGGGGCCCAGGCGGACCGGCACGACGGTGTGGGTGAGCGCGTCGTAGATCCCCGCCCATGGCGAATTCGCCCAGGCAATGGCGAACAGCGCGGCGACCGCGAGTAACAGGCCCGACCCGGTCTCGGTCTTCAGGAAGGCGAGCGTGGACCGAGATGACATGGGCTCTGCCTAGCAAGCCGGCCCCGGCGGCTCTAGCGAAATCGGGCGGTAGCCTTAAGGTGCCGCCACAACAGACCAAAGGTTCGAGGAAATCGCCCATGAGACTTACCAAGGCGCGCATCGCGCCCCTGAGCGACGCCGAGATGGGCGAAGAGCACAGGGAGGCCCTGAAGGATTTCGGGCCCAATATCCTGAACATTTTCCGCACCCTGGTGCGGGCGCCCAAGGCGCTGACTCGCTTCAACGCCTGGGGCGGCTATGTACTGTCGCGGCGCAACGACTTGCCGGAGCGCGAGCGCGAGATCGTGATCCTGCGTGCAGGTTTCCTGTGCAAGAGCGGCTACGAATTCACCCAGCACACCCGCATCGGCCTGCAGTCGGGCCTGACGGCGGACGAGATTGAACGCATCAAGCGCGGCGCCGACGCCGGCTGGAGCCCCGCTGACGCGGCGCTGATCCGGGCGTCCGACGAACTGCACCACGACCAGTTCATCACCGACGACACCTGGCGCGCCCTGGCCGCCCACTTCACCGAGAAGCAGTGCATGGACGTGGTCTTCACCACCGGCCAGTACACCCAGGTATCAATGATCCTGAACACCTTCGGCGTGCAACTCGACGCCGGCCAGACCCTCGATCCCGAGCTGAAGGGCTTTTGAGGATGGGCGCCAACGAAGGCCGGGGGCGCCTGGCGGGAAAGACCGCTGTCATCGTCGGCGCCGGGCAGACGCCGGGTGAGACGCTGGGCAACGGCCGCGCCATGGCCCTGCTGTTCGCCCAGGAGGGCGCCCGCGTGCTGTGCGTGGATCGCATCCTGGCGCGCGCGGAAGAGACCGCGGCCATGATCGCCGAGGCCGGCGGCGAGGCCAGCGCCATGAAGGCTGACGTGACCCGCGCCGTCGAGGTCGCCGAGATCGTCACCCAGGCCCAGGGCCGGCTCGGCCGGATCGAGATCCTGGTCAACAATGTCGGCATCGGCGGCGGCGACGGTCCGGCGCACCGGGTCGAAGAAGCCGCTTTCGACCGGATACTGTCGGTGAACTTGAAAGGCATGTGGCTGGTCACCAAGGCGGTGCTGGGCGTGATGCGCGAGCAGAAGGCCGGCGCGATCGTCAACATCTCGTCCCTGGCCGCCAGGGCCGGCGGCATCCAGGTCGCCTATGAGATCTCCAAGGCCGGAGTAAACCGCCTGACCGCCAACGTCGCGATCTCCCAGGCCCGCTACGGCATCCGCTGCAACGCCGTGCAGCCGGGCCTGATGGACACGCCCATGGCCGTGGCCGGCATCGCCGGCGCCAGCGGCCGCTCCCAGGCCGAGGTCCGCGCCGAACGCGACGCCCGCGTGCCGCTCGGCAAGATGGGAACCGCCTGGGATACGGCGCATGCGGCGCTGTTCCTGGCCTCGGACGACGCCAGGTTCATCACCGGGGCGGTGCTGCCGGTGGACGGCGGCATGGGCGTGCGGATCGGCTAGACGGAATGCTGTTTCGACGTTCCGCGTTACCCGGTCCCGTCGCGGGACGAACACCGGAGAGACGTCATGAATAGCATCATCTCAATCGTCGGCCTGGTCGTCGTGGTGGGCGCCGTGCTGAGCTTCCTCGGCCTTCATTGGTTGCGGACCGGGGCATCAGGCGCCTAGCTGCCGCCGATGCCAATCTCCGCCACCTATCGCCCCGACCCGCAGTTCCCGTCGCTGGGAGCAGAGTTCGCGGACCCTGTGGCGGGGGCGGACTTCCCCGCCACGACCTTGCGTTTCCGCAACGACCGGGCCGCCGCCACCGTCGGCCTGGACACCCTGAGCGACGCCGAATGGATCGCCCACTTCGGGCGCTTCCAACCGCTGCCGGGCAACATCGATCCGCCCCTGGCCCAGCGCTATCACGGCCACCAGTTCCGCTCGTACAACCCTGACCTCGGCGACGGCCGCGGCTTCACCTTCGCCCAGATGCGGGAGGTTGGCTCCGGCCGCCTGCTCGACCTGGGGACCAAGGGCTCGGGCACGACACCCTGGTCGCGGGCTGGCGACGGGCGGCTGACGCTGAAGGGCGGGGTGCGCGAGGTGCTGGCCACGGCGATGCTGGAGGCGCTGGGCGTGCCCACCTCCCGCTCCTTCTCCCTGATCGAGACCGGCGAGGCCCTGGAGCGCGGCGACGAACCCAGCCCGACGCGCGGCGCCGCGCTGGTGCGCCTCTCGGAGGGCCACATCCGGTTCGGCAGCTTCCAGCGCCACGCCTATCTGGATAAGCCGGAGCGGATCACCGCCCTCATCGACCATGTGGTCGCCCTCTACTACCCGGAGCTTGACGGCGCCAATGACCGGCCCGCCGCGCTGCTCAGCGCCGTGATCGGCCGGGCCGCACGGCTCACCGCCAGCTGGATGGCGGCCGGCTTCGTGCACGGCGTGCTCAACACCGACAACATGAACATAAGCGGCGAGAGCTTCGACTACGGGCCCTACCGCTTCCTGCCGCACTCCGACCCCAACTTCACCGCCGCCTATTTCGACCACCAGGGTCTCTACAGCTTTGGCCGTCAGCCGGAGGCGGTGTTCTGGAACCTGCAGCAGCTGGCTGGCTGCCTCAGCCAGGTGACCGACAGCGACCCGCTGGTCGACGCCCTGAACGGCTTCGGCCCGGCCTATCGGCGCGAGCTGATGGCCGCGATGCTGCGCCGGTTGGGCGTGAAGCGGCGGAGCGACGAGGCGGACGCCGAGCTGGTGCAGTCCGCCTTCAAGGGCCTGGCCGAAGGCGGCGACCGCCTGCGCTGGGAGCCGTTCTTCTTCGACTGGTTCTGCGGCCGGGACGACCGCGCACTGGCCGGGCCCCGCGCCGGCCTCTACGCCGCGCCGCCATTCGCCGAGTTCCGTGAACGCATCGCGACCTTTGACGCCGACCGCCCCGAGCGCCTGGCCGACCCCTATTTTGCGGCGCCTGAACCGGAGGAGCTGCTGTACGACCAGATCGAGGCCCTGTGGGCGCCGATCGCCGAGGCCGACGACTGGACGGCGTTCCACGCCAAGCTCGCACGGATCGAGGCGGCGCGGGTGGCGTGGAGGTTCAGCCCGGCTTAGGCCGCGACGCCCATTGCGCCAGCACCACCCCCAGCAGGGTGACCACCGCCCCCAGCGCCTGCAGCGGCCCGATGGCCTCGGCGAACAGCATCCAGCCAAGGTACGCCGCCACGATCGGCTGGATCAGCACCACCACCGAGGCCGTGGACGTCGGCAGCTTGCCCATGGCCCAGGCGATGGAGCCCTGGCCCGTGACATGCATCAGCCCCAGGCCCATCAGGGCGCCCCAGCCCAGCGCGCTGGTCGGAAAGATCGGTTCGCGCAGTAGGAGGGCGGCGACCAGGATCAGCGGCGCGCCCACCGCGCTGACCCAGAACATCAGCCGGCTGGTGGTCTCGGTCTTGCGGCCGTGCGCCATGGTCAGGAAATAGAGCGAGTACCAGAGCGCGGTGAACACCGAGAGCGCGTCGCCCAGGGGCTGGTTTACGAGGCGTCCGCCGCCCTTCTCGATGGCCATCAGCCAGGCCCCGCCGACCGCGGCGCCCACGGCGACCAGGAACAGCGCCTTCGGTCGCTGCTTGAGGAAGATCCAGGCGAAGGCGGTCACCACCACCGGGGTGAGGTTCGACAGCACCGTGGCGTTGGTCACCGAGGTATAGTGGATGCCATAGTGCCAGAACCCCAGGTCGAGGGCGAAGAACACCCCGGCCCACAGCGCCATCTTCGGCGGTCGCCCGATCGCCCCGGTGGCGCGAAGGTTCAGGATCGCCAGCAGCGGCAGCGCGAAGGCCAGGCGCCAGAAGCCGGCCGCCGCCGACCCGGCCTCGGTCAACCGCACGAGGATCGGCGACAGGCCGATTATGCAGGCGCCGGCCAGCAGGACGGCGAGCGCCCGCCAGTCCGTCCGCACCGGGATCGCCCCATCCGCCGCTGCGTCAGCCAAAGCCCAACTCCTCACGCACCTGCGCGGCGCTCATACCGCGTTCGCGCAGGGCCCGCAGCGTTTCCGCGTGATCGCGCTTGGCATAGCGCTTCCCGTCTGGCCCGGTGAGCAAGGGGTGGTGTCGATAGGTTGGCGTCGGCAACCCCAGCAGCGCCTGCAGCAGCCGCTGAACATGGGTGGCCTCGAACAGGTCGCGGCCGCGGATCACGTGGGTGATCCCCTGCTTGGCGTCATCGACCACCACCGCCAGGTGGTAGGCCACCCCCACGTCCTTGCGCGCCAGCACCACATCGCCGCCGAGCTCGGGCCGAGCGGCGATCGCGCCCTCGCCCTCCTCCACGAACCTCAAACCTCCGAACCCGCCCAACTTCACCGACGCGGTCGCCAGCGAAAGCCGCCACGCGAACGGTTCGCCCGCGGCCAGCCGCCGCGCCGCCTCGTCGGCCGGCAGCGGCCCGCCGCGGAACACCTCCATCGCCCCATGCGGCGCCGAGGCCATCGCCTCGGCGACCTCGCGACGCGTGCGGAAGCAGCGGTAGAGCAGGCCGTCGGCATCGAGCCGCATCAGGGCGGCCTGATAGTCATCGAGATGGTCGGACTGGCGTCGCACCGGCGCCTCCCAGTCCAGCTCCAGCCAGGCCAGGTCCTCGAGGATCGCCGCCTCGAATTCCGGCCGGCAGCGCGTAGCGTCGATGTCCTCGATCCGCAGCGTGAAGCGTCCGCTAGCCTCGCGGGCGGCGGCGAACGCGGTCAGCGCCGAATAGGCGTGGCCCCGGTGCAGGTATCCGGTAGGGGACGGCGCGAAGCGGGTGGCGAACACCCGGTCTGGCTTAGCAGTGCGGCTCGGCCTTGGGGAACAGGCCCATGTGGCTCAGCACCGCGTCAAAGAACGCCCGCTCGCCACCGAGCGCGTCCTTGAGATGGTCGAACTGCTTGAAGCCGGCCATCTCAGCCAGGCCGTGGGCCCCACACCAGGCGGCCACCGAGGCCAGCTCCAGATGCGTTTCCTGGGTCGGGTCGGCGCCATGTTCGATCATGGTGTCTCGGACCATGCAGTAGGCGCTGTCCTTGTTCTGCTGCATCCCCTCCGGGAGCGCGTCCTTGTCGCGGGCGGCGTCATACATCACGCGGTAGAGCGCCGGGTTGTCGCGGGCGAAACAGACATAGGCGATGCCGAGCGCGGTCAGCTGGTGCATGCCGGTGGCGCCGGCCTTGGCTTCCTGCATCAGCTGCCCGAGGATGTCCCAGCCCTCCTGGGCCACGGCGTCCAGCAGCTCGGCCTTGTCCTTGAAGTGGTGATAGGGCGCCGCCGGGCTGACGCCCGCCTCTCGCGCCACAGCCCGGAGCGAGAGCGCGCTGGGGCCCTCCGCCTCGAGAAGCCTGCGGGCGGCGTCCACCAGGGCACGCCTCAGATCACCATGATGGTACGGGCGGGATTCGGCGCTTTTAGCTTCGCTCATAGCATTACCATAATTTCATATCTAAGCGCCGTATAGATGCCATTGACGGTCAAGCTGAAGTTCCCTATCTGAGCGTTGTTAAAATAAGAAACGCCCTCACTCCCCTGAGGGATCCAAACTCAAAGGTGTGTGTCATGTCTCTCGCAAACTTCGAACGGCTCTTCGACCGTTTCGTGCCCGTGTTCCTGCTGTTCCTCGGCCTCACTGCGGCCTTCGCCACGGCAGGCGCCGGGCTGGTCTGAGCCTCCCCGCTCACGGTCGATGACGACGAGGAGGGCCCCCAATCGGGGCCCTTTTTCGTTGATCCCGCTCAAAGGCGTCCAGTCGCGACGTCGTAGAGTTGTCTCCGAATCGAGCCTATAGTTTCCGCATTAGTCGTATTTGTCTTCGCTTCAGGGGATGCTGTCTTCAGTCCCACGTTGAACGTCATGGACCCGCGCCGAAGCGCTTCAGAGGCCTGCCATGCAGGTGCTTAAGGCCCCCCCGTCGGGCTGGCCCTGCCTCGTGCTCAACGCCGACTTCCGGCCGCTCAGCTACTATCCGCTTTCGCTCTGGCCGTGGCAGGACGTGATCAAGGCAGTGTTCCTCGACCGCGTCGATGTGGTCTCCAACTATGACCAGGTGGTCCACTCCCCGTCGTTCGAGATGCAGTTGCCCAGCGTGGTGTCGCTGAAGAGCTATGTGACCCAGGACCGGCCACCAGCCTTCACCCGGTTCAACCTGTTCCTGCGCGACGGCTTCACCTGCCAGTACTGCACGCGTGCGGAAGATCTGACCTTCGACCACGTGATCCCGCGCTCGCGCGGCGGCCGTACGACCTGGGAAAACATCGTCACCGCCTGCGCACGCTGCAACTTGGCCAAGGGCGGGCGCACCCCCAACGAGGCGCACATGCAGGCTCGCCACAAGCCTCGCCGCCCCTCGGCCCACGAACTCCAGGACCGCGGCCGCCGCTTCCCGCCGCACCACCTGCACGAAAGCTGGCTCGACTACCTCTACTGGGACATCGAACTGGAGGCTTAGGGGCCTCGATGACCTGATGTCTGTCGCGCTGCCCGCACCCTCCGGTAGGGCGCGCGGTGACACGCAAAGGTATTAAATCTGCCGGTAAACCGATGAACCGAAGCTCTATTCCCCACCCCCAATTGCAATGGGGGCTCAGATGCATTCTGCCGGATATCTCGCCACGACGAGTTTTGTCGCGCTCGCGCTCGCGCTGACCGCGTCTCAGCACGCCGCCGCCGCGGTGGTCGCCGATGCGACCGCATCCAGCGCTGACGACGCCGCGAGCGTCGGCCTCGAAGAGGTCATCGTCACGGCGCAGAAGCGCAGCGAGAACCTGCAGGACACGCCGATCGCGATCTCGGTGCTTAGCGCCACGGCGGTCGAGAACCGACATGTGGTCTCGCTGGTCGATCTCGGCGACGGCGCCATCCCCTCGCTGAAGGTCGCGCCGTTCTTCTCGCGTCCTGGCGCCCTCATCATCAACGTCCGCGGCATCGGCGTGCTGTCCGACAGCAACCAGCCGGCGCGGGACCAGGGCGTCGGCGTCTATGTGGACGGCGTCTATCTAGGCCGCCCGCAGGGTCTGGGTACGGCGCTCTACGACATCGAAAGCATCGAGGTCCTGAAGGGCCCGCAGGGCACACTGTTCGGCCGGAACACCGAAGGCGGCGCCGTCAACGTTGTCACCAAGCGGCCTAGCGGTGAGTACCGCCTGCGGGCCGTCGGCGGGATCGGCAACTACGGGTCCTACAAGTCAGAGCTGCACATGGACCTGCCGCGCTTCGCCGGGGTCTCGATCAAGCTCGACGGGGTGATCGCGGCCCGGGACGGCATCCTGAAGAATCCACTGGTGCAGGCCGACGACTTCGGCGCCTACGACAAACGCGGTGTCCACGTTGAGGCCCTGTGGGAACCCAGCCCGAACTTCAGCGCCGACTACGCCTATGACAACTCCCGCGACGAGACGACGACCCTCTACCAGCAGCTGACCGAGCCCGGCGCCCTGAGGCTCGCCGCGACCGCGACCCTGCAGGTCGGCCGGGCGAAGGCAGCCAATGTCGGCGTGCCACAGCAACCCAGTATCGGAACCACCGAGGGCCATCGCCTGACGTTGGACTGGCACGTCAACGACAAGATGCTTGTCAAGTCCATCACGTCCTACCGCGAGCTGAACCAGAGCCAGTATGACAACGGCTCGGCCGCTTTCACGATGATCAACCAGACGGGCAACTTCACCGGCTTCAACTTCGGGCGTTACAGCCTGGCGTTCTTCGACCAGGACCAGTTCGGTCAGGAAATTCAGGTGATCGGCGACCTGCCGCGGGTCCAGTACGTGTTCGGCGCGCTCTACTATCGGGAAAATGTCGAGGACAGCGCCCAGGCGTTCGCGACCAACCAGTTCACGGACGCCGCGGGCTCGGCCTTCACGCTCCTCTCGCTCGACTACACCAAGCAGCGGATCGACCGCGCCAGCCGCGTGCGGACGACCAGCGAGGGCGTTTTCGGCCAAGCGACCTACACACCACCGATCCTCGATGACGCGGCGCACCTGACGGTCGGCGGCCGCTACACCCGGGACAAGAAGGTTGGCCAGTTGTTCACCATCAACGGCGCCCTGCCGTCCGTGAACGGCGTCTCCGCCGCGCGCGTCCTCGACACCTCGTGGAGCCGGTTCGATCCGCTGGTTAACCTGTCGTACGACGTCTCCGGCGACGTGATGGTCTACGGCAAGTACAGCAGCGGCTACAAGTCGGGCGGCGCCAATTCGCGCTCGCTGACCTATGCGCCGTTCAATCCCGAATCGGCCACGATGTTCGAAGTCGGCGCGAAGACCCAGTTCCTGGACAATCGCGCCCGCCTGAACGTCGCGGCCTACACCGGGTCCTACAAGGACATCCAGCTCGACTTCAGCGCCCAGTATCAGCAGATCGACCCGGTCACCGGCAAGCTGCTGACGACGCTGCGGACCACGACGGAAACGACCAACGCCCCGAAGAACGGCAAGCTGAGGGGGGTCGAAGGCGACTTCATCTTCGCGGTGACCGACAACCTGACCTTCTCGGCGAGCTATGCGTACAACTCGGTCAAGATCCCGGACACGAAGAACCCGTTCCCGCAGTCGAACGGCATCCTGATCAGCGTGCCGATCCCGATCTACCAAGTCTATACGCCCAAGACCTCGGGCAGCATCGCGCTCGATTATGAGACGCCATTCATGGGCGCGAAGTTCGTCGCGCACATCGATGGCAACTATGACGGGGGCTACTACGCCAACTACACGGACGTCGCCTATGACCCCGCAACGCGCGCGGTCACGGTGCCCCAGCCCAAGGGCGACAAGGCGTTTGTCGTCAACGCGCGGGTGGCGCTGGCCGATGTCGAGACAGGCGCGGGCACGGCCACGTTCTCCGTCTGGTCACGCAACCTACTCAACGAGGAACACCTCTTCTACAAGTCGAAGAGCGTCACCGCAGGCACCGGCGGCTTCTACAATGAACCCCGCACTTTCGGGATCGAAATCACCCTCAAGCAGTAAGTCGCCGAAGTCGGGTCAGGCCCAGCGCGACCCCGGGTCTATCTGAAATCAGGAGTTCTGGCGGCCGGCCTTCCCAGGTCCGGCCGTCAGAGCTCGGCCGGAAGGTCGGCGACGGAATCGATCACCACGTCCGCGCCGGCCGCCAGGAGCGCGGCGCGAGCGCGCTCGAGCCGGTGCTCGCGATCCTCGGGCTCCAGGGCCCGGTAGGCTGCGAGCGATAGTCCCACCGCATTGCCGGACGCCGCGACCCCCACCGTGAAACAGCCCGCGGCCCGGCCCTCGGCGATCCCCGCCTCGGCGTCGTCAACCTTGACCACGCGGCTTAGGGGCCAGACGCCGAGTTCGGCGCAGGCCTTGTAGATCATCAGCGGGGAAGGACGCCCCTGCGGGGTCTCCCCGGCGCAGACGACATGGTCGGGGCAATAGCCCTGCCCGGCCGCCCGGGCCAGAACCGGCCCCATCATCTGGCGCGTGTAGCCCGTCGATGAAGCGATCCTGAGGCCGCGGGCGCGCAGCACGGCGACGGTCTCGGCGGCCCCCGGGATCAGTTCGGCGGCGACGGCCGCGGCGTCACGCATCAGCGGTTCGAGGTCGGCCATCAGCGCCTCGACGTCGGCCTCATCGGACGCGCGCGCCTGCGCCGCCACCCAGGCGGCGGCCACCTCCGGACGGGCCAGCAGAGCGCGGACATGATCGACCTTGGCGATGCCCATGTCGGCCCGCGCCGCCGCCTCGGCAAGCCTGACCCCACGGCGGTCGAAGGCCTCGACATAGGCGGCGATCGGCGCGCAACAGCCGAAGTCGACCATGGTGCCGGCCCAGTCGAAGATCACCAAGTCGTAGCGTCGTCCGCCGGTCATGAAAATGTTCCCTCGCCAAGAAGATCGCCGACCACCTCTTCGCCGATGGCGAAGCCCGTCGAAGCCCCGGCGCCGGTCGTGACCATCACCAGCCGCACACCGTTCATGGGCGCGTCTATCAGAACCGTGCGATCGCTCGCCGACGCATAGGTCCCGGTCCAGCGTTCCAGCACGGGCGGCGACGGGCGGCCGAACACATGGGCGAACTCGTCGAGGATCAAATCATCGACCTGCTGATGCGAAAAGGGATCCGGGGTGGGCGCGTAGTGATGGCTGTCGCCCACCACGAGGCTGCCGTCGGCGCTCTGCACCACGATCAGGTGGACGCCCTTGGCCAGGTGCTCCGGCTGCTCGGCCGCCAGGCGCGCGGCGAGCACCCCGGCCGGCGCCAGGGCCGCGTAGCCGGCGTAGCGCACCAGGCCGAGGTCGGACATGACGGCCCCCGAGAGCCGGAAGCCAGGGTCCGCCAGGCGCAACATCTGCAGCTTGCATCGGGTCACGCCTGCCGCCGCCACCCGCTCGGGGAACAGCGAGAACAGGTCGTCGCCCGGGCAGACCGCCACCGCTCCGGCCGCGATCTCGCCGCGGGTCGTCGCGACCTTGCCGGTTTCCACGGCCAACGCGGCGGCGCCCCAGAGGAAGTTGACCCCGTAGCGAGCCTCCAGCCAGGCCGCCAGACGCGGGATCGCCTCGCGCGATTCGACCCGCAGATCGTGCGGGCTCCAGAGCGCGGCTAGCAGCGCCTCGCCGGCCAGATGCGGGTGATCGCGCCGAATCTGGGCGGGCAACAGCAGGCGACAGCCCTCGCCCATTTCCGTGGCGAGGAAGGCCTCCAGGACGGCGACGGCCTCGGGGCGGCGCGCGCTCATGACCAGGCCCCTGTGCAGGACCGGGATAGCGGCCTGGGCCGCGACCTCGTCCCAGACATCCCGGCTCCGGCGCGCCCGCGTCCACATCTCTCCCCGCGCCTGACCGGTCACGGTAACGAAGCCGAAGTTGCGGATCGAGGCGCCGTTGGCGCGGGCGTCGCGGTCGATCACCACAACCCGCTTGCCGCGCCGCGACGCCGCCAGCGCGCAGGCCATCCCGACGATGCCCGCGCCGACCACGGCAAGATCGTACGAGGGGGCCGTGGGCATCGGCGTTCCGGAGGCTGTGAGCGATGGCAGAGACTACGCTAAAGCGGGGCCATGACAGAATGGTGGACGCGGCGTCGCGACAACGTCACCGAAGCCTCCAATGGTCTAGGCGCCTCCGCACATTGCGCCCGAGGCCAAACAGGAGACCGACTTGGCCGGAAAGCTGCGCGCGATGCTGGAGCGGGCCAACCCTGTCGTGTTCACCGCGGTGGCCGGGCTGGCGGGCTTCAGCGCCTATTTCTCCATGTACGCTTTTCGCAAGCCCTTCACGGCCGCGACCTTCGACGCCGTGCCGGGCTGGTCGCTTGTGCTGGACTACAAGATCGCCCTCGTCCTGGCCCAGGTCGCCGGCTACGCGCTGTCGAAGATGATCGGCATCAAGGTGGTCTCCGAGCTCAGCCCCGGCCGCCGGGGCGTCGCGATCCTGCTGCTGATCGGCGCCGCGTGGCTGGCCCTGGTGGGTTTCGCGGTCATTCCCGCGCCCTGGAACGTGGCGATGCTGTTCCTCAACGGCCTGCCGCTCGGCATGATCTGGGGCCTGGTGTTCGGTTACATGGAGGGCCGCCGGGTCTCGGAGGCGCTGGGCGCCATCCTGTGCGCGAGTTTCATCCTGTCCTCCGGCGTGGTGAAGTCGGTCGGCGCGTGGCTGTTGAACACGGCCCACGTGGGCCCGTTCTGGATGCCCGCCGCGGCCGGCGCCCTGTTCTTCCCCCTGTTGCTGGCCTCGGTCTGGCTGTTGGGCCAGTTGCCGCCGCCCAGCCCCGCGGATGAAGCTCAAAGGGTCAAGCGGGCCCCGATGAACGCCGCCGAGCGCGGCGCGTTCCTGGCGCTCTACGGCCCGGGTATTGCGCTGCTGACCGCCTCCTACATCCTGCTGACGGCATTCCGCGATTTCCGCGACAACTTCGCCGCCGAAATCTGGACCGCGCTGGGATACGGCCATGCGTCCGGCGTGTTCACCCAAAGCGAATTGCCGGTGGCGGCCATCGCGCTTCTGGTGCTGGCTGCGGTGATGACCGTGCGCGACAACCGCAAGGCGCTGATGGTGATCCACGCGATCATCGTCGCCGGCTTCCTGCTGTTGGGGGCCAGCACCTGGGCCTTCGAAGCCGGGCTGATCTCGCCGCTCGCCTTCATGATCTTCGCGGGCGCCGGGCTCTACATGGCCTACACGCCGTTCAACGCCATGCTGTTTGATCGCCTTGTCGCTTTCAGCGGGCGCATCGCCACGGCGGGGTTCCTGATCTATGTGGCCGACGCCTCCGGCTACCTGGGCAGCGCCGCCCTGCTGGTCTGGCGTAACTTCGGTGCGGTCCAGATGGACTGGCTCCGATTCTTCGTCCTCAGCGCCTATATAACAAGCATGCTCGGGGCGCTGCTGGCCGCCGCGGCCGCACTCTACTTCCTGAGGCAGGGCGGCAATCGCGACGACTAAACGCTTCGTCGCTTGGATCGTCTCAAGCTGGAGGCTTAGAGGCCGACCACCCGGCGGACCGCAGCCTCGACAACCTCCTGGGCGTGCTCAGGCGTCAAGTTCTGTTCCTGGCGGAGGCGGGACCAGACTTCGAAGCTCAGCAGCATGTCGAGGGCTTCGAAGGCGGCCGGGTCGCGCGGGAGGTCCGATGGCAACGTCCGGCGCAGCATCTCCCGCAGTTCCACCACCATCCGGGCATAGTCCGAGCCCAGGAACTTGGAGCGATGCCGGAACACATCGGCCGCGCGCTTGAACGGCGCGATGGTCTCGAACGCCTGCGCGCGACGCCCGATCATCTCGAACAGGCGGTCCGGCCAGGCCTCCGAACGGCTGGGAGCCTGAATGATCGCCCGGACCTGCGCCCCCACCACGGCGGAGATCTCCTGGTACAGGCTGTCCATGTCCTGAAAGTGCCGGAACACGGTGCGCAGGCCCACATCGGCGCGCGCCGCCACCTGCTCGGCGCTGGGCGCCACCTGACCCGAACGGATAATCTCCATCATCGCCGCCACGATGCGGGCGCGGTTGTCCTGCCCGCGACGGCGACGGCCGTCTGGCTCCTGCGACGCGGGCGCGGACTCAGTCGGGGAGGTCATCCCTGGTTTTCACCCACGATCCCGGCGCCTGTCGAGCCTGGGATCGTGCTTGACCTCGCGATATAATGGCACGATTAGTGTCACTATATGGGTCTGCATGAGGATACGGCATGAAATTGCTGCGGACGCCCGACGCCCGGTTCGAGGGTTTGGCCGACTGGCCCTACGCGCCGCACTACCTCGATCTGACAGACGCGGACGGCTCCCGGCCACGCCTGCACTATGTGGACGAAGGCCCGCGCGACGGCCGCACGGTGCTGCTGATGCACGGCGAGCCGTCCTGGGCCTATCTGTACCGCCACATCATCGCAGGCCTGACCACCCGGGGACACCGGGCTGTCGCGCCGGACCTGATCGGGTTTGGCCGCTCGGACAAGCCCAGCCAGCGGACCGACTACACCTATGAGCGCCACGTCGACTGGATGAGCCAATGGCTGACGGCCATGGACCTGAAAGACGTCGTGCTGTTCTGCCAGGATTGGGGCGGCCTGATCGGGCTGAGGCTGGTGGCGGCGTTCCCGGAGCGGTTCGCCGGCGTGGTCGTCGCCAATACCGGCCTGCCGGTGGGCGCGGGCATGTCGGAGGCGTTCAAAGCTTGGCTTGAGTTCAGCCAGAACGTGCCGCAGATGCCCATCGGCATGATCGTCAATGGCGGAAGCGGCCGGAACCTGAGCGACGCGGAGGTCGCCGCCTACGACGCACCTTTTCCGGATGAGACCTTCAAGGAAGGCGCACGGCAGTTCCCGACGCTGGTGCCGAGCACCCCGGAGCATGGCTCGGTCGCTGAGAACCACGCAGCCTGGACGGCGCTCGAGCGGTTCGAAAAGCCGCTGGTCACGGCCTTCAGCGACGGCGATGCGGTCTCGCGCGGCGGTGAAGCGGCCTTCCAGGCCCGCGTGCCCGGGGCCAGGGGCCAACCGCACGTCACGCTGAGCGGCGGCCATTTCCTGCAGGAAGACAGTCCCGCCGAGATCGTCGACGTCATCGACGCCCTGATCCACCGCCTCTGAGGAGATTACCTATGAAGGTCGAAAACCAGGTCATGCCGTCGCCGCAACAGGCAATGGACTTCTTCGGCGGCGTCGAGGACGGGCCGTTCGTGATGGTCAACCTGCTGAAATTCAAAGCCAAGGCGGAGTACGAAGACGGCTCGGACGCCGATCTGACCGGCGCCGAGGCCTACTTCCGGTACGGGGAAGAGGTGCGGAAGCTCGTGGAAGGTCTTGGCGGGAAGATCCGCTACCAGGGTCGTGTCACCGGCCTGCTTCTGGGCGAGGTCGATGAGTTGTGGGATGTGGTGGCGCTGGCGGAGTACCCCTCCCTCAACGCCTTCCGGGCCATGGCCATGTCGCCGGCGATGCACGCCATCGAGCATCACCGGAAGGCCGGCCTCGCGGGCCAGCTCAACATCAGCACCAAGCCTGGCGAGGGGTTCTAGCCGGGGTTCACCCTGAGCACCGTCCGGAAGCCGATATGGTTCTCGCCGGTGTCGGTGGGACCGGCCTGGCGGGCGGCGGGGCGATAGCGGTAGCAGAAATTGGGCGAGCACAGGAACGAGCCGCCCTTGATCACATGCTTGCGCTGGCCCGGATCGCCGGGGTCGAAGGCCAGGCGCTGGGGCGGCCCTGACGGGCGCTCGAGGGCCTCGGGGTCTAGGTTCGGGCGATACCAGTCCTTCGCCCACTCCCAGACATTGCCGGCCATGTCGTTCAGGCCATAGCCGTTGGGCGCGAAGCAGCCGACCGGGGCCGCCGTGGCCTTGTACCCATCGACGCCGGAATCGACGGCGGGGAAGATTCCCTGCCAGACGTTGGCCTGCGGGTGGGCCTCATCCAGCGCCTCGTCGCCCCAGACAAACCGGGTGGCGGCGGGCTTGCCGCCCTGGGCCGCATACTCCCACTCGGCCTCGGTCGGCAGGTCGCGGCCCAGCCACCTGGCGTAGGCCATGGCGTCGGCCCAGCTTACCTGCACCACGGGCCAGGCGTCCTTTCCAGAGATCGAGCTGTCCGGGCCTGCCGGGTGACGCCAGTTTGCGCCCGGGACGACGCGCCACCAGGCGCCAGAGTCCGAGCCCGGCTGCGCAGCGCCCACGAACACGATCCCTGACGGCTTGAGCTGGTCGCCCGAAAAACCGGGATAGGCCTTGGGGTCGAGGGGTCGCTCGGCCTCGGTGACATAGCCGGTCGCGGCGACGAACCGGGCGAACTGGCCGTTGGTCACCTCCGTGCGGTCGATCCAGAAGTCGCCGACCCGGGTTGGGCGGGGCGGGCCCTCCTCGGCCTGCATGGGCCGTGCGCCCATCTCAAATCGGCCGCCCCGGATCAACACCATCCCGGCCGTGGCGGGCGCGTGCTGAGCGGCCGGCAGGTCGGCAAGGCACCGTCCCGTTGGGGGCTTGGGCGCCGGATTGGTCCCGCAGGCCGATAGCGCCAGCGCGCCCGCCAGAACGACGACCGCCCTCACGCGTCGCGGGGCCGGAGCGACAGCACGAGGAACACCAGCGCCAGCGCCACCGCGACCGGGCTCCCATAGTGGGCCGGCGGATGGTGGCCGCTGACCGGCGGCGACAGCACCCAGCCGTGCAGCGAAATCAGTCCGCGCTCGACGATCACCAGCGCCAGGAACAGCGGTGTCAGCGGTCGGTAGCGCAGCGCCACGGCGAGCATGCCCAAGCCCAGGGCCAGCTGGGTCGAGCCTTCCCAGCGGAACACGCCGATCACCATGTCCCGACGATCCCCCATGTCGAGGCCCCCGATCACGCCGGCCCCGCCGTCGGGCAGGAAGCTATGGATCAGCCCCGGAACCAGGGTCAGGATGGCGGCAAGCGCCAAGAACCAGGTCGAGGCGATCGCGCCACGATACTGGCTATTGGTGGTGGGCGGCAGAAAACTCACGCGGCGCTCCGCTCTAGGAAGATGTCGGCGATCGCCTCGCCATGGGTATCCTGAAGAAAATGGCCGGCATCCGCCAGAAGATCGAATGTCGCCTGCGGGTAGTGATCGGCCCACTTCCGTCCCCACCCCTCGGTGAAGACATTGTCGGCGCCGCCCCAGATGAAGTTGATCGGCTTCTTCCAGTCCAGCAGGGCGTCGAACTGGCGCGCCTGGGTCCGACCCGTCTCGCCGGGGTCCGCGTCGAGCGGGATGCTCAGGGGAAACCGTCGCGGCCCGGCATGGCCCAGGCGACCCAATCCCTCGAATGGCGCGTCATATCCCCGGCGGATCGCGTCCGCCTCCGGCGTTAAGGCCGGATAGGAGGCCTGGCTGACGATCGTGAATAGATCGGCGGCCGTCATATGCCCGAGGCTGACCATCATGAACCAGCCCAGGGAGAGGCGTTCCGGGACGTTGGTGAGGAACAGTCCATCCTCGCGCCACTGCGCATTCCAGCGACGGATGGCATCGGTGTAGGCGTAGGCTTCATGGTGCAGCCAGGTGTTCATGATCACCAGGCGGGAGAACCTCTCTGGCATGTCCAGCGCCTGGGCCAGGCCGATCGGGCCGCCCCAGTCCTGGCAGAAAAGCGTCACGTCGCCCAGGTCCAGGGTTTCAACCAGGGCGCGATGGGCCTTCGCGTGCCGGGCTATCGAATACCAGTCATCCTCCACCGGCTTGTCGGAGCGGCCAAAGCCGATGTGGTCGGCGGCGATGCATCGCCATCCGGCGTCCGTGAGCCGCCGGATAATCTTCCGATTGAGGAACCCCCACGTCGGCATGCCGTGCATCAGCAGGGCGATCGGCCCGTCGCGCGGGCCGGCATCCACGTAGTGCAGACGCAGGCCCTCGAACGACAGGTAATTCGCCGCCCACGGATAGTCCGCGAGATCCGAGAACGCCGCATCCGGTGTCCTCAGGAACCGTACGCCTTCGTCGGTTGCCAGGGTGTCCATCTGACCGCCTAGTTATCCCACAGGATGTACTCGTCACCGACCTTGTGCTTCACGCCGCCAGGGGCGTCCACATAGACGGGACCCTGCAGCAGCGACGGCCAGATCGGCTTGGCGGTGGTGGCGTCCTGCGCCTTCAGCATCGCGAGCATGGCCTGGGTCCGCTGCGGTTCGGCCTTCGACAATTCCTGCCGCTCGGTGGGGTCGTTGGCCAGATTGAACAGCCACACCTTCTGCTGGGCCTCGCTGGATTGCAGCTTCCAGTCGCCGTCCATCACCACCTTGTACTGCCCCGAGCGCCAGAAGAGCGTCTGGTGGGGCCGGCCCGCGACCTTTCCCTCGACAAAGGGCAGGAGGTCGATGCCGTCGATCGTCCGGTCGGTGGGGACGCTGGCGTGGGCCGCCGCCGCCGCGGTCGCGAAGATGTCCACGTGGCCGACCGGATAGGGGAAGCGCGACCCCGGCTGGATCTTGCCCGGCCAGCGCATGAAGAATGGCGCGTGGATGCCGCCCTCGAAGAAAGTCGACTTGAACCCGCGGTAGGGCTTGTTGACATCCGGCAGCCCGATGTAGCCGGCTCCTCCGTTGTCGCTGGTGAAAATCACCAGGGTGTTCTGGTCGAGCCCCTCATCCTTCAGCGCCTGCAGGATGCGCCCCACATTGGCGTCCAGGTTCCGCGCCATGGCGCCATAGACCCGCAGACGGTGGTCCTTGATCTGCGGCAGGGCGTCATAGTCCGCCTTCTTGGCCTGCAGCGGCGTGTGGATCGCGTTCGGCGCGAAGTACATGAGGAACGGCCGGTTGCGGTTGGCGTGGATCGCCTTCACCGCCTCGTCAGCGAGGTAGTCGGTCATATAGCCCTTCGGCGCGAACATCGGCGAGCCGTTGAACTGCACCTGATAGGGCAGATTGGGCCACAGGAAGCGGTCGATGGCGTCCCAAGGCTGCTTGGAATTGACGACGCCCTTGTCCTTCTCGGGCAGGTACATCGAAGCGCCGGAAATGAAGCCCAGCGACTCGTCGAAGCCCTGGTCCTCCGGTCGCGAGCCCTTTGCGCCACCCAGGTGCCACTTGCCGAAGTGCAGCGTGTGGTAGCCCCGCGTCTTCAGCACCTCGGCGATCGTCACCTCGCCGGTGGGAACCGACAGGATGTTCACCGCCGCCGAAGAGGTCTCGGCGCTGCCCGGCGGCATCTGCTTGATGCGGTCCTTGAAGAACTTCGGCTTCACTGGCGCGCCGGGCTCGGATTCGGTGCCCACCATGCGCTCGAAGCCGATGGGAGCCGGCGTGAACTCGTAGCCAAAGCGCGTGGCGTAGCGCCCGGTCATGATCGAGGCGCGGGATGGAGCGCAGGTGGCGTTCCCCGCATAGCCAGCCGCGAAATTCACGCCCTGCTTGCCGATGGAATCGATGTTGGGAGTCGGCACGGTGCCGTTCGCCACGCCGCCGCCGTTGAAGGTGATGTCGTTGAAACCGAGGTCATCGGCCAGGATGAAGATCACATTGGGCGGCCGCTCACCTTGCGGCAGCGCCTCGGGTCCCATGGCCCAGGTGACCGGATGGTTCGGCGCGACATGCGGCAGCCGCGAATGCGCGACCATCGCCAGGATCGTGCCGCGGTTCAGCCAGGCGCCGCCCAGCGCCAGGACGATGACGGCGACGCCGCCGAGCAGCCAATGGGTGAGCTTCATCCCGTGCGCATCCTGACCCCGCGCCCGGTGTCAGCCCCGGGCGACATTTTAACGTGTCCGCCCAAGGTGAATTATGGCACTGATAGTGTCAATATATTCAGATCGACCGAAGGGGCAGGGTCACCCGCGCGATCAGACCCGTCTCGCCGGGGACCAATTCCACGTCGCCGCCGTGGGCCCGGGCGGTCGAGCGCGCGATGGGCAGGCCCAGGCCGATCCCGGCGTTGTCCTGGTTGCGCGAAAGGTCGGCGCGATAGAAGGGCTGGAACACCCGCTCCAGGTCGTCGGCCGACAGCCCTGGCCCGGCGTCGGCCACCTCGACCACGGCATAGCCGCCCGCTTCGCGGACGCTGACCCGGGCCTGCCGGCCGTACTTCACCGCGTTATCGACCAGGTTCACGAACAGCCGTTGCAGAGCTACGGGATCGCCCTCGACAATCACCGGCGCCGCCTCGGCCAGCACCACGTCGCCGCCGACCATGGCGGCGTCGTCCACTACACATTCCAGCAGCGACAGCAGGTCCAGGCGTTCCCGCGTACGCGGCGTGCCTTCGTCGCGGATGAAAGTCAGCACGCCGCCGATCATCTGCTCCATCTGCTCCACGTCGCTCAGCACCGAGCCCTTCAGGCCCTCGGGCGCCGCCTCCAGCTTGAAACGGATGCGGGCGAGCGGCGTGCGCAGGTCGTGGGAGATGGCGCCGACCATAGCCGTGCGGTCGTCGATGTAGCGCTTCACGCGGGCCTGCATGTTGTTGAAGGCCTCGGCCGCCGCGCCGATCTCGGCGGGGCCGCTGAGCGCCATCTGCGGGGCATGCGGGTCGCGGCCCAGGCGCTCGGCGGCCTCGGCGAACAGCTTCAGCGGCGCGGTGATGCGGCGGGCGAACAGATAGGCCGCCGGCGCCACCACGCCGAAACCCAGCACCAGCAGAATCAGCGCCCGGCGCTGCCACTCGGTGGGGAACGGCTCGGGGCTGGAGCGCACCACCGCCCAGCGGCCGTCGGCCTGGCGCAGCGCGGCGGTGAAGTCGCCGAAGACCGGGATCTCGCTCATCACCCGCAGCCGCATCTCAGGCGGCATGTGGTCCGGGTCGCCGTGCATGAAGGGCCCGCCCGGCCCGGCGCCCATGAAGAACTGCCGGGTTTCGCGCCGGGCGCCGTGGGGACGGTGACCCAGGCGGATCTCGCCGGTGCGCTCGATGATGAGCCGGCGCCCGCCGGACGGTGCTCCGAAGGCGCGGTCGAGCAACCCGGGCGGCCGTTGGACCAGGCGCACGGCGTCCACCGGCTGGCCTAGCGTCGCGGCGAGGGCGAACTCGGGTGGGAAAGGACCGCGTCCCCGCTCGCGCTCAGGATCGCGTTTGCCCTCCGGCGGTGGGGCGGCAACTACGCTTCGCTGCATCGGCCGGCCGTAACGCGCCGTCAGCGGCCCGCCCTTCAGCGCCGCGGCGATCTCCGCGACCCGGTAGACTGGCGGCCGCGGCGGCGGGTGCAGCACGATGGTGGCGAACACCACCAGCTGGGTCACCACCAGGCAGGCGCCGATCAGCACCAGCAGCTGGATCGCGATCGGCGCGCGCGACCGCGCCGCTTGGCTCATGGCCGCCGGCTCATGCGCGCGTCACCGCGACGTCGAACATATAGCCAGCCCCACGCACAGTCGTGATGATCTCGCGGTCCGAGCAGGCGTGCAGCTTGCGGCGCAGGCGGCTGATCTGCACGTCGACGGCGCGGTCGAAGACGTCCGCGTCATGTCCGCGGGCGATCTCCAGCAGCTGGTCGCGCGACAGGATCCGCTGCGGGTGGTCGAGGAACGCCGACAGCAGGGAGAACTCGCCGGAGGTCAGCAGAATGGTGGCCCCGCTGGGTGACTTCAGCTGCCGACGGAGCGCGTCGACCACAAACCCCTGAAACTGATAGGCCTTCCCCTTGCGGGGCGCGCCGCCGCGCACCTCTTCCAGCCGGCGGAACACCGCGCGGACCCGGGCCAGCAGCTCGCGCGGACTGCAGGGCTTGGCCAGGTAATCGTCGGCGCCCAGCTCCAGGCCCAGCACCCGGTCGATCTCATCGCCCATGGCGCTGACCATGATGATCGCCGGCCCGCCGTCGGCGGTCAGCCGCCGACAGATGCTGAGGCCGTCCTCGCCCGGCAGCATCAGGTCCAGCACCACCAGGTCGATGGGCGTGGAGGCCAGGATCTGGTCCATCTGCCGGGCATCGGCCGCCGCATGCGCCTGGAAGCCGTGCTCGGTGAGATAGCCCGCCACCTGCTCACGCAGCTGGCTATCGTCATCGACGACCAGGACGTGGCGGGCGGGAAGCACCGAGGATTGGGCGGTCATGGCCAGACCATTCGTCGCCGAAGTTGGTTCAGTCTCAGAGCGACGAATGGTCTATCTCCAAGCGAAAGTCTTGAGCGATCGCCGATTCAAGCGAACCGGCGATCGCTCGGGGCCTCTGGCGGCGAACTGTGGCGCCGTCATAGCGACTTCGCCACAATCGCGCGCTGAGACGGAAGCGCCTTGCCTTGGCCGCGCCTAGTCAGGTTCGTGCCCCGGCATCGGCGGGCCATCGCCCGGACCACGGCGAATGATGATCCGGCGCATGCCGTCCTTGCCGCCGTCGCCGTGCCCGCCCGGGCCCATGTGGCCGCCGGGGCCGTGCAACCGCTGCAGGGCATCGAACACCTTCTGCTGGTCAGGGCTGAGGGCGGCGTAGAACTTGGCCAGCGCATCACGGGACGCCCTATGCCCGGCCGACATGGCCTCCTCGTGCTTCGCCATCTCCGCCAGGCGCTCGGGCGTGGACATCGACTTCGGCGGCGCCATGCCGGCGCCTCGCCCACCAGGCCCGCCGTGCATCATGGCCATGGGGCCGCCGCGATGGTGCGATTCGATGAAGGCCTTGAGCGCGGCCTCCTGGTCCGGACGCAGCCGCAGGACCGTCTTCAGGTCCTCCAGGTGCTGCTTCATCATCGCCTCGTGCATGGCCTTCATCTCGGGGCCGGGCGGGCCGCCGCGCATCATCATATGTGGGCCAGCGCCCGCTGGAGGCGCGGGGGGCTGGGCCAGGGTGGCGGTGGCGGTGGCCAGGAGCAGCGCGGCGGGCGCAAGGCCCATCAGCAGGCGGCGGTTCATGAGGTCAAATCTCCTTTGGTCCCTTGGTTCCAGGTTGTCGCATGCCTGTTGCCGCTCATGATGGCGGGCTCTGAGACACCGCTGACATGTTCGCGCAACGACGGTGGGTGTTTGCGGCGGCGCGGCGGCGGCTAGTGGGAGGGATCGATCCGCAGCAGGCCGGGGCCGTCGCTGGCGTCGTCCAGCGGCGCGGCGAGCGAGGGCTGCCGCAGGCAGGGGCGCTCCGCGTCGATGCCGACCCGGCTACGGCAGCCGGGTCCACGCGGGTCGATCCGGCCAGCCCCAAACCCGGAGCCTCCGAATTCCGGGCCGTAGCCGGGGCCAAGTCCCCGGCCGCCGCGGGTCTCGCCGACGGCGATGCTCAGGGTCCCGGTCTCGCCGATGGGAAGATCGCTGCGCACATAGACACTTCGATAGCCGTGGCTGCCCACCGCCACATCCACGACCCCATGCGGCTGGCGTTTCGCCGTCGAGCTGGTCACCCCAAGCGGCGCGTCGTCGGCGGGCAGGCGCGCCACCGGCGAGTCGCGAAGGTAGGCGGAGATCTGGTCGGCGACGCTGGGCTCTCCCGGCGCGGTGACGGTCGGCGCGGTGACGGTCGGCGCGGTGACGGTCGGCGCGGCGGCGGCGGCCTCGGCCCCGAAAGCTGGCCCGACGCCGGCAAGGCCCATGGCGAAAGCGGCCAGCGCGAGGGGCCGTGCGATCCTGGACGTCATGCGGTGTCTCCTGGGCGCGCCACAAAGGACCCCGATTGCGGCGATCATGTTGCGACAGGCCCCGCAGAAATCGCTCTTCGACACCTTTTGGCGACCTCTTGGCCCTAGGACTGCCGCATCGGCCCCCTATCTATAAGGGGCTGCAGCAAGGCGATACTCCCTCCCCCCGTCGCCGACCTGCTCCGGAAGGCCGCGCCCCCCTCGCGGCCCACGGAACGCGGCTCCCCCACCCCCCCCCGGGGGAGCCGCACGTCCGGGCCGAGCCGCTCGGCGTGGGGCCCTCAGTAAGCCAGCCCCTGGACCACGGATTTCAGCTTCTCGATGGCGCTCAGCTTGTCGTCGATGAAGTCGTGGTCGATCCACCAGTCCTCCACCTCGCGCAGGATCTGGCCCACCAGCGGGCCCTTGGGCGCGCCGGCGCTCATCACCTCGGCGCCGGTGAGCGGGAAGGTCGGCTTCACCCAGCCCTCCGCCAGCGCGATCATGCCGCGCCACTGCATGGTCGTGGCCGTGCGCGGCGCGGCAGCCCAAGCCAGCTTGGCGCGGTCGCGGAAGGTGAATGCGTCGGCGCGATAGACCTCACGGCGGATTTCCCGGGGGCTCATCCAGCTCTTCAGCATCGGCGTGGGCGCCAGCGCCGCGATGATCCGGTCCCGCCCGGCATTGGCCAGCCGCAAGCGTCCGGCCAGCCTGCCGGCGGCGATCTGGTCGTCGGGCAGCAGGGCGGCCAGCCGCAGCACCGGCTCGCACTCGAACAGCTGGTCGGCCTCGATTTCCACCAGCGCCTCAAAGCGGCGGAGGTTGGTCGGCGCCTTCAGGATCACCTCCAGCACGCCGGTCTCGTCCATCAGCCGCACAGCCGGGCGGGGATCGTCCGCCGCCAGCAGCTTCAGCAGCTCCTTGGAGATCCGCTCGGCCGCCAGGGTGTCGATGTGGTCCTTCAGGGCCGCACAGGCGGCCACCGCGGCGGCGTCCGGCGGCCCCCGTCCGAAGTGGGCGTAGAAGCGGAAGAACCGCAGGATGCGCAGATAGTCCTCGTGCAGCCGCTCCAACGGCTCGCCGACGAAGGCGATGCGGCCCGCCCTGGCGTCCGCCAAGCCCTGGCCGGTCGGATCGAAGATGGTCCCGTCTCGGCTGGCGTAGAGCGCGTTCAGCGTCAGGTCGCGCCGCTGCGCGTCCAGGGTCCAGTCGGTGGTGAAGGCCACCGTCGCGCGCCGGCCGTCGGTGGAGACGTCGCGGCGCAGGGTGGTGATCTCGTGCGGCTTATGGTCCGACACCGCCGTCACCGTGCCGTGCTCGACGCCGGTGGGCACGGCCTTCAGCTTCGCGGCTTTCAGGGCCTTGGTCACCCGATCCGGGGTGAGCGTGGTGGCGATGTCCAGGTCGTCGATCGGGCGGCCGACCAGGGCGTTGCGCACACTGCCGCCGACGAACCGCGCGCAGTCGGGCCCACCCTCGGCCTCCAGGGCGTCGAACACCGCCACGGTCGCCGGCGCGGACATCCAGGGGCGCAGGCCCAGGCTGTCGCTCATGCCAGCGTCGCCCCGTAGAGCCGCTCGTGCAGCGCCCGCAGGATGCCGGCCGTGGCGCCCCAGATGTATTTCTCGTCGTGGGTGGTGGCGTAGAAGCGCCGTGTCTCGCCGGTGGGCAGCTGGTGCTCGTGCTCCTGGTAGTTGGCCGGCTCCATCAGCCAGCCGAACGGGGTCTCGAAGATGTCGGCCACCTCGCCCGGATTGGCGGTCAGGTTGAACCCCGGACGGATGAAGCCCACCACCGGGGTGATCAGGTAGCCGCTGCCGGTATGATAGGGCGTCGACAGGCCCACCGGCGTCACGAACCGCGGCTCCAGCCCCACCTCCTCGTGCGCCTCCCGCAGCGCGGTATCCACCGGCCGCTCGCCCGGATCCTGCCGGCCACCGGGCAACGCCACCTGGCCGGTGTGGCTCCGCAGGGTGTCGGCGCGCCGGGTCAGCAGCACGGTGAGGCCGTGCTCGCGTTCGATCAGCCCGATCAGCACCGACGCCGGCCGCAGCTCCTCCACCGCCATGCCGGTCCAGCCGCCGGGCGTCAGGTCGAAATCGCCGGCCCGCTGGCGGCCCTCCCTCTGGCCACCCTCGGCCACGTGCTCGTGCACCGGATCAAGGTGCTCGCCGATCCAGTCGCGCAGGTCGTGATGCGACGCCGGGTCCTTCACGCGGCCGGTCCAATGGGGAACCACACGCCGTTCGAGCTCACCCCCAGGGTGGCGCCGTCCGCCGTCTCCTGGGCCATCTCGACCAGCTCATAGAACACCGGCCGGCTGATCAACGCCTCCAGCCCCCGCCGCACGTGCAGATAGGGCCTCGGCTCGCCGTTGGCGGCCACCTCCACGCGAATGGCGTTGTCAGGCCCGGCCTCCACCTGGTCGCCGACATTGGTGAGGAACGTCAACGCTTCGCCCACGCGATCCACGCGCACGGCCACGAACGGCGCGTCCTCCACCGTGATCCGCATCTTTTCGACCGGCGTCACCAGGCAATAGCCGTCCGGGTCCTTGCGCAGCACCGTCGAGAACAGCCGCACCAGCGCCTCACGCGAGATCACCGCCCCCTCGTGCAGCCAACGCCCATCGGTCTTGATGACGATGTCGATGTCGCCGCAGTGCGCCGGGTTCCACAGGTGGACCGGCGGCAGGCCACGCCCCGGGGCCTGTTTCGCGGCCGCGATCACGCCATCGAGGCCCGCCTTGCTTGTCGTGTCCACCATGCGCCCAAGGTAGGGGCCGCGAGGAGTCGGCTCAAGCGGTGCGCGTCATCGCGCGCGCAGCATCCCGCTCAGCGCCACGTCCCGGAAGGTCCGCGCCAGCACCCGCCTGGGGTCCACCGGACCGGGCATGCCGACATCCGGCGCGATGCCGAATCCAATGCGGCTGAAGAACGCCAGGTCGCCCACCAGGATCACGGCGGCCTCGCCCGCAGCCTGCGTCGCCGCGCAGGCGCGTTCGACCAGCAGGGCGCCGAGGCCGTGCTTGCGCTCGCTCTCCTCGACCGCCAGGGGCCCCAGAAACACGATTGGCTGGTCGCCGATCGTGACGCGCCACATGCGGACGCATCCCAGCACCTTGCCGTCCTCGACCGCCACGAAGCTCAGCTCGGGCGCGAAGTCGGCGAATTCGCGGACACGTTCGGAGACCTTGGCGAAGCGGCCGGGCCCGAACGCGCGGTTCAGCAGCGCCTCGAGGGCCTGGGCGTGATGGCCGGTCTCGTTGACGAAATCGAGCGCCGGCGCGGGCCGGCAGGGCTGGATGGACATGGGCTGACCTTGCATGCGGATGACGACGTTTCGGCGCCCGGCGCAAACGCTCTCGGGCGGCTCGGGTTCAGATGGCGCTCAGGCCAGCAGATGTCGTCGCATCGGAAGGGCCCTCCGGGCCATGGTCGAGGGCGGCCAGTTAAGGGGTGAGCTGGCGGACGTCAATGCCCTGGCCTGGGTCTGAACCCGCGCCGGCACGCCGCGAAACCCAAGGCGGCCCGCCGTCGCCAGCGGGCCGCCCTATCAAGATCAGTCGGTCAGGATCAGCGCGAAGCGACCTGCTGCGCCTGGGTGATCTCACGCAGCTGCGACCTGGCCGAACGGGTGGCCGAGGCCACGCAGCCGCCGAAATCACCGGCGCCGACGGCCTTGCAGACAGTCTTGGCGGCGAGACTGATGTCGCCGTTGATCTGCTCAACAGCGCGGCCGGCGACCTTCACGCGGATCGTCGCGTGGTCCTCACGGGCCACATCGAGCTTGGCCGGGTTGGCGTCGCGCTGAGCGGCGCGCTTGATCGCGGCATACTGGCTGGCGGCGCTCCGCAGCGTGGCATCGACGCAGTCGCCGGCGGCGACGCCGCAGACCGTCGCGGCGGCGGCCTTGATCTCGGAATTCACCTGGGCGTCGGTCTTGCCGGCGATCGCAATGCGGACCGTCGGGATCGGCTCACGGGAGACCCGCACGTCTGAGGCGGCGGCCGGGACGGCGGCGAAGGCGGTCAGGGCGGCAGCAGCGCCGGCAAGGACGACGAACTTCATACGTGGATTCTCCAGGCTCTCGACGACGTTATGTCTCGAATTTCGTGCCGCGGAAGAAGGTCTCTTGCTCTTAAGTCATGGTGATGTTTTGTACATAATTGGCAATTAACCATCATCTTTCGTGTTAGATGGGCAAACTAGTCGCAATTTTAGTGCAACAATTCCAAATATTGCCAAGATCTATGCCTAAAACAATTTCCGGTATGTTTTTTCGGGACGATCTATTCTGAATCACCCTTGCCGATCGCGGTGGGCGCCGCCCGCGACTCTATTTCGCGCCCGGCATTGCCGAGGGACGCGGCGGCGGCCAAGTTGCGCCATCCATGACCGATGCTTCCCCGCCCGATGAGCCCGTTCCTTCCGCACGCGCCCTGCTGAAGGAGCGCGACTACCTGCTGTTCTGGGGGACCCGATGGTTCGGCAGCTTCGCCAGCCAGATCCAGAGCGTGGCCATGGGCTGGCAGATGTATGCCCTGGCCCGCGAGGGCCACTCGGTGAACGAGAGCGCACTGCTGGTCTCCATGCTCGGGCTGGCGGCCTTCGTGCCGGTGCTGCTGCTTACCCTGCCGGCCGGCGAGGCCGCCGACCGTTATGACCGCAAGAAGCTGATGCTGCTCTGCCTGACCGGCGAGATCATCAGCGTCTTCACCCTGGCCGTCGCCACCGTCCAGGGTTGGACCTCGCCGGCCCTGCTGATGGCCATCGCCGCCCTGTTCGGCGCCAGCCGCGCCTTCTTCGCCCCAGCCAACACCGCGCTGGGGCCCATGCTGGTGCCGCGCAAGCTTTTGCCCCGGGCCATCGCCTGGAACTCGCTGGCCTGGCAGACCGCATCGATCATGGGCCCCGCCGCCGGCGGCCTGCTGGTCGCCCACTCCGCCCAGACCGCCTACTTCACCACCTTCGGGCTCTACGGCGTGGCCGGCGTGCTGGTGTTCCTGATCCGCGGCAACGCGAAGCCGATCCTCAATCCCGGCTCGCGCTGGCAGCTGATGAAGGAGGGCCTGTTCTATGTCTGGCGCCAGAAGATCGTTTTCGGCGCCATCTCTTTGGACCTGGCCGCCGTGCTGCTGGGCGGCGCCACGGCGCTGCTGCCGGTGTTCGCCCGCGACGTGCTGGTGATCCACGAGGGCCACTACCGCCTCCTGGGCCTCTTCGACTTCGAGTACACCCGCGCCGCGGCGTTCGGCATCCTGCGCTCCGGCCCCGCGATCGGGGCGACCCTCGTGGCGCTGACGCTGGCCGCGCGGCCGGTCCGCAACCACGCCGGAATCATCATGTTCCTGGGCGTGGCGGTGTTCGGGATGGCGACCGTGGTCTTCGGCCTGTCCAAGTCGCTGTGGCTGTCCGTCGCGGCGCTGGCGGTCCTGGGGGGCGCCGACATGCTGAGCGTCTACGTTCGCCAGACCCTCGTGCAGCTGGTCACCCCCGACCACATGCGCGGTCGCGTGGCCGCCGTGAGCTCTGTCTTCATCGGCGCGTCCAACGAGCTGGGAGAGTTCGAGAGCGGCGTGGTGGCGCGGATTCTGGGGCCTGTCCGGGCGGTGGTATTCGGCGGCATCGGCGCCGTGCTGGTCACCGGGCTATGGGCGAAGCTGTTCCCCGACTTGCGCCGGGCCGACCGCCTCGAATAAGGGTTCTCCCATTCATCAGGGAGATTACAGTCATGGGCGCATTGGAAGGCAAGGTTGTCCTCGTCACGGGCGGCGGCAACGGCATCGGGCGCGACTGCGCCCTCATCGCGGCGCAAGAGGGCGCCAAGGTCGTGGTCAACGATCTGGGCGGCGGCCTGAAGGGCGAGGACGAGGGTTCCGACAGCGCGGCCGAGAAGGTCGCCCAAGAAATCCGCGCCGCCGGCGGCGAGGCGGTTTCCAACTCCGAGAGCGTCACCAGCCTGAAGTCGGTCGAGGGCATGGTTGAGCAGGCGCGCGACACCTTCGGCGGCCTGCATGCCGTGATCAACCCGGCGGGCATTCTCCGTGACGTGATGTTCCACAAGATGTCCGAGGTGGACTGGGACCGCGTCATCGACGTCCACATGCGCGGCAGCTTCAACGTCGCCCGCGCCACCATCGAGCTGTTCCGCGAGCAGAACGACGGCGCCTACATGTTCTTCACCTCCACATCGGGCCTGTTCGGCAACGTCGGTCAGGCCAACTACGGCGCGGCCAAGATGGGCATCGCCGGCTTGAGCCGGATCATCGCCATGGAAGGCGCGCGCAACAATGTGCGATCCAACTGCCTGGCCCCGGTCGCCTGGACCCGCATGACCCAGTCAGTGCCGATCAAGGACGAAGCCGCCGCGGCCCGCCGCGCAGTGATGGCCGAGAAGGTCCGCGCCGACCAGCCGGCCCGCTTCTCCGTGGCGATGGTCACCCCGGCCGCGTCGAACGTCTCGGGGCAGATTTTCGGCGCCTCGGGGGAGAACATCATCCTCTACTCCCAGCCCCGGCCGATCGAGACCGTGACCAAGGAAGAGGGCTGGACGGTCCAGTCGATCCTCGACGAGGCCGTGCCGAAGATGGCGCCGAAGTTCTTCGACCTGAACCGCGCCACCCTGCCCGGCGCCCAACCGGCCAAGGCGCCAGCGTAAGCGCTCCAGAAGCCGATGGCATTTGAACGGCCGCGGCCCCCGGGGTCGCCGCCGTTTTCATGACTGGCGCCCCGATTGCGTTCCCTCCGACGCATGAGCACGGGTCTGACCCAATCTGGCGCAACGCCCCGGGAGACGGCCTCCGCCGTGGCCCAGCGGGCGCGCGAGAGCGCCCAGGCCGCCCGCGCCGCCGCCGACCGCATGCGCGCCGGGGCCGATCGCGCGACCGAACCGCCCAACAAGCTGGTCGAGACCCCCGCGGAGGTTCGCGCCCAGGTGATGGCCGAGCGCGGCGTGGACCGTGTCGAGCTGCTGCGACTGCCGCCCCTGGCCCGCATGGAGGCCGAGATTTCCATCAACGCCGAAACCACCGCCCGCGCCCACCAGGCCCAGATCCACACCACCGGCAACTTCGTCGACCTGCGGGTCTGACGCGCTCCGCCTACAGCCGATGCCGCAGCCGCCAGTCGTCGCGCGCCATCTCCCAATACACCGACCGCCGGATCGTCCCGTCCGGCCGCACCGCATCGCGCTCGCCCATGCGGACGAAACCGGCGGCGTCGATGCCCTTCTGGACTCTCAGATTGTCCAGCGCCGCCGTCAGGCACATCATCCGCACGCCCAGGGTCTCGAAGATCCAGCCAAACACATGGGCCATGCCGGCGCCGCCACGACCGCTGTTCTGACGATCGGCGCGCACGGCTCCTGCCAGTTCGGCGGCCGACCGATCAGGCCAGACGGCGATCCTGGAATAGCCAGCCACATCGCCGGCCTCGTCGAGGCTGACGATAAGCAGCGCCTCGCCCGCGAGCGCCTGGGCCTGGTTCTCGATCACCCAGCGGGTGATGCCGGCCTCGTTGATCGGTCGCGGCAGGTCGTAGATGGGTCCCGAGACCCTGACATCGGAGAGCAGGGCGACCAAGCCCGGCACGTGCCGCAACTCCGCGCGGGCGCGATCCCCAGCCAGGGTCGTGACATCGGCTTTGCGCACCGCCTCGCGGATCGCCTCGGCTTCCGCGTGGGCGACCTCGAGCACGGTCTTGGGCGGGGCGCTCACGACCCTGCCAGATCGGTCAACGCCGCTCCGTCCAGCCGGCGCACCGTCCAGTCGGTCTTCACCGAGGCGCCGAGGCTGTCGTAGAACTCGATCGAGGGCTGGTTCCAGTTCAGCACCGCCCACTCCAGCCGCCCCAGGTCCGCCTCCACGCAGCGCTGCGCCAGCCGGCGCAACAGCGACTTGCCGGCCCCAACGCCGCGCGCCTCCGGCCGCACGAACAGGTCCTCCAGGTAGATTCCCGCCCGGCCCACGAAGGTAGAGTAGTTGTAGAACCACAGCGCGAAGCCCACCGCCTGGCCGTTGTGCTCGGCGATGTCGCAGAACGCGCGGGGGTTCTCCCCGAACAGGTCGCGCCGGATGTCGGCCTCGGTGGCCTCCGCCTCGTGCAGCAGCCGCTCGTACTCCGCCAGTTCGCGGATGAACTGCAGGATCAGCGGCGCGTCGGCGACGGTCGCCACCCGGATGTTGACGCTCACAGGCGCACGCCTGTGGTCTCCTCGGAGACCGCCCACAGGCGGTCGGCCGCTTCGGGGTCCAGCGCATGCGGCAGCACCCCCTCGAACGGCACGGCCTCGGTCCAGGCGACCGCCTGGTTGCAGTGCTCGAGGTAGAGCCCGCCCACGCCCTCCAGCTCCGGCCCGATCGCCGCCCAGACGCTGGTGGCCGCGCCCTGCGCCGTGGTCTTGAAGCGGGCGTTGACGTTGCCGGCTTCGTCCATCCAGCCAAATGCAATCATCTCTTCCCGAGGCAAATACCGCTGCAGCGGGGTCATGATGCCGCCGGGCATGACGGCGTTGGCATTGACGCCCAGGTCCGCGAACCGCGCATTGAAGCCCACCGCGAACAGCGAATTGGCGGTCTTGGCCTGGCCGTAGGACTCCCACTTGTCGTAGGGGCGATTACGATAGTGGATGTCGTCGAACACCACGGCGCCGCGCCGGTGACCGATGGAGCTGAGCGAAACCAGCCGGCTCGCCTGCCCGTCCTCGGCCCCGTTCATCAACGCCCGCATCAGCAGCGCGCCCAGCAGGAAGTGGCCGAAGTGGTTGGTCCCGATCTGCATCTCCAGATCCTGGGCCGTGTAGTCCAGCGGACAGGCCATGATGCCGGCGTTGTTGATCAGCAGGTTGAGCGGTTTCTCACCCCAGGCCGTGGCGAACGCCGCCACCGCCGGCAGGTCCGACAGGTCCAGCTTTCCGACGCTGACCTTGCCCTTGCCCGCCCGGTTGATGTCGTCGGCGACCGCCTGACCCGCCTCCATATTGCGCACGCCGATCAGCACGTCGGCGCCGGCCTCGGCCAGGGCGCGCGCCGTCTCGACGCCGATCCCCGACGCGGCGCCCGTAACGATCGCTGTCTGGCCGGAGAGGTCGTGGCCGGCGGCCACGTCCTTGGCCGCTGAGGTCGCGCCGAAGGGCGAGGTGATGCGGTCGGCCATGTGGGGCGCCTTCATGAGGGAGTTCCAGCTTACCGCGTACGCTTAGGCCGTCGCCCGATACCAGTCGACGCCCAAGGCGTCTCGCTCTCGCACGGCCAGGCCGCGAGCGATCAGGCAGTTGAGGTGGGCCAGGCTCTCGCCGGTCGCCAGCCCCAGCACGTTCTGGTCGATCTTGCGGCGGAACAGCACCGAGAACACGTCCACCACCCGCTTGCGCTCGGCCAGCAGAGCCCGCAGCCGGTCCAGTCCCCGCTCGTGGCCGCCGATCAGGTGGTCGATGCGGGCGTGCAGGCCGTGAAACGGGTCGTTGTGCGCCGGCAGCACCAGCACGTCGTCAGGGATGCGATCCTTGATCTCCGCCAGCGACGTCACCCAGTCGGTCAGCGGGTCGCCGTCCGGCTCGGTCGGGAATACCGACACGTTGGACGAGATCTTCGGCAGCACCTGGTCGCCGGAGATCATCAGCTTGAGGTCGGGGCAGTAGAGGCAGGCGTGCTCGGGGCTGTGGCCGGAGCCGACCACGATGCGCCACATGTGGTCGCCGATCGTGATCTCGTCGCCGTCGTTCAGGCGGTGATAGCTGTCCGGCAGCGCGAACAGGCCGCGGCCGAAGCCGCCGAACCGGGCCTTGTAGTTCTCCAGGGCGTCCTCGTCCCAACCGGTGGCGCGAAAGAAGGTCATCGCATCCTCCGGCGCCTCGCGGCCAGTGTCCGCCGCCAGCGAGCGGCAGGTCATGAACTCCAGGCGCGTGATCCAAAGCCGCGCATCGAACTTCCGCGTCAGATAGCCGGACATGCCGATGTGGTCGGGGTGCATGTGGGTGACGAACACCCGCGTCACCGGCAGGCCCTCCAGCGGCCCGGCCAGGGCCGCGCGCCAGGCGTTGCGCGTTTCCGAGCCGCCGATGCCGGTGTCGACGATCGCCCAGCCGTCCCGCTCGCGGATCGCCCAGACGTTGATCCAGGCCAGCGCCCCGCCCAGCGGCATCCGCAGCCACTTGACGCCCGGCGCCACGTCTACCGCTTCGCCGATCTTCGGCGCATGCTCGAACGGATAGTTGAGCTTCGGCCGGTGGCTCTCCCACACAGGTTCTTCGATCCCGTCCCGCAACGCCCGCACTCCCGTCAGTCCAAGGGCCATTATCCGGCGCGGACCCAGGGGAGAGCAAACCCTTCCTTGATCCCGCGTTCGGGAAGGGAAGCTCAAACTGCACCGCCGACGCCAGCCAGGATTGGATGACGCCGCGTCCATCCGCTAGAGCGATCAGCGGTTCACTTGAACCGCTGATCGCTCAAGACTCTTGCCTAAAGATAGACCATTCGTCGCGCTGAGCCTGAACCAACTTCGGCGACGAATGGTCTAGGGATGGTCCAAATCACGGAGAGCATAGACATGGCCAACATCGCGGAGGCGCTGGACGCTGGATTGGCCTCTCGCCTGGACCCCATCGTCGATGCCGCCCTGTCGGAGGGCCGCATCGCCGGCGGCGTGGTCCTGGTCGCCAAGGGCGGTGCCCTGGCTTACGGTCGCGCAGCGGGTCTCGCCGATGTCGAGGCGGGCCGCGCCATGACCACCGACGCCATCTTCCGCGCCTCGTCGCTGACCAAGCCGATCGTCACCGCCGCCTTCCTCAGCCTCGTCGAAGCCGAGGTCATGGGGCTGGACGACCCGGTGATCCGCTGGCTGCCCGACTTCCAGCCGAAGCTCGACGGCCAGGTTCCAACCCTCACCCTGCGCCAGTTGCTCACCCACACCGCGGGCCTCTCTTACGGCTTCATGCAGCCCGACGACGGACCCTACCTGAAGCTCGGCGTCTCCGATGGCATGGACCAGCCGGGCCTGGGCTTTCCCGAGCAACTGCGGCGGGTGACACAGGCGGGGTTGTTCTTCCCGCCCGGTGCGGCTTGGCTCTACTCGGTGGGCATGGACGTGCTCGGCGCGGCGATCGAGGCCGCCACGGGGAAGACCCTGGGGGATGTCGTGGCCGAGCGGGTCGCCGACAAGCTGGGCCTTGCCGACACCGGCTTCAGCGTCTCCGACCGCACCCGCCTCGCCACCGCCTATGCCGACGGCCCACCGCCGAAGAAGATGGGCGAGACCCACACCGTCCCCTTTGCGGAATTGTCGGGCATCAAGTTCGCGCCGGACCGTATCCTCACCCCCGGCTCCTTCCCCTCAGGCGGCGCGGGGATGGCCTGCTCGGCGACAGACTTCATGGTCTTCCTTGAAGCCATCCGCACCGGCGGCGCACCGATCCTCAGGCAGGCCACCGCGAGCGCCATGATGACCAACCAGACCGGCGGCCACCTGATCGTCACCAGCGGCCCCGGCGTCGGTTTCGGGTTCGGCGGCGCTGTGATTACCGACGCGACGATCGCGGCCTCGCCCCTGCCCAACGGCGCCTGGATGTGGGGCGGCGTCTACGGCCACAACTGGTTCGTCGATCCCGAGCGGGAGTTGAGTTTCGTCCTGATGACCAACACCTCCACCGAAGGGATGAGCGGCCAGCTTTCGCAGGAGCTGATGGCGGCGGTGGCGGCGGGGTAGCGTCAAATCTTGTCCCGGCGGCCGGGCGGTGAAATGCTCACCCCAAAGTTCGGGAGGCACTCAATGTTCAGGTTCGCAGGCGCGCTCGTCGCGTCCGTCCTCATCGCGGGCGCGGCGCACGCCGCGACGCCCGCCAAGGTGGCCGACAATGGCGAACCCGCCTTCCGCGCCCTCTACAAGGAACTGGTGGAGACCAACACCACCTTCTCCGCCGGCGACTGCACCCTTGCCGCCCAGCGGATGGCCGCGCGCCTGAAGGCTGCTGGCTTCCCCGACAGCGACCTCACCCTGTTCACGCCCCCGGACAAACCCAAGGACGGCGGCCTGGTCGCTGTCTACCCAGGCAAGGATCCGAAGGCGAAAGCGATCCTGCTGCTGGCCCACATCGATGTGGTCGAGGCCAAGCGTGAGGATTGGCAGCGCGACCCCTTCACCCTCATCGAAGAGGGCGACCACTTCTACGGACGCGGCGTCTCGGATGACAAGGCGCAAGCCGCCATCTTCACCGACCTGTTGATCCGCTTCCGCCGGGAAGGTTTCAAGGGCCGCCGCTCCGTCAAGCTGGCGCTCACCTGCGGTGAGGAAGGCGGTGGCCAGGTCAATGGCGCGTCCTGGCTGGTCGCCAACCGCCGCGAGCTGATCGACGCGGCCTTCGCGCTCAATGAAGGTGCGGGCGTCAATCTGGACGACAGGGGCAAACCGGTCGCCCACACCGTCCTGGCGGGCGAGAAGTCTACCCAGACCTTCCGGCTCGAAGCGACCAACCCGGGCGGCCACTCGTCGCGGCCGGTTCCCGACAACGCGATCTATCACATCACGCGCGCCGTCGATCGGATCGCGGCCTACGACTTCCCGGTCATGGTCAACGACACCACCCGCACCTACTTCAGCGAAATGGCCAAGATCGTGGGTGGAGAAACCGGGGTCGCCATGGCCGCCATCGCCGCTAACCCGGCCGACGCCCAGGCTGCGGCCATGCTGCGCAAGGACCCTAGCAACAACGCCGTGCTCGGCACGACCTGCGTCGCCACCATGCTGCAGGCCGGTCACGCCCAGAACGCGCTGCCGCAACGGGCCTCGGCCACGATCAACTGCCGCATCTTCCCTGGGGTCTCCGGCCAGCAGGTGCGCGAGGCGCTGATCAAGGTCATCGACAATCCGGCCGTCTCGGTCTCGGAGCCGGGCGGTCGCCAGGGCGTCGATGGGGGGCCTCCGCTGACGCCCCAGGTCATGGGTCCGATCCGCCAGGTCTCGCAGGCCATGTGGCCCGGCGTGCCGGTGGTTCCCTTCCTGCTGGCTGCCGCCACGGACGGCAAGGCGCTGATCGCGGGCGGCATTCCCACCTACGGGGTTTCCGGCATCGCCTATGAGCCCGACCAAGGGCACATCCACGGCCTCAACGAGCGGATCGGCGTGAAGGCTCTCTTTGACGCCCGCGAGTTCAGCTACCGCCTCGTGAAGCTCTACGCCGAGCAGAAGGACTAGGCTTGAAACTCTGGATCGCGGCGTCGCACGACGCCACCTATCGCAACGGCGGCTGGGCGTTCGTGCGCACCGGCGGCGAGGTCACCGGCTGGGCCGGGGGCGAGCGCCGCACCCGGCGCGCCCGCATGGCCCTGGCCGGTTTCGCGGCGGCGCTCAAAGACCTGCCAGTCGGAGACACGCTCGCCGTCGTGGCCGCACGCCCCGACGCCCTGGTGCTGCACACCCTGCTGAAGCCGCCCGCCGAACCGCCCGCCGAGGACGTGGACATCCGCGCCACCCTGGCCAAGCTCCTGGCCGGCCGCGCCTGGACCCTCGCCGTCGGCGATGCCAAGGGCGCCAATCCGCTGGCCTTCGCCACCGCCTGGTCCGACCTCGCCAGCGAAAAAGCCAAGATGACCGGCCCCTTCGCCAACGCCATCCCCCGAACCAACCTGGCGAAAGTCGCCGGCCTCTGACGCGCGCTCAGACTTGCTCGGTCATCCACACCCGCAACGCCCGCAGGAACGGCAGCACCTCGCGGAATTCCTTCTGGGTGAAGCCGTCGCGCAGCTTCTCCACCTTGGGCCGGATCGCCGCCATGGAACGCGAATAGGCCTCGCGCCCTTCCGCCGTCAGCCGCACGCGCTTGCGCCGGCGGTCCACCGCGCACGGCTCGACCACGATCAGCTTCGTGGCCTCCAGCCGTTGCAAGGTGTTGGTGATCGCGCCGGGGGTCATCTTCAGCGCGTTCGCGATATAGGCTGGCGTGATGTCCTCGCCGCGCCGCGCGATCAAGTTCAGCACCTCGTACTGCGGATAGGTCAGCCCCACCGGCAGCGCCCGGCTGATCGCTGTCCGCACCCCATGCTCGATCAGCGCGATCTCGTCGAACACCTGGACCTCGGGATGGTCCTCGCTCAAAGCGCCCATGCAGCCCCCACCATCACACACAGCCTCCGAATCAGACGGTGAATGCGAGTGTCCCGCAGCAATCCTGAACAAGACCTTTCAGGATTGAACGATCATCCCGCCCGGGCCGCGCGCATCTCCGCCAAGCCCTGGCCAGCCAGTTCATCGGCCCGCTCGTTCAGCTCGTGGCCGGCGTGACCCTTCACCCAGCGCCATGTCACGTCGTGATGCGACCGGGCTTCGTCAAGGCGCCGCCACAGATCATCGTTCTTCACCGGCTTGTTGTCGGCGGTCCGCCAGCCGCGGCGCTTCCAGGAATGGATCCACTCCGAGATACCCTTCATCACATAGGTGCTGTCGGTGTGCAGCTCGACCTTGCAGGGCTTCTTCAGCGCCTCCAGCGCCTGGATCGCACCCATCAGCTCCATGCGATTGTTGGTGGTGTCGGGGTCGCCGCCGCAGATTTCCTTGCGGTTCTCGCCGCTCAGCATCACCGCGCCCCAGCCGCCTGGCCCGGGATTCCCGGAACAGGCGCCGTCTGTGTAGACGACCACTTGCGGGGTCACCCTGCGGCTCCGAACAGCACCAGGTCCGGCGAGGACCGATGCACCGCCAGCTTGCGTTCGTACTCCAGCGGGTCCTTGGGCCGCACCAGCGCCCCGGCCGGGGTCGCGCCCCAGTCGTGCAGCCGGGTCAGAAAGAACCGCATCGCCGCCCCGTGCGCCAGCACCGGCAGCGCCGCCCGCTCGGCCTGGCTCAGCGGACGCTGGCTCTCATAGCCGGCCACCAGCGCCCGGGCCGAGGTGATGTTGAAGCTGCCGTCCGGCTCGAAGCACCAGGCGTTCAGCGCCACCGCCACGTCATAGGCCAGCGCGTCCACGCAGGCGAAATAGAAGTCGAAGGCCGCCGAGAACTTGCCCGCCTGGAAGAACACATTGTCCGGGAAATAGTCCGCGTGCACCACGCCGCTGGGCAGGCCGGTGGGCCAGCGCGCCGCCAGATCGGCGAGGTCCGCGTCGATCGTCGCCGCCAACCCCGGCTTCAACCCGTCCGCGGCGCTCTTCAGGCTGGCGAACATCGGCGCCCAGGCCGTCTGGCCCAGATCGTTCTCCCGGCCCAGCGGAAACCCCGCGGCCGCCAGGTGCAACGCCGCCAGGCTCACCCCGGCCTCCCGGCAGTGCGCCACGCTCGGCCTGCGCACCGATAGTCCGGTCAGGAAGCTCACCAGCGCGCAGGGCTTGCCACGCATCCGCTTCAGGATCTCACCGTTGCGGTCCGGGATCGGCCGCGCGCTCGGAAAGCCGTGCTGCTCCAGCCACTGCATCAGCCCCAGGAAGAACGGCAGGTCCGCCTCCCGCACCCGCTTCTCATAGACGGTCAGGAAATAGCGCCCGGTCTCGGTCTCGAGCAGGAAGTTGGAGTTCTCCACGCCCTCGGCGATCCCCTTGAACGAGGTCGCCGCGCCGAGGTCGAAATCCGCCAGCAGCGTCGCCAGTTCGTCGTCGGTGATGTCCGTATAGACCGCCATGCCGGTCCCCTGCGGCACGTCGCCGAGCGGGTCAACCCTGGGCCGCACATGTGCTAAGGAGGAGGGCCGCTCCCGGAGGAACCCATGATTGCCCTGAAGGTCGAAATGATCGGCGGTCAGGCCGCCGCCGTCCTCACCCCAGAGACCCTGGCCGCCCTCCATCTCGCGGTCGGCGACACGCTGCGGCTGGACTCCAACGGCGACGGCGCGTTCCACCCTGTCGCCCGCAAGCCCTGGACCGACGATCCGCACGCCCGGGGCCGGGCCTACCTGCGGCGGTACAACCGGAGCCTTGGGCGGATTTGAGGGCTGGTCGACAAGCGTTATAACGTTCGTTATAATTCCGGCTGGAGGCCACAGATGATCACACTTAAGCTCACCCAGATTGGCAACTCCGTGGGCGTTGTGCTGCCGAAGGAAACCCTGGCCAAGCTCGGGGTGGAAAAGGGCGATGTCGTCTATCTGACCGACGCGCCGGGCGGGGAAATGCGGCTCTCGGCCTACAATCCTGGCGTTGCAGAGGAGATCGCCCTCGGCGAAGCCTTCATGGATGAGTATCGCGACACCTTCCGCGCCCTCGCGAAGTGACAGACGAGCCGCGCTGGATCAGCAAAGAGGCGGTGCTGGTTCTACATGACCGGAGCATCGCACTACATGGCGGTGCAGCGGGCATGCACAACGAGGGCTTGCTCGACTCGGCGCTCGAACGCCCCGCGAATCATCTGCGATACGAAGGTGAGGCTGATATCTGCGTCCTCGCCGCGATCTACCTCGTCGCGGTGGCCAGCAATCATCCGTTCACTGACGGCAACAAGCGTGCGGCCTTTCTCGCGGCGGGCCTCTTCCTCCGCCTGAACGGTCGCCGCCTGATCGCCGCTCAGGCGGATGCGGCCCGAACCGTTCTGGCCGTCGCCGCGGGCGAGCGCGGTATCGCGCCCTTGGCGGCGTGGATCCGAATGCGGTCGGAGCCGCTGGCCTAAGCCAGCACCCGCGGCAACTTGAACGTCACTGTCTCGCGCGCCGCGTCCACCTCGTCCACCGACACTTCGAACCGCTCGCGCAGCTTCGCCAACACGCCCTCGACCAGCACCTCGGGCGCCGAGGCGCCGGCGGTCACGCCCACCCGCCGCACACCCTCCAGCCAGGCGAAATCCAGCCCATCTGCGTCGTCGATCAGATAGGCCCGCGCGCCCGACCTCCGCCCGACCTCCGCCAGCCGCACCGAGTTGGACGAATTGGCGCTGCCCAGCACCAGCAGCACCTCGGTCCCCGACGCGATCACCTTCACCGCGTCCTGGCGGTTGGTGGTGGCGTAGCAGATGTCTTCCTTGTGCGGCGCGGCGATGTCCGGGAACCGGGCCCGGAGCGCGGCGACGATATCGGCTGTGTCATCCACCGACAGCGTAGTCTGGGTCACGAACGCCACATTGGCCGGATCGCGCGGCGTGAAGGCCTGGGCATCGGCCACCGTCTCGATGAGCGCCACCGCGCCGTCCGGCAGCTGGCCCATCGTCCCCACCACCTCCGGGTGGCCGGCGTGGCCGATCAAGACGATCTCGCGCTTGGCGTCGTAGTGGCGCTGGGCCTCCACATGCACCTTCGAGACCAGCGGGCAGGTGGCGTCGAGGTAGAGCATCTTGCGCGCCCTGGCCTCGGCCGGCACCGCCTTGGGTACGCCGTGGGCCGAGAACACCACCGGCCGGTCCACCGGACAGTCCTCCAGTTCCTCGACGAACACCGCGCCCAGGGCCTTCAGCCGGTCCACCACATGGCGGTTGTGGACGATCTCGTGGCGCACATAGACCGGCGCGCCATACTTCTCGATCGCCCGCTCGACGATCTGGATCGCCCGGTCCACCCCGGCGCAGAAACCTCGCGGGCTGGCGAGCATGACGGTGAGGGGCGGGCGGCTACTCATGCGGCGGAACCTAGTGCCGCGCGGCCGTCACCGCCAGCGGGCAGCATGTTCGGCAGACTTTGCAGGCGACGGACCTGCGCCAAGTGGCGCATGTCCCAGGGCCGCGTTGCCGCCACACTCCTCAGGCTGTACTTAGGGCCTGACTCCGCGACGTCCTCGCGGCCCTTCCTTTCGGGACGCCTAGCATGCGCCGCCATCAACTCCTCATCGCCGCCCTGATCGCGGCCTTCGCCGTGCCATCGGCCACCGCCTACGCCCAGGGCCGCCGCGATCCCGACGCCGACGCCCGCAAGCAGCAGGAAGAGGCCTCCAAGAAGAAGAAGCGCTCGGAGGAGTGGGGCGACAACCAAGCCCCGCTGCAGGCCCTGCGCAACGCCGGCCCCTGCCCGTTCGTGAAGAGCCTCTACGACGCCGCCCGCTATGTGGAGTTCAAGGACAACCGCGAGGCCTCTGCGAACGTCGGCTGGTCCGGCGAGATCCAGGGCATTTCCGCCGGTTGCCAGTACAAGGACGACAAGCCGATCGAGGTGACCCTGCAGGTCCTCTTCGAGCTGGGAAAGGGCCCGCAGGCCACCGGCCGTGAGAAGACCTACCACTACTGGATCGCGGTGACCGACCGGAACAAGGCCATCCTCGCCAAGCAGGAGTTCGACCTGACCGTGAAGTTCCCGGAGGGCCAGGACCGGGTCTACATCACCGAGAACATCGGCCAGATCGTCATCCCGCGCGCCAGCATCGCCACGTCCGGCTCCAACTTCGAGGTGCTGGTGGGCTTTGACGTCACCCCGCAGATGGCCGCCTTCAACCGCGACGGCAAGCGGTTCCGCCTGAACGTCGGACAGGCCGCGAGCAACACGCCGAACCCATGAGCGATCTGAAGCGGGCGCTGGGCGAGGCGGTGCAGGCCGCCTTTGCCGCCCTTGGCGCGCCTCCCGAACTGGGCCGGGTGACGCCCTCCGACCGGCCCGATCTCGCCGACTTCCAGTCCAATGGCGCGCTCGCCGCGGCCAAGCGGCTGGGCAAGAACCCGCGCGAGATCGCCGCCGCCGTGGCCGAGACGCTGGCCGGCGATCCGCGCCTGGCCAGCGTGGAGATCGCGGGCCCGGGCTTCATCAACCTGAAGGTCGCCGACGCCACGCTGAGCGACCGCGCCAACGCCATCGCCGCCGACCCGCGCGCCGGGGCCGACCCTGTCGTCAGCCCCCGCCGCGTGATCGTCGACTACGGCGGCCCCAACGTCGCCAAGCCGATGCACGTGGGCCACCTGCGCGCCTCGATCATCGGCGAGAGCATCAAGCGCATCTACCGCTTCCGCGGCGACGAGGTGGTCGGCGACGCCCACTTCGGCGACTGGGGCTACCAGATGGGCCTGCTGATCGGCGCCGTCATGGACGAGCACCCCGATATCGCCGCCCTGGTCGAGAGCCTGGACGACGAGGCCGCGGCGATCCCCGAGGCCTTCCACAGGGTCGCCCTGGCCGACCTGGACCGGCTCTACCCGCAGGCCGCGGCCAGGGGGAAGCAGGATCCCGCCTACCGCGACCGCGCCCGCAAGCTCACCGCCGACCTGCAGAACCACCGGCCCGGCTGCTACGTCCTGTGGCGCCATTTCCGCGATGTGACCCAGGTGGCGCTGGCCCGCGACTTCCACGCCCTGGGCGTCGATTTCGACTGGTGGAAGGGCGAGAGCGACGCCGACGCGCTGATCGCGCCGATGGTGGCCGAACTGGAGGCCAAGGGCCTGTTGGTCGACGATCAGGGCGCCCGGATCATCCGCGTCGACCGCAACGGCGAGACCCGGCCGAAGAAGCTGGCGGACGGGACGGTCATCGCCGCGCCCTATCCCGATCCCCTGCTGGTGGTGTCCTCCGAGGGGTCGGCCATGTACGGCACGACCGACCTCGCCACCATCCTGGACCGCAAGCGGGTCTTCGATCCGCACCATGTCATCTACTGCGTCGATCAGCGCCAGGCCGACCACTTCGAGATTGTGTTCCGCGCCGCCTGCCTCGCCGGCTATGCGACCGAGGGCCAGTTGGAGCACATCGGCTTCGGCACTATGAACGGCGCCGACGGCAAGCCCTTCAAGACCCGCGAGGGCGGTGTTTTGAAATTGAACGATCTCATCGAGATGGCCCGCAACAAGGCCCGCGAGCGCCTCCACGAGGCTGGCCTGGGCGAGAACCTGCCGGCCGACGCGTTCGAGGACATCGCCGGCAAGGTCGCCGTCGCGGCCCTGAAGTTCGCCGACCTGCAGAACTTCCGCGGCACGTCCTACGTCTTCGACCTCGACCGTTTCACCAGCTTCGAGGGCAAGACCGGCCCCTACCTGCTGTACCAGGCCGTGCGGGTGAAGAGCCTGCTGCGCCGCGCCGCCGCGGAGGGCGCCGAGGCCGGCCTCGTCACCGTCGCCGAGCCGGCCGAACGCGACCTTGTCCTCACCCTGGACGCCTTCGACGCCGCCCTGACCGAGGCCTACGACAAGAAGGCCCCCAACGCGCTGGCCGAACACGCCTATCGCCTGAGCCAGGCCTTCTCGCGCTTCTACGCCGCCTGCCCGATCATGACGGCGGCCCCGGAAACCCGCGCCAGCCGCCTCACCATGGCCGCCACGGCGCTGCGCCAGCTCGAGACCGCCCTCGACCTGCTAGGCATCGCTACGCCCGAGCGGATGTAGTCCGCCCGGGCGCGGGGATCACTTCACATCCGGTGCAGCGCGCACAGCTTGTTGCCGTCCGGATCGCGCAGGTAGGCCAGGTACATCTTGCCCATGCCGCCTTCGCGCACGCCCGGAGGATCCTCGCAGGTCGTGCCGCCCGCCGCCACGCCGGCCGCATGCCACGCATCCGCCTGCTCCGAGTTCGCGCAGGCAAAGCCGATGGTGCCGCCGTTGGGCGCCGTCGCCGGCTCGCCGTTGATCGGCTTCGACACCGAGAACACGCCGGTGGGCGTGCGGTAGAAGATCCGGTGGCCGTCCACCATCGCCGGCGCCACGCCCAACGCGCCCAGCACCTTGTCGTAGAACGCCTTGGCGCGATCCAAGTCGTTGGTCCCGACCATGATATGCGAAAACATCGTGTGTCCTCCCTGACCCACGGCGCCGAACCGGCGCCTCCGAAGCAGCGCAGATGGGGGAAGATCGCGCCGCTGGCAATGGCCACCCGCAAGGCCGTGGCCCTAGTTCGGCAACGCCTCCAGCTCGGCGCGCTGTTTCTTCGTCAGCCCCGCGCGAACCAGCGCGTACGACCCCGCCGCCAGCCGTTCGATCTCCTTGGCCGGCACATCGGCATCGAGATCCACGGCGATCCAGAACCGGCGGTCCAGGTGCGACCGATGCCCGACTCCCGCGTACTGCTCGCGCAACACCTCGGCCAGGTGCGGATCGCATTTCAGGATCACATTCTCCGCGCCGCGGACATTCAGGATGGCGAACATCTTCCCCATCACCTTGAACAGGATCACCAGCGGCGTGGACCCCCGCGCCGCCGTCATCGGCTCGCCTACCGCCCCGGGCATGGCCTCGAGCACGGCCTTCAGGGCCTCGGTGCGTGGCGGAAGGATCATCCCGTGGCGCTCCCCTGCGACGGAGGCGAACCTAGCGGGAGGCGGGGGCGTCGCCCAGCCTCACCGCACGGCGGGACCGTCCACGTCCAGCCCTGTCGCCTCCAGTTGCTCAATCACCCCGCCCTTGGCGATCAGCTGGCGCAGTCGCACCATGGCCACCGCCTTGCCGGGCCGCTCCAGTTCTGCGGCGATCGCGGCGGCCTGGTCCTCAATCCCCTGGCGCCACACCTCCGGCCCGCCGGACACCGCCAGGAAACACTTTTCGATACCGCGCGGTGCCTTCAGCGCGGCCCCGACATCACCCCGCGCCCAGCCCTGGGCGGCCGCGTTCGCCGGCTCCAGGCCGGCCTCGATGTCGTCCATCGCCGCCGAGAGGCAGGCGGTCTGCACGTCCAGGGTCAGGCCGGCCTTGAACTCTTTCAACACCGGCGCGGCGTCGCGCTTCACGGTCTCGCGCTCCCGCACCTTCAGTTTGCGGGCCGTGCGTCGCACGTCGTCCTGCGGATCCCGTCCGCGCGGCCCATCCCGGCTGTCGCCGATCAGGATGAAGCCCGCCACCATCGGCCCCCAACCCTTGTAGTGGCCGGCGTCCTTGCCGGCCTTCTCACGGGCCGCCACGAACCGGACGCGCAGAGGCTCGGGCAGATCGTCCTCCATTTCACCCTTCTGCCGCAGGCTGCGTCGCAGAGAGAGCAGCAGGCCCAGCGTCTTGAACGACAGGCTCATCCGATACGCGCGTCCGCCGCCGATCAGGGCGTTCGAACCCTTGAGCCGGCGCCGCAGGCCCGCCTGGTCCCAGATCAGCCCCGGCGGCAACGCCCCATCCGGCAGGGCCAGGATGTAGACCGTGGTGTCGTCGTCCGAGACCCGCCACCACGCCGGCCCCGCGTCGCGAGCCACCACCACGAACTCCTCGACCACCGTGGCCTCGGGATCGGCCAACGGCGGCGACTGGGCCGCCGCCGATCCGGCGACCGCCAGGGCCGTCAACGCCACGCAACAGATCCGCTTCATTTCGCCCCCGCCCATCCGACCATCATGGATCGGCGACAGCCGTGGCGAAAGCTTGGCCGCGGGCCAGGCAAAACCCCGATCGGAGCCCGCTAGAGCCGCGCCGTCTGCAGGCCGCCAAACAACCAGAGCAGCAGCAGGACAAGGATGATGATGAGGATGAGGGGCGCTTGCCACCTGTTCGGTTCTTACCGCCAAAGCGGCGAAGTGCCCTCTCAACGGCTCGGCTTTCCTGGGCCCGACATTCACGCCGGCTCGTAGGTCACGGCGAACACGTCCGGCTTGCAGGCATAGACCTCGCCCTTCACGCCGCGAATGATCCAGTCGCCGGGGGTCCCGGTGAGCTTCCCTTCCAGGGTCTGGATGATCAGGAACGGCGGCGTCAGAGGATGCCCCTCCAGGCGCTCGCGGCAGATGAACACGTCACCATCGCGACAGGCGTCGGCCAGCCAGGGGTTCATCTGCAGAACCGTCTCTGGCCAGCCGTCCCGCGCCACCCTTTCCGAGAAATGCACCGCATCGATGACGACCGGCTTCTTCCTGAACTTACCCATCCACACTCCGCGACCCTTGAAGCGTCGCCGACTTGGACAGACCTGACAATAGGGTGCGATGCTCAGCGGATGGAGACTCAGACGTGACGGCGAACGATCTGGCCTGCGACCTGGAGTGGTGGCGCGCGAACCGGCACACGCCGGCCGCCGACACCGCCACCCCCGACGACGCCACCCTGCGCGACCTGCTGGCCCGGCTCAGAGCCTGGAAGGTCCAGCACGACGAGGACCGCGCTCAGCAACCCGGCCCCTTCCTGAAGATGGCCTGGGACGGAGTGTTCGGCGACGAGGACGAGCGGGTCGCCGAGGCGATCCGCCAGATCGAGGATGCGCTGGCCACGCCCCGCGACTGAAGCCACGCGCCACACCGCCGGCGCGACGCGCGTCAGGTCAAACCCGCGCCGGCGCTGCTCACCAGCCAGACGATCGCGATCCCGGCGATCGCCAGAACCGTCCCGATCCCCAGCACCCAGCGGATGTGGCCCGTCTTCTGGCCACCGCTCGCCGCGGTCACCTCGATCGTCTCGCCGTCCCCTGCGGGGTTCAAGTTCGGATTATTTGTCATGCGGACTCAATGCTTCCCCGAGCGAATGGATGCACCGCCCGCCTCCTCCCCTCCCCCCGTGAGCGCAGCGAACGGAGAGGGAGGGGATTGTCCTGACCGGATAGAGGGGTGACGGAATCGACCGGAAGGATGGGTGACAGTTCTCTGTCGGTAGGGGGACCTGCCGATGCCTTGGTTGGAGAGCTGCGCCATGGATCAGCGCGTGGGGTTCATTGCCGATTGGCTGAGCGGGCTATG
>CALQQB010000028.1 GCA_943332615.1 Phenylobacterium deserti
ACCAGACCTCAGACCACCGCACCGCCGAGCTCCCCACCTGGCTCCACCGCTACAACTGGCATCGACCCCACGGCGGGATAAAGTCCCAGACACCCATCAGCCGCCTCGGCTTGGACGCGGACAACCTATTGAGGCTCCACACCTAGGCCTGCGTCGCCACCCAGTCGGCCACATGCCGCTCCAGCACCGTCAGCGGCATCGCCCCCGAAAGCAGCACCGCATCATGGTACGCTTTCAGGTCGAACCTGCCGCCAAGCTTGGCCTTGGCGTCGGCCCGCACCTTGGCCCAGACCGTGTGCCCCACCTTGTAGCTGTTGGCCTGGCCGGGCGAGGCGAAGTAGCGCTCCACCTCGCGCTGGGCGCGGCTGGGCGTGTTGCCGAAGGTGTCGACCATGTACCGGGTGGCCTTGGCCCGGCCCCAGCGCTTGTAGTGGATGCCTGTGTCGGTCACGAGCCGGGCCGCGCGGAACAGCAGCGACTGCAGGTAGCCGATCTTCAGCAGCGGGTCCTTGTCGTTGGCGCCCATCTCGTCGGCCAGCTGTTCGGCATAGAGCGCCCAGCCTTCCGAGAAGGCGGAGAACCCGAAACCGGCCCGGCGGAGGATCGGGATCTGGGTGCTCTCCTGAGCCAGCGCGATCTGCAGGTGGTGGCCGGGGATCGTCTCGTGGTGGGCGAGCGTCGGCAGGTTGTAGCGCGGCCAGTCGGCCGTCTCTTTGAGGTTGATGTAGAAGGCGGCCGCCCGTGAGCCATCCAGGGCGGCGGATTGGTAGTAGCCGTTGGCCGCCCCGTCCTGGATGAACACCGGCACGCGACGCACCTCCACCTTGGCCTTGGGCAGGGTGCGAAACGCCTGGGGCAGCAGCTTGTAGACGTCCACGATGTGGGCGTTCAGGTCGGCGATCATCTGCGCCCGGCCGTCGTCGTTGGCCGGATAGACCTGGGACGGGTCCTCGTTGAGCTTGGCCAGCCGGGCGCCCACCGTGCCGCCGGTCAGGCCCCGCGCCTTCAGCAGCGGCTCCAGCTGGGCGGTGATGTCGGCCACCTGGTCGAGGCCCAGCTGGTGGACCTCCTGCGGACTGTAGTTGGTCGTCGTCGAGGCCTTCACCGCGTCGGCGTAGTAGGCCTCGCCGTTGGGTACGGACCAGGCGCCCACATCCGGCCTGGCCTTGGCGCGCACCGCCTGCATGGCGGCGATCTGGCGGTCCAGCGAAGGGAACACCTCGGTCTCGACGATCTTCTGGGCGCGGGCCGCCCAGTCGCCGGGCACGCCCGCGGCCTGGACCTTCTTGGCGATCGAGGTGACCAGAATTGTCTGCGCGGCCGGCTGGTCGCGGAGCGACTTCATCTGGCCGATCGCAAGGTCGCAGATGAAATCGGCGGGCACGACCCCCATGGCCACGTCGGCCGTCTGGCGGACGACATCGTTGTCCATGGCTTTCGCGAAGCCGGACAGGCGGGAGAGGTAGGCGTCCGCGTCGGCCGCATTGGTGATCGCATGCTGGCTGTCCAGGAAGTCCGGGACGTTTGCGTAGGATCCGCTGCGCTGGCTGATCACGTACGGATTGAAGTTCCCGCCCACGTCGCCGAACTTGTACTTGTCGGCGTTCCGGACGGCTTGGTCGTTGGCATAGAGCACGACGTCCAGGTCCACCTTGCTGCTCGTAGATAGCTTCGTCCGATCGATGGCCTTCAGCTCACCCACCCAGGTGCGGGCCCGTTCCTGGCGCTTCGCATTGCCAGCCGCGGTGTTGTCGTCGAGCCGGGACTTCAGGGTCGCGCGGGCGCCCTTGTCCAGGCCAAGCGACGTGGCGAACCGAGGGCTGTCGTCCACCTGGGTCTCGAACATGCGGTCCAGCTGGGCCCGCAACCTGGCGTCCTCGCCCCCTTGCGCAAGGGCCGGCGCGGCGCTTGCGAGCGCAGCCCCGGCTGTGGTGGCCAGGAAGGCGCGGCGGTCGATCGAAGTCATGGAAATCCTCAGCCTTTGTTGGCGGCGATGTAGTTGTCGACGACGGCCGCCAGGGCGGTCAGCGGCATGGAGCCGGACACCAGCACCGCGTCGTGGAACTTGCGCGGATCGAACCGCCCGCCCAGCGCCATCCGCGCCTTGTCGCGCAGCTTCAGGATGGTGACCTTGCCCACCATGTAGCTGCAAGCTTGGCCCGGCCAGACCGAGTAGCGCTCGATCTCCTGGGCGGCCAGCGGTTCGGGGTCGCCCTCGATGCCGCGCATCTCGGCGATGGCCCTCTCGCGCGTCCACCGAAGGTGATGCAGGCCGCTGTCGGTGACCAGACGCGCCGAGCGCAGCAGAGCGTCGTGTATATAGCCCAGCTCGTTCAGCGGCTCGCCCTTGTAGAGCCCCATCTCCTGCACGACCTGCTCGGAATAGAGCGCCCAGCCCTCGGCGTAGGCGGCGAAGCCCATGACGCGGCGGATCATCGGCAGGTCGGCCTCGCGTTGGATCGAGATCTGCATGTGATGGCCGGGCACGCCCTCGTGATAGGTGGTCGTGGGCAGGAACCAGTAGGGGCTCTCGGCGGTGTCGCGCAGGTTCAGCCAGTAGACCCCCGGGCGCGAGCCATCGAGGCTGGCGGACTCGTAGTGGGTCGAGGCGCCGCCCTCGGTGGCGGGCGGAATGCGGCGGATCTCCAGCGGCGCCTTGGGCAGGGTCCCGAACTGCTCGGGCAGGCGCTTCTGCATCGTCTGTACCACCTTGTTCAGGTCGGTGATGATCTGCGCCTTGCCAGTGTCGGTGTTCGGATAGACGCCCTTCTTGCTGGCGTAGAGCGCGATGTAGCGTTCGCCCACAGTCCCCTGGGCGAAGCCCAGCTGCCTGAACAGCAGGTCGGCCCGCGCCGATAGCTCGGCGGTCACGTCGCGGCCCAGCTTGTGGACCTCGTCGGGGCTGATGCGGGTGGTGGTCTGCGAGAACAGCGACGCGGCGTAGTAGGCCTCGCCGTCGGGCAGCTTCCAACAGCCGGCGTCGTGGTTGGCCCTGGGCTTCAGGCTCTCCAGCAGCGCCATCTGCCGTTCCAGCGCCGGCATGACCTTGGCGGTGTAGGCCGCCGAGGCCGCCGCCATCCAGTCGCCGGCGACGCCCTTGGCCTTGGTCTTGGCGACCAGGGAGGTGACCAGAGTGGATGTCTCCGGCGGCGCGCGCAGCAGCTTCATGCCCCGCAGCGCGCCCTCGATGGCGTAGTCCGGCGGGATCACGCCCAGGCCGAGGTCGCGGCGAACCCGCTCGATCTCCTCGTCCATGACGCGTGCAAAGGCTTCCAGGCGGACGACATAGGCCTCGGCGTCGGCGCGGGTCTCGACGCTGTGCTGGCTCTCCAGGAAGTCCGGAACGTCCTGCCAGGCGCCCGAGATCTGGGCCAGGACGTAGGGGCTGCCGGCCCCGCCGCCGTAGGCGAACTGGCGGCTGGCGTCCTCGGTGGACTGCAGGTCGAACAGCATCGTGTCGTAGTTGACCGCGGCCATGCCGCCGAGCGCCGAACGGTCGATGGCCTTCAGCCGGCGCAGCTGGTCGGTGTTGATCTGCTTGCGCCGCTCGACCCCGGCGAATGAGGCGTCCCGCAGTTTCGACTTGGCGTCGGCATGGGCGCCCTTGTCGAGGCCCAGCGAGGTGACCAGCTCGGGGCTCTCGGCCAGGGCCTCGGCGAACACCTCGTCCAGGAACTTGGCGAGTTGCCCTGCGGCGCCCGGCGCCGGCTGCGCTGCGGCCCGGGTGGCGAAGGCGGCGACCGCGGCGGCGGTGATGATCAGCTGGCGACGGCTGTGCAAGCTCTCGCCTCCCGTTACATGATGTGACCCGCAGGCTTAAAGGTCGTGGATGCGCCGGGGCAACCAAAGGGTCGAATCGACGCATTAAATCCCGGTAATGCGGTAGGGCCTGCCCGCAACGCCTAGCGAAACCTGGTCGGATCGGCTGAAATGGCCGAGCTTCCCGCTCAAGGATTCTATCCTGATGTTATGCGCTTCGCGGCTCGTACTGGCCGCCGCTCTTTCTCTCGCCCTTACCGCGCCCGCCAGCGCGCAGCCTAAGCCTCTCCTCGCCGACAAGGCCGTGGCGACTATCCGCGCCAGCGCCGGGTTCAAGACCGCCATGGCCACCCTCGACGCCCAGCACGACCGGATCGTCGCCGAGACCATAGAGCTGACCGAGATCCCTGCCCCGCCCTTCAAGGAGCAGGTCCGCGCCGAGGCCTATATGGCGAAACTGAAGGCGCTGGGGCTCAGCGACGTGGAGATGGACGCCGAGGGCAATGTCATGGGCCTGCGCCGTGGGGCCGGCCCGGCCGGCGGGCCGGTGGTGGTGCTGGCCGCGCACCTGGACACGGTCTTCCCGGAAGGCACCAATGTGAAGGTCCGCCGCGAGGGCACGAAGCTGTTCTCCCCCGGCGTCGGCGACGACACCCACTCGCTGGCGGTGCTGCTGGGCTACATCCGCGCGCTGGACGCGGGAAAAGTGAAGACGAAGAAAGACATCCTGTTCGTCGGCAATGTCGGCGAGGAGGGCCCCGGCGACCTGCGCGGCGTCCGGCACATCTTCGGCAAGGGCAGGTACAAGGACCGGATCGTGGCCTTCTTCTCGATGGACGGCACCTCGGCCGAGCGGGTGACCTATGGCGCGGTGGGCTCACGTCGCTATCGCGTCACGTTCAAGGGCCCGGGCGGTCATAGCTACGGCGCCTTCGGCCTGGTCAACCCGATGGCGGCCATGGGCACGACGGTGGTGGAGATGAACAAGGTGCGGACGCCCGCCCAGCCCAAGACCACCTACATGACCAGCGTGGTCGGCGGCGGCACCTCGGTGAACTCGATCCCCGACGCCATCTGGCTCGAGGTCGATATGCGCTCCGAAAGCGCCGAGGAACTGAGCAAGATCGACCAGATCTTCCTGCGCATCGTCAAGAGCGCGGTCGATCAGGAGAACGCGGCCCGCTCCACTCGCGTCGGCCGCATCTCCGCCGATGTGAAGCTGATCGGCGAGCGGCCGACCGGGGCCACGCGCCAGGATGCTGAGATCGTGCAGATCACCGCCGCCGCCGTCCGCGCCGCCGGCTACGCCATGCCGCTCCTTGGCGCTAGCTCCACCGACTCCAACATCCCCATCAGCCTGGGTATCCCGGCGGTGACCATCGGCTCCGGCGGCGATGGCGGCAGGGCGCACGCGGTGGACGAATGGATCGACATCGCCAAGCCGGAGAGCCTGAAGGGCATGGCTGTGGGCCTGTCGGCGGTGTTGGCGATGGCTGGAGTCTGAGGGGCGGTTGCAATTGCCAAACAACAACCCCCGCTCATCCCGGCGAATGCCGGGACCCAGATCTCAAGGCTGGAAGGGTGACTGGAGAGGACAGGCGCCCCTAGAGCGCACCGCCGCGCTATGCCATCTGGGTCCCGGCATTCGCCGGGATGAGCGGTATGGGGTGTGTCGTGGGCCCTTCTGCCCGACCCACCTCCATCGACAGACTGCACTGGCCCGATGCCCAGTGTAGCCGTCATCGGCGCAGGCCCCGCTGGTCTGTTCGCCGCCGAGCAGCTGGCAGCCGCAGGATGCGCCGTCACGGTGTACGACCGCATGCCCTCGGTCGGGCGCAAATTCCTGATGGCCGGCCGCGGCGGGCTCAACCTGACGCACTCGCAACCCTTCGAAGGCTTCGTTGGCCGCTATGGCGAGGCGGCGGCACGGCTGCGGCCGATGCTGCAGGCGTTCCCACCCGCCGCTCTCATCGCGTGGGCGGAATCGCTCGGACAACCGACCTTCGTGGGCTCCTCCGGCCGCGTCTTCCCCAAGGCGCTGAAGGCCTCGCCGCTGTTGCGGGCCTGGCTGGCGCGGCTGGCGGCGACCGGGGTGGTGGTCCGCACCCGGCATGAGTGGCTAGGCTGGACCGCCGGCGGCGACCTGCGCTTCCAGACCCAGGACGGCGAGGTCACCGTGGCGGCGGACGCGACCGTCCTGGCCCTGGGCGGCGCCAGCTGGCCGAAGCTCGGTTCGGACGGGGGCTGGGCGGCGATTCTGGCGCCAGCCGGGGTCGCGGTGACGCCGCTGCGCCCGGCCAACATGGGGTTCGATATCGCCTGGAGCCCGGTGATGCACGCCTTCGCCGGGCAGCCGCTGAAAAACATCGCTTTCCGCGTCGGCGACCGGGAGGCGCGCGGCGAGGCAATGGTCACCGAGCACGGCCTGGAAGGCGGCGCGCTCTACGCACTCTCCGCGCCGCTCCGGGACGCGATCACGGCCGACGGCGCGGTGAGGCTGGAGATCGACCTGCGACCCGACGCCTCGCACGTCGACCTGATCGCTCGGCTGAGCCAGCCACGCGGCAGCCAGTCGCTGGCGAACCACCTGCGCAAGACCGTGCGGCTCTCGCCCCTGGAGACCAACCTGCTGCGCGAAGCCCACGGCAAGGACCTGCCGTCGGACCCCGCCGCGCTGGCCGCCGCCATCAAGGCCGCGCCGCTGCGCCTGACCGGTGTGCAGCCCTTGGCCCGCGCCATCTCCACCGCAGGCGGGGTGGCGCTGGAGGCTGTGGACAGAGACCTGATGCTGGGGCTCCGCCCCGGCGTCTTCCTCGCCGGCGAGATGCTGGACTGGGAAGCCCCGACCGGCGGCTACCTGCTGCAGGCCTGCTTCGCCACCGGCCTCGCGGCGGCGCAGGGGGTCTTGAAACGGCTGGCGGCGTAGACTGACCTACTCCGCCGCCACCCGCGCCCGCGCCATTTTCGGCCACGGATCGACCGTCACTCGGCGCATGTGGCGGCGCTGGCCGGCATAGTCATTGAGCGCGAAGTGCCAGACCGAGCGATTGTCCCAGAACGCCACCGAGCCCTTGGCCCAGGCGAAGCGGGTGGTGAAGGCCTCGTAGCGGCAATGCTGGAACAGGTAGTCCAGCAGCGCCTTGGACTCGCTGGTCTTCCAGCCGTCGATGCGCAGGGTGAAGGCCGGATTGACGTACAGCGCCTTGCGGCCGGTCTCCGGGTGGACCAGCACCATCGGGTGGACGAACTCGCCCACATAGCCGTCGGCCTCGGCCACCTGCATGGAGCCGCGCTTCTGGGCCGAGGTCCCCTGGGCGGAATACTCGCGGCTGGCGGAGTGGACGGCGTTCAGGGTCTCCAGCGTAGCCTTCAGGCCCGGCGACAGGGCGTCATAGGCCGCGGCCTGGCTGGAGAACAGGGTGTCGCCCCCGAACTCGGGGAGTTCCACGGCATAGAGAATCGAGCCGATCGCCGGGGTCTCCAGGAAGCTCATGTCCGAGTGCCAGCCGCCGCCGAAATTGATCTTGTCGGAGGGCTCCTTGATGATCTCCATCACCTCGGGCTGGCCGGCCATGCCCGTCACATAGGGGTGGATATTCAACGGCCCGAACCGCGCGCCGAACGCGACCTGCTGGGTGGGCGTCAGGATTTGGTCGCGGAAGAAGATCACCTGATGCTCGACCAGGGCCTGGCGGATCGCGGCGACGACGCCGTCGGCCAGGGGCCCTGAGAGGTCGACGCCGGAGATTTCGGCGCCAAGGGCGCCGCTGGTGCGGCGGATTTTGAGCGATTGGACCATGACGCCTCCGGTTTGGCTGCCTAGATTAAATCACAGCGCGGGAGGCTGAGCGATATGGACCTACCCAAGACGGGCTTCGACGCCGACGCCCACGCCGCAGAGATCCGCGCGCAGGGCTTCACGGTGATCCCGGATTTCCTGAGCCCGGAGACGATCGCCGCTGTCCGCGCCGGCCTCGCCCCCTACCAGGACAGCCACCACGGCCGGAACGACTTCGAGGGCTTCAAGACCGAGCGGGTCTATACGCTCGTCGCGCGAGCCAAGGTGTTCGAGGACCTGGTAGAGGAGCCGCGCGTCCTGGCCATCCTCGATCGCTTCCTGCAGCCCGGCTACCTGCTGACCGCCACCCAGTCGATCCAGATCAACCCTGGCGAGACGCCCCAAGGCCTGCACACCGACGACGGCTTCTACAAAGTGCCCCGCCCGCGCCCGGCGATCAGCTACACCCTCATCGCCGCGGTCGATCCCTTCACTAAGGCGAACGGCTGCACCGAGGTGATCCCTGGCAGCCACAAGTGGGGCAGCCTGGGCGACGTGGGCCGACCCAACGACCTGGCGAGCATGGAGGCGATGCTGGTTCCCATGGAGATCCCGGCCGGCGCCTGCTTCATCATGGCGGGAACCACCCTGCATCGCGGCGGCGGCAACACCAGCAACCGCCCCCGGCTGGCCTTCACCAACCAGTACTGCGAGCCCTGGGCCCGGCCGCAGGAGAACTTCTTTCTAGCCATCCCGCCGGAACAGGCGCGCACGATGTCGCCCCGGGTGCAGAAGCTGCTGGGCTACGACATCTGGCCCTCGTTCATGGGCATGGTCACCGCCTCGCACCCGTCGAAGGCTCTGGAGCCGGGCTGGGTCCCGCCGGTGGTGGCGCAGCGGCCGCCTAGCTGAGATTCCGTGCGAACAGGGCGAACAGCCGCTCCCAGTGCCGCTCGGCTGCCGGCTTGTCGTAGACGGGGCGTTGCGGGAAGGCGAAGCCATGGTGGACGGCGGGGTACAGCTCGACCTCGGCATTGACGCCGTCGGCCTTCAGCGACGCGTCCAGGGCCTCGACCATCTCCAGCGGCGCCCAGGCGTCATGCTCGGCGCAAGCGAAGTAGAGCTCGGCCCTGGTCTTCTGGGCCGCCAGGTGTGGGCTGTCGGGCGCGTCGGTGACCAGCTGGACGCCATAGAGCGAGGCCGCGCAGCGGATCCGCTCGGGATGGCGGGCGGCCACGTTGATCGCGTACTGGCCGCTCATGCAGTAGCCGATGGCGCCGGCCGCGCCCGGGCTGGCCGCGGGGTCGCGATCGGCGAAGTCGAGCAGAGCGTCGGCGTCGTCCATCACCAGCGGGATGGTCAGCGAGCCCATGAATTCGAACATCCTGGCGCGAGCTTCGGCCTCCGGCAGCGGGGGAAGATCCTTCATCTCCATCACGCCCGACCGGTAATAGAGGTTGGGCAGCATCACGTAGTAGCCGACCGCCGCGATCCGCCGGGCCATGTCACGCAGTTCCTCGCGGATCGCCGGAGCGTCCATGAAGAACAGGATGATCGGGAACGGCCCGCCCCGCTCGGGGTGCGCGATGAAGGTGGTGGTTGCGCCGCCCTTGGTGGCGATCTCGACGGTCTGCTCGATCATGCCCCGACCAGCTCCGAGGGTTCAACGTTGATCTGCTTCAGGAAATCAGCCGCATAGTCGATCCGCCCGGTCATGGTTTTGGGGTCGCCTATAGCCAGCTGATAGACAGCTTCCGCTATATATTTGATCGGCTGCACTCGGTCTTTTGTCGCCGCGTTGATCAGGCCGTGGACGGCGACCCCGGGGGTATCGACGAGGCCGGGCGAGACCACATTGATCGAGACGTTGTCGTCATAGACCTCGGACGCTAGGCCGGTGGTGAACCGCTCCAGCGCAGCCTTGCACATGCCGTAGACCGTGCCGCCGCCGCGGCGGTTGTAGGGCTGCTTGGGGTGGATACCAGCACCGGACGAGATGTTGATGATCGCCCCGGACTTCTTCTGACGCATGGCCGGCAGCACCAGCTGGCTCAAGTGGAAGGGCGCCCAGACCTGGACCTCCATCATCAGGTCGAAGCGCTTCTTCGGGAAGGTCTCGACCGGGATGAAGAACGTCACCGCCGCGTCGTTCACCAGGATGTCGATGTCGCCGTAGATCTCGACGGCTTCCTTTACCAAGCGCGCGCGGTCGGCTTCGTCAGAGAGGTCAGCCTTGATGGCGACAGCCTCGCCGCCTGCGGCGCGGATGCGTTCGACCGTGGCGGCCAGGGTGCCGGGCAGCTTGGAATCGCCCTCGGCGGCGGTGCGGGCGGACACCACCACCTTGGCGCCCTCCATGGCGAAGCGCACGGCGATGGCCTCGCCGATCCCCCGGCTCGCGCCGGTGACCAAGGCCACCTTGCCCCGCAGTTTCCCGTTCGGATTGATCGCAACCATCTCATCGGCCTCCCATACCGTTTTTTCTGGATTGCCGGCACGGTCGCGCGGCCAGCGGTGGCTGGCAAGACCCTAGATGCGGTTCAAGCCGGGCCGGCGTAAGCCTCGACGGTCCGCCGGGCCATAGCGCGGGCGATCTCCGCGTCGGTCCCACCCAGGATATGGGCCTCGGCCCAGGCCGTGGCGCTGTCCCGAATGAAGGCCTTGCCGGCGTCGGAAGTGGTCCAGGCGGCGACTTGCGCCTTATCGACCGGCGCGCCCTGCGCATCCAGGTGCAAGCCCAGGCCCATCAGCGCCAGGTCCCAGCCGACGCCCACCGCGCCCGGCCCGAACCGGGTCCAGTGGGCGTCGTCGCCCTCCATGGGCAGGTTGTGTTCGAGGGTCAGGCGGGTCCCGTCGGCCCGACCATGCAGACCGACGCCCACGTAACTCACGCCGCCGTCGAACTCCCAGGTGATCTCGAAGGCCCAGGGCGGCATGCACCGCGTGACTGTCCCGCAGGCGTTGCCCTCAAGCTGGTAGCGGCCGCCGAGGTCAAGGTCGCCGGTGATGGGCAGGAACCAGAGGGGTATCCGTTCCAGCAGGGTAAGCGCGTCCCAGAGATCGTCCGGGTCGGTCGCATAGGTGCGGCCCGCGACCACCACCCGCGACGGCCGGCCCTCATGGTCGCCCTGACCGACCTCGCGGGCCTCGGCGCCGAGTATCCTTCCCAGCATATGCGCTCCCTGACAAACCAGCGCGGCCTTAGGCCGCCTTCTGGAGTTCCTGTTTCACCCGCTCGGCCAGAGTCTTGATATCGATCGGCTTGGGCAGGAAGGAGACGTTCTTCTCGCCCTCCAGCAGGTCGGAGAACTCGCTCTCCGCATAGCCGGAAATGAACATCACCGGGGCCGAGCCCAGGTATTGGCGGGCCTGCTTGAGCAGGTCGGGACCCTGCATGCCGGGCATCACCACGTCGGAGATCATCAGGTCGATCTGGCCGGCATGGGTCTCGACGTATTCCAGGGCCTCCTCGCCGGACGCGGCCTCGATCACCTCATAGCCCCGGGCGCGCAGCAGCTTGGCGGCGACGCCCCGCACCGCGTCCTCGTCCTCGACGAAGAGGATGCGGCCGGCCCCGGAGAGATCGCGGGCGCGGTGCGGCTTGGGCTGGGCGGGCAGGGCCACCGGGACCGGCTCGGCGCCGGGTGCGGCGATATGGACCGGCAGGAAGATGCGGAACGCCGCACCTTCGCCCGACTTGGAGACCACCGCGATCCAGCCGTCCGACTGCTTGACGATGCCATAGACCGTGGCCAAGCCGAGGCCGGTGCCCTCGCCCACGGGCTTGGTGGTGAAGAAGGGGTCGAAAATCTTGTCAATGACCTCCGGCGCGATGCCGGGACCGTCGTCGCGCACCTCGATCATCGCCTGGTCGCCGACGGGCGATGGATAGCCCAGTCCGCGGGCCTCCTCCTGGCTGACGCGGGCGGCGCGGATATGGATCTTGCCGCCGCCGTAGCTGCGGATGGCGTCGCGGGCGTTGACCACCAGGTTCATCACCGCGGTGTCCAGCTGGCCCCGGTCGGCGCGCACCTGCGGCAGGTTGCGGCCGTAGTCGGTGGTGAGCTTGATGTCTTCGTAGAGCAGGCGACGCAGCAGCACCTCGGACTCCGAGATCATCTCGCCCACATCCAGGATTTCGCGCTGCACGGTCTGTTTGCGCGAGAAGGCCAGCAGCTTGCGGACTAGGTCGGCGGCCCGCATCGAGGTCTGCTTGATCTCGTTCAGGCCCTCGTAGCTGGGGTCGCCCACCGGGTGGCGGGGCGCCAGCACGTCCAACTGCATCAGGATGGCGGTGAGCAGGTTGTTGAAGTCGTGGGCGACGCCGCCGGCCAGCTGGCCGATGGCCTGCATCTTCTGGCTCTGGGCAAGCTGTAGCTCGATCTGCTTCTGCTCGGACACGTCCACCAGATAGGCCACCCAGCGGCGGCCGGTCTGGGACAGGTAGAGGTGGGCGATACGCGTCGGATCTCGGGCCAGTCGCACCTCCAGCGGCGCGTGGCCGTGGCTGGCGTCGGCCAGGCGCATGGCGGCGTCCAGGCGGCTGGCGGGCTCGATCAGGTCGCCGAAGATCTGGCCGGCCTCGCCACCCTGGGCGACAGCGGCCAGGGCCGGATTCGCCTCGACGATGCGCGCGGTGAAGGGGTCATCCCCCTCCAGCAGAGCCGCGCCGAACGGCGAGGCGGCGGCGAAGGCGTCCAGTACCTTGGGCGGCGGGGCCTTGGCGCCGGCGACGGCGTTCAGCACTTCCAACGCCGAGGACGGCAGAGCCAGTGCGCCGCCGTTGCGACCCGACAGGCGGACCAGGAAGCGGCGCGGGCCGATGGGCGAGACCAGGGCCTCGCGATCGACGCCGCCGGCCTTGAAGTTGGCGCGGCCCAGCTCGCCACGGCGGGCGGCGGCGAGCGCGCTAAACAGGCTGGATGCGGCAGCGCCACTTTTTGGGAGGCGGGGGCTGGGGCCCACGACCTCTCGCCAGGCGGGGTTAGCGTTGACCAGCCGGCCATCGGGCGCGGCGACGGCGGCGGGTTCTTCAAGCGCAGCCAGGAAGGCGTCGGCGCCGGCTTCGGTCTCGGCCGGGGTCTCAGCCGCCCCGCGCAGGACAAAGAGGCCCAGGGTGCAGACACCAGCCAGGCCAATCAGCAGCAGCAGGCTGGCCTGGGTCTCGGGTCCCGCATTCAGGGCCGGAGCCGCGGCGAACGCTACGGCGAGCAGGAAGAACAGCACGGCCAGCGCCGTGAGCGGGTCCACCTTGCGGGTCTTGGGGGCGGCTTCGACCATGGCGAGCGTCACAGGCTCCGGCGAATCGTTGATCAGCATTGTGTCACAGCGGTTGGGTCGGGGCGAAGGCGCACGACGTCATCGCGCGGCCGCGCGCTGGCGACCGGCGCCGAGGATGAAGCCGATGACCTTGGCGACGGCTTCATAGTGGGCGGGCGGGATCATGTCGTCGATGTCGATCGCGGCATAAAGAGCGCGAGCCAGTGGCGGATCCTCGATCACCGGCACGCCCGCCGCCTCAGCCACGGCGCGAATTCTCAGCGCCAGCGTGTCCAGCCCCTTGGCGACGCAGGTCGGCGCCGCATCTTCGCCCTGCTCGTACTTCAAGGCCACGGCGTAGTGGGTCGGGTTCATGACCACCACCGTCGCTGTGGGCACCGCCTGCATCATGCGCCGACGCGCCGCCTGATGACGGAGCTGACGCTGGCGGGCCTTCACATGGGGGTCGCCGTCCGAGGTCTTATGCTCTTCCTTGATCTCCTGCTTGGTCATCCGCATGCGCACCATGAACCGGTGGCGCTGCCAGAAATAGTCGGCGGCGGCGACCGTCAGCGTCAGCAGGGCCACCGCGAACACCAGGCGCTTCAGAATTTCCATGCAGAACGGCAGCATGGCCGCGGGGTCGAGGGCGGAGAGCGAGGAGAACTTCGGGACATAGGGGTTCAATACCCACCAAGCCAGCAGGCTGGTGATCCCCACCTTCAGCAGGGATTTCGCGAACTGCATCAGCGCGTCGGGGCCGAACATCCGCTCCAGGCCCTTGATCAGGTTCAACTTGGAGAAGTCCGGCTTGAGCTTGTCGGGCGTCAGGTGCAGGCCCGATTGCAGCATGTTCGCCGCGGCCCCCGCGCCGCCGGTGGCGAGCATCACCATCAGCAGGGCCGGCGCGGCGGCCATCATCGCATAGCGGAAGGTCTCGATCCCGCCGTGCCCGGTGACCGACATGGCGTGCGGGTGGGCGAAGAACGGCACCAGCTGAGTCATGAGATTGCGTGAGAGCCAGCCACCGGCCGCCATCACCACCCAGGCCGAGGCCGCAAGGGTCGCGAACGACCCCAGGTCCGCCGTCTTGACGCCATCGCCCTTCTTGGCGGCGTCTTCGAGCTTCTTGCCTGTCGCTTCTTCTGTTTTTGACTCTTTGTCCGGACCTTCGCTCATGACTTCACCAGCGCTCCGAGGAGCTCACGGAAGCGATCGACCCAGACGATGCCGATCACCCCAAGACTGAGCGCGAAGATCGACAGGCTGAGCAGCAGCATCAGCGGGGTGGCGACGAAGAACACCTGGAACTGCGGCATCACCCGCCCGATCAAGCCAGCGGCGATGTTGAAGATCAATGAGAAGACCACCACTGGGGCCGAGAGCTGCAGGCCCAGCGCGAAGGCGCGGCTCACAGTCTGCACAGCCAGCTGGCCGGCATCGGCCACCGGCAGGGTGTGGGCGAACGGAAACAGATCGTAAGACTTCACGATCGCGGCGATGAACAGGTGGTGTAGGTCGGTGGTGAAGATCAGCATCATGCCGATCAGGCCCAAAAACGTGCCCAGCGTCGTGGAAGGCTGAGCCTGCATTGGGTTGGCGGTCTGGGAAAAAGCCAGGGTGGACTGGATCGCGATGATCTCGCCGGCCGTCGCCAGCGAGGTCATGAACAGCCGCAGAATCGAGCCGATCAGCAGGCCGACCAGCAGTTCCTTGATCACCGCCAGGGCGAGGCCAGCGGCGTCCGGCGGCAGGGGCGGCGCGCTGCGGGCCACCAGCGGAAACATCAGTAGCGCCAGCGAAAAGGCGAAGGCCAACCGGATGCGCGGCGGGATGAAGGTCTCGCCGATCCCCGGCATCAGCATCAGGATCGCGCCCAGGCGCGAGAACACGAGGCCGGCGGCGAAAACCTGCTGGGCGGTGGCGTAGCTTTCCATGCGCCGCCCTGCCCGCCCCTACATCCCAGCGATGCGCGAGGCGATCGTGCGCATGAAGCCACTCATCAGCGCGCCCATCATCGGCAGAAAGATCAACAGCGAGACGAAGATGGCGACGATCTTGGGCGCGAAGACCAGAGTCTGTTCCTGGATCTGGGTGAGCGCCTGAAGCAGCCCGATGCCCACGCCAACCACCAGGCCCACGAGGAGCACGGGCGCGCAGAGCTGCAGGGTCAGCCAGATGGCGTCACGCCCGACGTCCAGAACCTCGGCGCCGCTCATCGAAAACCTCTCGGGACCTGACGGGTCGCGGGCGCTCAGGCCAGCGCATCCGTTGTCGCCGGTCATGGTTAACGAATGCCTATGGCGCCCTCAAAACAGAACCCCCGGCGAGGGCCCGCCGGGGGTCTGTTGGTCGTAAATGGCGCGCAGGATCAGGCGGTCAGGACGCGCCGGCGGCGGACCATGGAGCCCAGGCCGAAGAAGCCCAGCAGCATCATGGCCCAGGTGGCCGGCTCGGGCACGCCGCCGGTCTTGACCACATCGCTGACACCCAGGATCGCCGCGTTGGCGCCCAGGAACGGATAGTCGCCAGCTTCGCTGCTCTGCGTGCCGATGATGTAGGTGGCGCCGGCGGCCTGACCCTGGGCGACCAGGGCGTCGAGGCTACCACCAACCGTGCTGATCCCGTAGAAATAGGAGAACCTGGCCGCGGCGCCGTTGGCGAAGTAGCCTAGGTCCAGCTTGATCCCCGCGCCAGCGTCTCCGGTGAAGTTGCAGCCGGCTTTGCAGCTTAGGAAGTAGGGGACGTCGAGCCCGAGCGAGGGGTCCTCGAAGCCCAGGAAGCTTGAATCGAACACCGACGCGTTCACGCCGAAGGCGCCTAAGGTGTTTTCGTTGACGGCGGTCGGGTCGATGTCCCAATCCACGTCGCGCGCGAACATTCCGCGCAGGGTGACGCCGCTGACGTTTGTGACCACGGTGTCGATCCGCAGCACATTGCCACCCGGGGCGAAGCTGTAGGCCTGGGACACGTCAAAGCCCGCCACGGTGCCGGCCAGCGCGGACGCGGTGTTGGCCCCCGTGACGACGGACGACGCGTTGATCCCCGCCGAGCCGAAGTAGGACTGGTCGGCGTAGGCGACGCCGAGGCCGGATGCGATCGACCAGGAGTCGCGAGGCGTTCCCGGCTGCAGCGGATCATAGCCGTCGATCACCCGGACGAAGCCCGTGCCACTGGCGACGTCATAGAGTTCGCCGTTCGCGCCGATGCCCACCGAGTACTGGCCGGAGGAGTCGCTGATGACCTGGGCCGAGGCCTGGCTGGCGAAGGCGGCGACCGCGACGGCGCTGGCCAGGAACAATCCGAACTTCATTAAGCTACCCCTTCGGCCCCTTCGGGACCGCCCCAGACAAACGGAACCGTTACTTAAGCTCCGGTGATGACGCCTTCGCAACAAGGCTCCGCCGTACGGTGAAAAGGACGTGTCTACCTTGGCGCGAGCGCCCGCTCGAGCGCCTGGGCCGCCTCCTTCGGCGTCACCTTGGCCGTATCGCGGTCGACGCTGTAGTTCGCCGCGCGCATCGCCTCGACCGGGACAGCGCCGACCAGCGGCCTCAGCGCCTCGATCAGGCGGCGATCGTCGGCGCGCTTCGGGGAAATCAGGATCACCGCGTCATAGGGCGGGATGGCGCCTTTGGGGTCGGCCAGCACCACCAGGCGGTCGGCCGCGATCCGGCCGTCTGAGGAGAAGGCGCTGATCACGTCGGCGTCGCCGCCCGCCAGCGCCCGGTACATGAAGGTCGGCTGGAAGGACCGCTTGGTCTTGAAGGTGAAGCCATAGGCGGCGTCCACGGCCTTCCACTCCGGCCGCGACAGGAATTCGATGTCCGAGCCCAGGGTCAGCTGCGGCGCCTCTCGGGCCAGGTCGGTCAGGGACGCCACGTTGAGCGCCCTGGCGCGGTCGGGGCGCATGGCGAAGGCGTAGGCGTTCTCGAAGCCCAGCGAGCCCAGCACCAGCACCCCGTCACGGCGCTTCAGCTCAGTGGTCAGCCCGGCCAGCACCGCCTTGCGGCCGGGGTTGTCGGCGCGTTTCAGCACGCTGGTCCAGAGCGTGCCGGAGTAGTCGACATAGACGTCGATCTCGCCTGCCGCGAGCGCGCGGTAGGCCACCGCCGACCCCAGGTCCTCCTTGCGCGAGACCTGGCCGCCGGTCCGCTCCAGCCGGTCGGCCATCAGCTCGGCCAGGATGTACTGCTCGGAGAAGTTCTTGGCGCCGACCACGTAGGACGCAGGCTTGCCGAACCCCGCCAGCGGGGCGATCGCGACCGCAGCCCCGATGACCAGGCCGGCCAGGCCCGCTATGACGAGGACGCGGCGGCGACGGCAGGCGCCGGTCTCCACCAAGCCCAGCAGCTGGTCGGCGGCCAGCGCCAGTACGGCGGAGGCGGCGCAGCCGAACAGCACCGAGACCCAGTTCTCGGTCTGCAGTCCGGCGAAGATGTAGTTGCCGAGGCTGGTCTGGCCGACCGGGGTGGAAAGCGTCGCCGCGCCGATGGTCCAGACCGCGGCAGTACGGATGCCGGCCATGATGATCGGGGCCGCCAGCGGCAGCTCGACCTGGTACAGCTTCTGGCGCGGCGTCATGCCGACCCCGTCGGCGGCTTCGGAGATGGCGGGGTCGATGCCGGTGAGTCCGGCGACGGCGTTCCGCAGGATCGGCAGGATCGAATAGAGGGTCAGCGCCAGCAGGGACGGCAGGAAGCCTAGCGCCGAGAAGCCCCGGCCGGTCAGGCTGAGGCTGAGCGCCGACAGCGCCAGCAGCAGCGGGAAAAACAGCGCCAGCAGGGCCAGGCTGGGAATGGTCTGGATCAGGCTGGCCAGGGCCAGCACCGGCCAGCGAAGGCGGGGACTGCGGGCCGCGACGATGGCCAGCGGCAGGCTGATGGCCAGGCCCAGGGCGAGCGCGCTGGCGCTGAGCAACACGTGCCAGCCCAGATACTCGGGCAGCAGGTCGAAGGCGGCCCGCAGGGACGGGCTCATGCGCCCAGCCTCTCGCGCAGCCGCTCGGCCTGGCGCTTGGGGGCTTCCAGCAGGGCCCGGACGGCCGGGTCCGCGGTTCCGGCCAGCAGGTCGGCCGGCGCCCCGTCGGCGAGGATCACGCCATCGGCCAGCACCACGATCCGGTCCGCCAGCAACACCGCCTCGGCCATGTCGTGGGTGACCATGACTGTGGTCAGGCCCAGGCGTTCGTGCAGGGCGCGGTAGTCGGTTCCGAGCGCGTCGCGGGTCAGCGGATCGAGGGCGCCGAACGGCTCGTCCATCAGCATCAACGCGGGCTCGGCGGCCAGCGCGCGGGCGACACCGACGCGCTGGCGCTGGCCCCCGGAGAGCGCAGCCGGCGCCCGGGCGGCCACCTCTCGCGGCAGGGCCACCAGGTCCAGCAGGGTCTCGACACGCCGGGCGACCCGGTCGGGCGCCCAGCCCAGCAGCTTCGGCGTGATGGCGATGTTCTCGCCCACGCTCAGGTGCGGGAAAAGGCCCACCTCCTGGAATACGTAGCCGATGCGACGGCGAAGGAGATGCGGCTCGGCGGACGCCACATCCTCGCCGGCCACGGTCACTCGGCCGGCGTCGGGGACGATCAGACGATTGATGGTCTTGAGCAGGGTGGTCTTGCCGGAGCCGGAGCCGCCGACCAGGGCCACGAACTCGCCCTCCCCAACCGACAGATCAACGCCGTCCAGCGCCGCGTGGGCGGCATAGCGCTTGGCAACGCCTTCGAGGCAGATGATCGGCTGGGCCATGCACGTGCCGTAGCATGATCTCCGACGGCGGGTCCAAGGCCCCCGTCCCCGTCTGAAGAGCGCTGCTAGATCGGCATCCGCATGATTTCCTGGTAGGCGCTGATGACTTGGTCACGCACCGCCATGACGGTTTCCAGGCTCTGCTCGGCGGCCGAGATCGCGGTCACCACATCGACCAACTCGGCCTTGCCTGCCACCTGGGCGGCCATCTGGCGTTCCGCGTTGTGGGAGGCCGCGACCGCGTCGGTCATCGCCGACTTCAGGATGTCGCCGAACCCGCCGACTCCCTGGGACGTGGAGGGCCCTGAGAGGCTGGGCATCGCCTCGCCGATCCCGATCCCCTTCTGGGCGGCGGCATAGGCCTTGGCTGCGGCGAGCGGGGTGATCATGGCTTAGGAGCCCTATCGCTTCAGGAGGTCGAGCGTGCGCGACTGCATCGCGCGGCTGGTCTCGATGACGTTGAGGTTGGCCTCGTAGGCGCGCTGGGCCTCGCGCATGTCGAGCGCCTCGACGAGGCCGTTCACGTTGGGCAGCTTCACATAGCCCTTGGCGTCGGCCGACGGGTTTCCGGGCTCGTATTCCTGGCGGAACTCGGTCTTGTCGGGCTGGACCTTGCTCATCCTCACACCTACGCCTCCGCCGGCTACCTTGGTCGGTTCAAACACCGGGGCCTGGCGGCGATAGGGGTCGCCGCCCGCGGTGCGGGAGGTGGAGCCGGAGTTGGCGATGTTCTCGGCGATGATCCGCATGCGCGCCTGCTGGGCGCGGAGACCGGAGCTCGCGACAGCCTGGGCGACGCCAGCGGTGGGTTTGATCTGTGGCACCTATGCCTCCGCTAGCGACCCGGCGTCCGCGCGGCCATCCGCAGCAGGCTCATGGACTTCTGGTAGAAGGTGATGGCCGCGTCGTAACTCATGCGCGCGTCGCTCATCTTGATCATCTCGTCTTCCAGCACGACAGAGTTACCATTCAGCGTGGTCTCGGTGTCGGGCGCCTTCACCGCCTTGTAGCCAGCGCCCAGGCCGCTACGCTGCGACTTCGGCGCCATGTGGCCGGCCTGGGTGGTCGCCATCATCGTCGGGCTCCGGGCCTGGACGTGGGCCTCGAAGCTGAATGGCTTGAGATCCTGGGCGGTGTATTTGGCGGTCTCGGCGTTGGCGATGTTCTGGGCCACGACCTTCTGCTGCTCGGACAGATAGCCAAGGCGGCCGCGGAGCATCGAGAAGATCGGGATTTGGGCCAGGTCCATGGTCGGCCATCCTGATCAAACAGGGTTAATCCCGCTTTAAGGGACTCATCGGCGAATGGGGCGCCGGAGCAGGACGCCATGCCGATCACCGATTTCATCAGAGCCGCCTTCGCCCTCGTGCTCACGCTGGGGCTGATCGGGCTGGCCGCTGTAGCGCTGCGCCGCTACGGGCCCGACGCCATCAGCCGCATGGCCAATCAGAAGAAGGACCGTCGCCTGCGGGTGCTGGAAAGCCTCATTCTGGACCCGACGCGCAGGCTGGTGCTGGTCGAATGCGATGGAGTGGAGCGGCTGATCCTGCTGGGCGACGGGCGGATGCTCAGCGAGACGCGGGCGACGCTATCGAAGGCGAACCCGTGATGTGGGCCGCGCTCAAGACCCTGCCCGCGACAGAATGGCGCAAGGCCGCGCTGCTGGCGCTCGTCGCCACCTTCTGCGCGATGGTGTTCCCGGCCGCGGCGCTCGCCCAGGCGCTGAACGTCAACCTCGGCACCGGCGCGGGCCTTACCGAGCGGGTGGTGCAACTGGTCGGCCTGATGACGGTGCTGTCGCTGGCGCCGTCGATCGTGATCATGACCACGTCGTTCGTCCGCATCGTGGTGGTGCTGTCCCTGCTGCGCACGGCGCTTGGGGTACAGCAGAGCCCGCCCAACGCGGTGATCATCTCACTCAGCCTCTTCCTGACCGCGATCGTCATGGGCCCGACCTTCGAGCGGTCCTACAACGAGGGCGTCAAGCCGCTGCTGGACCAGCAGATGGAACTGCCGGCGGCGTTCGACGCGGCCGGCGGCCCGGTGAAGGCCTTCATGCTGACCCAGGTGGACCCCGACGACCTGGGCCTGTTCATCCGCCTGTCGAAGATTCCCAAGCCCGCCACGGCCCAGGACACCCCGATCCGGGTGGTGACCCCGGCCTTCATGATCTCGGAGCTGAAGCGCGCCTTCGAGATCGGCTTCCTGCTGTTCATTCCGTTTCTGGTGATCGACCTGGTGGTGGCCAGCGTCCTGATGAGCATGGGCATGATGATGCTGCCGCCAGTGACGGTGAGCCTGCCGTTCAAGCTGATCTTCTTCGTGCTGGTGGACGGTTGGCGGCTGGTGGCCGGCAGCCTGGTGGAGAGCTTCCAGCATGGGCCTGGGACGGGCTGAACGCCCGCCCGCGGCCTACGCCTTGGTCTTCGCGGGCGGAGCCTGCGCGGCCTGGGCCTGCTTGGCAGACGCAATCGGTCTGCCGGTTCCCACCGGAGCGGGCCGGGTCTTGAAGCGGCCCTTCATCTTTTCAACCCAGCCGGCGAAGGTCTGGTTGTCGGCCGAGGCGCGGCTGAAGTCGGCAACGCCGAGGCGGCCCTCAGGGGCACCAGACAGCGCGACGCGCAGGGCCTCGGGGTTGTTGGCCTTCTCGTAGAATCCCTGATAGCGCCGCTCCAGGCGGGCCAGCGAGCCCTCGTCGCCGGCCAGGCTGTAGGCGATACCGGCGCGGATCAGGCGACCCTCTTCCTCGGCGCTGAGCGCGGTGGCGGTCTTGTAGCGGTCGCCAAGGCTCTTCTCGAACAGCGGACCCGCCACCGCCCAGTCCTTCTGCTTCCAGGTGATCTCGGCGCGCAGGTCGGCGGCGTCCTTGGAATTGTCGCGCTCAATCAGTTCCAGGGCGCTGTCGAACTTGCCGACACCCACCCAGGCGCGGGCCTCCACCAGCCGGCGCTCCAGGCTGAGGGCTGTGGGCAGGACGGTGGTGCGTGAGGCGTTGATCGCCTGCAACGCTTGCTCGGGCCTATGGTCCATCAGGTAAATGACGGCGAGGTCGGTCGAGACCTGAGCCTTGGGCACGCCGTCGAGGCGGTTCTCGGCCTGATACTTCAGCAGGGTCGCGGCCTGCGGAAGCAGATCGACGTCCACCAGCCGCCGCACCATTTTGCGCACCATCAGGTCGCCGTCGGCGCCGATCGGGGCCAGTTCCTGGAAATCGAAGAACAAGGCCAGGGCCTGGACCGGTTCCAGGCCGTCGGCGAGGCCGTCCAGAAACAGGCTGCGAAAGGCGGCGTTCAGATCGGCCTGCAGTTGCAGCACATCAGGCAGATCGGGCAGGCGAACGCCGACCGACCGAAGGGCTTCCAGCGCCTCGCGATATCGACCCTGGCCGAGGTAAAGCTGACCCAGCGCCCGGATCGTCTGCAGTTCGGTCGCGTCGCCGCGCCAGCGATAGCGCAGGCCATCGAAGACCGCCGCCGCCTGGGAGGGCGAGATCTTGCCCAGCTCCATCCTGATCTGCGTCGCGCGCAGGGTGGCCGGTGCGGAGATCGAGTCCACCGGCGCCGAGGCGACGGCGGTATAGACCTTCAGCGCCCGGTCCTTGAATCCCTGCAGCTCGATGACCCGGGCCTTCACCAAGCAGCTCAGCAGCTGCTCTTCGGGCGAGACCTTATTCTCCATCGACATGCGGATGCGGTTATCGGCGCCAGCAATATCGCCCTGGGCTAGCGCGGCCTGCGCATCGGCCCGGGCGAAGCGCGCCCTCCAAAGGGGCGAGACCAGGCTATAGGCCTCCACGCCGCGCAGGAAGTTGGCGCGGGCGTCGGGCCAGCGGGCCAGCTTGCTGTCGATATAGCCGCGCCACAACGCCGTTGACGGATCGTCCGCCAGCACCGGCGATGAGAAGTCCGTGTCGGCTTCGGCGTAGCGGCGAGCCAGGGTGCGCGACACGCCCCGCAGGCCGCGGAATTCCGGGTCGTCGAGCATCTCCGGATGCGCTCGGGCTAGGTCATTGAGCACCCCGATGGCCTCGAAGCTGAGCTCCGAACCGACCAGGAAGCGGGCCAGGCCCATGCGCGCGGCGACGGGCGCCTCGCGGTCCTTGTTCCCGCCTTCAGCGGCGGCGGCGGCGAGCAGCATCGCGTAGTGACGCAGGAAGCCGCCTTCGCCGGTCCGCGCCCAGTCGTCGGGGACAAGAGCTGGCATGACCGCCGCCTGGGGCGCACCCATCTGCGCCTGCTCGCGACCGCGCGTAGCCCAGGCCGGCGAGAGGTTCAGGCCGTCGCCCCGGCTGATACGGACAATTTCGCCCTCGCGCTGGACGCTGAGGTCCTGAACCAGCGGCTGGATCGCGAGCCCGTGGACCGACGGCAGCAGCGCGGCATCGACGAAATCCCGGCGGGCGGGAATGCCCTTGGGAGGGCCGAGTGCGGTGACGACACTCAGCGTGTCGCCGACCACCGGATCGAACAGGGTCACCACCCGGGTCGCGCCCGCGACGGGGGCTTTCAGAGTGGCGGGGCCGCCGGCGGCGTCGCGGGCGATGCGGACAATGGCCGGCTGCGCCTGCGGACCGGGGCCTAGCGCGATGGTCCAGGTCGAGCCCACCGAGCTGACGAAGATCGGAGCGTCGTGTTCGGCGTCGATGCGGACGGCGGAATAGTCCGCGCCCTTGAACGCCTCAATCCCCCGGACCGGTCGCACGCCCTTGGGCGCCTTGGCGACATCCAGGATGGCGGAGGTGTCGAACACCATCCAGATCGCATCCCCGCGCCGGAAGACCGCGGCCCCGGCCGGGTTGGCCCAGGTGAGGCTGAGCTGCGTCTGGCCGTTGGCGACCCGGGCGTCCATATGGACCACGCCGCCCGCCGGCAGCGGATTGGGTCGCGCCGGCTCGACCTCAGCCACCTCGACGGGCGGCGCCTCGCTGGCTGTCGCTGCCGCGGCGGCCGCGTCGGGTTCCGGGGTCTCGAAGACGTTGACGTAGGTCGCGCCGTCGGCCTCGCCGATCTTGGCCTGAGTGTCGTCGGCCAGGGTCAGCACCAGCTCCAGGCCGGTGGCCGTGCGGCGCTTGTCCACCGCCTTGATCCATTTGGGCGGCGAGGTGTGCAGGCGCGCGACGTCGGGATCGCCGGGCAGGGTCAGGACGATCGTCTGGCCATCGCGGCGGGCGACGGACCGGCCGCCACGGATCTCTATCCGGGAGAAGGTCGCCGCCTGGGCCACACGAACATTTACGCCCCCGCGCTTGGCGATGGCCTGGGCCGCTGGCGCGGCGATCCCGGCGGGCGCCGCGACACTGGCAATGCAGGCCGCGGCGACGCCGGAACGGAGGACCCGCTTCAGCCCCATAGGCTATCCGGTCTTGGCTGGCGCCGCGGCGGGCGGCGCGGCGGCAGGCGGCGTTGCAGCAGCGGGAGCGCCCGCCGCAGGTTTGGCGGCGGCCTGCTGTGCAGCAGGCGGCTTCTTGCGCGGTGCGGACTTGCGGGCGGCGGCCTTCTTCGGCGCCGGCTCCGGCGCTGTCGGATCGACGCTGGGCTTGGCGCTCGCGGCGATGGTCTGGTTAGCGACCTGGCTCGCCCTGGCTGCGGCGGCCTGGGCGTCGGAGAATCGGCGGGCCAGGGACTCGGTCAGCTTCTTGGCCTCGGCTGCAGGCAACTGCGCCAGGATCGCGGAGAGCGCCCGCTCCTTCATCCTGGCGGCGATCGGTATGCGGACGCTGTCATCCAGTGCGGCGAGGCGCGGCGCGGCGTCCTTGGCCTTCATGCCTTCGAAGACCTTCACGAGACGGTCGATCTCAGCGGCCTGCTTGGCGTCGGACTGAGTGAGCAGGCCCTGGACCTCACTTTTCAGGCCGTTCAGGGCACGGATCTTTGCATCAACCTTGGCCTCTGCGGCGGCCATCAGGGCAAGCTGCGTGGAGAGGCCATTTTCGCGGGCGTCCAGCTGACCGCGGCGGGCGCCCAGGCTCTGCAGCATCTGCAGTTCGGCGGGGCTCAAGCCTGCCTGTTTCGCGAGTTCAGCAGCCGTCGGCGCGCAGACGGCCCGAGGCGCGATGGTCGGCGGGGGCAGGCTGGCGGCGACATCGACGGGCGCGCCCGTGGCGGCGCTTGCCGCGGGTATGGGGGCCTCTGGGACCGCCGGCGCCTCGGCCTTCGCCTTAGGTCCGGCCGCCTTGCCCTTGGTCTTGCCGGGCGTGACCGTCTGGGCGGCCTCCTCGGCGAAGGCCCGAGCACCGGTCAGCAGGCTCGGCAGGTCACGCGCGCCGGACAGGGCGTTCACGGCCAGGACCCCGCCGATGGCGATTCCAACCAGAGGCAGGATACGGGGCATGGACCTCAACGGCCGGCTCCCGTGAAGCGGCTGAGGATCAGGGGCTCGTCCTCGAACAGGTCGTCATCAACCGCCGCCGGCCGGCGGCCGGGCGGTGGCGGACGGCCCACCGCAGGTTCGGCAGACAGCAGCCGCGAGCGTTCGGGCCGAGCGCGGTCGGGCAGCCTCGGTTCGTCCAGCCCGCCTTCGGGGGCGGTCGGCGCGGCTTCCTGCTCTTGCAGTCGTGCGCGGGCCATCGCCAGCAGGGCGGCCAAGCGGTCCTCGCCGGCAGTCGGCCGCGGGGCCGGGCTGACCGAGGGCATGCCGCGCGACTGGGGTCGGTCGGCCGGCATGGGGCGCGGGAATTCGGGCGCGCCAGACACCAGCTTCTCCAGCTTGGCGGCCAGCGCGCGGCCTTTCTCGATGCGGTCAGACAGGACGTCGGTCGCCTCGTCGGTCGCGGCGCGCAGGTCGGCCAGGCCCTGCTCGGCCCGGCGGGCCGCCAAGTTCAAGTGCACCACGGCGGCCTCGAAGCCCTCATGGCTGTCGCGCAGCGCCTTCAGCCGCTTGTTCAGGCGCAGGCCCACCACCATCGCGGCGACCAGCAGGCCAGCGAGCAGAAGGTTCATCCCGATGCTGATCAGGTTCATGACATCCTCTGGACGGCTTGACGCGCGGCGGGCGTAAGCGGAGCTTCCACACGCACGGCGATGTGAGCGTTGCGGCGGCCCATGCGTCCGCGCGTGAGCGGGATTGTGCCGGCCTTGAGCTCGATGAGGCTGTCGGGGCCGGCGTTCAGCATCAGGGTGTCGCCGACCTTGAGGTCGAGCACCTTCCTGAGGCTGATCTGCTGTTCGTCGAGGACGGCGCGTACGTCCATCTGGGTGGTCCACAGCTCGGTGGCGAGGTGGCTTTCCCAGATGTTATCGCGGCCGAACTTCTCACCCATGAACTGCTGCAGCAGCATCTTTCGGATCGGCTCAAGCGTGGCGTAGGGCAGCAACAGCTCGATGCGCCCGCCTCGATCCTCCATGTCGATCCGCAGCTTCACCAGGATCGCCGCATTGGCGGGACGCGCGATGGCGGCGAAGCGCGGGTTGGTCTCCAGCCGGTCCAGGGTGAAGGTCACCGGCGTCAGCGGCTCGAACGCTTCCTTGGCGTCGCCCAGCACCACCTCGACCATCCGCTGCACCAGCACGCGCTCGATGGTGGTGTAGGGGCGGCCCTCGATGCGCATCGCCGCTGTACCGCGACGGCCGCCCAGCAGCACGTCCACGATCGAATAGATCAGGTTCGAATCGATGGTCAGCAGGCCGTAGTTGTTCAGTTCCTCGGCCCGGAACACCGACAGAATCGCCGGCAGCGGGATCGAGTTCAGATAATCGCCGAAGCGGATGGAGGAAATGTTGTCGAGGGAGACTTCGACGTTGTCGGACGTGAAATTCCGCAGGGAGGTGGTCATCAACCGCACCAGACGGTCGAAGACAATCTCCAGCATCGGCAGGCGTTCGTAGGACACCAGCGCGGAGTTGATGATGGCGCGAATGCCGGTCCGCTCGGAAATCTCGTCGTCGGAGAGGTCGAAGCCCAGCAGGCTATCGATTTCGTCCTGGTTGAGGATCCGCTCGGTGGACGCGGCCTCAGCCACCTGGGCCGACGTCCATTCGGCTGACCCCTTTTCGGGGTCCGCGCCTTCGGTGGAGATATCGTTCTCGTCGGCCATGGGGTCAGAGATGCAACTGGCGCACGGGCGCTAGTTGATCAGCATCTCCTCAATCAGGACGGCGTTGGCCTTGGACGGCGCGATCACCAGGTTCACCCGGCGCAGGATCTCCATGCGCAACTGGTAAGAGCCCTGGCTACCGGAGAGATCTTCCGGGCGCAGCTCGCGCAGGAAGGTCTGGAACATGTCCTGGAGCCTGGGCATGTTCGGATCGAGTTCCTCGACCGCGCCCTCGTCGGGCAGTTCGAGGGTGAGTTTCAGTTTCAGGAAGGTGGGCTTTCCGTCGGCGGTCTGCATGTTCACCACCACTTCGGGAAGGGTGTAGAACACCACGCCATCAGGGCCTTCGCGGACCACGGAAGCGCCCTTTTCGCCTTCCTTGCCTTCCTTCTTTTCTTCCTTCTTTTTCTCTTTCTTCTTTTCCTTGCCGTGCTCGCCCTTCTCGGCGGCCGCCTCGGGCTTGGGCTTCAGGAAGACGAACGCGGCCGTGCCGCCGCCGCCCAGGACTACAAGAGCCGCCGCGCCGACGATGATCAGCATCTTGAGCGGAAGCTTCTTCTTTCCGGGAGCTTCACCCTCCACGCCTTCGGCGCCTTCCGCCTCCTTGGCCTCCTTCGGCTTCTTTTCCTTCTTCGACACGCGCGGGGTTCCTTGGATTCCAGCACGGCTACGAATGGCGGGGTTTGGTTAAGAAGCGGTGTTAGCCGCCAGCCGGCCGGCGCGAAACCTACCCGGCAGTTTCCGCCGGTCTACGCGCGTTAACCTTGTTAATTGCTGTTTTTATTGATCTTCCTGTCTGGCCCGAAGCTTGCAAACCTCGAATGCGGAAACGTCGCAGTTCAGGTCTCGCCTTCGATGGACAACGCTCTTTACGTCGGTCTCTCCCGCCAGCTGGTTCTGCGGCGCGAGATGGACATCATCGCCAACAACATCGCGAACCTCGATACCAACGGCTTCAAGGTGGAGTCGCTGAAGCAGAAGACCGACCCCGCCTCGCCGGCCCGGACCTTCGGCGGACCCAAGCCTGTGAAGTTCGTTTCCGCCGATGGGGTGAACCGCGATTTCAGCCAGGGTGTGCTGGTGAAGACCGGCGCCACCCTGGACTTGGCCATCGAGGGCCAGGGCTTCTTCCAGGTCCAGGGGACGAACGGCGCCCGTTTCACCCGTGATGGCCGCTTCACCACCGACCCTACAGGTAAGCTGGTCAGCCAGGGTGGCCTGCCGGTGCTGGACGACAGCGGCGGCGAGATCATCATCGACACCGAGAAGGGCCAAGTCTCGATCGGCCAGGACGGCTCGATGAGCCAGGGCAATGAGCGGATCGGCAAGGTGGGCATGTTCACCTTCGCCAACGCCGGCGTACTGGAGAAGGCTGGCGACAACCTCTACCGCAACACCTCCAACCTCACGCCTGAGAAGGCCGAGGCGGCGAACCTGCGCCAGGGCCATCTCGAGAGCTCCAACGTCAAGCCGATCATCGAGATCAGCCGGATGGTGGAAGTCTCCAGAGCCTACGAGACCACCTCCAAGATGATCGACTCCGGAGCCGACCTCTCGCGCCGGGCCATCGAGCGCCTGGGCCGAGTTCAGTAAGAGGATAACGACAGATGCAAGCGCTCCGCACTGCGGCCACCGGCATGGCCGCCCAGCAGATGAACGTCGAGGTCATCTCGAACAACATCGCCAACATGAACACCATCGCGTTCAAGCGGCAGCGGGCCGAGTTCCAGGACCTACTGTATCAGACCTTCGAGGCGGCGGGCTCGCAGTCGTCGGACCAGGGCACGATCGTCCCCACCGGCGTGCAGGTGGGCGGGGGCGTGAAGGCCGGGGCGGTCTACCGCGTCAGCACCCAGGGCTCCCTCACCCGCACCGACAACCAGTACGACCTGGCCATCGACGGTCGCGGCTACTTCCAGGTGCTGATGCCGTCCGGCGAGACCGCCTATACGCGGGCCGGCAACCTGGCGGTCAGCGACCAGGGCCAGCTCGTGACGCAGGATGGCTATACGGTCCAGCCGGCGATCACGATCCCTGGCGACGCGGTGTCGGTGTCGATCTCCAAGTCGGGCCAGGTCGAGGTCACCCAGGCCGGGCAGACGAACCCCAGCGTGGTCGGCGTCCTGGAGCTGGCGACCTTCGTCAACGAGGGTGGGCTGAACGCCATCGGCGGCAATCTGCTGAAGGAGACCGCGGCCTCGGGCTCCCCCACCAGCGGCACGCCGGGATCGGTCGGGATCGGCACGCTGGTCCAGGGCTACACCGAAGCCTCGAACGTGGATGCGGTGGCCGAGATCACCGCCCTGATCGTGGCGCAGCGAGCCTATGAGATGAACTCCAAGGTGATCTCCACCGCCGACAGCATGCTGGCTACCGCCAACCAGGTGAAGTCGTAGGCCCATGAAGACCCTCGCCCTCCTCCTCGCGGCCCTCGCGGTCGCCTCACCCGCCCTCGCCGGCGCGCCCGTCACCCTGAAGGCCGACGCCTCGGACGCCGACGGGATCGTCACTCTGGGCGAGATCTTCGATGGCGCCGGCGCGGCCGGCCGCACGCCGGTGGCCTCGCGCACTGGCGCCTCGGTGATGCTGAACGCCCAGGCGGTCCGCCTCGCCGCCGCCCGCGCCGGCCTGGACTGGGCCAATGCCGAGGGCCTGCGCCAGATCGTCGTTCGCAATGTTGCGCCGACAGGGGGTGCGCCGACGGGGCGCGCGCCGACCGGGAGCGCGACCCCGGCCGCCGCCCGCGGCAACGTCGAGGTGCTGACCTGGGCCCGCAACATTACCGCCGGCGAGATGGTCCAGCCGCAGGACCTGATCTGGGGCAAGGCCGCGCTGGCCCCCGTCGACGCCCCCAGCGATCCGGACGTGATGGTCGGCCAGGTCGCCCGCCGCGCCCTGCGCTCCGGCGCCGCGGTCGCCGCCCGCGACGTGTCCGCCCTGCAGGCGGTCAAGGCCAACGAGGTCGTAACCCTGTCTTATGAAGGCGATGGCGTCTCGCTCGCGCTTCAGGCCAAGGCCCTCACCGGCGGCGCGGTCGGCGAGACCATCAGCGTGCTGAACGTCTCATCGAAGAAGACCATCCCGGCCCTGGTCATCGGACCTGGCCAGGCGGCCGTCGGCCCCGCCGCCGACCAGCTGAAGCTCTCCCGCACCACTCGTATCGCCGCCCGTTGAAGGATCTAGCCTCCATGCGCCTGCGCCTCGTCCTGCTTGCCGCCGCCCTCGCCCCGCTCGCCGCCTGCTCGACGGTGAAGGAAGCCGTCAGGGGACCGCAGCTGACGCAGGTCGGCTATCCCGCCGCGCTCATGCCGAACGAACAGGTCGTTCAGCCGATGGCGTCGGCGCGCCTGCCCGGACCACAGTCGGCCAGCGCCAACTCGCTGTGGCGGACCGGCGCCCGCGCCTTCTTCAATGACCAGCGCGCCAGCCGGGTCGGCGACATCCTGACCGTCCAGATCGACATCGACGACAGCGCCAAGACCACCAACGCCACGTCCAGTTCGCGGACCTCTGGCCTGAAGGCCGGCGTGCCCCACCTGCTGGGCCTGGAATCCAGCCTTGGGAAAATTCTGCCGGGTGGCTTCGACCCCGCCAATGCGGTGGAGACCAACTCGACCTCCTCCAACGCCGGCGCCGGCCAGGTGAACCGGTCCGAGAAGATCAGCCTGACGATCGCCGCGGTCGTCACCGGCGTCCTGCCGAACGGCAACATGATGATCCAGGGCGTACAGGAAGTGCGCACCAACACCGACCTGCGTCAGCTGACGGTCGCCGGCATCGTGCGGCCGGAGGACATCTCGTCGGCCAACACCATCAAGCACACCCAGATCGCCGAAGCCCGCATCAGCTATGGCGGCCGCGGCGACATCAGCCGGATGCAGAAGACCCCGGCTGGCCAGTCGCTGGTGGAGCGGTTCTCGCCGTTCTAGGCGGCGGGTCCCAGGGATTGCTGCGGGCGCAGTGGGCCGCGGTGGACAAAATGGCTATTCGATAGCTATATTCTCGCCATGAGCCAGCACAGCGTCGTCGAGGCGAAGAACAACCTATCCGACCTGATCGCCCGTGCCGAGCGTGGCGAGGCGGTCGTGATCACGCGGCACGGTGCGCCGGTGGTGGAACTGAAGGCTGTAAAGCCGGTCGGGCAAGGACCTCGGCCCATGACCGAGGCCGACCTTGAGTGGCTGGACGCCAACCGGATCAAGCCGAAGCATGGTGCGATCGACTCCGCGACTCTCGTCCGACAGATGCGCGATGAAGGGTATTGAGAGTCTATCTCGACACCAGCGTCCTGGTGTCACTGATGGTGCTGGATGCGAATACCGACCGCGCCCTGCAGTTGGCGGCGAACCAGTTCATTGTCAGTGATCTGACGGCCGCCGAGTTCGCATCAGCCTTGGCGATCCGCTTCCGAACCGGCTCTCTTACCGAAGATGAAGTCCGCAGCGCCCATATCCTGTTCGACGGGTGGCGCACGAGAAACGCCGAAAGCGCCGAGATCCTGTCGGCAGACATCCGCGCTGCCGAGGCCATTATCCGCACACTCAACCATCCCTTGAAGACGGCCGACGCCACGCACATCGTCATCGCGCGCCGCCTTGGCGTCGTCCTTGCGACCTTTGACGCGACGATGGCGAGAGAAGCGCCGCGACTTGGCCTGCAGCTCGCCGAGCCCTAAGCCCGCCGCCCCGCCGCGCTGGCGTTGCCGACGCCGAGCGCCGCCAGCGCGCCGCGGACGATGCCTTCGGCGTCGAGGCCGGCCTGGGCGTACATCAGGTCCGGCTTGTCATGGTCCTGGAAGATGTCGGGCAGGGTCAGGGTGCGGACCTTCAGGCCGCGGTCCAGCGCGCCGTGTTCCGCCAGCGCGTGCAGGACAAAGGCGCCGAAGCCGCCCATCGAGCCCTCTTCCACGGTGATCAGCGCCTCGTGCTCGCGGGCCAGGCGCAGGATAAGGTCCACGTCGAGCGGCTTGGCGAAGCGGGCGTCGGCGACAGTGGCCGACAGGCCGCGAGCGGCCAGCATGTCGGCGGCCTTCAGCGCCTCGCCCAGCCGCGTGCCGAAGGAGAGGATGGCGACGGCCGAGCCTTCGCGGACGATACGGCCCTTGCCGATCTCGAACGGCGCGGCCAGGCCTGGGATCTGCACGCCGGTCCCCTCCCCGCGCGGATAGCGGAAGGCCGAGGGGCGGTCGTCGATGGCGACGGCGGTGGAGACGGCGTGGGCCAGCTCGGCCTCGTCGGCCGGGCCCATCAGCACCATGCCGGGCAGCTGGCCCAGGTAGCCGATGTCGAACGAGCCGGCGTGGGTGGCGCCGTCGGCACCCACCAGACCCGCGCGGTCCAGGGCAAAGCGGACCGGCAGGCCCTGGATCGCCACGTCGTGGACCACCTGGTCGTAGCCGCGCTGGAGGAAGGTCGAATAGATCGCGCAGAACGGCTTCATGCCATCGGCGGCGAGGCCGGCGGCGAAGGTCACGGCGTGCTGCTCGGCGATGCCGACGTCGAAGGTGCGGTCGGGGAACCGCTGCTCGAACACATCGAGGCCGGTGCCCGACGGCATGGCGGCGGTGATGGCCACGATCTTCGGGTCGAGCTCGGCGTGCTTGATCAGCTCCTGGGCGAACACCTTGGTATATTGCGGCGCGGTGGCCTGGGCGGGCTTGACCTGCTGGCCGGTGACCACATCGAACTTGACCACCGCGTGGTGCTTGTCCGCCGCGTTCTCGGCCGGGCCGTAGCCCTTGCCCTTCTGGGTGACCACATGGACCAGGACCGGCTTGTCCTCGATCTTCCGCGCGTTCTTCAGCACGCCCACCAGGGCGTCCATGTCGTGGCCGTCGATGGGGCCCACGTAATAGAAGCCCAGCTCCTCGAAGAAGGTGCCGCCGGTGACCATGCCGCGGGCGAATTCCTCGGCCTTGCGGGCGGCTTCCTGCAGCGGCTTGGGGAAGGCCTTGGACATCGCCTTGCCCAGGTGGCGCAGCGACTGGTAGCCGCCGCCGGAGACCAGGCGGGCGAAATAGGCGCTCATCCCGCCCACCGGCGGGGCGATGGACATGTCGTTGTCGTTGAGGATGACGGTGAGCTGTTTGGTCGTGGCGCAGGCGTTGTTCATCGCCTCATAGGCCATGCCGGCGCTCATCGAACCGTCGCCGATGACGGCCACGACCTTGTTGTCCTGGCCCTTGGCGTCGCGGGCGGCGGCAAAGCCCAGCGCGGCCGAAATCGAGGTGGCGGCATGGGCCGCGCCGAACGGGTCGTACTCGCTCTCGGAGCGCTTGGTGAAGCCGGAGAGGCCGCCGCCCTGGCGCAGGGTGCGGATACGGTCGCGGCGGCCGGTCAGGATCTTGTGCGGATAGGCCTGATGGCCGACGTCCCAGATCAGGATGTCGGCGGGGGTTTCATAGACATGATGCAGAGCGACCGTCAGCTCGACCACGCCCAGGCCCGCGCCCAGGTGACCGCCCGTCTGCGACACCGCGTCGATGGTTTCGGCGCGCAGTTCGTCGGCCAGCTGGCGCAGCTGGACGATGGACAGACCGCGGGTGTCAGCAGGCGAAGAGACCGTGTCGAGCAGCGGGGTTTCAGGCGGCATGGAACGCGGACGTCCTCGAATTTTACTGGCGGCGCTCTAGCACGAAATCGACGCTGGCCCGCAGGAATTCCGCCCGCCGGCCGAACGGAACCAGGTGAGATTTGGTCTGGGTCTTGAGCAGGCCCAGGCGCTCGCGCGCCGCATCGACGCCCAGCAGGGTGACGAAGTTGGTCTTGCCGGCGGCCACGTCCTTGCCGACCGCCTTGCCCATTTCCCCGGCCTCGCCCTCGGCGTCCAGCAGGTCGTCGACGATCTGGTAGGCCAGGCCGATGTCGTTGGCGAAGGCCATCAGGGCGTGGCGCTCGCCGTCCTGGGCATGGGCCAGCACCAGAGGCAGTTCGAAGGCGCAGGCGATCAGCGCGCCGGTCTTCAGCCGCTGCATGCGCGCCACGCCGCCCAGGTCCTCGCGCACCCCCAGCATGTCGATCATCTGGCCGCCGACCATGCCGCGCGCGCCGGCCGCCAGCGCCAGGCGGGTGACCAGCTCGGCGCGCACGCCGCCGTCCGGGTGGGTATCGGGATGGGCCAGAATCTCGAAGGCGACGGCCTGCAGGGCGTCGCCCGCCAGCACCGCGGTCATCTCGTCATAGGCGATGTGGACGGTGGGCCGGCCGCGGCGCACGTCGTCATCGTCCATGCAGGGCAGGTCGTCGTGGATCAGGCTGTAGGCGTGGACGCACTCCAGCGCGCAGGCGGCGCGCAGGACGTGGCGCTCCTCCAGGTCGAACATGCGGCCGGTCTCGAGCGCGAAAAAGGTGCGCAGGCGCTTGCCGGGCCCCAGGGCCGCATAGCGCATGGCCTCGGTCAGCCGGCTCTCGGGCCCGTCGGCGCGGGGCAGCAGCTCGTCCAGCGCCACGGTGACCAGGTCGGCGGCCTCGGCCACACGGCGGGCCAGATCCATCAGTTGAACTCGCCCATCAACTGAACTCGGCCGGTTCCGCAGTGGGCGCGCCGCCCGCGCCGACCACGATCTTCTCGACCCGCAGGCGGGCGGCCTCCAGGCGGGTCTCGCAATGGGCCTTCAGCGCCGCGCCGCGCTCGTACATGCGGATGGAATCCTCCAGCGGCGCCTGGCCGGACTCCAGCCGCGCCACGATCTGCTCCAGCTCCGACAGCGCGGTCTCGAACGTCATGGCGGCGATGTCGGCGGGTTCGGACATGGGGATTCCCTTGGCGTCAGGGACATCTAGAGGGGCGGGCGAAGGGGGTCTACGGCGTTTTCCCGTCCTGTAACCGGGCGAGCAGACCTGTCCGCGGTCGGCCCGGCTCTCACACGAGCCTGACCCGGACGCCAAGCTCTTCGGCTGCCCGGACGAGGCGCCGGTTGCGGGTCACCAGAAGCAGGTCCTCACGCTGGCAAGCGGCGGCGTGCAGGGCGTCGGGGGCGCGGAGCCTTAGGTCGAAGCGCCCGCGGGTTTCGGCGATCCGGGCGGACGGAAACGCGATGGCACGGCAGCGGACATGCCGACAGGCCCCCGGGCCGTGGGCCGGGGGTTGAAAAGGCCGGGCTTCGCGCTGTCCGTCAGCCGGAGTCGCGCCGGGACCTGGTCGGCCGGAGCGTCGGGAGACCGATCGCGCCCGTCGAGGCCAGGAGGCGGGACCGGGTCGCGGGTGGCGCCGGCGCTCGGGCGAGGACCGCCACAGCCGGGGCGCCGCGGGCGATGCCAGGCCCGCCGTCGGGCCGCGCGTTCGCCTGGCGCAGGAGGCCGTGCAGGGTAGGCAAGGTGGTGTCGCGGATGTGGGCCGGCAGCTCGTCGCGGCGCGCCTCGGCGTTCGCGGCCGCCAGGCCCAGGCTCTTCAGGAATTTCGGCAGGCTGACGGGCTCGTAGTCGCCCTCGCGGTCGCGTTCGGTCTCGAGGCGCTCGGCGCGCTCGCGCCAATCGGCGGGCTCCGGCCTCTCCACCGCCTCGGGACGTTCCGTCTCCAGGCGCTCCGCCGGAGCCGTGGACTCGCGCGCGTTCATCGCTGCCGGGGACCAATGCCGCATCCGGATGCCCATGCGCATGGCGAAGAAGCAGTGCCGGAACTCCGTACTCATCGCGAGGAACCGCTTCGTATCCTCGGCCCGCTTGGCCATCTCGCCCGCCGCCAACCCCAGTTCGTAAGCGCAAACCGTCATCGCCTCGATCATTTCGAGCGGTTGCGGGGCGCTGGATGTGGCTGTCGCCGGCATGGAACAAAGATAGAACAAATGGAGCGCGTGTCAAGCGCCGATCGCACGCAGCGACGAAGGTCGATACGTTGCGGTTGTCGGCGGCGACCGCAAAGACTGGTTGTGTTCCGCCATCTTCTCACCGCCGCCGCGATTGCGACCACTGTGACGGCGTCGCCGCCTGCGGCCGCCGCACCGGCGACGGCAAGGTCAGCCGTCGATGTCTGGGAGATCGCCCGCCTCCGCGTTTCGGCCAGTCAGGGCGAGGGATCTTCCGGAAGTTCGCGCGACCTAGACTCGATCGTTGAACGCATGGTCGGCCGCACCACGAACGGCCTGGAAATTGTCTACGACTTGCCGAAGTCCGCCACGGCTAGAGGCCGCTTTGGGACGTAATATCCCCGTGGGATCTGAGCCCGGAAGCGAACATTCGGCTCACCGACCTCTAAGCGGACACCACAAATGTCGGTTCAGGGGGGAAGCGGAAACCGCGTTGGCTCACGATATCGGCGGATACTTCTTCGCCACGTCTTCCCAGCGGAACGGCAGCACGTCAGGCGTCACCACCACCTGGGTCGTGAACTTCTCCGGGTGGGGGCCGCCGTTGTCGTAGGTCAGCTCGATGAAATATGCCGTCCAACCGCTCCCCGGGGTCCCGGCCTTGGCCGCGTAGGTCCCGTCAGCCCGCGGCCTCAGTAGAGTGCTCGTATAGGCCGGCCCGATCACGTCCAGGCGGAAGTCGCGGGCCTTTGGATTGGTCGCCTGCCACAGCCGCACCTCTTTCGGCTTGTCGGCCGGTCTAACCACCAGGGTCCCGTCCGCCTGCTTAGTCCAGTCAAACCGTGGGCGCGGACGGCCGCTCACTACGTCGTCGTAAAAGGCGATCAGTGTGTCGACGGCGTCAGATCCCGACAAGTTGTGCCTAGCGTTGGGCACGTAGCGGATGTGCTTCTCTGGTTGGATCTTGTCCCAGTAAAACTGCGACCCGTCCGGCAGGAAGAACTGGTCACCAGCCGCGTTGATCATCAGCTTGGGCATCTTCAGCGCCGCCCGGCTGAGGTAGTTGTAGGGATCCTCGATCTTGAGCACGGCGGCGTACTCCGGCGTGCCGATCTTTCCTGGGAACAGTCCATGGTTCACGTAGTCGTCCAGCGACGACGAGAAGAAGCCGTAAGCCTCAAAGTGGTGCTTGGTGATTGCCTCGCTGTTCAGGGCGTCGATCACCAGGGGGATGATCGCCACGACCCGCTTGTCAGTGGCCCCTACTAGCCAGGTCGTCCAGCCGCGCTTAGAGCCGCCGGTGACCACGAACCGGTCGATCTTCGTCCGGGCGCCCGCCGCGCTGGCCAGGAATGCCTGCACCGCGTCCATCGCGCGCACGCCGCTCTTCACCATCGCTAGTCGAACGAGCCAGGTGTCGTCCTTGGTCGTGAAGTGCTTCACGCGGCCGTAGGCAATGATGTCATCCTCAAATCGCGCCTTGTCGGGACTGTCCGTGAACCGCAGCGGCTGGTTTGGGACCATGCGCAGCTCGGCGACGGCCGTGTGTGTCTCCCTGGCGATCCGCATCGTCCGATCGCTGGCCTTCTCCGGCGCGGGGTCGGTGTTGGCGCCTTCGCCGATCACGAGCAGCGCCGTCGAGCTTTTCAGCGTCTTTGGACGCACGATCGTCAGCCAGTGCTTCCAGACGGGCCGGTCCACATCCTTGCCGCTCCGCCAGGATTGCGACGTCAGCTCCAGGACATACGTGGTCTGCTCGGACCCGGGGATGGTGCGGATGAGCTTCCAGCCATAAGCCTTGTCAGGCGCATGCACGTAGCGGTCGAGCGGCGTCGGCTGGGCCACAGCCGGTGCGGCGACAAGCAGCGCCAGGGCAAGGGCGAAGGCCCGGATCCACGGCAGCATTGGAACACCCCCAGGTTATGCGGTCGAGAATAGCCGGAACGTATGGCGACGCCAGCGCGCGTCGTGAGAGATGCGTTTCGCTTATCCACTTCAAGCTGTCGCGACTAGCGCCCCGCCTCCTCCCGAGAGGGCCGCGCCGCAGGAAGGGCGGCCGGCCAGGTCTTGATGACAAACTTGGCGACGGCCTCAACTTCGGACGGGCTCATGGCGCCGCCGAGCGCCGGCATCTCCCCCTGTCCCTGGGCGACCACGCGGACGATGTTGCCGAAATCGGTGCGCCCGGCGAGCGACGGCGCCGCGCCGCCACGGCCCTCCACGCCGTGGCAGGCGGCGCAGCGGGCGGCGTACTGCGCCTTGCCGATGGCGAGATCCTCCGGCGAGGCCGCGATGGCGGCGGCGGCCGCGGTCGAGGATGGCGGAGCCGCGGCGATTGGCGGCCCGCCTGGCGGCGCAAGACCGTTGTCGCTGGCGCCGTCGAGGGTAAGCGCCACCAGCTCGGCCGGTTTGCCTGGGCCTGAGATGGCCACGACGACGTACTGGCGACCATTGTGCACGTAGGTCATGGGTGCGGCGGTGACGAAGCTGGGCAGGCGGGTATCGAACAGGACCGCGCCGGTCCTCTTGTCGTAGGCGCGGAAGTGGTTGCTCCCCGTGCCCGGGCTGATGTTGCCGGACTCGCCCAGAAAGAAGAGCTCGCGGGTCAGCAGCGGGCTGGGTTTGATGTTGAAGGCGCCCATGCTGCCGAAGTCCAGCTTCAGCCCCTTCAGCGCCGGATGGTTGCGGACGCTGTCGGGCGCCCCGCCGAGGGGGACGCGCCAGAGCTGGCGGCCGGTGTCCATGTCCAGGGCCACCACCTCCGAGTACGGCGGCTTCATGATGGGCAGGCCCCGCGGCCCCTCCACAACGTGGTTGCCCGACTGGACGTAGGCCATGTTCGTGCGCGCTGGGTCGCCCTTGACAAGACCGGCGGCGGTCCAACGGTAGCGGACCGGCACGTACATGATGTTCGTGGTGGGATCGACCGCGGCGCCGTTCCAGTTGGCCCCGCCGCCGTAACCCGGGCTGATCAGCGTGCCCTTCTGGCCCGGCTTCAGCTCCACCAGGGGGGTGTAGATCGGACCTTTGTTGTAGGCCTTCATCATCTCCACGGCCTCGGTGCGGAGCGCCGGCGTGAAGTCGATCAGCATGTCCTCGGCGTAGCCCTGGCGCACAAGCGGCGCGGGGTTGGTGGGGAACGGCTGGGTGGGCGAGAGTTTTTCGCCGGGAACGCCGCCCTGCGGCACGGGCCGTTCGACGATCGGCCAGACCGGCTTCCCGGTCCGCCGGTCGAAGGTAAACACGAAGCCCTGCTTGGTGAGTTGGCTGACCGCCTTGATCCGCCGCCCGTCCTTGACGATGTCGTGCAGGATCGGGGCCGCGGGGTTGTCGTAGTCCCAGATGCCATGGTGGACGGTCTGGAAGTGCCAGACACGCTTGCCGGTCTTGCTATCGAGCACCAGCAGGCTCTCGGCGAACAGGTTGTCGCCCGGCCGCTCTACCCCGCCGAAGTCGTTCGAGGGGGTGTCGGTGGCGAAGTAGACGTAGCCGGTCTCCGGGTCGGCGCTCATCATCGTCCAGGTCCCGGAGTTGCCGGCGTACTTCCAGCTGTCGTTCTCCCACGTCTCGTTGCCGAACTCGCCGGTCTGCGGGACGACATTGAAGCTCCAGATGAGCTTGCCGGTGCGCACGTCGAAGCCGCGGAAGTTGCCCGGCGTCGCCTCCTTGTTGCGCGCGCCACCCGGGATCACCTGGGTGACGATCACGTCGCCGACGACGATGGCGGGCGAGACCGAGCGCACCTCGGTTACGGCGCGACCTTCCGTGAGGTTCTTGCGCAGGTCGATCCAGCCGCGGCCGCCGAACTTCGGGTCCGCCTTGCCGGTCCTGGCGTCGACGGATATCAGGCGGCCGTCCAGGGAGTTGTGGAAGAGGCGTTTCTCCGTGCCATCGGTCCAGTAGGCCAGCGAGCGCGGCGCCAGCGACGCGCCGGGCGCGATCTCCACCGGCTGTGGCTCGAAGGTCCACAGCGTCTTGCCCGTGCCAGCGTCGATAGCGGCCATGCCGTTGTTGACCCAGGGGACGTAGAGCACCCCGTCCGTGAGCAGCGGCGTGGACTTGTAACTGTTCGACGACGCCCCGCCCGACGTATCGGCGCTCCAGCGCCAAGCGATCTTCAGCCGGCCCACGTTTGAGCCGTTGATTTGGTTCAGCGGCGCAAAGCGCGTCTGGCCGGCGTCGCCGCCCCAGTAGAGCCACTTGCCGGGGTCGTAGGCGCCCATGGTAGAGGTGACCGGGCCGGCGGAAGTGGGCGCGGCTAGCGTCATGGACAGCGACACCCCAAAGGCCGCGGCCCCCCGCAGAACTCGGCGCATCGGATTCTCCCCCACCCGCCCGGCTGGCGCGCCGGATCGTGAAATCTGGGCGCAGTCTAAGGCGTCGCGTCGGCCTCGCAAGACCGCAGGGTGCGCGCCGCACGCAATACTCGGACGCGGACTCCGCTGATCTCGCGTCACTAGGGTTCGCGACCTTCAGGCCACGATCGGCCCTGGAAGGAAACTACCGCCCGGCCGGCACCTAGCCCGGCTCACGTCCCGCGGCCATGGCGTCTTCAGCCCGAGCCCCGGCGAGTATGTTCGCCCGTCCATAGTTGCCCTTGCGGCAGGCAAATTCGAACATTCGCTCGCCGCCTACGCAGGACCTTCGAAGGTCGGCATTCCGGTTCCTGGCCAAACAGAAGATCCACCTGGACCTCCGCCAGCGGGTGGCGCCCAAAACGCGGCTCATCCGGCCAGCGCCCTTATTCCTTCGCGGGGCAGGTCAAGACCATATTGCGAATCTTCAGGCGCCTGCGACGTCGATGCATGAGAGGAAATCCCCTACTCCCAGCCCGGGCTCCATCGCCGGATCGACCAGTACTTGTACCCCTCGCTCTCCACGAGGTTCAGGCCGCGCTTGCGGAGCGCGCGGCCAATGAGGTGGTTGAAGAAGCCGTGGGCGAGGACGACGACGTCCTGGCCGTTTGCCGCCAGGTCGATCAGCATGGCGGCGGCCCGGTCGGCGCGGGCTTCGGCCGCGTAGCGATCTTCCTGGCCGTGGTGCTGGTTCAGATACCACCACAGGACGCGGGTCACGAACCCCCACATCTTCGGCGACAGCCGCACCCAGCCGGGCAGGTTGGGCGGCGGCAGGGGGGCCTCGATCAGGATGTCGTGGCGGGCGAACTCGCGCGCGCCCATCACCGTCTGGGCGCTCTCGATGGCGCGCCGGCGGGTGGAGGACATCAGGGCCCCGGCGTCGGCGACGTAGCGCTTCAGGCGCTCTGGCGGGGTCTGGCCGGGCAGCAGGCCGCCGACCTCGTACTTGGCCCAGAACTCAACATACTCGGTCGCGGTCAGCTTCACCTGGCGCGACAACGCCGGCTCGCCGTGGCGCGCCAGGATGATGGAGCCCGGCTTGATAGCAGGCGTTTCGGTCACGGCGCGGGTCGCCGGTCTTGACGACGCGAGAGGTCCGGACGGCGCACGAAGGTCAAGTCCCCTAGCCCTCACCGAGGGCCCTCACGTGCGCAAGCGCAGAGCGACCCAGAGCCTGGAGGTCGTAGCCGCCCTCGAGGGAGGAGACAACCCGGCCCTTGGCGTAGCGGTTGGCGACGTCGGCGATGGCGCGGGTGGCCCAGGCGAAGTCGGCCTCCTCCAGGTTCTGGCTGCCGCCGCTGACGGGGTCCAGGCGGTGGGCGTCGAAGCCGGCGGAGATCAGGATCAGGTCGGGGGCGAAGGCGTCCACGCGGTCCATCAGGCCTTCGAAGGCCTTGCGCCAGACGGCAGCCGGGGCGCCGTCGGGAGAGACTGTGTTGACGATATTGGCGGGGACGGTCTCGTCCGGGTGGCCGGTGCCGGGCCACATCGGCCAGGCCTGGATCGAGGCGAAGAACAGGTCCGGCCGGCCGCCGAGCGCCGCCTGGGTGCCGTTGCCGTGGTGGACGTCGAAGTCCACGACCGCCACCTTGCGCAGGCCCGCCGCTTGCGCCGCCAGGGCGGCGACCGCGACGTTGGAGAAGATGCAGAAGCCCATGGGCAGGCCGGGTTCGGCATGGTGGCCCGGCGGACGGACGGCGCAGAAGCTGCGTTGCGACCGGCCCTCGGCGACATCGCGCACCGCCTGCACCACGGCGCCGGCCGCGCGGCGCGAGGCGGTGAGGCTGCCCGGCGACATGGCGGTGTCGGGGTCGAGCATATGCCGCCCGCTGGCCGGCGCCAGGCGCTCGATCCCGGCGACATAGGCCGCGTCATGGACCCGCAGCAGGTCGGCGGCGGCGACCAACGGGGCGTCGTGCGGGGCCAGGTCCAGGGTGGCGTCCTTGAGCGCGTCCAACACCGAGCCCAGGCGCTCCGGGCTTTCCGGGTGGCGGTCGCCCGGACGGTGGTCGAACATGTCGGGATGGGTGTAGAGCGCAACGGTCATGTCTTACTCTAACGTAGATTTGCGTCGCCCAGATGCCTGAAGCCGTCATTCGCCGCGCCGGCCCCGCCGACGCCGACCTGCTGCGCGACCTGGGCGAAGAGTCTTTCAGCCACGCCTTCGAGCCGCTCTACGATCCGGCGGACTACGCGGCCTATGTGGCGCACGCCTATGCGCCGGAGCGGATCGCCGCCGACCTGGCCAACCCGGCGATGGCCATGTGGATCGTGGAGGCGGACGGACGCGCCGTCGGCTACGCCCTGGCCGGCCCCTGCGGCCTGCCCCACGCCGAGGTGACGCCGGCCTGCGGGGAGTTGAAGCGGATCTACTTCCTGCGCGACAGCCAGGGCGGCGGTCTGGGCAAGGCCCTGTTCGGCGAGGTGATGGCCTGGCTGCAGGCCGATGGGCCGCGGACCGTGTGGATCGGGGTCTGGTCCGAGAACGACGGCGCGCTGCGGTTCTATGGCCGGCACGGGTTCGAGAAGGCGGGCGAATACGACTTCGCCGTCGGCCGCCAGATCGACCGCGAGTTCATCCTGCGCCGCGACGCGGAGAATTTTGCCGCGAAAGCGACATAATTGGACGATGTCTGACATATTTTTGCCTAAATATCCGACTTTTGGCCGGTTTCATTGCCGCGATTTAACGAGACGCCGGCTTGGCGCTGGGCCTGGATTTTGGGACTTTGGCCCTGATCGGCAGGCGATCACGAGAGCGGCGGGTGGGGATGCGGAAAGTCGGCTACGTACGGCTTCGGGATGCGGACGCCCCTGAAGACGCCGCCCTGTTGAAGGCCGCCGGCTGCTAGGTCGTGCGCGCCGACGATTCCAGCGCCGAGGGCCAGACCCTGACCTCGATCCTCGACCTCATGTCCCCCGGCGACCAGCTGGTGGTCAGCCGGCTGCACCGGCTGGCCGCGACCGGCCGTGGCCTGCTGGAGGCGCTGGACCGCCTGGAGGCGCGCGGCGCCACCCTGAGCGTGCTGCGGCCCAAGCTGTCCTCGTCAGGCGCCGGCGGGGTCGCGCTGCGGGCCGCGCTGCAGGCGGTGGCCGAACTGGAGCCCGTCCCCCACCGCCGCCGCGCTGCCGCGACGGCGGTGCAGGAGATTTTCGCCCTGCAGCGGGCCGGCGTCGGGCCGGTGGAGATCGCGCGCCGCCTGGGCGTCTCGCGGATGACCGTGTGGCGCAAGCTGAAGGCCATCGAAGGCGCGGAGGCCTGACCCCACGCCACTGGATCCCGGCGCACTGGACATCGGCGCCGGGAGACCGCATCTTCCGCCGTTCAAACGACCGTTCGGCAAGGCCCTGTCCCGATGTTCATGCGCTTCTTCACCGAGCTTCGCGAAGCCAAGGTCCCGGTGACGCTGAAGGAATACCTCATCCTGATGGAGGCCATGGACAAGGAGGTCATCGACCGGACGGTCGATGAATTCTACTACCTGTCCCGTTCGGCCCTGGTGAAGGATGAGAAGAACCTCGACCGGTTCGACCGCGTCTTCAGCCATGTGTTCCAGGGCCTGGAGAAGATGGGCGACGACCTGATCGCCGCCGACATCCCGGCCGAATGGCTGAAGAAGATGGCGGAGCAGTTCCTCACCGCGGAGGAGAAGGCGCAGATCGAGGCCATGGGCGGCTTCGAGAAGCTGATGGAGGCCCTGGCGCAACGGGCCAAGGAGCAGCGCGAGGGCAAGGGCGAGGGCCAGCAGGGCGGCAAGCCCGACGGCTCCAATCCGTTCGGCGCCAACGGCTATCACCCAGAAGGCGTGCGGATCGGCCAGGACAAGGGCCGCCACGGCCGCGCCGTGAAGGTCTGGGACAAGCGCGAATACAAGAACCTCGATGACAGCGTCGAGCTCGGCACCCGCAACATCAAGGTAGCCCTGCGCCGGCTGCGGAAATGGGTGCGCGAGGGCTCGCCGGACGAGCTCGACATGGGCGCCACCATCAAGGGCACCGCCGAGAAGGGCTATCTCGATATCAACATGCGCGCCGAGCGGCGCAACAAGATCAGCGTGCTGCTGTTCCTGGATATCGGCGGCTCGATGGACAGCCACATCAAGCTCTGCGAGGAGCTGTTCAGCGCGGCCCGCTCCGAGTTCAAGAACATGGAGTTCTACTACTTCCACAACTGCCTCTACGAGAGCGTGTGGAAGGACAATCGGCGCCGGCACACCGAGAAGCTCAACACCATGGATGTGCTTCATAAATTCCCGAAAGAATACAAGGTAATTTTCGTCGGTGACGCCACCATGAGCCCCTATGAGATCACCTATCCGGGTGGCTCGGTGGAGCACTGGAACGAAGAGGCCGGCGCCGTGTGGGTCGACCGCACGACACAGATCTTCGAACGCGCCGTCTGGCTGAACCCGACCGCCGAGCGGCATTGGGACTACACCCCCTCCATCAGCGTCATGAAGCAGCTGATGGGTGACAGGATGTACCCGCTGACGCTGGACGGCCTGGACAAGGCGATGAAGGAGCTGTCGCGCTAGACCGGCCGTCGCTCTAAGCTCGCATAGCGCTTAAGGGATTCGCATGACCGATCCCCTCACCCAGGATCCGCCGGAAGCCACCGAAGAGGCCCAGGCCGCCACCAAGCAGGCGGTGTTCAACGCGGCCGAGCGGCTGTTTGCGCTCCACGGCTTCCAGAATGTCTCGGTGCGCGACATCACCGCCGAGGCCAAGGTCAACCTAGCCTCGGTGAACTATCACTTCGGGTCGAAGGACAGCCTGCTGTTCGAGATCTTCCGCAAGCGCACCGCCGAGCTGAACCGTGAGCGCGCACGAATGCTGCACGAGGCGGCGGCGCAGGACGGCGCCAAGCCCACGGTGCGCGATATCCTGCGGGCCTATTTCACCCCGCCCCTGCGCTGGGCCTCGCCCGACAACGACCGGCGAATCTCGATGCAGTTCATCATCCGCGCCCGATCCGAGGGCAACGCGGAGATGCGCGAGGTGCTGCGCAACGACGTTTCCCACCTGGAACGGTTCGCCAATGCGCTGATGGCGGCGCGGCCCGACCTTCCGAAGGAGGACGTCTACTGGCGGCTGCACTTCGTGCTGGGCATGATCCACAACAACCGCTTCGCCGAGTTCGACCGCCTGCATCACCTGTCCGGCGGCATCACCCGCGAGCAGGACGTGGAGAGGCTGCTGTCGCGGATGCTGGACTTCGCCGAAGCCGGGTTCATGGCTTAGGGGTCGGCACTCGATTGCGGGCTCCCGATTCCACCACCGTCCGCTCATCCCGGCGAAGGCCGGGACCCAGATCTCAAGGCTGCAGGGTGGGTTGGAGATGCTCAGCGCCCATAGAACCCGCCGCCCACGCCATGCAATCTGGGTCACGGCCTTCGCCGGGATGGGCGGTATTCGGTGCGGGCGTTAAGTGAACCGGCTCCTGCTCGGAGCCTGCGCGCTCCGGTTCCTGGACGCCTTCGTCCTCATCGGGCCGTTCTACACGCTGATGTTCGCCGAGAGCGGGCTGACCCCCGCCCAGATCGGCGTGGTGCTGGCGTCGTGGTCGCTGGTTGGGCTGGCGCTGGAGGTGCCGTGCGGCGTGCTGGCCGACCGGGTGTCGCGGCGCTGGCTGCTGTCGGCCGCGCAGGGGGTGCGCTGCATCGGGTTCGGCGCCTGGCTGGCGTTCCCGGGGTTCTGGGGCTTCCTGGTCGGGCTGATGCTGTGGGGCTTCAAGAGCGCCACCCTGTCGGGCGCCTTCGAGGCGGTGCTCTACGACGAACTGAAGGTGCTGGGTCGCGAGGCGGACTATGTCCGGGTGTTTGGCCGGACCCAGGCGGCGCGGTTCGCGGGCGTGCTGGCCGCCTCGCTGGGGGCCGCGGCGCTGTCGAAGCTGGGCTATGCGGACCTGATCTGGGCCAGCATCGCCTCGGGGCTCGCCGCGGCGGGCTCGGCGCTGCTGCTGCCCGCCGCCCCCCGCGCGGCCGCCACCGGGCGCTGGGGCTATTTCGCGCACCTGAAGCGCGGCGCGGCGGAGGCGGCGAGCCTGCCCGGCGTGCCGGGTCTGCTGCTGTTCATCGCCGGCATGCAGGCGGTGGTCTACGCCTGCGCCGACTACTGGCAGCTGTTCGCCCGCGACGTCGGCCTGTCGAAGCCCATGATCGGGCTGTTCATCGCGGCCATGTCGGGGGCGGGCGCAATCTCCGCAGCGGTGGCCCATCGGCTGCGCGAGATCCGGCCGCTGACGCTGTCGGTGCTGCTGGCCCTGGCTGGGGCCTGCATCGTGCTGGCCGCTGTGACCTACCGCGCCTGGTCGGTGCTGCTGCTGGTGACCTATGTGGCGCTCTACTGGCTGGTGGACACAAACGCCGACGCCCGTTTCCAGCACCGACTGCGGCCGGAGACGCGGGCGACCGTGGCCTCGTTCAAGGGCTTTGCCATGCAGTCGGGGACCAGCCTGCTGATGCTGGGGTTCGGGGTGATCGCCCAGGTGGCGTCCTATCGCTGGGCATTCCTGGGCTATGGCGGGGCCTTGGTGGTGCTGGGCTGCGGCTTCGCGCTGAGCGCTTGGCGGCGGCGGTCGCTCTCACCGCCCGCGACCTGAGGCCGACCGCGTCGGCGGCTCAGGTTCCGGGGCGGGTCGCGGGCTGAGCCGGCGCAGCCACACCCGTGGCGGCGATGGCGGCCTGGCAGTCCTCGCGCTCGCGGGCCCGCCAGGCCGAGGCGTTGGTCGGGTCCTCGGCGTCCTGGTAGGCGATGGCGACCAGCTTGGCCTTCACGCAGCGGTCGAGGGCGGGTCCGCCGCGCGCGGCTTCGTAGGCGGTGACGGCGGTCTGGACCTTGAGGTTGTCGACCGCGCGCACCTGGGCCTGCAGCGCCGGAGCGCAGCCGGCGCAGAGGCTGGCGAGGACGAGGATGAGGGCGCGCCGGATCATGCGGCGGCGGGCCGGTCGCCCTTGGTCAGGACGATCGTGCCTTCCAGCATCAGCTCGCGTTTGGCCTGGAGGCTCATGGCCGCGTCGTAGCTGTCGAGGATCGCCAGGGCCCAGTCCGGCAGCGCCAGGTCGGTTCGGTTGGTCACCAGACGAAGCTGGACGTCCGTCGTGTCGCGATAGAGGCGCGGGTGGTCGTTGTGGGGCACGAAGCGGACAGACGTGAACCCCTCGGCCATGGCTGCCTTTTCGATATGGCCGCGAGCGAACAGCCACTTGTCGTCCATGGCCGCGAACCCGGCCGCCTTCGGGTCCGGCGCGCTGCGAGCGGCGATATCGGTGACGATGCCCAGGAGCGCCGTGGCCACGACGGGGTCCAGCGGGTCGCCGCGCAGGTCGGCTTCGGCCAGAATCCGTTCATAGGCGAGGCGCAGGATGGCGAAGCCGCTGAACGGCTCGAAGAAGATGGCGTGGCCGCCTGGCCGCAGGGCGCGCGCGGCCGCCGCGAGGCCAGCCCGCGGCCGCTCCAGGTGGTGCAGGATCGAGGCGCCGGTGACCAGGTCGAACTGGCCGGGTTTCACATGTGCGCTCATGGCGTCCATCATCACGCAGACCACCGTGTCGGCGGCGCCGGTCCCCGCCAGGTAGAGCGCCAGCAGTTCCAGCAGCTCGCCGGAGAGATCGGTGGCGACCATCCGCGCGCCCGGGAACAGCCGCTGGCAGGGCACGATGGAGTTCACCCCCGAACCGCTGCCCAGGTCCAGGATCAGCGGCGCGTCGGCGACCGCGATACCCGTGGCGTCCAGCGCCTGGCGGAACAGGCCCTGGAAGTGGTCGCTGGCGGCGTAACGCTGATGATAGTCGCCGGCGTTGGACTTGAACTGCTCGGAGATCGACGCCTTGGAGGTGTCTTCGCTGATACCCCAGACCAGCACCTGCCCCTGCGGGCCCAGCTGTCGCGGCGCCAGTTTCGAGGCGAACAGCGGGACGGCCCACCCGAGGTCCGGCGCGTCCGGGGCCGCGGCGGCGCGCCCAACGGGATTGCGGCGGAACAGTCCAGTCAGCGACGCCATGCAGCCGTTCCACCCGAAGTCCAAGCGCGAGGCCTACGCGAAGGCGGGGTCCTGAGCAATCGGGCCGCCCGCTCCAGGTCCGCCACGACCTGCGCGCCCCGATGGCTAACCCACGGACTACGTCGCATTTCCCCAAATCTTGGCTTGCGCCCCCGGGCGCAGCCATGGAGGAAAGGCGTCGGGTGCGGCATAATGCCAGATAACGCCGCGATGCGGCGCGATAATTCGAGAGCCATCGATGAGCATGACCCCTCCGCCAGAGGTCGAGACTGAAGCCCGGATCGGGCTGTTCTCCGACCCATTGGCCGACTGGGCGAACGACGACATCCTGATGACCAAGCCGGCCCGCGCCGTGCTGGGCCAGCGACATCTGCAGGGCCTGCGCGTGCTGGACTGGCCGGAGCTGCGCCAGCTGTTCGCGCGCTATGAGACCCCGGCCAACAAGCACGCTCGGCGCGATCGCGGGCTGGGGCTGATCTCGGTGACGATGGCGGTGCTGGGGATGATGCTGGCGGCGTTCGCGCCGATGGCGTCGGGGTTTGAGCGCTGGCTGGGTCTGGCGGCGGCGGCCCTGACCCTGACGGGCGCCGGCCTCACGGCGTTCCACTGGCTGGACGCCACGTCCAAGGCCCGCTGGCTGGGCAACCGGTTCTGGACCGAGCGAGTGCGCGGTCTCTATTTCCAGGCCATCGTCAACAACCTGGACCTGGTGGCCCGGGCGATGACCGACAACGATGCGCTGCGGGAATGGAAGGCGGTCCGCGCCCACGCGCTCGAACAGCTGCCCCGGCCCGACGACGTGGCCGCCCAGATTTCCAAGCTGGCCGGGACCGTCGAGGAGGCCGATGTCTGGGTGGTTCCGGCCTGGATGAAATCAGCGCCGCCACCGGCGCCGTCCGAGGGCCTGGATATCCTGGTGCCCCTGCTGCGCAGCCAGCGGTTCGACGTGCAACTGGCCTATGTGGATCGCAAGCTCTCCGATTCCCTGCGCACGCCCGGGCGTCGTTCTGAAGTGGTGCGGCGCGGCAGCGAGGTCCTGCCCGCCGTGGCGGTGCTGGCGGCGGCGGCGGCCGGTATCCTGATGGCGCTGGGCCTGACGCCGGCCGACGCCTTCGTGCGCCTGGCTCTGGCGGTGGCGGCCAGCGCCGCGGCGGTGGCCCTGGCGCTCCGCGTCATCAACGACAGCATGCTGCTGTCGGAGGACGCCAGCCGCTACGCCTGGTACTCGGCCGCTGTGCTGCGGGCCCGCAACCGCTTCGACGCGGGCGACATGGGCGAGAAGCTGGCGGCATTGCGCGACATGGAGACGGTGGCCTACCGCGACCTGCGCGAATTCGTGGCCGCCCACTGGCGCGCGCGCTACGTGCCCTGAGGCGCGGGTCCCCTACCCGCCCGATGGGCCTCTCGGATCACGCGGATGTGCATCCATGTGATTCGCTTCGTGAAGCTGGCGGGCGCATGTCTGCGTACTGTTGTGGAGCTTGGAGGGCTTTTCATGACGCGCGGCCTACTTCAGCAGGAACCCGGGATTGGCTACGCCATCCCTCGGCAGGCCGCCTCGGCCCAGCACGGCCAGAAGGCTCAGGCCAAACCGCCGCCGCGCGAGCCCCGCAGCCATGCGCCCAAGCCTCCCCCGTCACCAGCCCGATAGACGGACTGACGAACCGGCCACTGGATCGCCACAGAACTCGCGTTAATCTGCCCCTCAATTGGGGCGACGAAGGGATTTTGACAGATGAGTCTATTGGTTGGGCGGCGCGAACTGATCCTGGGCGGCATGGGCCTGGCCCTGGTTCCCGGCGCGGCCCTGGCGGTTCCGGCCCGCCTGGCGTTCCAGGTGTTCCGCAATGGCAGCAAGGTGGGCGAGCACGTCGTGGCCTTCACCGGCGACGATAGCGCGCGCACCGCCACCACCAACGTCAACATGACGGTGAAGATCGGCCCGGTGCCAGTCTACAAGTACAAGCACCAGGCGATCGAGAAGTGGATCGACGGCAAGTGGGCCAGCTGCGACACCACTACCAACGGCAACGGCAAGGTCACCACCGTCGCCGCCCGCCAGATGGGCGGCTACGTCCAGATCAACGGCCCGGCCGGCGCGGTGCGCGGCCCGGCCAATGCGCTGCCCTTCAGCCACTGGAACCAGGGCAACTTCGGCAAGCCGCTGTTCAACCAGCAGGAAGGCAAGATGCTGAAGGTCACCTGCACCCAGGTCGGCGCCGGCCACTGGCAGGTGCGCGGCGAGGCGCAGATCGACGACTTCTATGACGCCGCCGGCAACTGGACGGGCCTGAAGGGCAAGCTCGAGGACGGCTCGGACATGGAATACCGGCGGATTTAGGGGGCGCTCTTCCTCTCCCCGTTCCGGGCTGGAAAGTGGGGTGTGTATCCCTCCATACGGCAAAACCAACGACCGCTTTCGACCCAGACGTTGGATAGCAGATCAGCGGAAGGGGCCGCTCGGCGAAAGATAGGCGGGTAGTGGCGTCATTTCTTTCACGGGCGGCGAGGTATCAATGTTGCACCAACTCCCGAGGGTTTCACCCGTCACGGCGTCGGCAACGAGGTTTACGACCGCGCATCCCCCATGAAACAATTGCGGGAGTTCGGACCTCTGCTTCACCACGCGGACGCCCACCGGAGCAGAAGTCTCGTTCGGGGTGCGAACGTAGACGGCAACCCATACCCGGCGCGGATGCAAGAGATTGACCGAGGGGGGAGCTGTTGTGAAAGGAAGATCATCCTCGCCGCTGATCGTCGTGAGCAGATAGTACCGGACGTATCCGTCCTTTTTCAATTGCCCCTCAGGCATCACCGCGCGTGCGTCGATGTCACTCGGTGAGGCCGTGACGGTTGCGCACGATGTGGCCGCCAAGCTGACGAGTGCAATCACTAGAGCACGAGCACGGGAGCGGGTGGCAGTCATATCAACTCAATATCCGGCAACTGAGTCGCCTCTGCATCCCTTATCGACAGAGAACTGTCACCCATCCTTCCGGTCGATTCCGTCACCCCTCTATCCGGTCAGGACACCTCTCCCGACCTCTCCCACGGCGCTCCGCGCCTGGGAGAGGAAAAAACCTCCACCCCACAAATCCCGTTACGACCGATTCTGACGTAGCGCTGTGTTTCACTGCTCGAATGATCGACGCGGACAATCTCCACGAAGCCGAACAGCAGGCGCTGGGCCAGTTGGCGCAGATGGACCTGGCGGCGGCGGCCAAGGTGCACGCCCTGCTCATGGCCTGC
>CALQQB010000029.1 GCA_943332615.1 Phenylobacterium deserti
CATAGCCCGCTCAGCCAATCGGCAATGAACCCCACGCGCTGATCCATGGCGCAGCTCTCCAACCAAGGCATCGGCAAGTCCCCCTACCGACAGAGAACTGTCACCCATCCTTCCGGTCGATTCCGTCACCCCTCTATCCGGTCAGGACAAGGCTTCGCACCTCCCCTCCCCTTTACGGGCAGGGACAGCCTATTTCTTCGCCGGCGCCTTTTTCGCAGCCGGCTTCATGGCGGCTTTAGGGGCCGGCGTCACAGCTGCGAGCTTTGCAACAGGCTTTGCCGCCACTTTGACCGGAGCCTTGGCGGCCGGCTTTGCAGCGGCCTTCGGCGCCGCCTTTACAGCTGCGGGCTTCGCCGCAGCCGCTTTCGCAGGGGCGGCTTTCGCTGGGGCGGCCTTGGCGACGGCGGGCTTGGCCTTCGGGGTGGAATTCGCGGCGACCGCAGGCATTGCGGCGGGCTTCCTGGCCACGGCAGCGGCCTTGGGCGCCGCAACCTTCGGAGTGGGCGCCTTCTTGGCCGCGACCGCAACGGGCTTCGGCGCCTCGGCGACAGCGGGTGCCGGCTTCGGCGCTTCGGCGGGCTTCGGCGCGGTCTTGCCGGTCAACGCGTCGAACACTCGCAGGAAGATGTTACGCATTTCGTCCGTCTCCATCAGGATTTCGTGGTAGGCGCCGGGCACGGTGATAAGGCGGCCCTGCGGCAGGTTGCGGGCCGCCGTAGTCTGGGCGGTGTTGTCGACGATGTTGTCTTCGCCGGCGGAGACGATCTCCACGGGGATGGTCACCCCGCGCAGCCGTTCCGGCTTGGACACGTAGGCCATCGCCTTGAGCGCGAAATCGAGCCAGCCCCAGGTCGGCGCCCCAAGCGCCAGGTCGGGGTGGGCGCGGATCTGGGCGCGGTGGCGCTCAAACCGGGCCTCGTCATGGGTGAGCGTGTTGGCCTCGAACGTCTCGTCGAAGGGTGCACCGGGCTGGCCCAGCATGTAGCGGCTCCCGGCCCCGAGGGCGTTGCTGATGCCCACCATCGCGCCTGCCGTGGCCACCGAATACTTCCCGAACTTCAGGCCCAGCATCGGCGCCGACAGCACCGCGCCGACGAACCGTTTCTCGCCATGGGCCAGGGCCAGCAAGGTGAGGCAGCCGCCCATGGAATGGCCCACAGCCACCCAGGGACGCGGCAGCCGGTCCTCGAACGCGTTCAGCAGCCGGCGGAAATCCTCCAGGAACGGCTTGTAGCCCTTGGCGTGACCCTTCAGCCGGTCGGCCAGGGCGCGCGCCGACAGGCCCTGGCCGCGCCAGTCGTGGGCCAGCACCACGAACCCGCGCTCAAGAAAGTCGCCGATGGTCTCGAAATACTTCTCGATCGGCTCGGTGCGCCCGCCCGACAGCACCACCGTGCCACGCGGCGACCCCGGCGGCGTGAACAGCGCGGCCCGCAGCTTCGCCCCAGCGGCGCCCACATACCATTCGGCCTCAGCGCCTGAGGGCGCCGGCGCTTCCGGCGTATCGATAAGGGGGGCGGGCTCGAACATCGGGCCGTCAGACCGCCTTCTCGAACAGGGCCTGGATCTGCGGCGTCAGGCTCATCGCCAGGCCCATGTCGCTGAGTTTCATCCGCCCGGTCATCACCGCACTCATCGGGTTCAGTTCGCCCTTGCCCAGGCGCACCAAGTCGGCGCGGCTGATACGTACGGTAAGGTCGGCCGGCAGGTCTTCGTTGCAGACCGCGGCGCCGTCCAGATGGATGAAGCCCTCGCCCTTCAGGTCGAGCTTGATCGTCCGCGAAAGCCCGTCCCCGGAGGCGGCCGCGCGGCGGATCCTATCCGTCAGCTCCTCTAGTGTGGCCATGCAGCCGCGCTCCTGAAATCGTGGTGCGGAGCTTCGCCGCGCCCGCCCCCAGTGTAAACTGCCCGTGACGTTCCTGTGGCGCTGTTGGCGAAATAGGCCGCGGCGCAAGGTCTTGAAACCGATTTAGCGCCCCTTACCTGTTTGCTTGGAGGCGCTGGATGTCCGGGCCTCTGGGCTGACGCGCGATGCCGGTTTCGGGTCGCGCACAGGTCCACCGAACACCGCAACCTTGCTTTGAAAGAAGGATGTGACCGCATGCGTACGATCGACTTCACCCCCCTCTACCGCTCCGTCGTCGGCTTCGACCGCCTGGCGTCGCTGCTCGAGACCGCCACCGCCGACGCCGCCACCGGCTATCCGCCCTACAACATCGAGCGCACCGACGAGAATGCCTACCGCATCGACATCGCGGTGGCCGGCTTCCGCGGCGAAGAACTCAACGTGGAGGTGAAGGAAAACCTGCTCACGGTGACCGGTCGCAAGGCCGCCAACGACGACGCAGCCAGGAAGTACCTCCACCGCGGCCTCGCCGAGCGCAACTTCGAGCGCAAGTTCCAGGTCGCCGACTATGTGGTCGTCGTGGACGCCAGCCTGGCCGATGGCCTGCTTTCGATCAGCCTGAAGCGCGAACTGCCCGAGGCCCTGAAGCCCCGCACCATCGCCATCACCACCGGCGTCCAGGGCAGCCTGCTCGATGGCGAGAAGGCCGCCTAAGCGGGGAGCCCGAAAGACCTTCCTTTCCCGCCTGCGCGGGAAGGGAAGGATTGGCCTTTCCCGCCTGCGCGGGAAGGGAAGGATTGGCGGCGCTCCTCCCGGAGCGCCGCTAAATCACGTCGTCGAGGCCTCGGCTCCCGTGACGGATGACCCCGGAGAAATTGGCCTGCTTCAGGCTGGCGCCGGCGAAGTTGGCGCGGCTGAGGTCGGCGTCGGTGAAGATCGCGTGCCGGCAGTCGGCGCCGGTCAGGTCCGCGCCCTTCAACTGGCTGCCCGTGACGTCGCAGGGTAGCACCCGGTCGGCGCCCAGCAGCAGCGGACCCATCTGGGCCTCGCGCAGGTCGGCGCCGGAAAGCTTGCAGCCCACCAGGCGCGCGCCGCGCAGGTCGGCCCGCCGAAGGATGCAGTTGCGTAGGTCGGCCCCCTCCAGGTGCGCGCCCTGCAGCTGCACGCCCTCCATGTCGAGGCCGTAGAAGACCGCGCCCTTGCCTGACAGGGCGGTCAGATTGTAGCCCCGGATCGAGCCCAGGGCGCGCAGGTCGGCGCCATCGAACGCCGACGGCTTGCCCTCGCCGCCGCCGGTCTCGCACCAGCGGGCGTGGTCCTTGATCATCTCGGCGTAAGGCAGGTCGCTCAGCGCCTTGCCGGCGGGCCTGTCGGTCAGCGCGCCGGCGAAATCCGTGTCGGAGATGTTCCAGGACGTCGTCCGCGCGCCCACCAGCACCGCATCGCGCAGGTCCGCGCCCGACAGGTCCGCGCCAGACAGGTCCGCGCCGGACAGGTTGGCGCCGCGCATCGAGCACTGCTTCAGGTTCGCGCGGACGAGCTTGGCGTCCTTCAGGATCGCATCGGTGAAGTCGGCGCGCATGGCCATGGCGCCGGACAGGCGCGAGCGTTCCAGGTTGGCGCCGGCCAGGATCGCGCCCCGCATCTCGCCCGCACTGGGGCCGCCGTTGTTGGAGTCGAGGCGGCGGAAGCCATGCTTGCGGTCGGCGGCGGCCAACGCGCCCTCCCGCAGGTCGGCCTCGAACAGGTCCGCGCCCGTCAGGTCGGCGTCGCGCATCGAAGCGCCACGCAGGTCGGAGCGACGAAGCGAGGCCTCCGCCATGTCAGCGCCCATCAGGTCGGCGCAGAAGAAGATGGCGTTGTCGAGCCGGGCGCCGCGGAACTTGCAGTCGTGCAGGATCGCTCCGGTGAAATCGGCGTCGCAGAGGTTGCGGCCGCGCATGTCGCAGCCCGAAAGGTCCTTGAACGAGAACACCGCCCGGGCGCCGCCCGGCCGCGCGGTCCAAAGGCGGTCGTGCTTGGCGCAGACGGCATCCACCTGGGCCTGCGTTAGGCGAACCTGGACAAGGCTTCGGGTGGTGTCGGAGGACATGCGCAAACGTTCACGGTGCAAGTGTCTCCCATCGTATCGGCTTGAGATTAACGCCGACTATCCAGGGGTTTGGCGGGCGTATAGGCTGCATACAACCGGTCGGCCTCGGACCGCAGCAACCCCAGGTCGACATCGACGCCGGAAGACCGCAACCACAGCGTTCCCCCGCCGTCCGCGAACACCGAGGGGTCACCGCAGGCGACCACCACCCGCGCCACCCCCGCCGCCGCCAGCCGCGCGCTGCACGAAACCCCGCCCGCCGACCGCTGGGCGCAGGGCTCCAGGGTGACAAAGGCCGTGGCGCCGCGCGCCCTGTCGCCCGCCTGGTCCAGCGCCTGCTCCTCCGCATGCGGCCGTCCGCCTTCACCGGTCACCCCCTCGCCGAGGACGACACCATCCCGCGCAATGACACAGCCCACCGACGGATTGTCCCCCGTCAGCCCGACGTGTGTCGCCGCCAGCGCGATGGCGCGGCGCATGAAGTCTTCGTCGGTCACCTGGCCATGATCCGCTCGTTGATCGCCGCCACGCGGCGGGTCAGGCGCGGGTGACTGCGGCAGATCTCGTTCAGGAAGCCGAAGACAGGCGGCACCATCGCCTCCTGCGCCATGAACGCCTCGCAGCTCATCGTCTCGTTCAGCCGGCGGCAGCCGCAGCCCAGCATCTGCAGCGAGCTGCGCGAGGCGACCAGGTCCTTCGACAAATGCGCGCCGATGCTGTCGCAGGTATACTCACGCGAGCGCGAGTAGGCCGCCATCAGGAACGGCACGAGGTAGGCCGGCCCCCTCAGGACGTTCAGCCAACCGTTCAAGTGTCCGGCCGCATGGTGGCCGAGCTCGTGGCCGATCACGAACCGCACCTGCTCATCGCTGTCGGCCTCGACAAGGGCCGAGGTCAGGAACACATACCGCCCGCCCAGCACCCGCCGCGCGAAAGCGTTGAAGAGGCCGTTGGCATTGTAGAGGAAGGTCTTGGGCGGGTCCTTGAACCCCAGCGCCTGCGACCCTGACACGACCATCTCGTACAGCTCCGGGAACTGCTTGGGCCCCAGCAGGATCATGTTGCCGAACGCGTTGGCGCGATAGACTAGGCCGGCGATGAAATAGCCGAACCAGATCAGCAGACCGTAGAACAGATAGACGCCCACCAGCGCCGCGACCCCGGATGCGGTCGACCCCAAGGCGGCCAGGACGCCCAAGACCACCAGTGGCCACAACAGGGCGCCCACCACCAGAGTCGCAACGCCGTAGGTCTTCTCTGGGCTACTGCGCAGCCGGTCTGCGATGTTAGACATAGTTTCCCCCACAAATGCACCCGGCCAGGGCGGACGCGCCGAAGCCCGCCCGCCCCGCAGCCATGGGTCGTAGTGAGGCGCAATTGCGCGCGGGACGCAACTACTCCGCTACCCCACCCCCTCCGTCACAGCGTGCAGCCGCGCGTACGCCCCGCCCTTCTTCACCAGCTCGGCGTGCTTGCCCTCCTCCACGATGCGGCCATCCTCGAAGACCAGGATGCGGTCCGCGCCGCGGATGGTGGACAGGCGGTGGGCGATGACGATGGTGGTGCGGCCCACCATCAGTTCCTCCATCGCCGCCTGCACCTGGCGCTCGGTCTCCACGTCCAGAGACGAGGTGGCCTCGTCCAGCACCAGGATCGGCGCGTCCGCGAGAAACGCCCGCGCGATCGCCACCCGCTGCCGCTCGCCGCCCGACAGCTTCACGCCCCGCTCGCCCACCAGTGTGTCGTAGCCCTGGGGCAGCCTGGCGATGAAGTCGTCGGCCCGCGCCCGCTTGGCCGCCAGCGCGATCTCGCCCGGCGTCGCGTCGGGCCGGGCGTATTTGATGTTGTCGGCCAGCCCCCGGTGGAACAGGACCGGGTCCTGTGGCACCACCGCGATGGCGCGCCGCAGGCTCTCCTGGCTAACCTTCGACACGTCCTGGCCGTCGATCAGGATCGCGCCTTCCTGGATGTCGTACAGCCGCTGCACCAGCTTCACGAACGTCGACTTGCCCGAACCGGTCGGTCCGACCAGCGCCACTCTCTCGCCGGGCGCAATGCGCAGGGTGAAGCGGTCGTAGAGGGGGGCGGTCGCCGACTTGTAGCGGAAGGTCACCCGGTCGAAGACGATCTCGCCCAGGTCCGTGCGGAAGGCCGGCGCTGCGGGCGCATCCAGCACCTGCGGCTCCATCCGCGCGTACCGGGCCACGTCCTCGCTGTCGTCTAATCCGCGCTGAGCCATGCGGATATTGTCGCCGATGTTGCGCAGGTAGCTGCTCATCAGCATGAACGAGGTGATGGCGAAGGCGATGTCGCCCGCCGTCGCCCGGCCCTGCGACCACTGCAGCAGCAACAGGCCGGTCAGCCCCGCCTGCAGCACCACCAGGATCATGTTGTGCACCAGCCACAGGTCGGTGAACCGGCTCCAGGTCCGGATCGTCGCCTTCAGCCACAGCTGGGTGACGCCGGCGATGCGGGCCTCCTCGCGGGCCTCGGCGCCAAAGCTCTTCACCGTGGCGTTGGACGAGATCGAATCGGCCATCGCCCCGCCGATCCGCGAATCCAGCGCCACCGACCGCAGGTTCGCCGGCCGCGCGTACAGCGTCGTCAGCACCAGGTTCGAGACGATGTAGACAATGCTCACCGCGAAGGCGAACAGGCCGACGATCGGCCACTTCACCAGCATCATGGCGCACAGGCCGACCAGCACGATCCCCGCCGGGCCGAACCAGATCAGGGCCGCGTCGGTGACCACGTCATAGCCCCACATCGCCCGGCTCAGCCGCCGCACCGTGGCCCCGGCGAAACTGTCAGAATGCCAATCCGCCGAGAAGCTCTGCACGCGCTTGAAGGCCTCGTCGGTCATCTCCTTCATGTTGTTGGCCGACAGCGGGATCAGGAACCGCATCGCCATGTTGCGGATCACCGAGAAGGCGAAATAGACTCCCACGAACACCGCCCAGGCGCGCCAGGCGATATCGGCGTTGGACGGCCCGCCTCCCACCGCGTCCACCAGCTTGCCCGCCGCCCACGGCGTGGCCAGGTCGAAGCAGATGGCGACCAGCGTCAGCCCCACGGTGCCGGCCAGCAGCCACGGCCGGCGCGTCCAGAAGCCGGCGATGAAGCCCAGCACCTGGCGGTTCTTCAGCACCCGCTCGCGGGCGTCGTCGGTATCCTCGTAGTGGTCGGTCATCGGATCGGTCTCGAATGCGGGCGCCGGACCGGGACTCCTGGCAGGAGCGCGCGCAGGTCAGGCGCGGAAGGACATGGCTTTGTGGGTCGGGACGTCGGAACGGTGAAGGCTCGGCGGACCACGAGCGCGCGGGATCGCTTCTGCGTTCCGCCCTGGCGAGCGGCTTCGCGAAGCTTTCGGGCAGACCTAACGGTGCGGCGGCGGCCCGAGACGCGCGGGGGCGAAGATCTTGGCGACAGCTGTCATTCTGACCGACCTCCCTCTGGCGAGCCTCGAAGCCACAGAGGCTAGGCGGGGTTTCGGAGGCGGTCAAGAAACGCGGTTCGCGAAATTGCGGCTTCGAGCGCGAGGTGGCGTCGGCGCCACACCGCCCGCATCGCGCCCAGACCCATCCCCGTCATCCCGGCCGGAAGCCCTCAGGGCTGTAGCGCCGGGATGACGGCCCTTTGAGCGCTACCCTTGCCGCGAAGGGCGGCATGAGCGGTTGGAAGAGGGGCGATGCCCGCCTAAACACCCGCCATGGCCCCCCTCCCCGACGCCAAACCGACCAACTGGGTCGATGCCTATGCACCCCCCGGCCTGCGCCCCTGGCTGAAGCTGGGCCGGTTCGACCGGCCGGCGGGGATCTGGCTGCTGATGCTGCCCGGCTGGCAGGGGATCGCCCTGGCCAGCGCCATGCAGGGCCGCCTGCCCAGTCCCACCCTGCTCGTGCTGTTCTTCCTGGGGTCCGCGCTGATGCGGTCAGCGGGCTGCGCCTTCAACGACATCGTCGACCGCGACATCGACGCCAAGGTCGCCCGCACCGCGCTGCGCCCCATCCCCGCCGGCCAGATCAGCGTCCGGCAGGCCTGGGCCTTCCTGGTCGCCTGCAGCCTCATCTCGCTGGTCATCCTGCTCACCCTGTCGCCGCTGGCCGTTGGCCTGGGCGTGGCCTCGCTGGGCCTGGTCGCCGCCTATCCGTTCATGAAGCGGATCACCTGGTGGCCGCAGGCGTGGCTGGGGCTGACGTTCAACTGGGGCGCTCTGCTGGGCTTCGCCGCGGCGACGGGCTCCTCAACCGCGCTGGCCGCCTGGACCTGGGCGGCGGAGGGCTGGTCGTTCGTGAACCCTGGCCACCTCGGCCTGCCCGCCCTGTTCCTCTACGCCAGCGGCGTCTTCTGGACCCTCGGCTACGACACCATCTATGCGATCCAGGACCTGGAGGACGACGCCCTGGCCGGCGTCAAATCCTCCGCCCGCCGCCTGGGCGACAAGGCCCCCCGCGCCGTCGGCTTCTTCTACCTGATGACCCTCGCGCTGGCCTTCGGCGCCGGCGCCTTCGCCGGCCTGGGCCTGGCCTTCGATGTCGCCCTCTTGGCCTTCGCCATCCACCTCGGCCTCCAGGCCCGGCAGGTGAAGGTGGACGACGGGCCCCTGGCGCTGAAGCTCTTCAAGTCCAACGCCTGGGCGGGCCTGATCCTGGCGGTCGCGCTGACGTTGGGGGTGCTGCGGCCTTAGGTGGGCATGCTCTGCAAGCGACCCGTCAACGCGATCTGCTCAGACCCCAAGCGCGCGCGCCAACCCGTGAACAGGGTGGCCTGGACGCCCCTGCCGGGCTAACGCCCTACCATGGCGCGAAGCAAGAAAATCCCGGAGTTCGAGATCGAGGTCGGCGGGGAGCCTTATGTCTGGCGGCTGCAACGCCTGCCGCAGTGGTCCAGCGACACCGCCGCGTGGCGCGGGATGGCCCTCGCCGTGCGTCACGCGGAGGGGCAGCGCGAGGCGGTGCTGGAGTTTCCACCCGGCGTGCAGCCCAGGTTCGGTGCGCCCCAGCTGAAGCCCGCGCAGATCGCGCCGGAGCTGGTGGCGACGGCCATCGCGTCGGCCCTCGGGGCGGGCTGGGAACCGCTGTCGCGCGGCAAGACCGTCACCATCGTCGTGGACGCTGCCGGCGGCTGAGGCGTCGGGGTTAGAGGCCGCGACGATCGACGCCGCCTCCGGCCGGGGGTCCGGGCTGACATTTTAGGTCGCAGTTTCAACAAGCTCCGACCGTCCCGGCATTCGCCGGGACGGTCGGTGTTGAGGATGGACCTGGCAAGGGTTGCTTGACCTCCGTTCTTGTACGGCATACAAACAACCCATGTCGAAGGTGCAGTCCCTCGCCGAAGTCAGGGCCGTGCGTGAGCCCGGGAAGCGGATGCGCTCGCGGCTGCTGGACGCGGCGGTCGAGCTGTTCAAGGCCCGGGGCCTGGCCGGCGTCGCGGTGGCCGAGATCGCCGCCGCCGCCGGGGCCTATCCCAGCCAGGTCACCTATTATTTCCGCACCAAGGAGGCGCTGTTCGTCGAGGCCGCCTGCCGCGAGATGCTCTATGTCGCCCGCCAGGCCGAGACCGCCGCGGCCGGCGCCCTGAACGGCTCGGACTACAACCGCCGCCTGGTGGAGACCGTGATCGGCTCGCCGGGCCTGGCCCTGTTCGTCGAGGCGCTGTCCCTCACGCGGCGCCGGCCGGACCTGGCCCCGCTGGTCGAACGCACCTTCGAGCGGCTGCACGGCGAGGGTGACCGCGCCTATGCCGATGCGCGCCACCGTCGCGGCTGGTCGTCGGCGGAAGACGCCGCCACCGTCGCGCGCCGCTTCTGGACCTTGGCGCTCGGCGTGGCGTTGCGCGAAGGCGCCACCGAGGCCACCGTCGCCGAGGCCGTCGAAGAGATGGTCGCCCTGCTGCGCCACGACCGTTTGCCCGCACGCTCCACAATTGCAGGAGAGGCCTGATGCCCGCCGCCACCCGCGTCGCCCCGAAGGACTATTTCACCCCCGAGGAATGGGCGCCGCTGGCCCGGAAGTCCGCCTGGAAAGGCCCCTGGCTGATCGCCCACGCCTGGATCGTGATCCTGGGCGCCGCGGCGATAGCGGTGGCCTGGCCGCTCACCCTGCCGCTGGCGGTGATGATCATCGGCGCCCGCCAGCTGGGCCTGGCGATCCTGATGCACGACGCCGCCCACGGCGCCCTGCACGGCAACCTCAAGCTCAACGATATCCTGGGCGACAAGCTGACCCCCGGCGGCCTCGTCCAGTACCGCACCTACCACCTGGGCCACCACAAGTTCGCCCAGCAGGCGGAGGATCCGGACCTCGGCCTCTCGGCGCCGTTCCCGATCACGCGCCTGTCGCTGCGCCGCAAGATCGTGCGCGACCTGACCGGCCAGACCCATTTCAAGCAGCGCTGGGCGCCGCTGTTCAAGCGCCTGGGCAAGCCACCGGCCGGCGAGACCCGCCTGGGCATCCTCGCCAAGTTCGTCACCAACCGCTGGCGCTTCTTCGCCGGCGCGGCCGTGACCATCGCGGTCACCGCGCCGTTCGGATTCGGGTGGGCGTGGTTCGCGCTGTGGTGGCTGCCGCAGGCCACCTGGTATCCGATGATCACCCGCCTTCGGAACATCGCCGAGCACGCCTGCGTGCCCAAGGACGAGCCCGACCCGCTGCGCCACGCCCGCACCACCCACGCCAACCTGCTGGAGCGGGTGTTCCTGGCCCCCTACTGGGTGAACTACCACTGCGAGCACCACATGTTCATGCATGTGCCCTGCTACAATCTGCCCCGCGCGCATCGCCTGCTGAAGGCCAGGGGCGTGCTGCCGAAGATGCTGACCTCGCCCAGCTACCTCGACGTGCTGCGCCTGGCTTCCAGCCAGTCGGCCGGCCAGGACCGCGGCGGCAACGCCACGCCCGAGGCGCGCGGCGTCGTCCGCACCGTGATCCAGTAGGGTCTAGGCGGCGACAGCCTGCAGCTCGCGCCGGCGGCGCAGCACCGCGCCCATCGCGCCGAAGCCCATGATGGTCAGCGCCCAGGTCGTGGGTTCCGGCACAGCGGCGGCGCCCAGGTTGGTGACCTTGATGTTGCTCAGGCCCCAGCCTTCGTCGCCCGTGCCTTGGAAGCCGGCATGGCCATCGGCCAGCGCCGTGTAGGCGAACTTCAGGGTGTTGGTCCCGGCGATCAGGTTCAGCGGCGAGGAGATGTTCACGTGCCCGCCGGCCCAGGTGACGGCTGTGCCGTTTCCGGACACGTTGCTGATCGTCGAGCCTAGCGGCTGCAGGAACACGACATCGTTGCCGCCGCCGCCCAGGTTGAACGTGCCGCGCAGGATGTCGGCGCCGTTGAGGGCCAGGGTGAAGTCGTCCTGGTAGAAGTTCTGGCCGTCCAGGCTGGCGAAACCGTCCAGCACGAAGGAGAGCGCCGCCGGGCCGGCCGGGCCGGCGAAACTCACCAAATAGCTCGTATCGGTGGGGAATTCGCCGACCGAGCCCGGCGCGTCGAACAGCGTGCCGGCCTGGGCGGACGCGCCGGCCAGGGTGACGAGGGCGAGGGCCGAGGCGGCCAGAAGCGTGCGCAGGGTCATGGTCGGTGTCCCAAGATGGCGCAGGTGCGCCGGCTGAGGCCGACGCCGAGCAAGCCCGGGACCGCGGCTCAGATCCCCGCGAGCCGCCGGGGCGCCGCCAGCCGCCAGCTCGTCAGCAGCCGCCCCTCCACCAGAGCCCAGTCCACGCCCTCCGCCAGGGTCACCGCGATCCAGCCCGAGGGCCAGAGATAGGCCGGGCGGCTGTAGGTCTCCGGGTCGGCCTCGATCAGGAACGCCTGCTCGTCGCGCCCAGTGGTCTTCACGCAGACCACCGTCGTCCCGTCGCCATGGTGGTCGTGGCGGAAGTAGGCGAACATCTTGCCGGCCACATCGAAGGCCGGGATGCCATGGCTGATCCGCTCGCCGCTCTCCGGCAGGGCCAGGCACAGGGCCCGCAGGCGGGTTTCGACGGCGGCGGGATCGGCCGCGAGCATGGCCGGAACCTAGCCCGTCCGGTACAGACCCGCCAATGATCCCCCCCGAGGCCCGCCGCCAGTTCATCCTGGACAACACCCGCCTCCAGCGGCCGCCGCATACGCCGGAACTCCAGCTCTACCTCGCCGACGAGATCACCCCGATCTGGCGGATGACCGAGGAGGCTCTGGCCGAGATCGGCCTGCCGCCACCGTTCTGGGCCTTCGCCTGGGCCGGCGGTCAGGCCCTGGCGCGCTACGTGCTCGACACCCCGGCCGTCGTCGCTGGCAAGGCGGTGATCGACTTCGCCTCCGGCTCCGGCCTGGTGGGGATCGCGGCGGCCAAGGCCGGCGCCGCCCGCGTCCTGGGCGCCGACATAGACGGTTTCTGCGGCCCGGCCCTGGCGCTCAACGCGCAGGTCAACGGCGCCATCGTCGGCTTCACCGCTGCCGACCTGCTGAACGCCCCGGCCCCCGCCTGGGCCGAGGTGATCCTGGCCGGCGACATCTGCTACGAAAAGCCCCTGGCCGAGCGCGTCCTGGCCTGGCTCGCCGCCGCCCGCGCTGCCGGCGCCACGGTGCTGATCGGCGACCCCAACCGCAGCTACTTCCCCCGCCAGGGCCTTATCAAGCTGGCCGAATACCAGGTCCAGACCACCCGCGAGCTAGAGGACATGACGGTCAAGAAAACCGCCGTCTGGACTCTCCCCTGACGACGCGATATTCAGAACAAACAAAGAACTTATGGAGACGCTATCGGTGCCTAAAGACGGACATGTCAACTACGTGGAACTGCCCGGCGGCGACCTGGCGGCGGTCAAAGGCTTCTATGGCCAGGCCTTCGGCTGGACCTTCACCGACTACGGCCCCAGCTACGCGGGCTTCAACGAAGGCCTCGACGGCGGCTTCCACACGGGGGACGCGGACGCCATCAGCAAGCCCCTGGTGATCCTCTACGCGACCGACCTGGGCGCGATGGAAGCCAAGGTGAAGGCCGCAGGCGGCGTGATCACACGGGCCATCTTCGAGTTCCCCGGCGGCCGGCGGTTCCACTTCACCGACCCGGCGGGGAATGAGCTGGCGGTGTGGAGCGAGGGTTGACAGCGAGCGTCTCGCCAGCTTGCAATCGCAGCGTGCGGACGTTGGGGGATGCGATGATTTCGAGAGTGTTGGCAGGACTTTGGGCGGCAGGGTCCATGATCTGCGTGGTCGCAACCTCGGCCGCCGCCGCGGCGATTGAGGTCACTGTGCCGCCGGCCGTGATCGCTGCGCCGCTGCCCGCCGACGCCAAGAGCCGGCCCGTGTCGCTGACGCGCCTCGCGGCAAACATTTCGCCGGGCACGCCGTGGCGTCAGGACACCCAGAGCCCGTACTTCATGGTGCCGTGCGCCGTGACCACCGAGTTGCGCCGATGGACAGAGGACGACAACAAGATCGGCAGCATCGACGTCTTCGACCGCATCTTCCGCGATGAAATTCGCACGGCCGGGTTTCGGGCTGGCAACGATCCGACGAACCTGTTCGAGGAGCAGACGGGCTCCGACCTCCAAGTCGGGGCGCTGATCACCGAATTGCGGATGAAAACCTGCGATTACATTATGTTTGGCGCAAAAAACTATTCGGGCGCCGCTGTGATGGATGTCCAATGGCAGATCTATTCCGTCAGCCAGGCAAAGGTTCTTGCACGCATCGGCACACACGGCGGCTTTGAGTTGAAGCCGACGAGGCAGTCAGGGGATGCGGACGCCAGTCCGATCCTGCGGGGCGCCTTCGCCGACAACGTCAACCGGCTCACCGCCAGTACCGAGTTCCGGCAGATCATGGCCGCTTCGACGCCATCGGCCGCCGTGACGCCCGTTGCCGCGCTATCGTTTGTTCCCGCGCGTGGGACCGCCTCGATGGCCGCCGCGGTCAAGAGCGTGGTCGCGATCTACGCCGGCGACGGCATGGGTAGCGGCGTGCTGATCTCGCCGGACGGCTATATCCTGACCAACCACCATGTGGCGGGCTCGGGCGGCCAGGTGCGGGTGCATTGGGCCGACGGGACCGACACGATCGGCGACGTGCTGCGGGGCGATCCGCGGCGGGACGTCGCCTTGATCCGGACAACCCCCAAAGCCGGACCCCTGGCCCTTCGCCACACGCCCGTCCAGCTGGGTGAGACGGTCTTCGCCATCGGCACGCCCCTGCGCAAGGAGTTCGCCAACACCCTCACGCGCGGCGTCATCTCCGGCGTGCGGCTGATCGACGGCCAGCCGGTCATCCAGAGCGACGTGGCGATCGACCGTGGCAACTCGGGTGGCCCGCTGTTGGACGAGCAGGGCCGCGTCGTGGCCTTGACCGTCTCGCGCTACGAGGAAGAGGGGGTCGGCCGAAACATCAACTTCTTCATCCCGATCGACGAAGTTCTGAAGGCGCTGTCGGTGGCGGCGCAGGCGGACCCGCCGCCGCCGGTCACGCCGCGAAGATAGCCTTCACACCGACACCTCGGCCCACATCGGCGTCAGCGCGCCCAGGCCAGGGCGGGCCCCATAACCGGAGGGGCATCGACCACCCCCGCCCCGCCGTCCGCAGCTAAAACGCAGCGCCGTTGGCGTTGGTGACCGCGACCCGGCAGACGCCTACGAAGTCGGCGAAGGTGACAGCTCCGGTGCGCCGGTCGAGGTCCAGCTTGTCGCTCAACATGCGGCCCGCAAGGCCGGTTCTGGGCGTGCGGGCGCGGATCAGGAACGCCGTCACCTCCGGCTTCTCGAGCGGGTACCAGCCGTCCGCGGAGGTCTTGCTGAAGATCGGCTGCGAACTGGGCGGCGGGCGCACCCGCACCTCGCCCTTCTCGACCATCACGCCCAGCTGGGCCGCAACCCGCGTCACACCATAGCCGGCGCCATAGCTGGCCCCATAGCGGGGATTGGCGAAGGCCACGCTGGTGTCCGAGCCCGTGCACAGCAGCACCAGCGGCCGCGCGTCCACCGTCCCCGCGACACTTTCTGCCGCAGCCGTCCCCGCCGCCGCCGTCAACGCCGCCGCCAGCCCGAAGCCCATCCACCTGCCCACGGAATTCACCTCTGATCGACCGAACCGGACGCGAGTCTAGTCCTGCTGGCCGGCGGCGGCCAGCGGCCGGGCTGTCGGGTCCCCGGCCCTACGCCGTCGTCCGGGCCGGAACCTCGCGGGGCCGGCCCCCGCGCGTCAGGGCGCGGCGGGCTTGCGGCGCAGCTCCAGGCCGATCGCGGTGTTGCGGTAGAACCCCTTCCACGTGGCGCCGGGGCCGCCCGGGCTGATGGCGGCGTAGCCTCCCGGACTGCCGGCCGGCCAGGCGCCGTCGCCGCCGGCCACCACGTCGCTGTCAAGATAGGCCGCCTTCGCTTCGTCGCCCTTGGCGTAGCGATCGACAAAGGCGGTGATCATGTGCTGGCTGATCCCCAGGATCCGGTCCTTCCGCCAGACCGGGTCCTCGAACCACTGGAAATCCCACAGCTGGCTCCCGGCCTCGGCCGGCGCCGGATCCAGGCCCAGGGCGTGACCGGCGTTCTGGAACACCAGCAGGTAGCGCGGCGCATGCAACGCCTGGTCGAACACCGGGGCGATGCCGTCGGCGAACCCCACGGTGGCGTCCCGGGTCCCACCGATCACCAGCAGGGGCGCTGTCACCCCCGACAGACCCGTTGCGCCCCAGGCGCCGAACCGCAGGCCGGCCGGCGAAATCGCCACCACCGCCTTGACGCCGGGAACCACCAGCTCACCCGCGCGCGGCCCGCCCCGCACGAAGTCCGCCAGGGGCCGGCCCGGAACACCGGCGACCGGCAGCCCCCCCGGCTCCAGGCTGGCGCCTGCCGCCGTCAGCACCCCATAGCCGCCCATGGAATAGCCGATCAGCACGACCCGCGAGGCATCCGCGTCCTTAAGGCCCGGCGTGCCGGCGGCGATCCTCGCCCGCAGGGCGCCGGCGACGAAGGCGATGTCCAGCGGGCGGCGCGCCATCGGCTCGGCGGCCCGCACGCGGTCTGAGTAGTTCGGGTCATTGTGATGGATCGCCGCCACCACATAGCCATTCGAGGCCAGGTTCTCGGCCAGCCAGCTCATCGCCTCAGGCGCGTTGCTGTAGCCGTGCGAGACGATCACCAGCGGGAACCGCCCGCCCGACGCCGGCGCCCCGCGCACCGCGAGCCCGGCCGACGAGAACGCCACCGGCCCGCGCGGCGGCTCGGCCGGCAGGGCATAGCGATAGGTCACGCCCTTGGCCCCCTTGGCGGTGCGCGCCGGATACCAGACCTCCACAGGCAGGACCCGATCCTTCAGCGTCGGCGGCGCCGCCCCGGAGGGACGGGCCGCCAGCACATCCACCTGCGCCGCCTGCACCAGGGTGATCGTCCGCAGACCTACCCCGTACGGCCCCAGCCGGGCCAGCACCGGCGCATCGGTCGTAGGTCGGCTGGGCTGGGCGTTCGCGACGCCCGCGGTCAGCAGGCCGAGCACAAGCCCTATCGTCCGAAGAGCCCTGGCCATGGTCGTCGATCTCCCCGCGCCCGGGCGCGCATCACGCCCTCCGCTATCACCCCGACCGGCCCGGCGCCTATGGTGAGACTCCCGGCGCCGGCCGTGGCCGACGAACATGGGCCGGCTCCTGCGCCTACCTCCGCGTTTGTCGCAGGGCCTCGCGAACCTCCCCCGATGTCCTGGCTCTTCGAACCCCTCGACCCCGCCGACGCCGAAGCGGAGGCGCCGCCCATGGATCACTGGGTCAGCGCCGGGCAGCCCAGCCAGTACAGCGACGCAACGGCCCGCATCGTCCTGGCCCGCGCGGCCCGCGGCGACACCCTCGACATGATCCTGGCGGCTCCCAACATGCCTTGCCGCCGCACCCTCTACGACTGGATCCATGTCGTCCCGCGCTTCGGCCGCGCCTGGCAGGACATGCGGGTGGCCGAGGTTGAGATGGCGGCGGAACTGGCTGAAATCCCGACGCTCACGGCAGCTTGACCATCGCCGCCCTGCGTTTCACGGCTAAGTCTTGAACGGCGCGTGTTGATGTCCGCGCCTCACAGGCAACCACCCCCCACCCGGAGCCCGCATGCGCCGCCGCACCTTCCTCGCCACCCTGCCGGCCGCCGCCCTTGCCGGGCCATCCTTCGCCACCGAGCGCGGGGACAATCCCAACCGCGACCGCCCCGACGTGCGGATGGGCGACCGGGTGGACGGGGCCACCTTCGCCGGCCGCTCCTCCGTCTGGGGGACCCATGGCGCGGCGGCGACCGCCCATCCGCTGGCCAGTCTCACGGCGATCGAGATCCTCAAGGCCGGCGGCTCGGCGGTGGACGCGGCGATCGCGGCCAATGCGGTGCTGGGCTATGGCGAGCCGATCGCCTGCGGGATCGGCGGCGACTGTTTCGTGCTGCTGTGGGACCCGAAGACCCGGAAGGTGGTGGGCCTGAACGGCTCGGGCCGCAGCCCCAGGGCGCTCAGCCTGGAGACCGTACGTCAGCGCGCCACGCCGAAGGGCTTTATCCCCTCCTACGGCGCGATCTCCGTCAGCGTACCCGGCGCGGTGGACGCCTGGGCCACGCTGCATGCCCGCTACGGCAAGCTGCCCTGGAAGGACTTGTTCCAGCCGGCGATCCGCGCCTGCGAGGAGGGCTATCCGGTCATCCAGAACACCGCATTCTACGTCGCCTCTTCGCAGCGGATCTTCAACCGCCCGGACGCCGGCGTGGAAGATGTTGGCAACTTCAACAAGCTCTGGGCGCCGACGGACAAGACGCCGCGCGAGGGCGAGCTGTTCCGCAACCCGGAGCTCGGCCGCACCTATCGCCTGATCGCCTCGCCTGATCGCCGAGGGCGGCGGGCGCGCCTTCTACGAGGGCGAGATCGCCGACACCATCGAGCGTTACTTCAAGCGGGTCGGCGGCTGGATGACCAAGGCCGACCTGACCGCCCACCACAGCGAGTGGGTGGAACCGCGCAGCGTCCGCTACCGCGACATCGACGTCTGGGCCCTGCCGGCCAACAGCCAGGGGTTCGTGACCCTGCAGATGCTGGCGATGCTCAACGAGTTCGACTTAGGCAGCATGGGCTTCCAGTCCACCGCCGCCATCCACCACGGCGTCGAAGCCAAGCGGCTGGCGTTCGAGGACCGGGCGAAGTTCTACGCCGACCCGACATTCTACAAGCAGCCCACCGACTGGCTGCTGTCGGTGGAATACGCCAGGCAACGGGCCAAGCTGATCCGCCCCGACCGCATCGCGCCGATGGTCTATCCCGGCCAGGCGCCGGCCCACGGCGACACCACCTATTTCACCGTCGCCGATAAGGACGGGATGATGATCTCGATCATCCAGTCGAACTATCGCGGCATGGGATCGGGCCTGATGCCGGACGGCCTGGGCTTCATGTTCCAGAACCGGGGTGAACTGTTTGCACTCACCGACGGCCACCCCAACCTCTATGCGCCAGGCAAGCGGCCGTTCCAGACCATCATCCCGGGCTTCGCCACCGAGGGCGGCAGACCGTTGTTGAGCTTCGGTGTCATGGGCGGGGATATGCAGCCCCAGGGCCAGACCCAGGTGATCTCCAACCTCGTGGATTTCGGGTTGGGCCTGCAAGAAGCTGGCGACAGCCCTAGATGGCACCACGACGGCGGGATGGAGCCCACCGGCGAGAACCTGGGCGCCGTGGGCGTGCTCAACCTGGAAACCGGCGTCCCCGAGCAGACCAAAGCGGGCCTCGCAAAAATCGGCTGGACCTTCAAACCCAACCCCGGCGGCTACGGCGGCTATCAGGCCATCGAAGCCCACCCCGGCCGCTACGCCGCCGCCACCGAGATGCGCAAGGACGGGGTGGCGCTGGCGTACTGAGATGACCGCCCAGCTATCGCAAGGTCTCGGTCCATCGCGTGGTCTCGGCCAGGGGCGCGGCCAACCGGGCCAAACGGCTCGACTTCCTGATCGACGCCTCGGCTCAGGGCCTTAGACTGGGATCGCCCACCCAACTGGACCGACCGAAGCCCGAAACGCCATGACCCAGGACGAGATGACCACGATCGTGATGGCCTTTCCCGGCGCAGAGCCGGGGATGAGCTATGGCAGCCCGTCCTTCAAGTTGAACGGCAAGTTCTTCACCCGCCTGCGCCGCGACGACGCCAGCGTCGTGCTTATGGAGGTTTCCCACGACGAGCGCGAGATGCTGATGGAGGCCGAGCCCGAGACCTTCCACTTCACCGCGCACTACAAGGACTACCCCTGCGTCCTGGCCCGCCTCGCCACCCTGCACCCGGGATCGTTCCACAACTTCCTCGCCCGCCGCTTCCGCAAGATCGCCAAGAAGACCGTCGTGAAGACGTGGGAGGCGGAGCGCCCGGCGGGCTGACCCGCTACTTCGTCGCCGTCGGCAGCTCTGGGAACTCCAGCGCCCCGGTGTAGCCCCAGTTCTTCACCTTGGCGGTCAACTCGGCCACCAGGTCCGGCGAGGGGTGCGGGCTGCGGGTGAAGATGTTGACCATCCCCATGTCGGGCGTCGACATCAGGAACCAGTCGGCGGTGTGGTCCACCATCCAGTATTCGCGCGCGATCGGTACGAACCCGAACAGCCGGTAGCTCACATGGACCTTGGTGTTCTGGCCGGGGTTGAGGATCTTCAGCGGGCCGCCGATGACCTTCTCCTTGCCGGTGGGAGTCTTGTCCCGGCAGGCGTCGCGCTGGGTCAGCTTGTCGCCATCCTTCAGATAATCGGTGTAGCCGGCGACGCAGCCGTCGGTGAGCTTCATCGGGGTGCGCCCGATCTCCCACCAGCGGCCGGCATAGAAGCTGGCGGCGTCGACCGGCTTTACAGGTTCCGGCGCCTTCGGAGCGTCGGCCGCGAGGGCGGCGCCCGCCAGGACGCAGGCGGCGAGGGCGATGGCAAAGATCTTCATGGAGACTCCTAGAATTCATCCTCAATCGAGGCGCGGAAGTGCTCGAGGACCTCGCGCACCTTCTGGTCCGGATCGACCTCCGGCTGGTCTTCAGGCTCCGGAACGTCCGGGGCGATCAGTCGGCCGACCACAGCGCCATGCTGCACCAGGAGCAGTTCCTCGCCGGCCGGAAGGTCGGTCAGCAGGACGGCGATCCGGGGCGGCAGGTCGTCGAGATCGAGGCGGGCCATGCAAGCTCCTTGGGGCGCGATCCTAGACCCCATCCGGCGCGCCGGGTAGACCGCCCCGTAAGGAGACATGATGGCCTATCGTTCCCTGCGCGAATTCCTGACCAAGCTTGAGGCCGCCGGCGAGCTGGTCAGGGTCTCCGAAGCGGTCTCCAGCCACCTGGAGATGACCGAGATCCAGCGCCGGCTGCTGCGCGACGGCGGCCCAGCCGTGCTGTTCGAGAACGTCATCCGCGCCGACGGTGAGCGCTCGACCATGCCCTGCCTCGTCAACCTGTTCGGCACGGTGAAGCGGGTTGCGATGGGCGTGACGCTCGAGAACAAGGAGCGCACCACCGCCGCCGAACTGCGCGAGGTGGGCGAATTGCTGGCCTTCCTGCGCCAGCCCGAACCGCCCCGCGGCCTGAAAGACGCCTGGGACATGCTGCCGCTGGCCAAGACCGTGATGAGCATGCGGCCCCAGATCCGCAAGACGGCGCCGGTGCAGGAGATCGTCTGGACGGGCGACCAGATCGACCTGACCAAGTTGCCGATCCAGGGTTGCTGGCCCGGCGAGCCGGCGCCCCTGATCACCTGGCCGCTGGTGGTCACCAAGGGCCCATCGCAGACCCGCGAGGACGACTACAACCTCGGCATCTACCGCATGCAGGTGCTGGGCAAGGACCGCACCGTCATGCGCTGGCTGGCCCACCGCGGCGGCGCCCAGCACCACCGTCGCTGGAAGGCTGAGGGCAAGCGCGAACCCCTCCCCGCCTGCGCCGTGATCGGTGCCGACCCCGGCACCATCCTGGCCGCCGTCACCCCCGTCCCCGACACCCTCTCCGAGTACCAGTTCGCCGGCCTGCTGCGCGGCGCCAAGCTGGACCTCGTCCCCGCCAAGACCGTCCCCCTGATGGTCCCCGCCCAGGCCGAGATCGTGTTAGAGGGCTATGTTTTACTTGATGAATATGCAGATGAAGGACCTTATGGCGACCATACAGGATTCTATAACAGTATAGAGAAATTTCCGATCTTTCAGATCACCGCGATAACTATGCGGAAAAACCCAATCTACCTGACCACCTTTACCGGCCGGCCGCCGGATGAGCCGTCGGTGCTGGGCGAAGCCTTGAACGAGGTGTTCATCCCGCTGCTGCAGCAGCAGTTTCCGGAGATCGTGGATTTCTGGCTGCCACCGGAGGGCTGCAGCTACCGGATCGCCGTGGTGTCGATGAAGAAGGCCTACGCCGGCCACGCCAAGCGGGTGATGATGGGCGTCTGGAGCTATCTGCGGCAGTTCATGTACACCAAGTGGGTGATTGTCGTGGACGCCGACGTAAACGCGCGGGACTGGAAGGACGTCATGTGGGCCATCGCCACCCGCATGGATCCGGCGCGCGACATTACGGTGATCGAGAACACTCCGATCGACTACCTGGACTTCGCCTCGCCCGAGAGCGGGCTGGGGTCGAAAATCGGCCTCGACGCCACCGACAAGTGGCCGCCGGAAACCCATCGCGAATGGGGCCAGGTCCTGGGCATGGATGCGGACACCATCGCGACGGTGACGGAGAAGTGGTCCAGGCTGGGCCTGCCCGGCGATGGCCGACCGGTGGAATAGGCGAAGACCATGGACCCCAAGGACGCCGCCCACGCCGCCGCCCTCTGGGCCGGTCTGCATCTGATCCTGCTCCTGGTCCTGTCCGTACTGGTCACCCGCCAGCGGCGGCGCTTCCACGTCGAGGTGGGTGACGGCGGCGTACCGCCCCTGGCTCAGGCCATCCGCGCCTTTGGCAACGCCGCTGAGCACGTGCCCGCCGCGCTGGCCGGACTGGCGATCCTGGCGCTGGTTGGCGCGTCGCCGCTGCTGATCCATCCCATCGGGATGGTGCTGTTCTTCGGGCGTGTGCTGCACGGCTTCGGCCTGTCGCGCAGCACCGGCGTGTCCTGGGCGCGAGCGGCCGGCGCCATCGGCACCTGGATCGCCTACATCGCCATGGCTGCGGCGCTTTTGTTCTACGCGATCCCCTAGCTTGTGGGGGCGGCCCGGGTCCGCCATATCCACGGCATGGATGAAACCCTGTTGAATGACGTCGTCGCCGCCGCGCTAAAGGCCGGCGCGGACGCCGCGGAAGCCGTGGGCGCCCAGCGCCGCAGCCTCTCGATCGGCGTGCGGGTGGGCGAACTTGAGGAAGTCGAGCGCGAGGAGAGCCGCGATCTGGGCCTGCGGGTCTTCGTGGGCCAGCGCCAGGCCACGGTCTCCGGCTCCGACATCTCGGCCGAGGCCCGCGCCAAGCTGGTGGAGCGCGCCGTGGCGATGGCACGGCTGGCGCCGGAGGATCCCTACGCCGGCCTCGCCGATCCGGGCCACCTGGCCCGCGGGCCGCTGCCCGACCTCGACCTCTATGATCCGACCGAACCTTCGGCTGAGGCGCTGGAGGAACGCGCCCGCATCGCCGAAGCCGCCGCGCGCGCCGTGCCCAAGGTCACCAACTCCGATGGCGGCAGCGGCTCCTGGTCGGCCGCCCAGTGGACCTTCGTCACCAGCGGCGGCTTTACCGGCATCCACCGCGCCTCCGGCTTCTCCATCGGGGCTTCGGCCATCGCCGGCGACGAGAACGGCATGGAGACCGGTCACGACGGCCGCTCCACCCGCTGGGAAGCCGACCTGCCGACCCCGGAAAGCCTGGGCGCCGAGGCGGGACGCCGGGCCGCCTCGCGGCTGGGCGCGCGCAAGATCGCCTCCACCACCGCCCCGGTGATCTTCGAGAACCGCCTGGCCGGGTCACTGATGGGCCCGCTGATCGGCGCCATTTCCGGCCCCTCGATCGCACGCGGCACCTCGTTCCTGAAGGACAAGCTGGGCCAGCAGATCTTCGCCAAGGGAATCTATCTGAAGGACGACCCGCACAAGCGCCGCGGCCTCGGCTCCTCGCCCTTCGACGACGAGGGCGTGGCCAACGAAGCCCGCAACCTGATCGACGACGGCGTGCTCACCACCTGGCTGCTGAACTCGTCCTCGGCCCGCCAGCTGGGCCTGACCACGACCGGCCACGCCTCCCGCGGCCTCGCCGGCCCCCCGGGCGTCTCCACCTCGAACCTGACGTTCCAGCCGGGAGACCGGGACCAGGCGGACCTCATGAAAGACGCGGGCGCCGGCCTGCTGATCACCTCCATGTTCGGCCCCTCGCTCAATGGCAACACCGGCGACTGGTCGGTGGGCTGCTCGGGCTTCTGGTTCGAGGACGGCGAGATCGCCTATCCGGTCAACGAGATCACCGTAGCGGGCAATCTGCTGGATATCTTCGGCCGGGTCGTGCCGGGCTCCGACCTGGAGATTCGCGGCTCCGCCAATGCGCCATCCCTGCTGGTCGATGCCCTCGCCATCGCGGGCCGATGAGCGGCGACTTCACGGACGACCTGGCGCTGATCCTGGAGGCCGCCCAGGAAGCCGGGGCGCTGGCGCGCGACATCCGCCGAAAGGGTCTGGAGGTCGAGTACAAGGCTGACGACAACAGCCCGGTCACCAACGCCGACCTCGCCGCCGACCGTCTGCTGACCGAGCGCCTGCGCCAGGCGCGCCCGGACTACGGCTGGCTGTCGGAGGAGACTGCGGACGCCAAGGAGCGACTGGCCTGCCGCCGTATCTTCGTCGTCGATCCGATCGACGGGACACGCGCTTTCCTCAGGGGCCGGCCCTGGTGGTCCGTGGCCATTGCGGTGGTCGAGGATGGCCTGCCGATCGCAGGCGCCGTCTTCGCACCCGAGGTCGGCGAGCTTTATGGCGCGGCCCTGGGCCAGGGGGCCACCCGCAACGGCGAGGCGATCCGCCACAGCGCGATCACCGGTCTCGAAGACTGCCGCATGGTCGGCGACCCCATCGTCTTTGGTCATTGGTCCTGGCCTACGCCGTGGCCGGCGATGAGGATCGAACAGCGCAGCTCGACGGCCTATCGGATGTGCTTGGTGGCCGCCGGCGAGTTCGACGCGGCCGTGGCGCCCGTGCGCAAGAGCGACTGGGACGTGGCCGCCGGCGATCTCATCGCGCGCGAAGCCGGATGCTTCGTCGGAGATCACAACGGCCTTGGATTCCGCTACAATCTGGCGCGCCCCTCACAAGCCAGCCTGATCTGCGCTACCCCCGGCCTCGCGCCCTTGATCCTGGAGCGGGTCTCGCACATCGGCGCGGCCAACTGATTTCAGCTGAAACGAACCGAACATGCTCGACAAACAACTCCTCCACCTGGTGATCGGCGGCGAACTGAAGGCTCTGGATGGACCACCCGAGTTCTCGGATCTGACCAAGGTCGATCTGGTCGGGGCCTACCCGACCTACCAGGACGCCGCCAAAGCCTGGCGCGCCAAGGCCCAGCAGACCGTCGACAACGCCCTGATGCGATACTTCATCATCCACGCGCACAAGCTGCTGGACCCGAACAGTGAAGACCACGACCACGACCATTGAGGCGCTGATCGTCCTTTCCCGCGGCACGCGGGAAAGGACGATTACTCCCGCCGCAGCACGCTCTCGGTCAGCAAGTTTCCCCACATGTTGGTGCGGAAATCGGCCTTCAGGGCGGCCGGGTCGTACATCGGGCTCTCGACCCACTCCAGGAAGCTCATCCCGGCCGACTCGCCCTCAGTGAGGTAGCGGGCGAAAGTGTAGTCCAGCACGCCAGTCTTGCCGTGGCGGATGTGCAGGTAGCGGAACGACAGCTGCTCCAACGCCTCGCGGATGCTCTTGCCCTGGCGAAAGTGCATGTAGAGCACGCTCATGACGCCGGCCCGGTCCGCGCCGGACTTGCAGTGCATCAGGGCGGGATATTCCAGCGTCTCGAACAGCTGCCTTGCTCCCAGCACCCGGTCGCGGGACGGGACCTCGCGTGAGGTGATGGTGAAGTTGATGAAGTTCAGCCCCAGCCGTGCGCAGGCGTCCTTCTCCAGCGCATGGAAGCTGGCGTCGAAGCCGCCGCGCAGGTTGACGATGGTCTTGATGTCGCGCGCCTGCCACTCGGCGATCTGGTGCGGCCAGGGTTGGTTGGCGCGGACCAGTTCGTCGCTGATCCAATGCGCGTTCGAAAAGCCCAGTCTCAGGTAAGCATGGTCGTTCCAGAGGTAGTCCAGATACGCCTTCGTCCGGCCAGCCGGCGTGGAGAGGTCGAAGCGGTCCTGGGCAGGGGTCGCGGTCATGCCGGGTAAGTAGGCCCGGAGCGGGGTCAGCGGAAGTCGCTGAAGCAGGGGGCTCCTCGCGGCACATCGCATGATGTTCGGCCGCGCCTGCGCGGCCGCCTTGACACTGCCCGCGCAACATCCGACCCCTCCGCCATGAGCGAGCGCGCCCCGCCCGAGCTTTCCGGCCGCGACCTGGTCGCACGGGTGGCGCGACAGTACCTGCGACCGCGGTGGCCTCAGTGGGCGCTGGCGCTGGTCGCCGGGATCGCCGCGGCTTGGTTCACCACCGAACTGGTGCAGATCCTGGAGCCGGCCACCAACGACCTGATCGGGCGCCCCAAGCCCGGGACGCTGCTGGCCATCCCGCTGACCATCGCCGCCCTGGCGGTCGCCCGCGCCATAGCCCAGGTCGTCCAGGCCACCTTCGTCAACCGCATCGGCAACGCCGTGGTGGGCGACATCCAGGTGCAGCTGTTCGGCAAGCTGGTCCGCGCCGACCTCGCCCACCTGCGCAGCCAGCACTCCGGCGCCTACCTCTCATCGGTGCTCTATGACGCCGGCCTGATCCGCGAGGCGGCGACCTCCGGCGTGATCAACTACACTCAGCACGGCCTGATCGTGATCGGCGCGATCACCGTGATGATCTCCAACGACAAGCTGCTGTCGATCGTCCTGGTGCTGGCCGCGCCCATCGCCACCTGGATCATGCGCCGTTTCGCCAAGCGGACGACCAAGGCCGCCAAGGGCGCCATGACCGAGACCTCTGCGCTCTCCACCGCGATCATGGAGAGCCTGGACGGCGTCCGGGTCGTGAAGCTGGAGAATCGCGAGGCCTATGAGGAAGCCCGGGTGGCGGAGGTGGTGCGGCGGCGTCAGGCACACCTGACCAAGGGGGCCAACGCCCGGGCCCGCGCGGCGCCGGCCACCGAACTGCTGATGACCCTGATCATGGCGATCGTGATCGGTTACGCCGGCTGGCGCGCCCGGCAGGGTGGGATGACCGTCGGCGCCTTCGTGGCCTTCATCGCCGCCCTTGGCGTGGCGTCACAGTCGCTGCGCCAGCTCGCCAACCTGCAGACCGTGTTCGCCGAGGGAATGTCGGCGGCGCGGCGGCTGTTCGCGGCCCTGGACGTGGAGCCCGAGGTGCGCGAACGACCCAGCGCGCTCCCCCTGGCGGGCGGCGAAGGCACGATCCGCTTCGACCGCGTGGGCTTTGCCTATGGCGCGGACGGCCCCCCGACGCTGAGCGGCGTCAGCCTCGAAGCCCGCCGCGGCGAGACCGTCGCCCTGGTCGGCCCGTCCGGTGGCGGCAAGACCACGATCCTGAACCTGATCCCGCGCTTCTATGACGTCACCGAGGGCCAGGTGATGATCGACGGCCAGGACGTGCGCGATGTGACGCTGGCCTCGCTGCGCGATCGCGTCGCCCTGGTCACCCAGGAGCCGTTCCTGTTCGACGACACCATCCGCGCCAACATCGCCTATGCGCGGCCGCAGGCCAGCGAGGCCGAGGTGGAGGCCGCCGCCCGCGCCGCCGCGGCGCACGATTTCATCACCGCCCTGCCCGAGGGCTACGGCGCCTCGGTCGGCGAGGCGGGCGCGCGGCTTTCCGGCGGCCAGCGGCAGCGGATCGCCATCGCACGAGCCTTCCTGAAGGACGCCCCGATCCTGCTGCTGGACGAGGCCACCAGCGCGCTCGATACCGAGAGCGAAGCCCAGGTGCAGGCGGCGCTGAAGCGACTGATGGCCGGACGCACCACGATCCTGATCGCTCACCGCCTGTCCACGGTGCGCGGCGCCGATCGGATCTATGTCGTGGACGCCGGGCGCATCGTGGAGACCGGCGACCACGCGGGCCTGGTGCGGCAGGGCGGCCTCTACGCCCGCCTGGCGCAGAGCCAGGACCTGGAGGCGAGCCCGAATCTGCACGCTGGGCCGGCCACTTGAAGACCTTCCTGCGCAGCGACGGGGTACAGGCGGTCCTGGGCTGGCTGCTCGGGACCTATCTGTGGCTGGTGCTCAAGACTGTTCGCTGGACCCATGAGAACTTGGGTTGCGTCGAGCCTGTCCTGGCCGACGACACTAAGGGCGCTATCGCCCTGTTCTGGCACGGCCGCATCCCGCTCTGCCTCGCCACCGCCCCGCAGTGGTGGCGCAAGCGCACCAAGGCCCTGATCTCGCCCTCGGCCGACGGGGAGTTCATCGCCCGCGCACTGGCCATGTCGGGCTTTCCGGCGATCCGCGTCTCGTCAGCCAAGCCCGGCGACACCGCCAAGATGCGCCAGGCGGTGGCCGCCATCCGCGAGGCTACCAACTGGGTGACCAGCGGCGGCGGCCTGGTCGTCACCCCCGACGGACCACGGGGCCCCAACGAGATCATCGCCGAGGGCGCCCTGCAGATCGCGCGACGCTCCGGCCAGGCCGTCTACCTCATGGGCATCGCCGCCAGCCCGGCCTGGCAAGTCGCGAGCACCTGGGACCGGGTGATGCTCGCCGCCCCGTTCGGCCGCGGCGCGGTGGTCTGGGAGGGCCCGCTCTACGTGGCGGCCGACGCCGACAGCGCGGCGATCACCCAGCTGATCGAAGATTGGTCGGGCCGCCTCGCAGCGGCCACGCGCAGGGCCGAGATCATGGTGGCTCGGCCCGGGTGATCCCCGCCGTTACTTGGTATCGCATTGATCGCCATGACGGTCGGTGAGACATAGGCTGCGATGGCCAACGATCATCACGACCACGGTCATGCGCACGTCCACGGGCACAGCCATGCGGCCGGCCATAACCATCACGCGCCCGCCAACATGGGCCGCGCCTTCGCGCTTGGGATGATGCTCAACCTGGTCTTCGTGCTGGCCGAGGCCGGCGCGGGACTCTGGACCGGGTCGCTGGCGCTGCTCGCCGACGCCGGTCACAATCTTTCCGACGTACTGGCCCTGCTGCTGGCCTGGGTGGCCACGGTGCTGGCCCGGCGCGCGCCGGCCGGGCAGCGGACCTATGGCCTGCGCAAGGGCACCATCCTGGCTTCCCTGGCCAATGCGGTGCTGCTGCTGGTGGCCGTGGGTGTGATCGTCTCGGAGGCCGTGCGCCGGTTGGCCGATCCCACGGCGGTGGATACCGGGGTGGTCATGCTGATCGCCGGCCTAGGTGTAGTGATCAACGGCGCGACCGCGATGCTGTTCATGGGCGGCAGCCATTCGGACCTCAACGTCCGCGGCGCCTTCCTGCATATGGCCGCCGACGCCGCGGTGTCGCTGGCGGTCGTGGCCGGAGCCTTCGTCCTGTCGCTGACCGGCCTGCTCTGGATCGATCCGGCGCTCAGCCTGCTGATCGCCGGGGTCATCGTGCTGGGGACCTGGGGGCTGCTGCGCGACTCCGCCGACCTGGCGCTGGACGCCGCGCCACGCGGCATCGACGTGGGCGAGGTGCGCAGCTGGCTGGCCGCGCTGCCCGGCGTCGATGGCGTGCAGGACCTGCACGTCTGGGCGCTATCCACCACCGAGACGGCGCTCACTGCCCACCTGCTGCGGCCACAGAACCGCGACGCCGACGACTTCCTGGCCCAGGCGTGCGACGGGCTGGAGCACCGCTTCAACATCGGCCACGCCACCCTGCAGGTGCAGACCGATACCGCCCACGCCTGCCGCCTCATCCATGCCGAGGTGGCGTGAGGCGCACCCTGCCGCTAGCGCTCTACGGCGCGGCCATGACCCTGCTGGCGCCGTTCGCGCCGGCCGTGCTCCAGGCGAGAGCGCGGCGAGGCAAGGAGGATGCCAAGCGGCTCGGCGAACGACTTGGGCGCACCAACATTTCCAGGCCGCCGGGGCCGCTGTTCTGGCTTCACGGGGTCAGCGTCGGCGAGACCACCTCCTTGCTGCCTTTGGTGGATGCGCTCCAGGCGGCGCGGCCCGATGCGACCCTCCTGGTGACCTCCGGCACGGCGACAGCCGCCGCCATGCTGGCCACGCGCCTGCCGCCGGGGACGATCCATCAGTTCGCGCCCGTCGATACGCCGGCCGCCGTGCGCGGTTTCCTGGACCACTGGCGGCCGGACATCGGCGTCTTCGTCGAGAGTGAGCTCTGGCCAAGCCTGATCCTGGCCGCCAGGGCGCGCGGAACGCGGCTGGTCCTGGCCTCCGCACGCATGACCGAGGCCAGCGCCCGCCGCTGGACCCGGTGGCCAGCCTCTGCCCGCGCGTTGCTGTCCGCGTTTGACCTGATCCTGCCACAGGACGAGGCGACGGCCGGGCGCCTGCGTCGGCTTGGCGCGGAACCTGGCCCAAGCCTCAACCTCAAGCGGGTTGGCGACCCGCTGCCGGTCGATCTGGACGCACTCGCCCGGACGCGCGAGGCTGTGGGCCGCCGCCGGGTTATCCTGGCCGCCAGTACGCACGAGGGCGAGGAGGACATCATCGTCCAGGCCTTCCGCGCCGCCGTCCTCGATCCGTCCGAGGCGCTGCTGATCATCGCCCCACGACACCCGGCGCGGGGCCAAAAGCTGGGTGAGAGCCTGGGCGCCACCTGCCGCGCTGCCGGGGAGGCGCCGACCGGTTCCGTGCATCTCGCCGACACTTTGGGCGAACTCGGCCTGTTCTTCCGCCTCGCCGACGTGGTCGTGATGGGTGGCAGCTTCGCGCCGGGCATCGGCGGGCACAATCCGCTGGAGCCGGCGCGGATAGGACGACCGATCCTGACCGGTCCGCACGTGGCCAACGCCGCCGAACTCTACGCCGAGCTGCTCGCCGAGGCCGCCGCCGTCCAGGCCCCAGACGCCGCGGCGCTGGCTCGCCACATCCGCGGCTTGCTGGACAACCCGATGATCGCCCGGCGCATGAGCGAGGCGGCGAGCGCCTACGCGGCGCGACAGGGGGCGGCCCTGGACGGCGCGCTCGCCCTCCTCGATCCCCTGCTGCCGGCATGAAGCTCAGCACGCCCCGCTGGTGGTACCTGCGCGAGAGCCGCATCGCGCCGGTCACCCGCCTGCTGCTGACCCCGCTGTCGTGGATCTGGGCGGCCGCGACGGCGCGACGGATCGCGGGCGGCCGGCCTTTCGACCCCGGCGTACCGGTTATCTGCGTCGGCAACCTCACCGTGGGTGGGACGGGCAAGACGCCGGTCGTGCACGAGATTGCACGGCGGCTGGAGGGCGCGGTGCTGTCGCGCGGCTACGGCGGGTCGCTGGCCGGGCCGGCACGGGTCGATCCTGCCCAGCACACAGCCGCCGAGGTCGGTGATGAGCCGCGGATGCTGGCGGGGGACGGCTTGGCCGTCTGGGTCGCGCGCGATCGCGCCGCCGGGGCGCGGGCCGCGGCAGAGGCTGGCGCACCGGTGATCGTCATGGACGACGGCCACCAGAACCCCGATGTCGCCAAGACGCTGTCCCTGGTGGTAGTGGACGGCGAGACGCGGGACGATGAGTGGCCGTTCGGCGACGGCCGCGTATTCCCGGCCGGGCCGCTGCGGGAGCCCCTGGCGAGAGGCCTCGCTCGCGCCGACGCCGCGATCGTGCTGCTGCCGGCTGACCTGGACGAGGCCGATCCGGAACTGCTGGCGGCTCTCGCGGCGGTTCCCGTGCTGATCGCCCGCCTTACCCCGACGGCCCCGCCTCCGCCCGGCCCGCAGGTGGGCTTCGCCGGCGTCGGCAAGCCGTGGAAAGTGGAACGCGCGCTGCGCGCCGCCGGCTGCGAGCTGGCCGACTTCTGGCCGTTCCCCGACCACCGCGCCTACGACGAGGCGCTGCTGCAGCAACTGGCCGACCGCGCCAGACAGTTCAACGCCGGCCTCGTCACCACCGAGAAGGACTGGGCCCGCCTCCCCGCCGCATGGCGCGCGCGCGTGGTCGCCTGGCCGGTGCGCGCGGTGTTCGAAGACGAGGCGGCGCTGGAGGTGGTGCTGGCGGGCGCGAACCCGCGCTTGACGCCCCCTACCCCTGGACCAGCTGCGTCAGCACCCCGCCCGTCTCCGCAGGATGGATGAACACCTGGCCCTTGATCGGATTGCCCGGCCCCGGGTCGCCCACCAGCCGCACGCCCTTGCCGCGCAGGTCATCGACCGCCTTGGCCAGGTCATCGACCTTCATGGCGATCAGATGGACGCCCTCGCCGCGGTCGGCCAGGCGCTTGGCGATCGGGCCGCCCTCGCCGAGGTTCGACACCAGCTCGATGAAAGACTCGCCCTGTCGGAAGAAGGCCATCTTCATGCCGGCGGCCTCGGCCTCCCGCCGCTCGCTGACCGGCGCACCATACATGGTCTCGTAGCGAGCCACCGCCGCGTCGAGATCCTTTACGGCGATGACGACGTGATCGACACCCTTGAACATCGTTCTTCTCCCTTAAGCGACCGCGCCGGCCTTCTGGGCGAAGGCCCAGCTGGCCTTGGCCAGCAGTCCGACACGTTCTTCCTGTTGCGCCGCCTGCGGATGATTGGCGGTGCCGTCGCGCACCCGGCCGACGATCCCCTGGATGATCCCGCACAGCCGGAAGCTGTTGTAGGCGAAGAACCAGTTCAGGTCCGGCAAGCCTGAACGCCCGGTCCGCTCGCAATAAAGATCCACGGCTTCCTGCATCGTCGGGATACCATGCGCCGTCATGTCGGGGAGTTGCGAGATAGACCCGTTCACCCAGTTCATCAGCAGGTAGGTGAAGTCCGCCAGCGGCTCGCCCAACGTGCCCAGCTCCCAGTCCAGCACCGCGATCACGCGCGGTTCGGTGGGGTGGAAAATCATGTTGTCCAGGCGGTAGTCGCCATGGACGATCGAGGTGCGCTCCTGCTCCGGCACGGTCCGAGGCAGCCAGTCGATCAACCGCTCCACCTCGGGGATGCTCTGGGTCTCGGAGGCTTTGTATTGCTTGGTCCAGCGATCGACCTGGCGGGACATGTAGTTGCCGGGCCGGCCATAGTCCTCGAGGCCGATCTTGACGTAGTCGGTGTTGTGCAGGTCGGCGAGCGTACTGATCTTGCTGCGGAAAATGGCGTTGCGCTCGGCCGGCTCATAGGCCGGCAGGGTCTGGTCCCAGAGGATCCGGCCCTCCACCATGTCCATGACGTAGAACCAGGTGCCGAGCACCGCGTCGTCGGTGCAGAGGCCGTAGCTCCTGGCCACCGGGAAGCCCGTGGGGCCCAGCGCCGAGATCACCTTGTACTCGCGGTCAACGGCATGGGCGGAAGGCAGCAGCTTGCCCGGCGGCTTGCGGCGCAGGACGTAGTTCTTGGCCGGCGTGATCAGCTGGTAGGTCGGGTTGGACTGGCCGCCCTTGAACTGGCGCACCTCCAACGGGCCCGCATAGCCTTCGACATTGGCCGTCATCCAGCGGTGCAGGGCGGCCTCGTCGAACCGGTGGGATTCGGCCACGTCCTTGGTGCCGGTGTTGGCCTGCTCGCGCGCCTGTTCGGCGGCTTCGGCTTCGGCCATGACCTTCCCTCCCACTGTCGTACAGTTGTTTGAACCCCTTTTAGCGGGCGGTATGGCCGGGGCAAGGCTTGACGACGCGGGTCCCGCCCCGCACAGGCCGGGGATGGTCGAAGACATCACGTCGATCATTGAGATCGCCGCCGAGCGCGAGGCCGTGTGGCAGGCGCTGACTGATCCCGCACGGGTCGTGCGGTGGCTGGGCTGCCTCCGCTTCCGCCCTGAGGTCGGCCACATCTTCTACCTGCAGCCGCATCGGGAACGGCGGACGTCGGACAGTATCGAAGGCGCGATCGCCTGCAGGATCGAGGTGCTAGACCGGCCGCGCCGGCTGTCATTCAGCTGGGGCTTTCCGGACGTGCCCGACACCTGGGTGGACATCCGCCTGCGCTGGATTCCTGGCGGCACCCACGTGCGCCTCGTCCACTCCGGCTGGGACCAGTTCGAGGCGCGGGAGACCGAGGAAATGCGCGGCGGCCTGGGCAGCGCCTGGCACAGCGTCGCCCTGCCCCGTCTGCGCGAGGTCGCCGAGGCTTAGCGCAGTGCCCGCCAGCCGATGTCGCGGCGGCAGAAGCCCTCGGGGAAGTCGATTGCATCGACGACGGCGTAGGCCCGGTCGCGGGCGGCCCTGAGGTCCGGAGCCCGGGCGCAGACGTTCAGCACCCGGCCACCCGCCGCCCGCAGGGTCCCGGATCCATCGCGTTTCGTCCCGGCGTGGAAAACCACCACGTCGGCGCCGAAGTCTGCCTCGACACCGCGGATCTCACCGCCGGCCTTTGGCGCGTCCGGGTAGCCCTCGGCGGCAAGGACGACGCAGACCGCCGCCTCGTCGCGCCACACCGGCTCCGGCATCCCGGCCAGTTGACCGGTCGCGCAGGCCAGCAGGTAGGGGACGAGGTCGCTCTCCAGCCGCAGCATAAGCACCTGGCATTCCGGGTCGCCGAACCTGGCGTTGAACTCCACTAGCTTGGGCCCGTCCCGCGTCGCCATCAGTTCCACGAACAGCACCCCGCGATAGGGAGCCCCGTCGACGGCGATTCCGGCGAAGGCGCGTTCGGCCAGGCGCTCGCGCACCTGCGCCACCAACTGCGGGGTGAAGACCGGCGCGGGCGAATAGGTCCCCATGCCGCCTGTATTGGGGCCCTTGTCGCCGTCGAAGGCGCGCTTGTGATCCTGGGCCCAACCGAACACCATCGACGTGGTCCCGTCGCAGAGCGCGAACAGCGAGCCGATCTCCCCTTCCAGAAACTCCTCGATCACCACTCGCGCCCCAGCCGCACCGAACCGGCCGCCGAAGGCGTCGTCGATCGCTGCCTCCGCTTCCGTCCGCTCCGGCGCGATGACCACGCCCTTCCCCGCAGCTAGACCATCGGCCTTGATGACATAGGGGGGGACGAACCGGTCCAGCGCCGCCTTCGCCTCTTCCGCCGTCTCGCAGACGGCGTAGGCCGACGTGGGCAGGCCGTAGCGGTCGCAGAACGCCTTGGTGAAAGCTTTGGAGCTCTCAAGCTGGCCGGCTATCGCCGTGGGTCCAAAGCAGGCGAAGCCCGCGGCTTCCACCGCGTCGGCCAGCCCCGCCGCCACTGACGACTCGGGGCCGATCACCACCAGGTCCGCGGCGATCTCGCGGGCCAGGGCGACCAGACCCGCCACATCCGTCGCCGCGACCTCGCGCAGTTCGCACTGGGCCGCCATTCCGGGATTACCGGGCGCCGCCACCAGGCGGGTGACAAGGGGGGAAGCGGCGATCTTCCAGGCCAGGGCGTGCTCGCGCCCGCCGGAGCCCACAAGCAGGATGTTCATGCGCGGCCTTTGGCGCGCCCCGCCGTGGCGGTCAAGCCAAGCCGCGCGCCCAGCGTCGCACGGTGTCCGCCGCCTCGGGATGGGCGACCGACCGTATGGTGGAAGCCGGCTAGGTGATCTCCAGGATCACACCGCCGGGATCGGGGAAATAGATCGAGGCCTGCTCGCCGTGGTTCTCGTCCCAGAAGGTCACGCCGGCCGCCCGAAGCCGGCCGCGCCAGGCCTCGAAAGCAACCGCGCTCTCAGCGGCCAGGGCATAGTGGCGCGCATCGACCGGGACGCCGCGATAGTCCGGAGCCGGGGCGCCCTTCAGGGCTACGGTGATCAGTTCCTGCGGCCCGCCCAGGCCGAACACCATCATCAGCCAGGGAAATCCGTCCCAGTCGTCGCCGGTGAAGGCCTCAACCAATGGCAGACCCCGCACCTCCGTATAGAATTTCAGCGTCACTTCGGCGTCGCGCACGGGAAACGCGACGTGATCCGGCGTCAGCATTCCGATCCTCCCGCGCACAGCGTAACGCGTTCACCGAGCGGCGGCGCCAAGTCGCACCCGCAGGGCTGAAATACTGGTTTAAGGTCACGCCTTCGTGGGCCGACGGACGGGAAACGGGATGGCCGAAAGTTCGACCGACAATCCCGAGCAGAAGCTCGAGCGACAGGCAGAACGACACCGCGAGGTCGAGCACAGGGTCAAGAACACCCTGCAGTTGATCTCGTCGATCGTTCTGCTGCAGGGTCGTCGCGCCAAGGACGACAGCGCCCGCCAGGCGCTGAAGGCCGTACAGCAACGTGTCGCCGCCGTCAGCGTCGCGCACCGTCACGTCGGCTGGAACGAGCATGGTGAGCGGGTGGAACTCGCCGCCCTGGTCCGCGAGATCGTGAACGACCTGGCAGGATCCGCGGGACGCGAGGGCGTCGCCATCGACCTTGAGCTTGAGCCGGTGACCATCGCCGGTCGCCAGGGCGCGCCGGTGGCACTGCTGGTCGCAGAGACCGTGGGAAATGCGCTGCGCCACGCCTTCCCCGGCGAACGCTCCGGCCGCATTAGAGTGGCGCTACGCCGGATGCCGGACACCTTCGAGCTCAGCGTCTCCGACGACGGAATCGGCATGGCCGATGGCATGCAGGCAGCCGGTTTCGGCCTCAACGTCGTCCAACTGATGACCCAGCAACTGCGCGGCAGGCTCGCGATCGACTCGACACAGCCCGGCCTGCGGGTCTCCGTTTCCGTTCCGATGGACACCCAGGGCTTCGCTCGCGGCTGAGCCGGGGCGCTGGCGCCTCAAGTCTGACTGGGACGGCGATGGCATGGCCCAGGCCGGGCCCGCCCCCGCACCGGACTAGCCACGGACTGGCCGGGGCCGTAAGTCCTCCCGCAGGACGCGCGGAGACAGTTCGGCATGACGGATCGGTTGGCGGCTGCGCAGGCGGCTTTGGGCGCAGGCCAGCGCGATGAGGCGATCGAGCACCTGACGGCCGCGATCGTCGAAAATCCGGCTCGCCCGGCGCAAATCTACCGCGCCCTCGTGGTCCAGCTCTACAATGCTGGGCGCTTCGATGAGGGCGAGACGACCGCCGCCAAGGCCCTGGAGCGCTTTCCCAAGGACTACGACCTGCTCAACACCCGTGGCGTCCTGCTGCGCAAACTGAAGCGCCACCCCGAGGCGGCGAGGTCGCTGGAGGCGGCAGTCAAGCTGAACCCCAAGTCCCCTGCGGCGCAGCAGAACCTGGGCAATGTGCTGCTCGACCTGGGCGAAGGCGCCAAGGCCGAGTCGGTGTTCACCCGCCTGGTACGCCAGGAGCCACGAAATTCGGAGTACCTGCGCCAACTGGGGCGCGCGCTGCTCAAGCAGGGACGGATCGAGCCGGGGCTTACCCGCCTTCGGCAAGCCATCACCATCAAGCGTGACAATCTGGACGCCTGGCTGGACCTGATCGGCACGCTCAACGACGAACAGCGCAGCGCAGAGGCCGAAGAGACGTTCGACAAAGCGATCGCGGCCAACCCCGGCAACGTCCGACTCCTCGAGGGCAAGGTCATCGTCCTGCGCCGCTCGGGCCAGGCGCAGCGCGCGCAGGCCTTCATGGAAGAGCTGTTGCCGGCCAACGGCGACGCCGCCTGGCTGCATCACCAGTTAGGCGCGCTGATCACCGACGGGGACCGTCCACGCGCCACCCAACTGCTGCGCCGCGCTGTCGAGCTCGCGCCCGATCGCCTGGATTTCGCGGCCAGCCTGATTGAGACCCTGGAGCGCAATCGTCAGGGCGATGAGGGTGGCCACATCGAAGAGGCTTACCACCTCGCCAAAGACCTGCTGCCCCGACGCGCGGAGCTCAACGAGGCGGCGACCAAGATCTTCAGCGAGGTCTTCCTTCGTGTCTGCGACTTCGACGCCCTGGACGCGATCGGCGACTTTCGCACCCTCGGCCGCGCCTGGGCCGGCACCGGGCGTCATTCCGCCCTCCTCAAGCAGCTCTCGCGCATCCGGACCGACGAGGACCGCACCGAACTCGTGGAGCAGCACCGGATCTGGGGCCGGGACGTCGAGCGCTACGCGACGCGCCGCCCCATCAAGCGACCGCCGCCGCAGCCGCGCGGCGACAAGATCCGGCTGGGGTTCATGTCGTCGGACCTGCGTCAGCACCCTGTGGGCTATTTCGCCCTGCCGCTGTTCGACCACATCGACAGCGAGCGGTTCGAAGTCTTCGTCTACTCCTACTTCACCGGCCAGGAAGATGCGGCCCAGCGGCTGATCGCCTCCAAGGTCAGCGCCTACCGCTGGTGGCCGGATATCAGCGTGGTCGAAGCCGCCGAGCGGATCGCCGACGACCACCTCGACATCCTGATCGAGCTGGGCGGCTCCACCCACATGAACCGGCTGGACGTGATGGCCTACCGCCCGGCGCCGCTGCAGGCCAGCTGGCTCGGCTATCCGCACTCGGCCGGCCTGTCGACGATCGACTATTTCGTTTGCGATCCCTACAGCCTGCCCACCAACCCGGACTATCTGATTGAGACGCCCCTGGTGATGCCGGAGACTTGGTTGGCGCTGGGTCGGGCCTTCTTTTCCGACACCAACCCGATCACCCCGGGCCTGCCGTCAGAGCGCAAGAGCTACGTCACCTTCGGCACCGCCAACAACCCGCACAAATATAGCCGCGAGGTGCTGCGAGCGTGGGCCCGGGTCGTGGCGGCTGTGCCCGACTCGCGATTCGCCGTTATCCGGCCCGAGGGCAGTGGCGCCACCTTCCGCGAGAACTTTCGCGCTCAGTTCGCCCTGGAGGGTGTCAGCCCGGACCGGATCAGGTTCCACCCCGTCCGCGGCGCCCACCTGCCCTTCTACAACGAGCTCGACATCAGCCTGGACCCATTCCCGCTCACCGGCGGCACCACCACCGCCGAGAGCCTCTGGATGGGCGTCCCCCTGGTCAGTATGAAGGGCAAGATGTTCCACGAACGGCTCAGCTACTCGATCCTCTCGAACGCTGGCCTCGGCGACCTCGTCGCCAGCGACATGGACGAATACCAGCGGCTGGCAGTGGCGCTGGCCGCCGACACCGAGCGCCGTCGCGACCTGCGCACGACACTGCGAGATCGCCTGCGCAGCAGCCCGCTGGGCCAGACTGAGCAGTTCGCGAAGGACTTCTACGACATGATCCACCGCGCGGTGAGCCAGCGGTCGGGGAAGGCCTAGAGTCGGAAGTATTCCTGCAGCAGATCGGCCGGCCGGGGCTGGAAGGCTAGGTCGGTTCCGACGCTACGGAACGCGATAACGCCGGGCGGCACCGTCCTGTTCACCGCGCTGGTCCCCTGGCTCAGCACCGCGTCATTGCCGATGATCGAGCGGCCAATGACGGCGGTGTTGGGATAGAGCACGACCCGGTCGCCGATGACGGGAATCTGGTCCTTGTGCCGGCCAACCGTCGAGTTCTGGTAGAGGACCAGGTAGTTCCCATAGGTGGCCTTGGCCAGCACGATGCCCACCGAGTGGCCGATGTAGAACACCTCCGGCATGGCGATCTCGTAAAACAGGTCGATGCCGTTCAGCGCCTTGTTCATCAGGAACAGCCGTGTCGCCGCCGCCGTGTCGCCGGAGCGCCGGTGGATCGTGTTGGAGAGGTAGTAGAGGAAGATGCAATGCTGCGAGGACTGCAGCACGTTGAACTGGTCCATCCGCCAGGGCGCGCAGGCGTTGATGCAGACATGCATCCGCGCCAGGGCCTCATCCAGGTGGGCGTCCACGGCGGCGCGGAACGCCGCCTCCCGCCCGTCCGGCACGATCGCGGCGCACTGGGCGGTCAGGTAGCCGACCAGGCTCTCGCGGGTGTGGTCCAGCAGCTTCACGCCTTCAGCCCTTCAAGATAGGCGGCCACCACATCCTTCACCGGCCGGGCGCGGACGCCAAGGGCGGCGAGCCGGGTGGCCATGGCGTTGGGCGGCGGGACCGGGTTGGCGCCGCTCGTGAACTTCACCCACCAGCCGGCGGTCTCGAAGACGCGGGCGATATCAGCGTTGGTGGTGAGCGCGCCAGCGGCGACATTATAGACCTGGGGTTGGCCGCCGGCGATGGCGATCAGGGCGTCCACGGTGTCGTCCAGGTGGATGTAGTCGCGGGCTATGTTGGGGCTGCTCTCGAGCACCAGGTCCCGCGTCCCGCGCGCCGCGATCAGCCATTCTGACAGGAAGCCCGGCGCTCCGTCTGTCCAGTCGAAGACGTTGGAGAGCCGCGCCACCGCACCGCGGCCCCCGGTTCGCGCGATCGTCAGGTTCTCGCCCAAGGCTTTGGAGAGGTCGTAGACGCAGCGCGGGTCGGCCGGATCGAACACCAGCGGCTCGGCCTCATGCGACTCGGCCTTGCGCTGGCCGTCATAGAGCCGTGTCGAGGAGCAGTAGACCAGGCGCTCGAAATGGTCGGCGCGGATCACCTCGCTGACCAGGCTGGCGTGGGCCTCGACGGTGTCGAAGGGGCGGCGGTCGTAGTCGGCAGTCAGGCCAGCGCAGTAGAAGACCAGGCCCAGCTCGCGGGTCAGAAGCTCCGGGTCGCCCTTCGCCGGCGCATAGACCTCCCAGCCGTCGCCTCGCAGTCGGGTCGCCAGGCGCGCGCCGACGAACCCCGCCGCTCCGACAACTGTCGCCAGTCCCGCCAAGCCCTAGAGCCCCCCGATCGGATGGTGCAGCTTGGGGTCCTTGTGGCGCAGGTACTTGGGGCTGACGTCGCGCACGATCGCATAGCCAGGGCCGTCGAACACCGCCGGGTCCTTCACCGCCACCATGTTGAACCCGTGCGGCGGGCCCTCAAGATGGATCGCATCCATCGGGATCAGCTCGACCGGCCGGCCCGCCAGGTCGTAGTTCGAGTTGAAGTCGCGCAGGCCATAGAGGCTGTAGCCATGGCCCGTCAGCAGCCGGGCGATCGGCGTATTGGCCAGGCCGTTCGACCAGTCGACGTAGTGGCGGTGGACCTCGAACAGGATGTTCGGCGCCTGACCCTTGGGTTGCGCCAGGAAGGGCTCCGCGCCCTGCAGCGCGCCCAGTTCCGCCCCTTCGATGTCGAGGACGATCAGGTCCAACTTCAGGACCCCCTGGGCAGTCAGGTAGTCGGCGATGGTCACCGTCTTGAAGGTGTCGTCACCCGCTTCGGCGACCTCGGCGTTGGCGAAGCTGTCATAGCCCACCAGTTTCAGGTTGGTGGTGCTGTCGTGCCACAGGCCCTCGGGGCGCGGCAGGACGTTGGTCAGCCCGTTCAGCTCGGCGTTCCGCATCAGCATACCGCGCTGCTGGGTGTTCGGCTCGAAAGCGTGGACCACCCCGCCGTTCCCTGCGATCTCCCTGGCGATCAGCACCGCGTGGTCGCCGAAATAGGCGCCGCCGATCACCACCTGCCGTTTACCCTTAGCGAGGTTCACCAGGATGCGGCTGGTCTGGGGTTCCCAGGCGTGGTCCGGGTGTTCCGGCTGCGACATGACGAAGTCGCGGGCGATCTTGGAGCGGTAGAGGAACTCGAAGGTCACACCGCTGGACAGCGTCTTCCGCACCACCTGATCGTCGTCGTACATCGCATCGACCAGCGGGCCGGTCAGCTCTTCGCGCACGTCTACGCCGGGCGCCTGGATCTGGCCTTCGAAGGCGATGAGCTGTCGGACCATGGCCTGGCGCCAAGCCTCGGTCTCTCCGATCCGTGCCAGCGCCTCGAGCGCTTTTTCATTCGCCATCAGTCTCAAGGTCCGTCGTTTGAGCGGCATCTCTAGCAGATCGCCGCGGGAGGTCTCAGCCCTGGTAGTCAGGATAGGCGGCGTCACGCACCGAGATGAGCTGCGGCCTGGCCGGCCACTCGATCTCGAAGGCGGGATCATCCCAGCGGACGCCAGCCTCGTGGCCGGGCCGATAGGCCGGGGTGATCTGGTAGAGCACGTCGGTGTCCGGCTCCAGGGTCAGGTAACCGTGGGCGACGCCCTCGGGGATCAGCAGCGCGGAGAGATCGTCGCCTGAGAGCTCGGCGGCGGTCCACGCGTGGTGCGTCCGGCTGCCGGGCCGCAGGTCCACCGCCACGTCGAAGACACGGCCGCGGGTCACCCGCACCAGTTTCGTCTCGGCATGGGGCGCCGCCTGGTAGTGCAGGCCGCGCAGGGTGCCCACGGTCGGATTGCGCGACAGGCTGGTCTGGACCGGCATGAACGGGAAGCCCGCCTTGGCGAAATCATCCGGACAGTGCAGGCGCGCGAAGAGGCCACGCTCGTCGCCATGCGGCCGCGCCTCGATCCGCATCACCCCGTCGATCGCCGTGCGCTGGAAGTCCATCAGTCGAGCACCAGCGTCACCGGAGAGGCCACCACGAAGCGGCCGCCCCATTCGGAGATGAAACTGAGTTGTTTCGTGATTTCATCCTTCAGGTTCCAGGGCAGGATCAGCACGAAGTCGGGCCGCAGCAGTCGCACCGCCTCAGGCGCCTTTACCGGCACATGGCTGCCGGGGAGATAGCGGCCCTGTTTGGCGGGATTGGCGTCGTAGACTTCCAGGATGTCGTCGCGGGTAGCGTGACAGTAGTTGAGGAAGGTGTTGCCCTTGGCCGCCGCGCCATAGGCCGCGACCCCCAGGCTGTCATCCTCGGCCTGCCGCAGGAAGGCCAGGAAGCTCTCGCGCATCGCCTCGACCCGGACCGCAAAGCCGTCGTAGGTCTCGACCCTGCCCAGGCCGGCCGCGGTCTCGGTGGCGCGCAAGCTTCGCAGGGCGTCGGTCTCCTGATGACCGGCGGCGATGTGGCAGCAGAACAGCCGCAGCGACCCGCCATGGGTAGGCAGAAGTTCGACATCGAAAGCCCGGATGCCATGAGCGGCGAGAATTCTTTCTACCGAAAGTAGTGACAAATATGAATAATGCTCATGGTAGATCGTGTCGAACTGGACCTGCTCGATCAGGTTCAGGAGGTGCGGGAATTCGAAGGTCAGGACGCCTTCGGGCTTCAGGACGTGCCGGAAGCCGCCGACAAATTCGTTGAGCTCGGGGACGTGGGCCAGCACGTTGTTGGCGGCCATCAGGTCGGCGCGGTCGCCGCGGGCAGCCAGCGCCTTACCGGTCTCGGCGTTGAAGAACACCACATCGGTGCGCACCCCGATGGCGCGGGCGGCCTCGGCGGTGTTGGCGGTGGGCTCGATGCCCAGCACGGGGATGCCCTTGGCCAGGAAGTGCTTCAGCAGATAGCCGTCGTTGCTGGCCACCTCGACCACCAGCGAACCCGGCCCCAGGCCGAACCGCTCGGTCATCGCCTCGGCATAGCGGCGGGCGTGCTCCACCCAGCCCGGTGAGAAGGACGAGAAGTAGGCATAGGTCTCGTCGAAGATCGCCTCGGCCGGCACCTCGTGGTCGGCCTGCACCAGGAAGCAGGCGTCGCAGACCTTGGTGTGCAGCGGATAGACGGGCTCGTTCCCGGCCGCCAGCTGCTCCGGCGTCAGATAGCTGTTGGCCAGGGGCTGCAGGCCCAGGTCCAGGAAGGTGCGCGTCAGCGGCGCGCGGCAGAATCGACAACGGGAAGTGGGCTGGGGACTCATGAGGCGCTCTCGTAGCCCTCGATCTCCTCCAGGCACAAGCGATGGGCGTCCTCGCCAGCGGCCTGACGGCGATACCAGTCCATGGTCAGCGCCACCGCGCGGGGCGCATCGAGGCGACTTTCAAATCCCAGCGCCCGCCGGGCGAGACTGGCGTCGATGGCCAGGGTCTGAGCTTCGAGCGACCTTGGGTCCGGCTCGTGGCGCCACGGCTGGCCATCCAGGGCCTCGACGCCCAGGGTCGCTAGCTCGCCCACGCTGACCTGCGCACCGCCTGGCCTCGGGCCGAAGTTCAGCGCGCGCGGGGCGTCCGGATCGGTCGCCAGCGCCTGCAGGTGGGCGAAATAGCCGGCCAGGCAGTCCAGCACATGCTGCCAGGGGCGCGTGGCCTCCGGATGGCGCAACACCACCTGCTCGCCGGCGCGGGCGGCGCGCACGATGTCGGCCACCAGCCGGTCGCGGGAGAAGTCGCCGCCGCCGATGACGTTGCCGCCACGCGCCGTACCCACCGGCACGTCCGCGAAATAGCTCCTGGCAAAACTCTGCACGACGATCTCCGCGGCCGCCTTCGAGGCGGAATAGGGATCCTTGCCGCCCAGGTTGTCGCCCTCGGCGAACGCCCGGCCGGTCTCGTGATTGGCGTAGACCTTGTCCGAGGTGATCACGAGCACACCCTGCAATCCGACCTGCGCGCGCAGCGCCTGAAGCAGGTTGGCCGTGCCCATGACGTTGGTGGCGAAGGTCCCGATCGGGTCCTCCACCGAGGTTCGTACGATCGGCTGGGCGGCCATGTGCAGCACCAGGTCGAAGGCGCGGCCGTCCAGCGCCGCGGCGATCGCCGCCGGGTCGCGCAGGTCGGCGAGGTGCGACTCGGTCCGGCCCGCGACGCCGGCCAGGGTGAACAGGTTCGGCTGGGTGTCCGGCGCCAGGGACAGCCCGGTCACCCGCGCGCCCATCCGCGCCAGCCAGATCGCCGCCCAGGAGCCCTTGAACCCGGTGTGCCCCGTCAGCAGGACCCGCTTGCCGCTCCAGAATGGCGAATCTACCGCCGCCACGGCGCCTCGCCGGACGCCCACAGCGTCTCCAGATGGTTCTTGTCGCGCAGCGTGTCCATGGAGCCCCAGAAGCCGTCATGCCGGAACGCCGCCAGCTGGCCCTCGGCCGCGAGACCTTGCAGCGGCTCACGTTCCCAGATCGTCGTGTCATCGACGATGCGCCCCAGGACGGCCGGGTTCAGCACGAAGAAGCCGCCGTTGATCAGCCCATTGTCGCCCGGCGGTTTCTCGATGAACTGCTTCACCTCCGGCCCGTCCAGATCCAACTGGCCATAGCGTCCGGGCGGGGCCACGGCGGTCAGGGTCGCGTCCTTGCCCTGCGCTTTGTGGAACGCCGCCAGCTTGCCGATGTCGAGGTCGGCGACCCCATCGCCATAGGTGAAGAAGAACGGTTCGTCCGGGTTCAGATACCGGGCCACCCGCTTCAGCCGCCCGCCGGTCATGGTCTCGGCCCCGGTTTCCACCAGGGTGACCTTCCAGGGCTCGTGGTGGGTGGCATGGTACTCCACCGAGCCGCTCGCCAGATCGACGGTGAAGTCGGCGTTGTGCATCACATAGTTGGCGAAATACTCCTTGATCACGTAGCCGCGATAGCCGAGGCAGATCACGAAGTCATTGAATCCATAAGCCGAATACAGCTTCATGATATGCCACAGGATCGGTCGGCCGCCGACTTCGATCATGGGCTTCGGCTTCAGGTGGCTCTCTTCGGAGATGCGCGTGCCGAGGCCGCCGCACAGGATCACCGTCTTCATCGTCCAGCCTTGGCTTGCACGCACCCGCGGGCGCGCCGTCACATGACGCCGTCTTAACGGGTGTCTCGCCAATCGCGAAGCGGGGCTTGCCTGCGGCGGCGACGCGGGATTGGTCCACAAACCCTACGACCGGGGCCATCGGGAAAGGATGCCAAGGGGCGTGGTCCGCCGAGCTACCGCGAAATGATACTCCTAAAAACATGACTTATACCGACGTCATTTGACGATAGAATGACTTACATACAAGTCATTTTAATGATATCTCATTGGCTTCCGGCACGCTGGTCGGCTAGGCAAGAACCATGACGATGGCAAACACGGAAAGACCCAGGATCGCGCGTACCTATTCCCGCTATGGGAGGGAAGCCGTCACCGTGCTTGGCCAACAGATCCGCATCAACCGCTTGGAACGCAGACTCAGCGTCGCGCAACTGGCCGAACGCGTCGGGGTCTCGCGCGACATGATTCAACGGATCGAACTGGGCGATCCACGGTGCGGCATTGGCTTTGCCTTTGAAGCGGCGACAATCGTCGGTGTTCCCCTTTTCGAAGAGGATCGCAGCAAGCTGACCACGCGATTGGCAGAGCAGGGAGAGAAGCTGCGCCTGCTCCCGAAGGCAATTCAAAGGACGCGCATGGTGGTGAAGGATGACTTCTGATCACCGCCGCGAGGAAGCCTATGTGTGGATATGGCTGCCGGGCAAAACGCAGCCGGTCGTCGCGGGGCGCATAGCGCGGCAATCCAACGACCGGCTGATGTTCAACTATGGTCGGAGCTACCTGGCGCGCGCCGACGCAATTTCGCTCTACGAACCTGAGCTGCCGCTCGGGACGGGAGTGACTCCGCTCCTGGCCAGCCTGCAGATGCCAAGCTGCATCCGCGATGCGTCACCCGACGCTTGGGGGCGGCGGGTGATCATCAACTCCGCAATCGGCCTGAAGGGGCAGGCCGCGGATGGCACCGACCTGGATGAGCTCACGTATCTGATGGAGTCCGGTTCGGATCGTATCGGCGCGTTGGATTTTCAAAGCTCCGCGACCGTGTATGAGCCGCGCCAGCATCCGAACGCCACGCTCGATGAGCTGATGCGATCAGCGGCGCGTGTGGAGAAGGGCATGCCGCTCTCCCGTGAATTGGACCTGGCGCTACAACATGGCGCCTCGCTTGGCGGCGCGCGCCCAAAAGCATTCATCGACGACGGCGATCAGAAATTCATCGCCAAGTTCGCGGCAAGCAACGACCTCTACAATGTCGTGAAGGCCGAGTTTATCGCAATGCGGCTAGCCGCCCTTGTCGGCCTCGATGTGGCGCCGGTAGCGCTGACGCAGGGCCTCGGGAAGGACGTGCTGCTGATCGAACGTTTTGACCGCACACGCATCGACGGCGGCTGGGCGCGACGCCCGCTGGTGTCCGCCTTGACCATGCTCGAACTCGACGAAAATGAGGCGCGCTACGCAAGTTACGAAGACTTGGCGACCCTTATCCGCCATCGCTTCGATGCCCCCAAGCCAACGCTGGAAGAACTGTTCGGACGGATCGTTTTCAACGTCCTCTCGGGCAACACCGACGACCATGCTCGCAATCACGCGGCATTCTGGGACGGCAAGGTGCTCTCGCTCACGCCGGCCTACGACATTTGCCCGCAAGGGCGGACGGGCGGCGAAGCCACACAGGCGATGCTGATCACCGGCAACAGGAAGCTAAGCCAGTTGACGCTCTGCATGGACGCGGCCCCCCATTTTCTCCTGACGCCCGATCGCGCCCGAACCATCATCACCTCTCAGATCGCGGGCATCCGGGCGAAATGGGCAAATGTGTGCGACGAAGCCGCCATGACCGATGTGGATCGCGCGTTTCTCTGGGGCCGCCAATTCCTAAATCCGTTCGCCTTGGAAGGCTGGGTGGAAGCCTAGAGCGATAGTCTAAATTCAGGCAGTCATAGCCCCGACGCAGCGGTACTAGGGGTCATGGCCGAGCGCGCCCAGATCACCTTTGTCATCGCCGGGGTCCAGAAGGGCGGCACGACGGCGCTGTTCGACTACCTGGGCGACTATCCGGACGTGGCGCTGTCGGACGTGAAGGAGGTCCACTTCTTCGATGACGAGGGCCAGGACTGGGCGGCCCCCGACTATGCCGCCTATCACGCCCGCTTCCCCGCACCCGACGGCCGGCCTCGCGGCGAGGCGACGCCGATCTACAGCTACTGGCCGGGGAGCCTGGAGCGCATCGCCGCCTACAACCCGGCCATGAAGGTGATCCTGGCGCTCCGTGATCCCGTGGAGCGGGCGTGGTCGCACTGGCGGATGGAGTCGGCGCGCGGGGCGGAAACGCAGCCCTTCGCCTGGTGCATCCGCGAGGGCCGCCAGCGGATGTTCGAGGCCCAGCCGTGGGGCCATCACCGGGAATTCTCCTACGTCGAGCGGGGTTTCTACGCCGAACAGCTCGAGCGGCTGTTCGGGCTGTTCCCGCGTGAGCAGGTGCTGGTGCTGCGCTCTGAGGACCTGCGCGCCGATCCGGGGCCGCCCCTGGCCGAGGTTCGGAGATTCCTGGGCCTGCCCCCGGCCGCCGCGCCGGCAGCGCGGGAGGTCCATGTCGGGCCGACGGACCTGGACGCCGATCTGGCCGCCGCCGATGTCGCGCACCTGCGCGCGGTCTATGCGGCCGACAACGACCGCCTCGCCGCGCTGACAGGGCTGCGGTTTGGCTGAGCGCCACACTTTCGTCCCGGCAGACCACGAGGCTAGCCCACCATGAAGCTCGCCCCGCTCGCCGCCTTCGCCCTGGCCGCCGTGCTGGCGCCCACCGCACGCCCCGCTCCGGGCGGCGCGCCCGTGCTGGCGTTCCCGCTGGCCTGCGAGCCGGGCCGCACCTGCGAGGTGCAGCACTATGTGGACCGCGATCCCGGCCCGGGAACCCGCGACTATCGCTGTGGGCCGCAGACCTACGAGAAACACAACGGCATCGACATCCGGCTGCTCGACATGGCCGCCGAGCGACGGGGCGTGGCCGTGCTGGCCGCGGCGGCGGGCAAGGTCACGCGGCTGCGCGACGGCGTTACCGATATCTCCATCCGCGCCACGGGCGCCGCCTCGGTGGCCAACCAGGAATGCGGCAACGGGGTGGTGGTCGATCACGGCAACGGCTGGGAGACCCAGTACTGCCACATGGCCAGGGGCAGCTTGGTCGTGAAGGCTGGCGACCCCGTGCAGGCCGGGACGCCGCTGGGCCGCGTGGGGCTGTCGGGCAATACCGAGTTCCCGCACCTGCACCTCACCGTCCGCCACGGCGGCCAGGTCGTCGATCCGTTCGCCCCCGACATGAGCGACCCGGACATGAGCGACTCTGGCGCCTGCAAGCCGCAGCCCTCGATGTGGTCGGCCAAGGCGCTGGCCAGTATGACCTACAGGTCCGGGGCGGTGCTGAATGCCGGCTTCGCGGGCGGCGCGGTGACCATGGCCGAGGTGGAAGACGCCCAGGTCGCGCCGGCCAGCAGCCAGGCCCCCTACCTGGTCGCCTACGCCCGCGCGATCGGGCTGCTGGCGGGCGATGTCATCGCGCTGGAGCTCAAGGGCCCCGACGGCGCCAGCCTGGCCGCCAGCCGCCTGCCGGCCCTCGACCGCTGGAAGGCCCAGCACATCGCCTATGTGGGCAAGAAGCGCCCGCCCGCCGGCTGGGCGCCCGGCGTCTACGTCGCCGATTATCAGGTGCTGCGCGCCGGCAAGGTGGCGGTGAGCCGGCGGTTCGAGATGCGGTTCTAGGGGGTGTGACATCCAACCGCGGCCGCCGGAGAAAGCAGCCCTCCTCCTCGATGGAGGAGGGGACGGGCTGGCGCCTGTCCGCCGGGCGGCTCTGTTGAACCACTCGTGATCTCGCCTGACCTTCCGGACGGCCGCGCCTTCGGGTAGGTTGGACTTGTCAGCCTGGCTCTCCCGGGCTGCGTCACATTGGCCGGGCGGTGGATCGCGAGATTCCACCGCCTGGCTTTTGTGTTTCAGGCCAGCTGCGGTTTCAGGCAGCTGGGCGGATCGAGATCACGTCGTGGCGGGCCAGCCAGATCAGGCCGCGTTCCACAAAGTTGCGTCGCGGCCCGGGAAAGTGCTGCAGCAGGTCCAGCGCCACGGTAGGGCCGTCGGTCGCGAGCCGGCCGATCACCCTCTCCACCTCCTCGAGCGTCGGTCGGTTCAGGCGGGCGTAGGCGGCCAGCGGCCCGGCCAGACGCGCCTGCGCCAGCGTCCAGTCCATGCCGGGGACCAGGGTGACCACGTCGGTCTTCTGCTGATGCCGCGTCGGATAGCCACCGAACAGGGTGTAGGGGTCCGGCGCATGGGGGATGATCCTGGGCCGGGTGTCCGGCGCGGCCGCGCGGCGGCGGGCGTCCTGCTCGGCCCACAGGGCCTGGTACTGGGGGATCACCGCGGCCCAGTCGAACACCTGGCGCGCCTGGCGGGCGGCGGCGGCGCCCATCGTGCGGCGGCGGTCCTCATCATCGACCAGGGCGAGGATCGCGGTCTCGGCTTCGGCCAGGTCCACGGCGACCGACTGGGCCGTCGCGCCCACATAGTTTTCATAGTTCAGCCAGTTGTTGGCGAACCAGTAGGCCAGGTCGCCGCCAAAGCCGGGGCGCGGCGCAAGCGTCGGAACCCGAAAGCCATCGACGCCGTGGCGGACCGTGTCCTTGTAGCCGTTCCAGTCGCTGACCACGCACGGCAGCCCGGCCGCCATGGCCTCCACCGGGGTCAGGCCGAAGGTTTCCTGGATGTTGTCGGAGAAGCTGATGAAGAAGTCGCCGGCCGCCCAGATCGAGAAGCGGGTGTCGGCGGGCCGGCCGTCCACATGCAGGTATCTCACGGAGGGGCACAGGGCGCGGACCTGGTCGTGGAAGGCCGCCGCCCCGTCGGCCGGTTCGAACCAGCCGGAGTTGAGCCAGACGATCGGCCGAGAGGCGCGGCGCGCGGCGCGCTCCAGGGCCAGCGCCATCAGGCCGGGGTTCATCTTGGCCCGGACATCGAAGCGGCCGACGTAGAGGGCGACCACGGCGTCGTCGGCTATCCCGAGACGCGCCCGCCAGGCGGCGCGCTGGGTGGGGTCGGGGGTGAACTCGGCGGCGTTGACGCCCAGCGGGATGGTGGTGCGCATCAGCTCCGGCCGGGTCCGCTCGCCGAACTCGGCCTTGAGGTAGTCGCGCATCATGTCGAGCTGCACCTCGACCGCGGCGCGGACGGCGGCCGAGGTGCAGATCAGGGCGTCATAGGGTTCCAGCGGCGCGACCAGCAGGTTGGAGAGGATACGCATGACCGTGGCGCTGGCGGTCGTATGGGTGACCCCGCACAGGGCGTAGGTCCGCCGGCCGATCGGCAGGCGCAGCCAGGCTTCCTGGTCGAGGGCAGAATCGGGCCGGTACATGACCCCGGGATCGTCCAGTGCGTTGCGGGCGAACGGGCCGAGCCAGCGGATCGGATGGGCGCGGTCCGGGGCCACGCGGTCCACCAGGGCCTCAAGGTTGGCCTGCGGCGCGTTGGAAGCGTTCCAGAGGTGGAAGCGGTCGACCTCACCGTGGCGCAGGAACCCACGCAGGAAGCTCTCGCCCGCCGAATGGCGGCCCAGCAGGGCCTTGCCGGTGGTGTCGAAGGCGTTGGGATGCAGGTAGATCGCGGCGTTGGACATCTGTGCGGGTCATAGCGTGACCGGCGGCCGCATCCAAAGAAAACGGGCCGCAAATGAAAAGGGCCGCCCCGAGGGGCGGCCCGATCCATTGTCTGGGTAGATCGTTAGATGATGTTGGCGGCGCTGATGTCGGCCAGGGTGCGGCCAACGAGCACAACCGCGTCGTCGATACCAACGAAGCCGCTGGTTGAATTCGTGTTCGCGAACACGACCACGTCGGAACCGACCTGCACGACCACGTAGAGCGAGCTGCCGGTGGCCTGAGAGTTGGCCAGGGCGAGGGCGGCGTCGAAGGACGAGGCCGTCAGCTCCAGGTAGTTCGAGCCATCGACCGCAGTGGCGACGCCGCTGAAGTTGATCGAGTCAGTCGACTGCCAGTCCAGGATCTGGTCGAGCGCGCCAGCGGTGGTGCCGGAGTCGCCCGAGGCGAAGACGAACCGATCATCGCCATTGCCGCCACGCATCAGTTCCGTGCCAATGCCGCCGTTGATGGTGTCGTTGCCGTCGCCGCCGTTGAGACCGTCGCTGCCGGCGCCGCCGCTGATGAGGTCGTTGCCGCCACCGCCATCGATGGTGTCATTGCCGACGTCGCCGACGAGGGTGTCGTTGCCCTCACCACCGGTCAGGCCGTCGTCGCCGGCGCCGCCGTCGATGTTGTCGTTGCCGTTGCCGCCGGTGATCACGTCGTTGCTCGCATCGCCGGTCGCGGTGTCGTCGCCGTCGCCGAGCGTAATGCTATCGACGTTGGCG
>CALQQB010000030.1 GCA_943332615.1 Phenylobacterium deserti
CTACCAGACCTCAGACCACCGCACCGCCGAGCTCCCCACCTGGCTCCACCGCTACAACTGGCATCGACCCCACGGCGGGATAAAGTCCCAGACACCCATCAGCCGCCTCGGCTTGGACGCGGACAACCTATTGAGGCTCCACACCTAGGGCGTTCGACGGTTCACTTGAACCGCCGATCGCTCAAGACCCCTGCCTAAAGATAGACCCTTCGTCGCGCTGAGCCTGAACCAACTTCGGCGACGAATGGTCTAGTGAAGCGCCACTACCGGCCCCGACTCCGACCCGCCGTCGATCTGGCGGATGCGGGGCAGCAGCAGGTGGATCCAGGCCAGGGCCAACAGGTAGGACAGGCCGGCGAAGATGAAGAGCGGCGTGTAGCCGAGGCCGGCGGTCAGCACGAGGCCTGCCACCTTGACGATGGTCATGCCGCCGATGTTGCCGCAGAAGGCCGCGAAGCTGGTGACGCGCCCGATCTTCGGCTTGTCCGTCACGTCGGCGATCAGGGCGAAGAGGTTGGTTGAGAACCCCTGGTGGGCGGCCAGCACGACCGCCAGGATCGCCGCCGCGCCCCAGGCGCTGCCGGCCTGGGTGGCCAGCGGCAGGACCAGGACCATCAGCCCGCTGACCAGCATGGCCAGCTTGCGCACCCGGTTCACCGGCAGCCCGCGGCTGAGCAGGCGGGTGGCGATGCCGCCGCTGACCAGGGCGCCCAGCGCGCCGCCGGCGTAGGCCAGCGCCAGGGGCGGGCCGATGGCCACGCCGGTCAGGCCGTACTGGCGGTTCAGGAAGTCGGGCATCCAGAACAGCATCAGCCACCAGGTGGAATCGCTGAGCAGCTTGGCGCCTGCGATGGCCCAGGTGGCGCGGTCGCGCAGGATGGAGGGGCGGGGGGCTTCAGGCGCCGAGGTGGGCGCCGCGGGCGCGTCGCCGAACCGCGCCTTGCGGGTCGAGACGATCCAGACCGCCGACCAGACGATGCCGGCGATCCCGGCCATCACGAAGGCGCCGCGCCAGCCAAACGGCTGGGCCATGAACGGGATCAGGATGGGCGACGTGATCGCGCCGACGCTGGCGATGGCGTTGATCAGGCCGAAGCCGGCCGAGCGCTGGTTGGGCGGCAGGATGGTGGCGACGGTCTTGATCGCCGTGGGCGTCCCCATGGCCTCGGTGGCGCCCAGGCCGATGCGGCAGATCGTGAACTGGACGAGGCTGTGGGCCAGGCCGTGGAACATGGCCGCTACGCTCCAGGTGAACACGCCGACGACGTTGGCCCACTTGACGCCTATGCGGTCCACCAGCGGCCCGGCGGCCAGCAGGGAGACGGCCATCGCGCCCTGGAACCAAGCGCCCAGGGTGCCGTAGTCGTCGTCGGACCAGCCAAGCTCGGCGGCCATGGTCGGCTTGAGGACGGAGATGATCTGCCGATCGACCAGGGCGAGGATTCCCGCCAGGGCGACCATGATGAACAGGAACCAGCGGCCGAACGACGGTTGCGGAGGTTCGGTCATGCGCTGACCCGGGGCCGACGCCCGTTCTGACGCTTTAGGCGGCAACGCAAGGCCAGGATCCTCCCCCCGATATCCCAACGACTCCGGGGGCCTTTCCTACGACTTTAGGCTTGCCCGAACCCTCAGTCTGGGAGAATGCTCACAATAAGTCAGCGCTGTCATAGTGAAATTGGGGAGGATATCTTGGCCGTAACGGTCCGCTACGGCCTGGTCGGTACGGGGATGATGGGGGTCGAGCACCTCAACAACCTCGCGGTCACGCCCGGGGCCGTGGTGACGGCGCTCGCCGACCCAGTGCCCAGGTCCCTTGGCTGGGCCCGGGACGCCCTGGGCGAACGGGCCGACCAGGCGACCGTGTTCGCTGACAGCGCGGCCATGGCCCGCAGCGGCCTGGTGGACGCGGTGATCGTCGCCAGTCCCAACAACACCCATCGCCAGGTTTTGGAACCGCTGTTCGACGCCGGCCTGCCGATCCTCTGCGAAAAGCCGATGGCCACCACCCTGGCGGACGCCCGCTGGGTGGCCGACCGGGCGGCCCGCTCCGACTCCCCGTTCTGGACGGCGATGGAGTACCGCTACATGCCGCCGGCGGCCCAATTCATCGCTGAGGTGCACGCTGGCCGGATCGGCGCGCTGCGCATGCTGTCGATCCGCGAGCACCGTTTCCCGTTCCTGAAGAAGGTAGGCGACTGGAACCGCTTCTCGGCTAACACCGGCGGGACGATGGTCGAAAAGTGCTGCCATTTCTTCGACTTGATGCGATTCATCACGGGATCCGAGGCGGTGCGCGTCTACTGTTCCGGAGCCATGGACGTGAACCACGTCGACGAGCGCTATGACGGCCGCACGCCCGACATCATCGACAACAGCTACACCACGGTGGAGTTCGCCAACGGCGTGCGCGCCATGCTGGACCTGTGCATGTTCGCCGACGGGGTGGAGAACCAGGAAGAGATCATGGCGGTGGGCGACAAGGCTCGGCTGGACGTGCTGATCCCGGAAGGCGCCCTGGTGTTCTCGCCGCGCGTCGGCTTCCGCAATCCCAAGCAGGTCGAGCGGCGGACGGTGGATGTCGATCCGACCGCGCTGAACGCCGGCAGCCACCACGGCTCGACCTTCTATCAGCACCAGCGGTTCATCGCCGCCGTCCGCGGCGAGGGCGCCGTGGAGGTCAACGCCCGGGACGGCCTGATGGCCGTGGCGATCGGGACCGCCGCCGAGATCAGCGCCCGCGAGAAGCGGGTCGTAGAGATGTCAGAACTGGACCTGTGACCTAGACCGGGCGGCTGTTCGCCGCCTTGGTATGACAGCGTAAGACACACAAGAAACATCAAAAACGAAAGACGATCAGAGGGTATTCATGACTCGGACCATTCTGCTGACGGGCGCTGGCCTTGCCGCGCTCCTGATGGCCGCTCCGGCGGCCGCACAGACCGGCGGCGCCGACGACTCGGTCGTCAGCGAAATCGTCGTCACCGCCCAGAAGCGCGAGGAGCGTCTGCAGGACGTACCGGTTGCTGTCTCGGTGGTGTCGGGCGCCGCCATCGCCGCAAGCGGCGCGGTGAACCTGGAAGGCGCGCAGTATCTCGTGCCGACCCTGAACTTCCGGAAGTCCGGCACCACAATCAACCAGTCGCTGTTCCTGCGCGGCGTCGGCACCTCGACCTTCTCCATCGCCGGCGAGCCGTCGATCTCCACGGTCGTGGACGGCGTTGTCTACAGCCGGGCCGGCGAGGCGTTCAGCGACCTGATCGACATCGACCGCCTGGAAGTCCTTCGCGGGCCCCAGGGCACCCTGTTCGGCAAGAACACCTCGGCCGGCGTGGTCAACATCGTCACCAAGCGGCCCGGCGACGACCTGGGTGGCTATGTCGAAGGCGCCTACTTCTCCAACCGCGACGAGTACCGCCTGCGCGGCGCCGTCGACGCGCCGCTTAGCGACAAGGTGAAGAGCCGGGTCACCGCCTTCTACGGGAGGTACGGCGGTAACATCCGCAACCTCACCCGCGACACGCGGGTCAACGGCTACGAGCACTGGGGCGTGCGCGCCGTGGTGACGGCGGACCCGACCGACGATCTGTCGCTGACCTTCATCGCCGACTACCGCAAGAGCGACGACGACTGCTGCGCCGAGCTGATCGGCACGGCGCCGACGAACCTGACTGCGACCGTCCTGCCCACGCCACGCCGCGACAAGACCCGCCAGGTCGCCCAGGGCCTGATCACGGCCACCACCGAAAAGAGCGGCGGCGTCTCGCTGCAGGCCGACTGGGCCGTGGGTGGCCAGACGGTCACCTACATCGGCTCGTACCGCGAGTACGACAACACGGAGATCCGCGACGGCGACTGGCTGCCGCGCGCCTATGTCGGCTTCAACCAGCTGCACGACGTCGGCCCGCAGACCAGCAACACCCTGACCCAGGAGGTGCGTGTCACCTCGCCGGCCGACCAGTTCATCACCTATGTGGCCGGCGCCTACTACTCGCGCGCCGAGACCGAGCGGACCTTTACTCGCAATGACGTGGTGTGCAGCCTGACCCCGGCGCCGGCGGTGATCACGCCCTGCACGGCGGCGGGCACGGTGGTGACCACGCCTAGCGGCACGGCCAACTTCGGCTCGGTGTTCAAGAACTTCGCGCTGTTCGGTCAGGGGACAGTGAACGTCTCCGACCAGCTGCGGCTGATAGGCGGCCTGCGCTACACCTCGGATAGGCTGTCGGTCTTCCACAGCCGGGCGACGACCCTGGCCGGCCCCGGCATCCAGCCCAGCTTCGGGCCGTTCGCCACCCATCAGTCGAACGACAACCTCTCGGGCAAGGCGGGGATCCAGTACGACCTCGTCCCGGAGACGACCATCTACGCCACCTATGCCCGCGGCTATAAGGGCCCTGCCTACAACGTGTTCTACAACCTCACCGCGACGGGGACGAACGCCATCGAGGCCGAGACCGCCGACAGCTACGAGGTCGGCATGAAGAACACGCTGATGGACGGCCGGCTGATCCTGAACCTGGCCGGATTCTACGCGAAATATCACAACTTCCAGGCCAACAACCCGGACATCGTGGCGGGCGTGCTGGTCACGCGCTTCACCAACGCGGGCACGATCTCGACCCGCGGCGGCGAGCTGGACCTGATCTACCGACCGATGCGCGACCTGAACATCAATGGCGGCGTGGCCTACACCGACGCCCACATCGACCAGTTCAAGCTGCCCACCAACGGCGTCGTGACCGGCGTCGTGCCGTCGGGCACCCAACTGGCCTACGCGCCCAAGTGGAAGGGCTCGCTGGGCATGGACTACCGGATCCGCACCGGCAGCGCCGTCGACGTGGTGCTAGGCGCCCAGGGCTCCTACCAGTCCAAGCAGCTCAGCCAGCTGGACGCCTCGGCGGCCATCCGCGCGGCGACCACCATCCACGGATACGCCATGGTCGATCTCTCGGCCGCCATCGTCGATGTCGACGACCGCTACCGGGTGACCTTCCAGGTCAAGAACCTATTCGACGAGAGCTTCGCTTCGGCCATCACCAGTGGAGGGCCGGGCGGCAGCTATCGCTACCTGATCCCGCGCGAGGCGGACCGTTATTACGGCGTGACCGGCCGCCTGAACTTCTAGGTTTCCGAACCCTGGAGCTCCGGTCGGCCGGGGCTCCAGGTATCGTCGCTGTTCCGGGGCGCAACTGTCCCTGGGATGGAGCTGTAGTATTCAGGGTCATATGTTCGACGGCTTCGCCCACGTTTGGTCGCCGCTGGTCCTGGGCAGCAGGCTTGGGCGAAAGCCTCTGCGCCTGATCCTGGCCGGGGAGCCCATCGTCGTGTTCCGGAACGGCCGGGGCGGAATTGGTGCCCTCGTCGACCGCTGCCCGTCGTGGGATCGCGCGACTTCGCGCGGAGTCCGATCCTCGACCCGCTGTTTGCATGGATGAACGGGCGCATCGCGGACGAGGATCGCGCGGTCGTCGAGTCCTCGGGCGCCGCAGAGGCTCCTGCGCCGGGGTCCGAACCGTCCGTGCGCACCGACCGGGCGACGCTTCAGTTCCGCAAGTACTACTACGACGTGTTGCGCGGCAGCGTCGCCTGAACGCTGTCGCGGCGGCGCGTTGATCAATTCGGCTAGGCTCTGCGCCGTAGGGTGATCGGTTCTTAAGGGGAGACCAGCGTGGGCAGGCTGCAGGACAAGGTGACGATCGTGACCGGCGCGGCGAAGGGCCTGGGGGAGGCTGCCGCGAGGCTGTTCGCCGCCGAGGGCGCGCGCGTCGTGCTGACGGACGTGGATCAGGAAAACGGCAAGCGCATCGCCGCGGAGATCGGACCGGCCGCGCGGTTCAATCGCCACGATGTGCGCGACGAAGGGCAATGGCGCGATCTCATCGCGGGGGTGGTCGCCGAATACGGACGGCTGGATGTCCTGGTCAACAATGCCGGGGTAGTGGAAGCCGGCACCATCGAGTCGACCACGGCCGAGGACTACCGCTTCGTCATGGCGGTGAGCGCCGATGGCACGTTCTTCGGCTGCAAGCACGCCATCCCCGCAATGCGGCACTCCGGCGGCGGATCGATCATCAACATGGCGTCGATCGCCTCGATTCAGGGCGAGTCGCTGGTCGCTGCCTACTGCGCGGCCAAGGGCGCCGTCGAGGCGCTGACGCGCTCGGTCGCGGTGCATTGCAGCCAGGGGCGGATGAATATCCGCTGCAACTCGGTGCATCCGTCGGGCATGGACACACCCATGGTCCGGGGCTTCGGAGCCAAGGTCATGAGTTCAGGCCTGGCCCCGCCGCAGAACGCCTCGCCGCACGGCGCGAGCCCGTTGGGGACGCCCAAGGACATCGCCTACGCGGTGCTCTATCTGGCCAGCGACGAGTCCCGGTTCGTCAACGGCCAGCGCCTGGTGGTCGACAACGCCATGTCGGTCACCGCCGGCTATGTCCCGCCGCCGGCCTGACATCGGTCGCAAGCCCACATCCCCGCGAGGAGCCCCATGCACATATCCGGCCTGGTCCACGTCAACATCAACGTATCGGACTTCGACCGCTCCCGGAGCTTCTACGAGGCGTTGGGATTCCGACTGATCTGGCGTGTCCCCGAGACCAATTCGCCCGAGGTGGCGGCCGCCGTCGGCATGCCGCCCTACCGCGTGAAGGGCGGCTTAATGGCGCTTGAGGGCGCGCAGCATCCGCTCGTGATCGATCTTCTGGAGTGGCAGTCGCCTCGTGACGCCGCGGCGCCGTATGCGCATCTCTACCATCGCGGGCTGGCGCGTCTTGCGCTCGCCACCACGGACATGGACGCCGATCTGGAGGCGCTCCGCAAGCTGGGCGCCGAACTGGTGGGGCCGCCGGCGCGGGTCGAGATCGACGGCGTCGCCACGGGCGGCCGCTTCGTCTGCTTCAAGGATCCCGATGGCACGATCCTGGAACTGGTGGAGTCGCAGGGCGCCGGCGACCTGCTGAAGACTGGCGCAGCGGATGCGGGCCCGGCGGCATGATCCGGATTTCCATTCTCTATCCGCACATTCCAGGTGGCCGCTTCGACCACGCCTACTATGAGACGGTCCATATCCCGTTGGCGCTGGACCTCCTGGGAGACGCAGTTCGATCGGTGAGTGTTGAGCGGGGCGTCTCTCCTGGCCACCCTTGGCCGGATCCGACCTACACGGCGGTCTGCCATTTCGACTGTGACTCCGTGGACGCCTATGCCCAGGCGATGCTTCCACATCTGGCGCGCCTGCAGGCCGATCTACTGAACTACAGCGATAGGTCCGCCGTAGTTCAGGTCAGCGAGATCACTGTCGACGCAGATCGTCGAGGCGGGGCGGGATGCCAGGGTGTTCCTCTATCGGGTCCTTGACGATCGTGCGGCGCTACCGGGCCAGGACGGGTGGGCGATCCTCGCTCGCGACTTACGGCTGGGCATGGGTTTGGCATCAGATTCCAATACGCGGATCTCGTTCCCTCCGCCGGTGGGGGCAGTCGGGCGGCAACCGGTCTCCACCCAGCCGTCTATGTTCTCCGTTTGTTCTAGACTCTGGCTCAGCGCTGTGAGATGATCGCGGTCTGATGGCGAACGTGTGTTCAGCGGGCGCGCGGCGACGTTTAAAACATGGTGGGGGTGACATGGCTGGATATCAGTCAGCGCGGGGTGGCGTGCTTGAGACGATGGACGAGTTCGTGAAGCGGCGGCAGCGCGAAGTCGCGAACTTTGGCCGGGAGGCCGAGGCCGCCGCGCACAAGGCCTACGGCGATGCGATCCGAACAGGGCGCGATCTGGTTGTGCGCACTCAGTCCGAAGTCAATCGTCTCGGGTCTGAGCTGCTTTCGCCACAGCCATCGAGGAGCTCCGCGGGCGTTCAGAAGCGTCCCAGTTCGACCGCCATTCGGCCCGCCAGTCCGTCGCGGCAAGCGTCGCAACTCGCCCCGAAATCCGTGGTTCAGCAGGGCGTCGATCAGACGCTGGCCGCGGCCAGAGGCGCGCAGGATGCGTTCACACTGGGGCTGGGTGATCGCGCCTACGCCGGTGGACGGGCTCTCATCGACACGGCCCAGGGCGCAGATCTTGGCCATGCGTGGCGAAGCCGCTGGGCCACGGAACAGGCTCGCGATCAGTATGATGCGAAGAACTACCGGATGGCCCGTACGGTCGGCGAGATTGCTGGCACGGGCCTAGGATTCGTCGCTCTCGGGCCTGTCGATGCTGCGCTCGCTGGCGGCGTCCGCATCTCCCAGGCCGCGCCGATGATTGCAAGGGAGGCTGCTGTGCTCGGCGGAGTTGGCGCAGGAGGGGGTGTTGTGAGCCAGGCCGTGACAGACCTTCAGAACCGACGCTTGGGTTCAGTCGGCGACTACGTTGGTTCTGCGGTCGGTGGTACGGCCGCGGCGCTAGCCTCCGCTCGAGGACGGCCAGGGCAAGCCGGAGCGATCGGGGGCGCCACGACCTCAATCCTCCAGAATACGTTGAACGGGCGACCCGTAGACTGGAGAGGCGCCAGTCAGGCCGCGCTCGCCGGCGGATATGTGGCCGCGCCATTTGGATACGCGGGGCGCAGCTACAGCAATAGCCTTCCGATCGCAGCCAAGGGCGAGTTAGGCGAGACCCTTGGTCGTGTTCGAACGCTTGCAAATGGTGAAAAGCCGCTGCCGGGGGGCCGTTACGTCAAGGTAAATGGCGGGCCTCGCCGCACGGTTCTAGACCAGGAGACAGCGAGCGGTCTGATGAGCGAGCAGAAATTTGGACCGAAGGCTCGGCTGAGCCGGAACCAGATGGCTGCTTATCACGAGTACGGAGATGACTATCGCGTCGACCACTTCCTGCCTCGGGATGTCGGAGTTGCTGCTGCGTATCCGTTTGGCCAGATGGGTTACCATGACGTTCTGGCTGAAGATCCCTATCGATAGGGCGGCGTGGGTCGCGCGCCTACTGTACGTCAAACTGAAAGCCCTGGACGCCCGGATCGTGAGGGCGCTGGAGGCCTGGGATCCCTGGCCACGTTTGCCGAGACGGAAGCCGAAGAAGCGTCGCAAGCATGGGCCCGGCTGGATTTCGCCGAAGGCTATGACGGCTGCGATCGCCAGCGAATTAGTCCCTGCGGCTCTCGCGTCGGGCTGGGTGCGGCAGGAGCGCCAGCCCGGCCGAAAGGGCGAGCGCCGGTTCGGCGAATTCGAGTTTGAGCGGGTCTCGGCGGACCGAGTCGAAAGTCTAGGCTTCGACTACCAGTACGGCGACCAGCCGGACGTGTGGATCATGTTTAGTCTGCGGTTAGACAAGGACGGAGTCGGTCCGAACTTCTGGACAGGTAGCTGCGCAAACTATTCCGATTACAGGAAGCCGCTCTGGAGGCAACTGATCGACTGGCTCTACAGGGGCCCTGCGCCCGCCGATCCGCTCGCATTCGCGTTGGAAAGGGGGCTCCACCGGTTTGAGATCGTCGAGGAATTCTTCCGAACCGGCGCTCTCCATCGGGATTTCAATATCTATTCTCCAAAGGTTCGTTGGCGCCGTGACGGTACTGCCGAGATTCTCGCTTAGCGCGCTCATATCGATCCTGGGCGAGATCAGAGCCGTCTCAAGACACACTCCACCGGCGATTTTGTTGCGACTGAGCGCTTGATGGCGGTGGTATCAGTCTAGCGAGAACCCGTCTCCAGATGCGGCCATGTGGTCAGCGGGTAGCCGAACTCAAGACCGATCTCGTAAAGGCGCCACCGGTTCCCGGTGGCTGGGAAACTCCCAGAGAACCGGGCGCTACCGCTATTCCGGCCCGCCGCCATAGAGGAGCTCCTTCGGATTGACCGGGAGGCCTTTCACATAGCGGTTAATCAGATCCCGGATTCCGGCGGCCCGCGATGGCGCGGCCCCGACCTCGCCAACCCGCGGGCGTTGAGGCCGCAGCATTGAATTCGACCAGGCCTCCCAGGACTCCTTGAGCGCTTTCAGCTTCTCGGGTTCGGCGGCGGCCAGATTTTTGTGCTCACCCAGGTCCGTCCGCAGGTCGAAGAGGTAGTCGGCGCCATCGACCGTGATGAGTTTCCAGGGACCCCGACGCGTCGCGCCCTGTTCTCCGGAGCGCCAGAACAATTGTGCATGGGCGTCGCCTGATCGGGCGCCCTTGAGGAACGGCCGAAGATCGACTCCGTCCAGACTGCTCTCGACGGGCGCGCCCGCTGCCGCCAGGGCGGTGGCGGTGACATCGAACTCCATGGCCATCGATCCGCGGACGGCGCCAGCCGGCAGCTGGCCCGTCCATCGAAATATGGCGGGCACCCGAATTCCGCCTTCGAGCACCAGCGCCTTGACGCCGTTCAGCGGGCCATTGGCCGAGGTGGTCTGCCAGGTCGGTCCGCCATTGTCGCTGGTGAACACGATCAACGTATCTTGTCCCAGTCCGTTGCGGTCGATCGCATCGACGATCTGGCCAACCGCGTCGTCAAGCGCCGCCAGCATCGCCAGATAGGTACGCCGCTTGGGGTCCGGCTCACCGGCGAACCGCTCTATGTAGGCTTTCGTCGACTGGAGCGGCGCATGCACCGCGTTGAAAGCCGCATAGATGAAGAAGGGTCGGTCCTTGTTGGCTTCGATGAACGACACCGCCTCCGCGGCGAACGCCTCGGTGGTGTGGGCGGGCATCGGCTCGCGCACCGTTCCGCGATAGACGAACTTGTCGCCGGTGGCGCCGTCGGGCGTATAGGCCATGGCGCCGTCAAGCAGGCCGTAGAAGGTGTCGAATCCGCGCGCTGGCGGCGCCCGCTCGGGGGTGAAGCCGATGTGCCATTTGCCGAACATGGCGGTGGCATAGCCTTGGGCCTTCAACCGCTCCGGAAGCATCTTCTCGGTCAGTGGAACGCCGTAAGTCGGCGACGTTCGGTCCTCGCGGCTGGGGTTGGCGTCAAAGCCAAAGCGCTGCTGGTATTTGCCGACCATCAGCGCGGCCCGGCTCGGCGCGCAAACAGGGTGATTGGCATAGTAGTTGGTGAGCCGCACTCCCTCCGCAGCCAGCCGGTCGATCCGGGGCGTGCGGACCTCCCGGCCCCCCTGCACGCCCAAGTCGCCGTATCCGAGGTCGTCCGCCAGGATGATGATGATGTTGGGTCTGTCTTTCGCTGTCGTCGCGTCCTTTGCCAGGGCTTGTGGCCCTGTCAGCGTCAAGACCATGGCTATGGCGATCATCCAGGAGAGCCTGGTGCGCCGACCGAAGGCTGCCGCGGCGCCCAAAATCCGCGAATTCGGACGGGTTGAGCCGAAAGCACCGCGTGTGAGCTTCGGAAAGTTGCGGCCGTCGCCGAGCTGTGCCTTCAAAATTCTTGCCCCCTCTAGTCCCGAGCTTTCTCAGTTCTCGCTTGGCTCCGAGCCGGCTCGGCCGGTCCTATAGCGGAACTCGATTCCGCGCCTAGGCCCCCCCCTATCCGTCGCTCACCCGGATCTCAGCGAAATGCGCTATCGTTCCCGGGCCAATCCAGAGCGCCACGCCGCCGCGACGGCCGGCGCCGCCCTTCAAGCCGTTGACGATCAGGGTAGGCTGGGATCCTCCGTCGAGGAAAAGTCGGGCCTTGTCGCCGGCTACCACGATCCGCATTCGTGTCCAGCGGCCGGGCTCCAGATCGGCGTAGGACTCGTAGCGCGAGGGCGTTTCGCGCCGCAGCCGTTCCCAGGGCCAATCCGGCGCGGAGAAGTATTGGACGGCGTGGTTGCGCCGTTCCTGATCTTCGGCGCGGCCGTTGGTGGGGCGCAGGTAGATGCCTTCTCCGGTCCGTCCGTCCTCGGAGAGCCGGAACATCACGCCGACAAACCCGCGCGCGCCGGCGTTGGCGCCGGCCCCCGGCTCCCCGGAAACCCAAAGCTCGATCTCCCCGTCGCCGAAGTCCACGCCGGGGAGGCGGACGAGCTTTTGGGTGTCGCCATCGGGCGGTCCCTCGTCCGTCACACGCAGCGCCATCCGCCCGGCATGGGGCTCCGCCGAGACCGCGATATTGCCGACCGGCCTTACGGCGGTGGGACCTAGGGTGGGCTTGGCTGCGCCGAGCAGTAGCCCGGCCGCCAGGATCACGCAGACCTTCCGAAGCATTGTGCGTCCTCCTCGGGCGAACCAATGAGCGCCCTTGTCCTAAGCCTGCGGCTCGAACCAGATCGGTGAGGACCAGGCCCGCTCCATCACCGTCGGCAGCAGTTTCGGATTGGGCGGCGTACCGTTCCGGATAGCCTCCCAGGTCGACCAGCGGCAGGATGGGTTCTCAAGGACCCGCAGGTAGTAGAAGGCCCGTTGCCGGGGGTTGAAGGTGGGGTCGGCCCAGACCGTGCGCAGATCCACATCGCCCTTGAAGCGATCGGGCTGGCAGGTCTTCAGATCCACGCCCGCGCCGTTTGACGGACAACGCGCCGTGGTCGGCTCGATCTTCAGCCCGTCCGCGCAGGCCACGTCGAAGACTTTCTCCCTGGCCACGCCGTTCTCGATCCAGCCCTTCACGATCTGAGCGCGTTGCAGATAGCCGCCCGAGGGATCGCGCACCGCCCAGACGAGAAACTTCGGCGCCTTGCCTCTGATTGGAAGCAGGTCGCCGCCCATTGGCACGCCGTGGGCATAGGCCTGGCGCACGGTGTCCGGCCGGGTCAGCACGTCGGCGGGCAGGTCGTAGCCGGCGAAGAAGCGGACCCTGATCCGAGGACCCGATGTGGCGAAGGTCTCCTTGCGGCGCATCGCGGCGAAGATCGCGTCGCGGCTGTTTTCCTCAGCCCAGACACCAGCGAGGCCGGACGCGCCCCAGGTCTGCTGGACCGGCGGCGGCGGCGCCCCCGGCTTCAAGGCCTCGTCCCAGGTCCGGGCGCCGCCTGGCGGAATCGAGCCGCGGAGTTCCGGAAGCCCGGCCCTGCGCCCCGACGCGCTGAAGTAGTTGGGCTCCTCGACGCTGCCCGGCGCGGCGTTGTGGGTGTCGGACGAGCCGATGAAGCCGAGCTTGAAGGGGTTGGTTCCCAGCTTTTCCCGCGCCAGGATTCCGTCCTGCAGGGCGCGCCGGACATAGCCGCCTGCGAACCTGGTCACGTCGCGGTTCGAGCCGATGTATTTCTCCATGATCTCGAAGTTGGCCCACTCATCGTTGGGCGACAGCGTCGGATGAGTCTCCGAGGTGCCCTTGGTCTGCGAGATCTCAACCAGCGGCTCGTTGCGGATCCGCAGGTCTGCGTAGGCCTTGTCGATCGGCCGGCCATTGAGTCGCACGCTGTCGAACATGACGCCGTCGCTGCCGTTCGAGTTGTGCGGAATGGCCAGGGCCTCCACGCCGCGGGCCCGCCAGCCGTCCATCGTACGCCAGAGGTCCTCCGGGTCCGCGGAGTCTCGGGACGAGAACGGTGCGCCGGGAACCTTGGCGCCTCGGAAGATGACATTGCGGTGGAGATTCCGGCCCTCCGATGTCGCGGTGAACTCATAGCCGACGAAGGTGGTGAAGCGCCCGGGGCTGTTGTGGCGGGCCGCGGCGCCCTGAATCTCGCTCCACGCGCGCGAGATCAGCGCCGGGTCGTTGAATTCCCTCGGCATCGTCCCATTGCGCGCGGCCTGGTTGAAGGTGTCGAACGCTTTCTGAATCTGCGCGGGATCGGGGCTGAACAGGCCCTGGCTGAACGGCAGCTTCGACAGCGGACTTTCGGGGTTTCCGGCCTCGCGAAGCGCGGAGAGGAACTCGGAGTGGTCGGTCACGGCCACGAAATCCAGCGGCCCGCCAGCCAGGCGGACCTCAAAGCCGTAAGCATGTCCGATCGCCTCGCCTTTGGCGAACCGGTAGGCGTCGTCGGGCGTACGGCGGACGTTGAAGATGTAGGCGTCGTTGGACAGATAGGTATGCACATGCAGGTCGCCGAAATAGGCGTTTCGGTCTGCGTTGTAGCCGGATAGGTGCGTAGGAGCGGACGCGGGCGCGGCAGCCGCCGAAACGGCCGGGGGCTTGGCCGGGTCCCTTGCGGTCTCGCCCGCTCCGAACGCGGCCACGCCGCCGGCGATCAGACCGACAATCAAGGCTGGCGCCACATAGCGGCCGGTCGTCCAGGCAGGCGTTTTCATGGCCTTATTCCTCCGGATTCGTTGGAATTGGTTTGGCTATGCGGAAGGTTCGAACCAGATCGGTGAGGACCACGCGCGCTCGATGATCGTCTGTTGCAGCCTCGGGTTCGGCGGGGTTCCGTTGCGAAGCGCGTCCCAGGTCGACCAGCGACAGGACGGGTTCTCCAGCACCCGCACGTAGTAGAAGGCCCGCTGTTTCGCGTTGAACGTTGGGTCGGTCCATACGGTGCGCAGTTCCACGTCGCCCTTGAAGCGGTCCGGCTGGCAGGTCTTGAGATCCACCGTCGCTCCGTTCGACGGACAACGCGATGTCGAAGGATCCACCTTCAGGCCGTCGGCGCACGCCACGTCGAAGACCTTCTCCTTGGCCACGCCATTCTCGACCCAGCCCTTCACGATCTGGGCGCGTTGCAGGTAGCCTGAGCGCGGATCGCGCACCGCCCAGACCAGGAACTTGGGCGCCTTGCCCTTTGACGGCAGCAGATCGCCGCCCATCGGCACGCCGCGAGCATAGGCCTGTCTTACCGTGTCGGCGCGGGTCATCAGGTCGGACGGGAAGTCGTAGCTGGCGAAAAACCGAACCTTGATCCGCGGACCTGAGGTGGCGAACGTCTCCTTGCGGCGCATGGCGGCATAGATCGCCTCGCGGCTGTTCTCCTCGGCCCAGACACCTGCGAGGCCCGAGGCGCCCCAAGCCTGCGACGCGGGACGTGTCGGCGATCCGGGGGGATCCACCGGCACACCGTCCCAGGTTTTTGCGCCCTTGGGCGGCGCCGAGCCGCGCAGGTCGGGCAAGCCGTCAGTGCGGCCGGTCTTGCTGAAGTAGTTGGGCTCCTCGACGCTACCGGGGGCGGCGTTGTGGGTGTCCGAAGACCCGATGAATCCGAGTTTGAACGGATTGAAGCCCTTAGTCTGGCGCAGAACGATGCCGTCCTCCAAGGCCTGGCGCACGTAGCCGCCGTGGAACTTGGTCACCTTGCGCGCGCTGCCGATGTAGTTCTCCATGATCTCGAAGTTCGCCCATTCGTCGTTGGGCGAGAGCGTCGGATGGGTCTCGGACGTACCTTTGATCTGGGTGATCTCGGCCAGGGGCTCGTTGCGTATCCGGAGTTCGGAATAGGCCCTGTCGATCGGCTGGCCATTCAGGCGCACCGAGTCGAACATGACTCCGTCCGACCCATTGGAATTATGCGGGATCGCAAGGGCCTCAATGCCCTTGGTCCGCCAGCCGTCCATGTTGCGCCACAGGTTTTCAGGATCCGGGGAACTGTTCGCCGAATAGGGCAGGTCCGGTACCCGGGCAGACCGGAAAATCACGTTGCGGTGCAGGTTCCGGCCCTCGGATGAGGCTGTGTACTCGTACCCCACGAAGGTTGTGAACCGGCCGGGCCGGTTATTCCGTGCGGCGGCCTCGCGAACTTCCTGCCACGCGCGGGATGCGGTCGCGGGATCGGTGAAGCTGGGCGGCAGGGTCTTGGCGCGCATAGCGGCGTAGAAAGCCGTGAAGGCCTTTCCGACCTCTACCGGATCCGAGCTGATGAGCCCCTGGCTTATGGGAAGCTTTGAATCCGGATTGTCGGGGTTCGCACCCTCTCTGACGGCCGCCATGTATTCGGAGTGGTCCGTGACGGCGGTGAAATCCAGGGGACCGCCCGCCAGCCGGATCTGGAAGCCGCTGGCATGCCCGATGGTTTCGCCCTGTGCGAACCGGTAGGCGTCTTCCGGCGTGCGGCGGACGTTGAAGATGTAGGCGTCGTTGGACAGGTAGGTGTGGACGTGCAGGTCGCCGTAGTAGGCGTTGCGGTCGGCATTGTACCCGGGCAGGTGCGCCGGCTTTGCCACAGCGGTCCCGGGCTTGGCTTTCGTCGTCGCCTTCACGGGTGCGTCGAGGGCGCCGCCGGCCCCGATGGCGGCGCCGCCACCGACGATCAGGGCCACGATGATGGCCGGCGCAACATAGCGAATGGTCTTCATACCGCTCTCCCATCGGCGGATTGAGACCCGCCGCTCCATGTCCAGACGTTGCCCGTCATGCGCGTGTGAACGCCACGGCGAGCCGTTCAAAAAACCAGAACATCGCGAACGCCCCGATGCCGTAGGCGGGCCCCATCCGCGCCAGCGGCGCGAGGTCCAACCGGACGCGCGCGCGCGCCCAGCGCAGCAAAAGGATCACCGCCATAGCCGCGGCGATGAACATCAACTGACCGATCTCAACACCGACGTTGAACATCAGCAGCGCCATGGGTACGGCCCCGACGGGCAGGCCGATGTCAGCCAGGGCGCCGGCGAACGCGAGGCCGTGCAGCAGCCCGAAGGTGAAGGCGATGATCCAGGGGTGGCGGCGCGTAAGCGATTCCTGCCGGTCGGGCGATGGCAGGAGTTCGGCGGCCACGAACACGATCGACAGCGCCACCAGGGCTTCGATCACGGCAGACGGGAACCGTACGAACCCCAGCGCCGCCAGGCTCAGCGTGATCGAGTGGGCGACCGTAAAGGCCGTCACCGCCTTCACGATCCGCCAGTTCATGCCTGCCAGGAGCAACAGCCCCAGCACGAACAGCAGGTGGTCGAAACCCGCCAGGATGTGCTCGACGCCGAGTCTCAGATAGGCTGGTGTGTCCAGCGCCTGTCGGCCGGACAGGCTCAGCGTCAGACGGGGCCGGTCCGGCTTGACCACCGCGTCCAGGCGCCTGCCGTTCGCCAGCGTCACCCGGACCAGGACATCGGTGATCGTGCGGTCCAGCCCTTCGATGCCCAGTGTCTGGCCGTCGAGCGGCGTCTTCGAGGTCACCCGCCAGGTCTTGATGAGGAAACCTGGCGAAGCGTACTGGTCCACGGGCTCGGCCTCGAGCCAGCCGCTCGATAGGTGCGGCACGAGGCGGACCGCGACCTCGCCCATGGTCGGCTGCTTCCAGAGCAGTTCGTACTGGCCGGACTTCGTCTCCGTCACCTGCAACAGCGCCGGGCGCACCTCGTGCGCGGCGACGGGACGCGCGGTGGCAAGGCTCAGCAGCCCCAGGACTGCGAGGAGTATGGCGCGAACCGCGTTCATCGGCGCGCGCCCATCGCGTCGCCTTCGTCGTCGCGGACAATGACATAGCGGCTCAGAACCTTTGCCATGCTCCGGGCGTTGGCTCGGTTCTGCGCGTCGCGCAGGGCGTCGGCCCGCACCTGCTCGCGGACCGTTGTAAACGGACGCACGCCGCCGGCCTGGCGGGACCGCACCAGCACCAGGTGCCAGCCGTAGCCAGACCGAAAGGGACCGACCCAGCGCCCGACAGGCGCGGCGCCCAGCTTGCGGGGCAGTTCGCTGTCGCCGAACACCCGCACGGCCTCGCTGACGCCGGACAGCGCTGAAGGACTGATATCCGGGAACGGGTCACCGGTGACCAATGCTTCAGGGTCACCGGCCAGTCGCGCCAGCGCACTTTCGGCACGCTGGCGCGCGGCCGCCTCTCCGTCGAGGTCCGGGGAGAAGAACAGATGGCGAAACGCCATGCGATCCTCGGCGGCGTAGGCGGCATGGTGGGCGTCGTAGTAGGCCTTCAGCGCTGCTTCGGACGGCTCCGGCGGGACTGAGAGGTCCTGCTGCAGGAACTCGGCCTTCTGGGCGACGCGTCGGCGGACGATCTCGTCGCCCTTGTCGAGACCCAGGGCTAGGCCCTCGCGGAACAGAGCCTCTTCCTCGATGTGGGCCTGAACGAGCGCTTTCACCTGCGCGGGAGTGGGCGCGACCCCGAACTGTGTCTGGTACTTGCGCACCAGCCCCTCGGCGTCGGCCGCCGTGACGACGATGCGGCGGCCGTCATGGGCCTCGCGCCAGGCGCTGTTGGCCAGGAAGATCGCCAGCGCCAGAACCGCGAAGTGAAGCAGAGGCTCGGCAAGAAATCGTCGCAGCGTTGGGCTAGCAGACAGAGTGCGCAGCTGGCTCCCAATCCTCACAGCATCAGCCCTGAGGCTTGAACCAGATGGGCGAGGACCAGGCCCGCTCCTGGATCGTAGCGGGCACACTGTCCCGGAACGGCAGGTTGTTGCGGAGCGCCAACAGGGTTGACCAGCGCGGCGTGGGGATCTCCAGCACCCGTGCGTAGTAGACCGCCGGCTTGGCCGGATTGAACTCCGGGTCCTGCCATACCGTCGCCAGTTGGCTCGCCCCGATGCTGTTGGCGTAAGTCCCCGTCTTGAGATCAACGGTGTTTCCGACGGCCGACGTCTTGCCGGTCTTCGGATTGACCTTTCGGTTTCCGGAAAGAGCCACGTCGAAGACCCTCTCCTTGTAGCCGTCGCCCTCAAGCGAGAGCTTGATGATCTGGATGCGGTCGAGATTGGCGCCGTCGGGGTCCTTCATCGCCCACACGGCGAACCGAGGCGCCTTGGCCTTGGCAGCCGCCGGCAGGTCTGAGCCCATCGGCACGCCGGTTGCGTAGGCGGTCGCGACCCAGTCCTTGGAGGCCATCAGCTTGGGATCGAAATTCCAGCCGCCGAACATCCGCACGCGGATCCGTTCCCCCGACGTCGCAAAGGTCTCCTTGCGCTGCAGGGCCGCGAAGATCGACGGCCGCGAATTCGCCTCGGCCCACACCCCCGTCAGGCCGGCGGAACTGTGCGTCACCGGGTCGTCCTCGGGCTGTCCGGTCGGCCGCAGCGGCGCCTTTGGGCCCATGCCGAGCGTCCGCTTGGCCGCTTCGCCCTTGGGCAGCATGGTGTCGGGGTCGATGCCCGTCCCCGCGAAGGCGTTTTCCCGACTGGTGCTGAGGCCGTTGTGGAAGTCGGACGCGCCGATCAGACCGAACTTGAACGGATTGGCCCCCACCTTTGACTCGACGACCATGCCGCGACCAAACGCTTCGCGTACGAAGGATCCGTGCGTGGCGGCCTTCGTCTGATCCTTGTAGAGCCGTTCCACGATTTCGAAATTGGCGAACTCGTCGTTCGGCGAAAGTTCCGGCCGGGTGTCGGAAGAGCCCTTGTTCTGGACGATCTCGAACAGCGGTTCGTTGAGCGCGCGGCGCTGGGCGTAGATCCGGTCCATGGGCTTGCCGTCGCTCATGTACCAGTCGAACACTTGGCCGTTGCTGAGGTTGGCGTTGTGGGAGACGGCTATGACACCGATGCCCTGCTTGCGGACGTTTTCCAGATAGGTCCAGAGATCCTCTGGTCGGTTGGAGTCCGCCGAGGTGAATGGAACCGGCGCGTGGTCGCCGTTGAAGAACACATTGCGGTGCAGGTGCGCGCCGGGAGTCTTGCCGCCGGCGGTCCATTCGTAGGCGATGAACGTCGTGAAACGACCGGGCTGATAGTGGTCGTTGGCCGCCTTGACTTGCACCTCCCAGGCCCGCGAGGCGGCGGCGGCATCGGCGAGTTCCGGCATCTCGCGCTTCTGGTTCGGCGACAGTTCGAAGGCTCGGCGCCCAAGGGCGAGCATCTGTTTGCCCACCACGGTTTGCGAGAAAAGGCTGCCGGTACGGTCCAGCTCCGAGAGCGCGCCCATGAACTCCGAGTGGTCCGTCACCGCCATGAAGTCTAGCGGCCACGCTCGGCGCGCCTGAACGCCGTTGATGGTGACCGCTTCACCTTTGGCGAACCGGTAGGCGGTGTCCGGCATGGTCTTCGTGCCGCCCGTCCAGGCGTCGAAGGACATGGTGGTGTGCAGGTGCATCTCGCCGAAATAAGCCTGCCGCGCGCTCGCCGCCGACGGGGCGGGCGGTGTTGGCTTCGGGGCCGTTACAGGGGCGGGCGCCGACTGCACGAGGCCGGGCATTGCGGCCAGCGTGGCCAGCAGCACAAGCCGGGCGCTCAATCTGCGCATCGTAGGCCTCCCATTCTGGACCAGGGCTGCCGGCCATGCCGCGCCGGCGGACCCGGCGGCATTCGGACGTGGTTGCGGTCTTTCAGCCGCGTCAATTCCATCACCACTTGTACCTCACCTGTGCCCCAACCAGCCGCGGCTGGTTCCAGCGGCGCACCGTCTCTGTCTCGAAGATGATGTAGTCGTAATCGGTCAGATTGGTCGCATAGAGCGCCAGCTCGATGGAGCCGTTCTCGATCCCGACCCGTGCGTCCATGCTGTAGCTGTCATGCAGCTTCGGGACCTGTTCGATTTCCTGGATTCCGCCCTCCTGGAACGAGTAGGTCACGTTCCCGAAACCTCGGAAGCCAGCGGCCAGTGGGCGCCGATAATCGATGTTGAACGACCCGTTCCAGGTCGGCGTCTGAGGTGTCGTCGCCCCCTTGAAGCGACCGGCAACCACCTTGCCCTTCTGGCGCGCGCCGTTTGCGCTGATGCGCAGCGGCCCGTCGAAGACCTGGAAGCGCATCACGACGTCCGCCTCTATCCCGTTGATCTCAGCCCTGCCGCCGTTGATCAGGAAGCTGGTCGACGAAACCGGGCAGACGGGGTTCGTCGCCAGGCAGCCGTTGTCCTGCTGGACCAGGAAGTCCTTGATGTTGGTCCGATAGGCCGCGGCCGTCACATAGATGTTGGGCGTGACGTTGCCCTTGGCGCCGATCTCGTAGGTGATGGATTTCTCGTCGCCGAACGCAGGGGGGATTGCGACGGGCTGACGGGGGTCGCCCGCATTGGTGTTGAAGCCGCCGGACCGCACACCGGTGCCGACCTTGCCGTACAACAGCCAAAGCGAAGTTGGTTTGTAGCCCGCAGTCAGGTTGAAGATCGCCGCGTCGGGCGATGACGCCGCGGAAGTGATCAGCTTGGCGCCGGTCGTGACAGGGAGGTTCGTGGATCGGTCGAAACGGTTTGTCTGGATCTCGCGCTTGTCCTTCGAGTAACGGCCTTCGGCCTCCAGATTGAGCTGTTCGGTGACCTGGTAACCCACCGATCCGTAGACGCCCGCCGACCTGATCGTGGCGAAGGTCGGCGTGAAGTTGCCGATCGAGCGGTTCGCCACTGTGGGTGTGCGATTGGTGGTGCTGGTCTGGTGCTGCTTGATCTGCAGCAATTCGAACCCTGCGAGCCAGGTGAAACCGTTCACCTCAGCCCCGGTAAGGTGGACGTCCTGGTAAAGCGTCTCCGCGAGGTTGTTGTTCACCGTGCCTGCGTTGGTGTCGGTCAGCAGCAACTGATTGCCGCGCGCTCGCTGAAACGCCGCCGCGACCGGATTCGTGGCGTCGCCGTCGAAACTGGATTGCGACTTGCGGCGCCGATACATCGACGTCGAGTCGACTGAGGCCCAGCCCATGTCATAGCTGACGGCAAGGTTGACGTTCGCGACGTTTTGCTTGGCGCCGGGCGGGGTGTTCCAGTCGGACTCGTACTTCTTGCCGAACAGGCCCAGCGGATAGCCAGCCGCCACATTGGGCTGGATGGCGAAGGTGTAGAAGAGCCCCGGCGTGGACGCGACCTGATTCTCGAGCAGCAGGTTGATGACAAGGTCGTTCTTGTCGTAGCGGATCTGGGCCCGCAGCAGCGAGCTTTCCTCATCGTCGTGATACTGACCGACAAAGGGGGCGTAGAAGAATCCCTTCTTCTGGGTGACGCCATTGGCTCCCAGTCGGATCGCAACACTGTCCGACAGCGGGACGTTCGCCACGAGTTGAAGCTGGGCCCGATCATTTTCGAAGCCGTACTTCAGATCAGCGAAGCCCGAGAAGGTCTGGGTGGGGATCGCCGAAATAATGTTGATCGACCCGCCCACGGCGTTGCGTCCGTAGAGCGCGCCCTGGGTGCCGCGAAGGACTTCGACGCGACCGATATCGAACAGGTCCGCCGTGGAGAAATTGCGGCCGCCCAGGTTCCCGCCGCCGCCGATGTATGCGCCGTTGCGATAGAGTCCGACCGCCGCCTCGGCCGAGGTGCCGCGGCTGGTGCCTGCGCCGCGCAGCGAGATTTCGGAGTTGGCTGGGGTGCTGGTGTTAAAATACCGCAGGCCCGGCACGGTCGAGAGTAGGGTCTGGACATCGCTCACACCGCCCCGGGCTTGAAGGTTCTCCACGTCGATCACGCTGGCGGCAACCGGCACATCCCGCAGCCGCTCCTCGCGTTTGCGGGCGGTGACGAGCACCTCGCCGACAGCGGCGCCTTCGTCTCCCTCGCCGCCGGACTTGGGGGCGGGCGCCGCCCGCGCAGCGCCGAAACCCACGAGGCTCGCTGCCGCCAGGGCGACACCGCACAGCAGCGTGGTCCGGTTGAAATGCATGTCGTTCCCCCCGCTTATCCTGGCCGCCCAGCCTGACGCCGGGGCGGTCCACGACCGACGACGGACACGGTCAGCCCTGGGCGCGGCGTTGAATAGCGCTTCTCTCACGATGTTCCGCGATGCGGAACGGCAGGCGTTGACCGGGCCGTCGGACGCGTGGACGATGATGCGCAAGGGGAGTGGGCATGGGCCGGGACGATACAGTGCAGTCGCTGCAGCGGGCGCTGCGTGTGATCGAACGCCTAAGCCAGGAGCCTACGGTCTCGCTGTCCCAGCTGCATGCCTCGACCGGCCTGCCGAAGCCGACCCTGTCCCGCCTGCTCGGCACGCTCATAGGCGAGGGATACGCGCGCCGGATTTCGCACGCAGAGGGATATGCCCTGACCAGCAAGGTTCTGCGGTTCTCGGCGGGCATTCGGCGAAGCGACCTTCTGGTCGAAGCCGCCTGGCCGCTGCTGGAAGCTTTCACCCACGAGCACCAGTGGCCGATCAGTATGGCCGCGCGGGAAGGCTACAGTATGCGCGTCCGCGCCAGTACCCAGGGCATCAGCCCGCACGGAGCTGGCCCGGACCACCTGAACCGACGGTTCGGCATTTTGTGGAGCGCGATGGGGTGGGCCTACATCGCCTACTGCCCGCCCGACGAGCGCGAGGTCATCCTGAAGCTGACCCGGTCGTCCGGCGCGCCGGACGCGAAAACCGTCGCCTCAACGGCCCGCGTGGCCGCCAAGATCGCAGAGACGCGGCGGAATCAGTTCGCCGCCGTTCGGCTTGTGCGTGGCGATGTCTATCGCCGCCTGGCCATTCCGATCCTGGCACCGGAGACCTCCGATGACGTGCTGGGCGTCCTGCATCTCCGCTGGTTCCCAAAGGTCATGACGACAGAGCAGGCGGCGTCAAAATACCTCGCACGCCTGCGCTCGCTGGCAGATCAGATCGGCCGCGCGGTGCGTGACGGGAGCCTGCAGGAGCATCTGGCGCCTCCAGTGGTCTCCGATCGATGGAATGCGACGCCGAATGCGCGGCTGGCCCGCGTGACAGAACTTTCGGCCCTGGAAGCAAGGTGAAGCGCATCCAACACCTCCGCGGACGGCCACCGACGGGATGTCGAGGACCGGCAGTTGAACCGGACGCGGACGCTGCACTCAACCGGCGGGCAGCATGATCTCACGATCAGGACTTGTCGCGGCCGTCTCAGCCGTGGCCTTGGGCGCTATGGCGGCGGCAGGCTGGGCGGCGACGCGCCCTCGTGCTGCACAGCCGAACATCGTCCTGATCCTGGCAGACGATCTCGGCTACGGCGATCTTGGCGTCCAGGGCGATCCGGAGGCCCGGACGCCCAATATCGATGCCCTGGCGGCCCAGGGCGTCCGGTTCACGAGCTACTACGCCGATCACCCGGTTTGTTCGCCCAGCCGCGCTGCGCTACTGACCGGCCGCTATCAGCACCGCATGGGGTTTGAGTACAATTCCGGCGCGCCGCGGAACACCTCGCCGCTGTTCGGGATACCCACCGACACCGCCACAATCGCCGAACGCCTGAAGCGGGCCGGATATGCGACCGCCATGTTCGGGAAGTGGCATGTGGGCTTTGAGCCAGACCGCGTTCCGACGGCGCGCGGGTTCGACACCTTCTACGGTTTCCTCAGCGGGCAGCATGACTATACGCCGCGCTCGAATGCGCCGGGCGCCGGGGCGGCAGACGCCCGCGCCGGCCGCTGGGGCGGCGGCCAGACGATGCTGCGGGGAACCACGCCGGAGCCGATGCCGGCCCACACCACCGAGGCCTTCGCCGCGGAGGCCGTCCGCTTCATCGACACCCATAGCGCCAAGCCGTTCTTCCTCTACCTCGCCTTCAATGCCGTCCACGCGCCGCTCGACACGACGCCGGCCTACGAAGCCCGGTTCGTCAATGTCACCGACCCGACACGCCGGACCCACCTGGCGCAGCTGGCCGCGATGGACGACGCCGTGGGACAGGTGCTGGCCGCGATCGACCGCGACGGGCTGTCGGAGCGCACGTTGGTCATTTTCACGAGCGACAACGGAGGTCCGACGACCCAGACAACCTCGTCCAACCGTCCGCTGACCGGTGTGAAGGGCCTGGTGCTGGAGGGCGGCATCCGGGTGCCGGCGATCATGCGGTGGCCCGGGCTGTTGCCGGCGGGGCGGACCTATGACCGCGCCGTCATGGGCTTCGACCTCTCCGCCACGACCCTCGCCGCCGCAAACGCGCTCCCGGCAAGCGGTCTCGACGGCGTCGATCTCCTTCCGTTTCTAACCGGGACCCGGGCCGGCGAGGTTCACAAGGCCCTCTACTGGCGTTCCGGATCGCAGGGCGCCGTCAGGGCGGGCTCGTGGAAGGCGGTCAAGAACGGCGAAACTTGGCACCTGTTCGATCTGTCGACGGATCTGGCCGAGCACCGCGATCTGGCCAGCAGGGATCCCGCGCGCCTGGGAAATCTCAAGAAGCTCTGGAGCGTTTGGAGCGCCGAGATGACGGCCCCCCGGTGGGTGCGCAACCAGCTCTCCGGCGGCGACCCACCAGCCGCCGGCCGCCGCGCCCACGACGCGATCGAGGCGATGATCCGAGGGGATGCCGTTGCTCTTCCGGACGAGGAATAGGGGCGACCAGCAAAATCGAGCGCCTGTCGCGGCACGTTAATACGATCCGAAAAAACCAAGAAAAAACCAAGAGACGTTAGAGGGAAGAACCATGGCCAGACTGAACGAATTCCGCGCTGCATCGATCATAGCGCTCGTGTGCGCCGCTGCCGCGCCAGCCTTCGCGGCGGCAGAACGCGACGACAACCAGATCGAGGAACTGTTGGTCACCGCCCGCAAGCGCGAAGAGCGCCTGCGCGACATTCCGGTGGCGGCCACCGCGATCGGCGCCGAAGAAATCCGGGCCCAGGGCGGGCTGGCAAACGCCCAGGCACTGCTCAGCAATTCGCCCGGCGTGAACTTCGCTAACACCTCAAATTCGTTGACTTCGGACGTCTCGGTTCGCGGTTCCGGCACCTCGCGAGCGACCAACGCCGAAGCGGGCGTCGGGCTGTTCCGAAACGGCGCCTTCATCGGCGGCGGCAACGTGGCCGGCCGCACCTTCTCCGGCATCGACCTGTTCGACGTGCAGCGGGTCGAAATTCTGCGCGGTGTGCAGGGCGGTCTGGGCGGGCGCAACGCGGTGGGCGGCTCCATCAACGTCCTCACCCAGCGGCCGACCCATGAGTTCGAGGGCTACGCCTTCGCCACCCTGGCCATGCACAGCAAGCGCGAGATCGAGCTGGTCGCCAACCTGCCCATCGACGAGCACTGGGCGGCGCGCATCAGCCTCGACCTGGGGGAACAGACCAAGGGCTTCTACCACTTCGCGGCCATTGACCACTACGCGGACGCCACCCGCCGCGAATTCATGCGCGGACAGCTGAACTACAACAACGGCCCGTTCACCGCGAACATGATGATCGAACGCGCCAATGAGCGTGTGCCCGGCCTCATCTATCAGGTGGTCAGTTTCCCGAGCGCCAACTTCCCGTTGGGCTATGCCACCGACAAATATAACATGGCCTGGAACTCGCCCTCGGCCGGCAAGCAGCGCCTGAGCAACTTCGAGTTCACCACCAGCACCGAGCTGGGCTGGGCGACGCTGTCGACAATCGTCAACCTGCGTGACCGCAGAGGCGAGAACCAGTACGACCGCGACGCGCTGTCGCCGCAGTTCTTTGCGGGCCTTTCCGCCATTCCGGGGCGGGTATCCACGGCGGGGGCCGCGGCCATCCGCGTCGCCGACTACGCTCAGGGGGGCGACCAGGTCGATCACGCGCGGATCAGCTACTACGACGGCCACCTGTCAGGCGAAACGAACGGCTTTGACTGGGTGACCGGCGGCGAGTGGTATCTGCTGAACGACACCCCCTCGAACATCCTGGGCAAGTCACCGACAGCGGCCAGCAACAACTTCGGCACCATCAGTCGCAGCAAGCTGCGGTTTTCGTCCTACGCGGCCTATGCCTCGCTGGGGAAGGATCTGACCGAGAAACTGAACCTGTCGGGGGACGTCCGCTACACCCAGGACAATGCAGACTTCCTCCTGCGCCAGTACACCCTGGCGAACGGAACCAACCCATATGTGGGCAATATTCCGGTCACAACGGCGTCGCTCAATCCGACGGCGTCGCGTTCGCAGGGCAACGTCTCCTACACAGCCACTCTGGCCTACAAGCCAAGCGACCAGACATTGTTTTATGGCAAGATCGGCTCCGCCTACCGGGCCGGCGGGTTCAACGGCAATCTGGGCGACCCGCGGCAGCCGAACGCGATCCCGCCATCCTTCGAGAACGAGACGGTGACCGCCTTCGAAGTGGGTTTCAAAGGCAACCTGGCGCGCAATCTCTACGTGACCGCCGCCGGCTATACGAACCGCTACAAGAACCTGATCGTCCAGGGCGACAACGGCTGCGCGGCCAACAACCCGGCCTGCCCGGTCCAGGCGACCTCCTTTGCCTTCGACGCCGGGCCGGCTCATCTCTGGGGGATCGAGGCCGAGGCGACCTGGCGCGCCGAGCTGGCGGGCGGCAATCTGCGCGTCACGGTCGGTGCTGCGCGCCAGGGCGGCAGTATCCGGGAAGGCCGCTACGCGGGCTTCCGTCAGCCGCAGCAGCCCACCTGGACTGAGACCTATAGTGTCAACTACCGGCATCCATTGGCGAATAACGTCAGTGCTTTCGTCAACGTCAACGGCTCGGGCCGCCAGGGCGGGGTGCAGGAAGCCAAACAGACGCCACTGCTTGCAGACTACTACAGCCTCTTCAACGTCCGCGCCGGCGTAAGCTGGCCGTCGTGGGACTTGACCGGTTACCTTAACAACGCAGGACAGGAATCCTATCGGGTGTTCACCGCGCCATCGGCCACGGGCGACGTGCGCCGCTATAACCTTCCCCGCACCTGGGGCGTGCAGGCGCGCTATTCTTGGTGAATACAAATTTTTCCTCTGAACCCGAAAGGAAAGGCTAACGCTAATGAAGATCAATTCGGTAACGCCGGCCGTCCTGGTCGCGCTCCTCGCGAGCGGCGCAGCAGCCTACGCCGCCTCTGAAAGCGCGAAGCCACGACCCACGGCGGCGGCGGCAAGCGGGCCTGCCAGGGCGGCGGCTTCCCCGCCCGGCCCGGCGCGCCTGCCCGGCTGGAGCGGCGATCGCAACGCCTACTTCGGCGACCTGCACGTCCACACCCAGCTGTCGTTCGACGCCTACATCTTCAACGTCCGACGGACCCCGGACGACGCTTACAGGTTCGCCCGCGGCGAGACGATCGGGCACGCCGGCGGCTATGATGTCCGGCTCCAGGGCGGGCAGCTCGACTTCGTGGCGGTAACCGACCACTCCGAATACATGGGGGCGATCCGCGAGGCCGCCGACCCCAACAGCCCGCTCTCCAAGCTGGCCTTCAGCCAAGGCCTCTTCAGCCCAGATCCGCAGCAGATCCAGACCGCGTTCAACCGAATGGTCGACGCTTTCGAGCACGGGACAACGCCTGTCGAGTTCAACGACCCGGCCATCCGCTCCCGGGCTTGGCGCGAGGTGCAGGATGCCGCCGCGCGCAATAACATGCCGGGGCGGTTCACCACGCTTGTCGGCTATGAGTACACGTCCGCGCCCGAGGGGCGAAATCTGCACCGAAACGTCATCTTCCGGACGGCGAACGTGCCGGCTTTGCCGTTTTCCTCGACTATGTCCAACAATCCGGAGGATCTATGGAGCGCGATGGACGGCTGGCGTGCCAAGGGCGTCGAGGCTCTCGCGATTCCCCACAATGCCAACGGCAGCGACGGCCTGATGTTCGACAGCGTGCGGTTGAAGGGTCAGCCCATGGACCGCGCCTATGCCGAACTGCGCGCCCGCAATGAGCCGCTGACCGAGATCACCCAGATCAAGGGCACCTCCGAGACCCACCCCTCGCTCTCGCCGAACGACGAATGGTCCAACTTCGAGATCATGGAAAGCTACATCGGCCGCGACAAGCGCGTGACCAGGTTTGCCGGCGGCTACGTCCGCCGCGCTCTCGAGGATGGCCTGCTGGTCCGCGACAAACTGGGCGTGAACCCGTTCAAACTGGGCTTCATCGGGTCGTCCGACACCCACAACGCCGCACCCGGGAGCGTCGAGGAGCCCAACTACTTCAGCAAGGTCGGCCGACGCGACAGCACGCCCGAGTTGCGCGGCTCAGCACCGCCCAAGGGCGCCATGACCTGGGACGGCGCAGACCCCGCGAAGGCCGGTGGCCGCTTCCAGAGCTGGGGCGCCTCTGGCCTGGCCGGCGTCTGGGCGGAGGAAAACAGTCGTGAAGCCATCTACGCCGCCCTGCGCCGGCGGGAGACGTTCGCCACGTCCGGTCCGCGCATTCGCGTGCGCTTCTTCGGAGGCTACGACTTCCCGGCCAATGTCCTGCAACGCCCGGACGCCGTGGGCCAGGCCTATGCGCACGGCTCCCCGATGGGCGGCGACCTGCTGCCCCGGAAGGGCGCGGTGCCGCGATTCTTGCTCTGGGCTCTGCGCGATCCGTCGGCAGGCTATCTGCAGCGGGCCCAGATCGTGAAGGGCTGGATCGATAACGGGGTCGCGAAGGAGAAGGTGTTCGATGTCGCCTGTTCGGACGGCCTGAAGCTCGACACCCGCACCTGGCGTTGTCCGGGCAACGGCGCGAGCGTCGACTTGAAGACCTGCCAGCCCGACCGCTTCAAGGGCGATGTCCAGCTCAGCGCCGAGTGGAAGGACCCCGAATTCAATGCAAAGCAGCGGGCATTCTACTATGCCCGGGTGCTCGAGAACCCATCCTGCCGCTGGTCGACCTGGGATGCCCTTCGGGTGGGTTCGCAGCCCAATCCCAAGTTGGCTCCCACGATCATGGAACGCGCCTGGTCGTCGCCGATCTGGCTCGAACCAACCGCCTGAGGCGAGCGATTTGACCGAAGCACCGTCCCGCGGCCGCCTCCACGTGCTGATGCGCGAGCCTCTGCTGCATTTCCTGTTGATCGGGGCCCTGCTGTTTGCGGGAATCCAGGTCGCGCGCGAACTCCACCGCCCGACGATCCGGATTGATTCCCAGGAGCTGGAACAACTGGCCGGCTACTGGGAGATGCAGACTCAGCGGCCGCCGACCCGGGCCGAACTGGCTTCGATCATCCGCGAGCGCATCGACGAGGAACTGCTGGCGCGTGAGGCCGTGCGCCTGGGCCTCGACAAGGACGACATGATCGTGCGCCGCCGCCTGGCCCAGAAGATGGCCTTCGCCAGCGAGGACGCGGACGGGTCGGCCGAGCCCACCGAGCGGCAGCTTCAGGCCCTCTACGACAGGACGCGCCGCACCTATGCCACACCGGCCCGGCTCGCGTTGCGCCACGTCTTCTTCAGCGCCGACCGGCTTGGCGTGAATCCCGAGACGGCGGCCTCGGAGGCGCTCGCGAACCTGAAGGCGGGGCGAAGCGTACCCGGCGACGCCTCGCTGCTTCCGCTCACCTATGCCGACGTATCCGTCACCGATCTCAGCCGGGACTACGGCGAGGCCTTCGCCGCGGCAGCCCGCGCCGCGGCGGTGGGTCAGTGGGTCGGGCCGGTGCCGTCGGCCTACGGCGCGCACCTGATCCGGATCGAGCGACGGATGGCCGAGGAAGTTCCGCCGCTTTCCGCTGTGAAAGCCGAGGTGCGGACCGCATGGCAGGTCGAACGCCGCGGGGCCGCGAGCCGGAAGTACCTGGATAGCTTGCGCCGCAAGTATCAGGTCGTCGTCGCGGGCGCGCCCGAATGATCCGTGGCGGCCTGCGCGCGGTGCTCGCGGGGGCCCTGTTCTGGCTGCTCGCGGCCGTGCCTGCGCTGGCTCACGAGGTGCGACCTGCGCTGGTGCAGATCGTCGAGACGGCGCCGAACGAATACGTCGTGACATGGAAGCGGCCCGTGGTGGGCGACATGGCGCTGCGGCTCATCCCGCACCTATCCGGTGGCGCGCTGGAGGCCGCGCCCACCGCGGAGGAGGCCGCGCCCGGGTTCGTCGTGCGGGTCTGGCGGATCAAGGGCGGTCACCCCCTGGATGGTCAGACCCTGTCCGTGGAGGGCCTGCCGCAGAGCGTCACCGACGTGCTCGTCCGCGTGACCGCCCGCGACGGGCATACCATCGACGCCGTGCTCCGACCCTCGCGCGCGTCGATGCCACTCAGCCTCTCCCCGCCGAAGGGGCTCGCGGTGTCGGGCTACCTTAAGCTTGGCGTCGAGCATATCCTGACCGGCATCGACCACCTGCTGTTCGTGCTGGGCCTGCTCCTCTTGATCGGACCCCGCTGGCCGCTCGTGAAGACGGTCACCGCCTTCACCGTGGCGCACAGCATAACCCTGGGGCTGGCCGCGCTGGGCTACCTGAGCTTCCCGTCGGCGACCATCGAGGCGCTGGTCGCGCTCAGCATTATCTTTGTCGCGCTGGAACTGACCCCCGCCCGTCTGCGGCGTCCGGGCCTGGCCCGCCGGCAGCCATGGATCATCGCCTTCACCTTCGGCCTCCTGCACGGCATGGCCTTCGCTGGCGCGCTCTCCCAGATCGGCCTGCCGCCGAGGGCCGCGCCGCAGGCGCTGCTGCTGTTCAATGTGGGGGTCGAGGTCGGGCAGTTGCTGTTCATCGCCGCCGCGCTGGCGGTGATGGCCGGCCTGCGCGCCGTCCAGCGCGCCGTTGGGCGCCCCGCCCCGGCCTGGGCAACCGCCGCCCCGGCCTACGCGATCGGCGGGCTGGCCTGCTACTGGCTGATCGAGCGCGTGGCGACCGCGGTTACGTCGGCATCCTGACCCGTAGGAGGGGCGTTTCGTCGCCAGGCGGCGGTCCTCTTGCCTTGCCCGATTTCGTTCTTTGGCAGCCCACCATACGTCAACGCGGTGCGGGCGGCATTCGAGCGAGCGGATGAGTTCGGCTGGTGCTGGCAGTCTAACTGTAAAAGGTCTCCAGTTTGGCGCGTTTGGGTGCCGAAGGGGGGATCTTCGTGAAGCCGATCTCGTTCAAACGCCATCGGTTCCCGGCGGATGTGATCCGCCAGGCGGTATGGCTGTATTTCCGCTTCACGCTGAGCATTCGGGACGTCGAGGAATTGCTCGCCCAGCGCGGCATCGAAGTCAGCCGCGAGACGGTCCGATGCTGGGTTATCAAGTTTGGCCCGCTGATCGCGGCGAACTTGCGTCGGCGTCGTCAGCCGCCGAGCGGCCGCTGGCATCTGGATGAGATGTACGTCCGCATCGGAGGTCGCAAGATGTGGCTCTGGCGTGCCGTCGATGATGAGGGCGAGGTTCTCGATGTCCTGGTCCAGAAGCGTCGGAACAAAGCCGCTGCGCTGAAATTATTGCGTCGGCTTTTGCGAAACCAGGGCGTCCACCCCGAGACGATCACGACCGACAAGCTGGCGTCCTACGGCGCGGCCGTCCGCGAGCTCGGGCTGAAGGGCGTCCATCGACCGGGTGGGATGCAAGCCAACAATCGCGCTGAGAACAGCCACCTTCCGATCCGACGACGAGAGCGGAAACAGCAAAAATTCAAGTCGCAGGGCTCGGCCCAACGGTTCATCTCTACCCACGCCGCCATCTACAACTGCTTCAACGTCCAGGAACATCTGATCCGCCGATCCACGCTACGCACGTTCCGGGCGGCGGCCCATCAGGCGTGGGCGGAAGCGGTGGTTGCCGCCTGATTAGGGATAGGGGAGGGCGGCTTGTGATCAGGCGGAGTTAACCTGCCAGCCTCGCCCGATGGGCGTCTCAAAGTCGTTAGCCATCTCTTTTCACCCCTTGGCCTCGAGTTTCATCCCTAGTTGTAGAGTTGCGCCTTGTGGCCATTCACCTCTGATCGGAACTGACGGCGGCTGGTGAACATGGGCTCGACGTTCTTGCGGTTCCAATCACGGAACTGGGCTTCGAGACGCTTCGCGATCTCGGGATGCTGCGCCGCCAGATCGCGTTCTTCGCCGGGGTCGGCGTTCAGGTCGTACAGCAGCCGCCACTGGCCAAGCGGCGAGACCTCGGCCTTGACGCCATCGGGGACAGGACTTCCCACCACCTCATTGATGTTCTCGACGGTGTCCGACTTGTTCACGACGAGCAACTTCCAACGGCCAGCGCGAACCGCGTGGTTGGGGCCCATGCGCCAGAACAGGGTTTCGTTGGGTAGCCCGCCCTTGCGGCCGCGCAGGTAGGGTAGGAGGTTGACCCCTTCCGCACCGGTCGCCTTGACCCCAGCCAGCCCGGCGGCGGTCGGCAGGATGTCGAGGCTGGACACCGGATTGCGGTAAACGCCGGGCTTCAGGCCACCAGGCCACGAGACAATGTAGGGCACCCGAATGCCGCCTTCCCACGGATAGGCCTTGAAGCCTGACAGCGGCCCATTGGTGCAGGCGCCACGGATGTAGTTGGGACAGCCGTTGTCGCTTAGGAAGATCACCATAGTATTGTCTCGCAAGCCTTTGCGGTCGAGCTCGGCCAGCAGCCGGCCAACGCCGTCGTCCAGGGCCGACAGCATGGCGGAATAGACCCGGCGATCAGGGTTTTGAATCGAGCGGAACCGGTCCAGGTACTTGGCGCTGGCCTGTAGGGGCGTGTGCGGCGCGTTGTAGGCCAGGTAGAGGAAGAATGGCTGCTGGGCGTGCCTGTCCACGAAGGCCACGGCCTCATCCGTAAACACGTCCGTTAGGTAGCCGGGCGCCTCAACCTTGTCGCGCCCGCGATAGATGGGAAGGTTGGTGCGCGTCAGCTTGTCGTCGCCCGCGGTGGGGGCGGCTTCGTCCGACGCGCCCAGCTTGGGCAAATAGGCCGTCGCACCTGCCAGCACGCCGAAGTATTCGTCGAAGCCGCGGTCCATCGGATGGAATCCGGCAGCCTGTCCGATATGCCACTTGCCGACCATACCGGTGGAATACCCCGCGCGATTCATGACCTGGGCGATCGTGGTCTCGGTAAGTGGTGGGCCCAGGCTCTCATTGCGCCCGACGGGGTTAAACTCGAAGCCGAACCGGGACTGATGCCGGCCGGTTAGGAGCCCGGCGCGCGAGGGCGCGCAGACGGCGGCCGTTACGTAGCCGTCGGTGAACCGGATGCCGGTGCGCGCTAGGCTGTCAATATTTGGCGTCGGCACACGTTTCCCGCCGTTGGCGCCCACGTCTCCGTAGCCTAGATCGTCGGCCAGGATGACGATGACATTGGGCCGCCGGGCCGAGGCCTGCGCTTGTGACGGAGCAAGCGCCGGCGTGACCGTCAGGGTGGCAAGCAGCGCCGCCGAAGCCAAGCCCCGCGCGATCCAGGTCTTGGTCAGGGTCATGCGATTTCTCCGAAAGAGTTTTCCTAGGAACGTCTGGCGGACGCGGGGGCTCGCCAGACAGTCCGGAAGCCGCGTGGTTGGCGCCCAGCGTCGGCTCGCCTAGCTACGACGCCCCAAGCAACATTGGCCCCGCAACCATAGGGAGCCTTTGCAGACTACCCAGCAAAGTGTCAACACACATGGTCACAGATGTCGGCACTATTGCATCCAAAGCTGACTGCCGTCATGGTCGCCAAAAGCTCCGGCGCTTTTGCGCTAAGGACCTGTGATCGGAGGTTGAAATGCTACGACGGTGGGCACCGCTGTTGGCTGGTGCGCTCAGCCTAGGCCTTATGGGCCTCGCGCCGCGGCCCGCTCCCAAAGGGCCACCGAACATCATTGTCATCCTCGCCGATGACCTCGGGACGCCAGACATCTCCGCCTACGGATACCGGTCGGCTATCTCCACGCCGAACATCGACCAGTTGGCCCGGCGGGGCGTTCGGTTCACCCGAGGCTACGTGTCCGCGTCCGTCTGCAGCCCCTCGCGCGCTGGCTTGCTCAGCGGGCAATACCAGCAGCGGCACGGGTTCGAGTACCTGACACCAGAGAACGACACGGATCGCGGCTCGCACGGGCTCGCTCCGGACCAGCGGTTGCTCCCCGAGCCCCTCAAGAAGGCCGGCTATCACACTGTGGCCATTGGCAAGTGGCATTTGGGAAACTCGCCCGACCGCCTGCCCACCGCGCGCGGCTTCGATGAGTTCTACGGCTTCCTCGGCGGTGAGACGGCCTACATCGACTCCAGGACGCCGGGCGCGACCAGCGTTTCAGTGCCCTACGTCGGAGAGCGGAGCTTCACACGCAAGGTCGCGAGCCAAGTCGTTGGCCGCTGGCGAGCGGGGTCGCCAGAAAAGACCCTCATCAACAACGACGATCGCTATCTGACCGACGAGTTCACCGACGAGGCCGTTCGCGCCATCACCGACCGGCCAAAGGACAGACCCTTCTTTATGTATCTGGCCTACAACGCGCCGCACGCGCCCATGCAAGCGACAGCAAAGTACATGGCGCGGTTTCCCAACGAGAAAGACCCGGTTCGCCGCACCTATGCGGCGATGATCAGCGCGCTCGATGACGGGGTGGGCCGAGTTCTCGGCGAACTCGACCGGCAGGGTGTGCGTGACAACACCATCGTCGTATTCCTCGCCGACAACGGGGCGGCGACCTACCTGGGCATTTCGGACTGCGAGACGCTCGCGGGCGGGAAGCTCTCTGCCTATGAGGGCGGCGCTCGCGTTCCCTACATTGTCAGTTGGCCGGCGCGCTGGCCGAAGGGCCAAGTCGATACCCGCAACGTATCCAGCCTCGACATATACGCCACCGCCATCTCCGCGGCTGGCATCCCGTCCGACAAGCCGCTCGACGGCGTCGATCTGACGCCCCTGATGCAACCTGATCGTCGCCGGGAGGTCGTGCACGACGCCCTCTTCTGGCGTATCGGCCCCGAATATGCTGCGCTGTCCGGCGACTGGAAGCTGTTTTCCAACACCCGCCCCGGAAACTGGCCGTGGCTGTTTGATTTGGCCAGCGATCCACGTGAGACCCAAAGCGTCCTGTTCCGCCGCCGAGACATCGTCGGCTCCCTGAAGGGCAAATACGACGCCTGGGCCAGGCAGATGAAGCCGTCTAGTTGGGCGCCGAAGGAGACACTCCAGGTCATGGAATGCGGGCGAGTTGTTTTCCACGACCAGTAGGCCGTTGGCAGGCTGCAAGAGTGCGACTGACGGCGACGTGCCCAGCGGCAGCAGGCCCTTGAGTGGCTGGATGCCGGCGGATGTCGCAATGGCGATCGAAACCGGCTACAGCCCGAGCCACGGACGTAGCAAGTCAAGCTAAGCAGGAGCTTCCAGGGCTAAGACGCCTCGCTTCGGCGGAACCGGCGGCCCCAACGACGCTATGCGTCAGGTGACGACCTGCCGACGCCGTCGGCCCTTGAACACGATGTCGCCGCTGGGCGGCATCAGCGTCTGCAGCTCCCGCGCCCGCGCGACCCCTTGCGAATGCATCCGCCGCGCTTGCTGGCCGGCGCGCATCGGATCTCGGTCCTTGAGCGCCTTTGTGAGAACCTGGTAGGTCTTCAGTTCCGCCAGGCGCATGTCACGGGTCGCCATGCTGAGGTGGCCGTACATGTTGCCAAGGCCTTCGGTCATGTCGCGGATCATGCGTACCAATCGGGGGCTGCGGGCGGCTTGGTACATGATCCCGATGTAATCGTAGGTGCCCTTCTGAAACGCGTGCGGCGTAGTGTCGGGTGCCTGCGCCAAACGATCCAGATTTGCGAGCCGCTCGTCGATCGCCGCAAGTTGCTCCGGGTCCGCGCGCTCGGCGGTCAGTTCGGCGAGGCGGCCGAACAGGACCTCGCGGATTTCCATGACCTCTTGCGCCTCCTCGTCGGCCAATGCCGTGACAAAGGCGCCTTGTTGGGGGAGTACGCGGACCAGATGCCGCGATTCAAGGAGACGAAGGGCCTCGCGAACCGGACCTCGACTCACACCAAACCGGCTAGCCAGTTCCACCGTTCCTAGATGATCTCCGGCCTTGAATTCCCCGCTCTGAATCAGCCTTCGAATTTCCTGGGCCAGTTCGGGGGGGGACAGTTTGCTCACGTTGTTCATGAAACCTCGGATCGCCCTAGCACGGCGCCGGCGCGTATAGGCCGCGCTAGGACGAGCACGGCGTCGGAACTGCCATCATGGATATGTTTTCGGCCCTCAGCAATGCCGAGCGCCATGGGATTGATCGCCGTCTCCAGGCATTTCGCTCTAAAACTGAAGCCCCTTTATAGTATATCGACACCATATAATACAAAACTGTCGACATTTTGATCAGTTATATTCATTGAATGAGTTGGGTTCTGAAGCCCCACAAGGCCTGACCACGTTCGTTGTCGCGGCTGGGCATGGGCCGCTGAGCTCCTCGACCAGAGAGCCGCGTCCGCGATATCACTTTGAGATCCTAACTGCGCCAAGAACCGCCAATTGCTTATACTGACTCAGCAGGCATCATCGTTTGAACCGTTTGAGAAAAGCCCACGCCACTTCGCTGCTGTCGAAGTCGTTGGTGGAGCGCCCTCCCAGTTGTTCGGCGATATCCGACTTGTTGCGCGAGCGGCCGGGTAGACCGTGCCCGGCTCCGTTCATCTTGTAGAATGAGACCTCAGAGCCGCCTGCGCAGGCGGTCCACGTAACGGTTTCCGTCATGATCTGGTCAGCGGGGTCCCGGTCGGGAACGGTTCCGCGCACGGGCTTGTCCGCGCAACGGTTGGCGCGCTGCCAGAAGGCCAGCGTGTCCTCTACAGGTAGGACACGGCCCTGTTCGCGCCCCGTAGTTGCGGCCACTGCGCCTCCGCCGTATGGCACGAGCGGGTCGGCGGTTCCATTCATCATCAGGATGGGCAACGGGGCCTTCGGGGAACAGGCCTTCGCCAAGGGTTCCGGCAGGCTTGCCACCATAGTGACAACACCGGCGAGCCGGCCTGTCATGTCGCAAGCGAGCCGCTGAGCCATCATGCCGCCATTGGACCCGCCCACGAGATAGATGCGGGACGGGTCGGCGTCCTTTCGTGCGACTAGGTCATCAAGAAGTGCGCGGAAAAACTGGACATCATCGACGCCGCGATCGACGCGACCGTCATTCCAGCCGAAATCAACGCCCTGCGGATAGACCGCAATGAAGCCCTCCCGATCGCCGATCTCGTTGAAACCCATCTGTCGCGCGCGGCGGAGCGCAGTGCCATTTCCCCCGTGCAGCCCGATGACGATCGGAGCCGGACCCGCTCGGAGTGAGGCCGGCCGATGGATGTAGTACACGCGCCCCTGCCCCCCGACCTGGATCACCCGTCGCTCGAGGCCCGCTATCAGCTGGGGATTAGCTTCGTCGGCCTCGATCGATGGGCGCGGCAGGACTGGCGGCGCCGGCGCTGCTGCGGCCAATCCTGTCAGACCCATACAGATCGCGAGACCTGAGATCAGGCCCAGATGGCTTGTCCGCATTAACAGTCTCCGGCTTGGATGGGCCCTACCTCAGGCACCGTGCGAGAAAGTCTTCCATTGTATGTCGCGCTTCAGCCTCTTCGGCGTACTGCGCGGCCGTCTTGGGGCCCACGCCGACTCGCGCGCCGAATTCGCCTTCGCGCCCCCAATAGAACCCGTGTAAGCTGTCCTTGACCCTCAGGACCTCCACGCTCCGCCCCGCGGCCTTCATGCGGGTGATCGTAGGTTCAACGACGGTCGCAGGGACTTGCTGGTCGGCCTCGCTGATCAGAAACAGGGTTGGCGCAAGAATTTCGCCTGCATGGAGTTCGATGCTCTTCTCTTGGATGCGATCCAGGAGCGCCTGTCCCGACAGTCCACGGCGGTCGAGTCCGTTCAGCAGGCTTTTCCGCGCCGTCAGCATCCACTTGATGGCGCTAGGCCGAAGTTCCGACACGGGCGGCTTTGCCGGATCAGCCAGCAGAAAGAACGAGGGATTCGTCATCCAGGGGGAGCCTGCGACAACGCAGGCTAGACCACGGCCGGCTCGTATGCCCGCCCGAAGGGCAAGGTGGCCACCATGGGAGCCCGCCACGATGGCGATGCGCTTCGGATCGAACCTTGGGTCGCGCCGAACCATGTCCAGTGCAGCCAGGATGTCTTCCTCTTCGCCCCCCAGGATCGCTCCCGGACGGTAGTCGACGGAAAGAATCGCCCACGGGCGCCCGTTGAGCATCTTGATGGTCGGTAGCGTGCTCTGTGGGTCAGCCGCTTCCCTGAGCACAGCCGCATCGCGACCTCCCTCTCCACCGTGAATCGTGATGACCACGGGCCAGGGTCCCGAGCTGTCCGGGAGGCTGTAGAAGGCCTGCAATCGGGGGCCGCCCGGGGCCTGGACAGCGGACTCCTCAACCGTCCGGGCCATGACCGCACCAGCGACCGCTAGATTGATCCCGAGAGCGGCCACGAGGGCCACCCATCGCCTGCTCTTGAAACGGCCTACCATTTGACACGCAACTGGACGCCGTAGTTCCGAGGCGTGCTCCAGCGCTTTTGCGTGGCCGAGGCGAAGACGTAATAAGACTCGTCCCCCAGGTTGTTCCCGTAGGCCGCCAGTTCGATGTCGCCGAACGTAACGCCGATACGGCCGTCCAGGATGTCCCGGTCATCGAGCGCAAGCGCGGAGTCGATCTCCTGCAGTCCTCCCGACTGTCCGGAGTAGGACAGGTTTACGAAGCCGCTGACATTGTCCGCTATGTCATGACGATAGTTGAAATCGGCGGCCCGCACCCATCGTGGGTTCTGCGGGATCGGGTGGCCCGTCAGTTTCAGTTCGCCGCTCTGCCGTGACAGACTTGCGTTAAGCGAAAGCCGTCCTCCGGCGATCCGCCAGCGCCCGTTGGCCGTCGCCTCAAGGCCCCAGACGCGCGCGGCCCCTAGATTGCTGATGAAGGCGACCGACGCCACGGGGCAGACGGGATTGGTCACGGCGCAGCCATTGTCCACCTGGGCCTGGAAGTCGCGGACGCGTGTCCGATAGGCCGCGCCGGTTACGAAGAGCCCCGGAGCGATGTCTCCCTTCAGACCGGCTTCGAGCGATGTGCCGCGCTCTGGATCGAAAGTAGGCGTGACCGGCTTCGGCGCGCGGAGATCCCCTTGGTTGGCGTTGAACCCGCCCGCCCGGTAGCCCGTGGCGAGACGCACGTAGGTGGTCCAGGCCGACAGCGGTCGGTAGCTTAGCGAAAACGCGTAGTCGAGGTTGCTGTAGCGGTCGCGGTCAGAACTGGTCTGGGCGGCGATCGGCGCATTGGTCGGAAGGGTGAAACCGGCATTTGTCCGCCGCCGCTGATCGCTCGAGTAACGGACCTCGGCCTCCGTGGACAGCCGCTCGGACAGCGTGTAGCCGATCGACCCGTAGGGCGAGATCGACGTGTAGCGCCCCCGACCGGGAAGATAGTTCCCGATCGACGGGTTGGTGCGCGTCGGCGTCCGATAGGTCAGAGTCGTGAACTTGTCGTCCGTATCAAGGATCTCGATCCCGGCCAGCCACTGGATGCCGCCCTGCGCGCCCGAGACATGCGTGTCATGGAAGAATGACTCGAAGTCGTCATTGTTGTTGGTCGTCGCGTTGGCATCGGTGACAGTGGTGGCGTTGCCCCGCGCCTGCTCACGCGCGAGCGTCGCGGCGTCGAACTGGTCGGTGTCGTTGGTTGTGCGAGTCACGCGGTGTCGATAGGCCGAGACGGAATTCAATGTGCCGAAGCCGGCCACCCACTCGAACTTCGCAATCACCGTCTGCAGATGCTGCTTCGTGGGCAGAACCGTGTTGTTGTAGCTCACGTACTTCGGCGTCGTGTAGCCCAACGGAAAACCGCTACTCCCCCGAGGGATATCGAACGTCGCTCGAAGTGCGGGAAGATCATATAGTCCGTCTTCCGCAAGGATGTTGGCGTCAAAGCCTCCGCGCTTGAACCGCAATTGGCCGCGGAATGCATATCCCTTCTGGCTATCTATATAGTTGTCCTGCGAGGCGTTGTAGAAGAAGCCCTTAGGCTGATCGAGGTATTCGCCACTCAGGCGAACCGCAACCTCGTCGGACAACGGTATGTTGATCGCCGACTGGATCTGCTTCAGGTGGCTCTCGAACTGGTAATTTAGGTTCGCGAATCCGGACGCCTTCCATTTTGGACGGGCCGAAGCGATGATTACGGCGCCACCGACGGCATTGCGCCCATAGAGCGCGCCCTGTGGACCCCGAAGTACCTGGAACTGTTCCACGTCCAGCAGGTCCAGCCTGCTGAACGTACGGCCCCCCACAACCCCGCCACCCACGTAGACGTCGTTCCGGTAGAGGCCCACCGCGGCTTCCGTGCTGGTGCCGCGCCCTTGCCCCGAACCACGCATGGTGATTTCAGAGTTTCCGGGCGAGGACGTGTCCAGGAACTTTACCCCCGGGACGCTGTTCAGCACCGTCTGCGGGTCTGAGACGTCGCCGCGGGCCAGCAAGTCCTCAAGATTGACCACACTGGCGGAAACGGGAACGTCCCTCAGGCGCTCCTCGCGTTTGCGCGCAGTCACGACCACCTCGCCTAGGTCGGTCGCTGCCGTCGCTTGGGCAGAGCGAACCTGGGCGTGAATTGGCGTGCCCGCCAAAGTCGCTAGCACGGACGCTCCCGCCAACAGACCTCGCGCTCTCATTCTGCTTCCCCTCCGATGGTCCACTGCGCGGGACCTGACGGGATGCTACGCGACGAGCGTAAAATGGCAACACTTTATGGAAACTTCGCCGACATTTTCTAGCGGACGTGAGTCCCATCAAGTGGGCTCGTTCGTCGTCCGACGTGGTCGACGTCGACCACGAAACTCAACCACTCTGGGAATCGGAAGAGCGGACTGCAGCTCACGAGCCCGTCGCACGCCATCTGCGTGCATAATCCGGGCGGCTGCGTGCGCTGCCTGCGGATCGCGATCTGCCACTGCCGACGTCAGCCGGGCGTAGGCGGACGCTTCCTGCTGGCGCATTTCCTGTGTCGCCATGCTGAGGTGGCCGTATGCGTGACCCGCGCCCTCAGACCAGTCGCGCATGAGTTGGAGCAGCCGCGTATTGCCTGCGGCTGCGTACAGTACGGCGACATAGGCGTAGGTCGCCTGTTGGAACTCGGCGGGTGACGTCGAAGGCATTTCCGCCAGGCGAGCCAGCGCCGCCAGATAGGTCTTCAGAGCCTTGATCTGGGTTTGACCAATGCGAGCTGCAGCCAACTCCGCGAGGGCGGCGAACAGCACTTCACGAGCCTCCATCAACTCGGCGACCTCCTGATCGCCGAGCGCCATGACGAACGCCCCCTTCTGCGGGAGAATGCGGACTAGTGCGCGGGACTCAAGCAGACGAAGCGCTTCTCGGACGGGCCCGCGACTGACCCCAAACCGATCGGCGAGCTCGACCGTGCCCAGATGTTCGCCTGGCTGCAGCTCGCCTCGACTGATCATGCCGCGTATGGCGCGCGCAATCTGGGGCGGAGAGAGGCGATCGGTGTCCTTGGACGCCGGCGCCGAAGAGGCGGCGCCCGTGCTCATTGAGGCCAGCTTCGGTGGAGGGCCTGCGGTCATTAGAGTGCTTTCGTGAATTCTACACAGAGCGGATTGGAAATCGCAGCCTTTAGTATCAATGCCTCAGAATTGCAGGGTCACCGGCGTGCCGTGGTAGTCGGCATCCAGCGATCTTGGACGAGCTTGTGGAGGCGGATTGCCTGCATTCCAGGCCGCATAAACTGTCTGCAAACGGCGTACGATCTTCGGATTCGCGGCCGCTAGGTCATGACTCTCGCTGGGATCCGACTGGAGATCATACAGAAAGGCCCTCGGCGCGCCTCCGGAGAGCATGCTGATCAGCTTCCAGCGCCCCTCGCGTACGGCATAATTGTCGCCGGCGCGCCAGAACAGGTGATCATGCAGAGGCGCCGACTTTCCCTTCAACAGGGCGCGAAGACTCACGCCGTCGGGTCGAGGGCCATCGTCGCGGCGCCAGCCGGCCGCATCCAGGATTGTGGCGGCCGCGTCCAGCGAGCTGACCGGCTCCGGCACGCGGGCGCCAGCGCGGGCATGGTGCGGCCAGCGGACCACGAGCGGGACGCGTATCCCACCCTCGCGAAGATCACGCTTAAAACCTGCAAGCCCGCCATTCGAGCACGCCCCCTCGACATACTCGGGGCAGCCGTTGTCGCTGAGGAGGACGACGATGGTGTTCCTGTCGAACCCTCGAGCGCGTAGCGCGCGATCGATCTCCGCCCAGCTGTCATCAAGCGCCGTCACCATCGCCGCGTACGTTCGATGTGGCGCGTTCGTGATCCCCGGCACCTTGTCCATATAGCGCGCCGTCGCCTCTACCGGCACGTGCGGCGCATGATGCGAGACGACGAGGAAGAAGGGTTTCTCGGACGAGGCGTGTTGGATGAAATCGACCGAGCGGCGGGTGGTGATCTCCGTCAGGTAGCCGTCCTCTTCGACCGACGTGCCATTGAGGCGCAGCTCCCAGGGCCGCGCCGTGCGGTCCCCCTCGGCCTTGAAGCGGATCAGGGAGTCCCCCGCCGACGGCCGTCGGATGAATACGTTGCCTTCGCTGAAAACCAGCGCCTGGTTGAAACCGCGGTCCTCCGCGCGATAGCCCGGCACGATGCCGAGATGCCACTTGCCGATCAGCGCGGTGTCATAACCCAGCCGTACCAGACGCTCGGCGAGCGTCGGTTCTGTTCGCGGCAGCGAGACCGATGCGCCGCGCTGTTCAGGGAAGTTGAAGTCGTGGCCGGAACGCGCTTGGTAGCGGCCAGTCATGATGGCCGCCCGCGAGGGACTGCACACCGCGGCGGTGACATAGCCCTGAGTGAAGGTGACGCCCTCTCGCGCCAGACGATCCATGTTCGGGGTCGCGTAGTCGCCCGGGGCATTGAAACGGACATCGCCGTAGCCGAGGTCATCGGCAAGGAAAACCACCACGTTGGGCGGTCTCGGCGGCTCCGGAACCTTGACCGGGCTTCGAGCGGCGATCGGCGCGGTGGCGACGCAAGCGATAGCCAATCCGGTGGCAGCGGCCGTTCCCGCTCTGCGGATCATCCGACGCATATCCCAACTCCTCCTGCAGACGGCGACGCGATTGCTGTTCATGAAAAGCGACGCGGCCACAGGACATGGCCTGAAGCGCTTTCTTCGGAGGCCAGGTTGTGGCGCTCAGCCGCCGCCCCGAGATCCAATCCCACCAGAGCCGCGCCGATCCACGTCCTCAAGTTCACCAAAGCCGCCTCCCGCCGAGTCCCTACGGTCGGCTCCACTAGTGCCAACATTATGAAAAGATAGTGGCGCCACTTTGTAGCACGGTCTAGCATCAGATGCGACAAGGGAGAGAAGCGGATGAGAGTTCGCAGGATGGCCAGCGCGGCCGCAAACTGGGCGAGCGCGATCTGTGCGCACCCAGGGTCTGCGACGCCAGGGTGCCACCGGTGGGAGGGGTGAGCCTCAATCCTATGATTGCGTCCGTACAGTCAGCACCCTTCATGCCACTCGAAGAGACCGTGTCATTCCGGGGACAAGCCAATCGCTCGCGTTCGCTGGCCATGCTTCAGATACAAGGCGCCTCAAAGATCCAAAGCTTCCCCGCCGGACAGGGGGGCGTTCCGACCGTGTCGATCATGTACCCTGAGGCCGGGCATGAATGGCTGGGCAAGACTCCCGAGCGCAGGAGCGCAGGCTCGACACCCTCCCCGGAAGGCGCTGACCGAGCGTGGGAGCTCTTGGGAGACAAGGCGCGCCTGCGTGATGCGGCACCATCCGGGAGGTGAGCATGGAGCTACCCCCGTTTCTGGGTCGCAATGCCGCGGAACTGCTTGATCGTCAGGCCGCTAGGCAGGGCGAGAAGCCCCTATTGATCTGGCGCCCAGCCGAAGGTGAGCCCGAGGTCTACAGCTATACTGCCTTCGCTCAGGAAACTCGCGCCTATGCGGCTGGAATGGCCAGGATCGGGGTCAAGGCGGGAGACGCGGTCGTCATTCATCTCGACAATCATCCCATCCTGCTTCTCGCCTGGTTCGCCTGCGCCCGGCTTGGCGCGATCGCGGTCACGACCAACACCCGGGCGACCCGGGAGGAGCTGACCTATTTCGTGAAGCACTCCGGGGCGGTTGGAGTCATCACCAGTGCAAGCTACGCGGGACTGCTGAGTGAGAGGCCGGCGACCTGTCGCTGGATCGTTTCGGTCGACTCGACGGACCTGCCGGACGTTCATCCCGTTGAAACCTTGAAGGATGATCCGGGGGGCTGCCCCGAGTCTAGCTCCGCTCCTGAAGCCCCCTGCAGCGTGATGTACACATCGGGGACAACGGCGCGCCCGAAGGGGGTGGTCTGGACCCATGCGAATGTCCTGTGGGCGGCCCGCGCCAACGCCACGCACTTCGGACTCACGCCGGAGGACCGCTGCCTGGTCTTCCTGCCGCTGTTCCACGCGGTCGCGCTCAGCTGGAACTTCTTGGGGAGTCTTCATTCTGGGGGCGTCGTCGTCCTGATGCCGCGCTTTTCCGCGACGCGGTTCTGGGATGTGGCCGTGGCGCACATGTGCACCTGGGCCAACATGGTCGGCTTCACCCTTCAGGCCGTCTCAGGTTTGCCTGATCCAGCGTCGCACAGCTTCCGGACCTGGGTGTGCGCCGGGGACCTGCAGGCCGTTCGCTCCAGATGGGGCATCCGGACGATAGGCGCCTTCGGGATGACCGAGATGATCAGCCAGCCGTTGAGCTCGGATCTCCACCACCCTGGCCCGGAGGGCGCCATGGGGCGCACAAATCCTGGCTACAGGGTGGACCTCAGGCGAGAGGACGGGCGTCCAGCATCAGCTGGCGAGGTGGCGAGCCTTTGGATCAAGGGCTTGCCCGGCGTGACCATTTTCCAGGGTTACCTCCATGATCCGCAGGCCACCGCCGAGGCCTTCGACCCCGAAGGTTGGTTCTGCACAGGCGATCAGGTCATCGCCACCCCGGATGGTCACGCATTCTACGCGGGACGCGCCAAGGACATGCTCAAGGTGGGCGCGGAGAACGTCGCGGCCCTCGAGATCGAACAGGTCATTCTCCAGGTTCCCGGGGTGAGGGAGGTCGCGGTCGTCGGGCTTCCCGACAGGATGCTGGACGAGGTCCCCGTCGCCTTCGTCGTGATCGATGGAAACCCGGAAGAGGCGCTTGAGTCGATCCGCGCGAACTGCCTGCAGCGGCTGTCGGATTTCAAGCGACCCCGGAGCCTTCATGTCGTCAGCGAACTCCCGAAGGGACTTCTGGACAAGGTCCTGAAACGAGAACTCAGAGAGCAGGCGGTGGAACTTGCGTCTGCCGAAATCGGCCAGGGCGAGAACCGGAAATGAGTGGCTCAATCGTTCCCGAGGCGTTTGCAGGCATCCTGAGTCGGCTGTCGCTTCCGGTGATCGCGGCTCCCATGCTTCGGGTATCCGGACTTCAGCTTGTCGAGGCCTGCTGCAAGGCGGGCGTAATTGGCGCCTTTCCAACCGCAAATTGCCGGTCAACCGAAGAACTCGATGACTGGCTCGGTCAGCTAAGGAGCCGATTGTCTCCCGCCGCCGCGCCCTTCTGCCCGAACCTGATCATGCGAAGTCCGACCCTACGAGCCGATCTCGATCGCGTGGTCGCCCATGGCGTAGAGATGGTCATTACCAGCGTCGGCTCGCCGGAGCCCGTCATCGCGCCGCTTCGGGCTGTGGGCTGCCTGGTGTTTGCGGATGTCGCCTCGGTACAACATGCCCGGCGGGCAATCGAAGCCGGGGCTGACGGGCTTGTTCTCCTGACAGCCGGCGCCGGCGGACAGACGGGATGGGCCAATCCATTCGCTTTTGTCCGCGCCGTGCGCGCCTTCTTCAAGGGGCCACTGGTCCTTGCAGGAGGGATTTCGGATGGCTGCGCGCTGCATTCGTCCCGGGTCCTCGGCTGCGACCTGGGCTACATGGGGACGAGCTTCATCGCGACCCGGGAAAGCGCTGCGCAGGAATCCTACAAGCAGATGCTGGTCGACAGCGGCATGGACGATGTGATCCTGACGCCTGCATTCACCGGCCTACCGACGAGCATACTGCGCCCGTCAGTCCGGGCAGCGGGGATCGATCCAGATAAGCTCAGTCTGGATCCAGAACCGCATGCAGCCCGGGCTCTCTATGGACCTGAAGGAAGCGGCCCCCGGCGTTGGCGTGATATCTGGAGCGCGGGCCACTCGGTCTCAGGCGTCGTGGATATCCCTCGAGTTCAGGAACTCGTCAGTCGCATTTGCGATGAGTACGCTGAGGCGGGCCACTGTCAGCCCAAACTCACCGCCCGGTAACCGAAATGGTGGTGCTGCTCTATGTGAAGCTCCCGCTGTCACCGCGGAACGTCGAGGACCAGCCGCTCGACGATCTTGGCGAAGTCGGGCAGCGAGCGGGTTAGGCGGTCGACCTTGTAGACCACGACGATGAGGACAAGGTCCGCATCCGCTCGCTGGTGACCGCGCCGGAGTTCGGTCAGCGCCGAAGTTCCAGCTTGGCGATCGTCTCCAGGTGCACCTCGTCGGGGCCGTCCGCGATCCGCAGGATCCGCGCGCCCGTCAGCGCGTATCCAAGAAAACTATCCTGCGACAATCCAAGAGCGCCATGAACCTGGATCGACCGGTCAATGACCCGTTGCGCCATGCGAGGCGCGGCGACCTTGATCATTGCGATCTCACGGCGGGCACCCTTTGGCCCGAGCGCATCGAGCTTCGCGGCGGCGTGCAAGACCAGCAGCCTCGCCTGGTCGATCTCGACCCGGGAGAAGGCGATCTTCTCCCGAACGCTGCTCTGTTCCACTAGCCGTTTGCCGAACGCCACGCGATCCTGGGCCCTCTTCGTCATGGCCTCGAGCGCGCGCTCGGCCAAGCCGATAAGGCGCATGCAATGGTGGATGCGGCCGGGCCCCAATCGACCTTGCGAGATTTCGAATCCCCGGCCTTCACCCAGTAGGAGGTTTTCCGCAGGCACGCGGACATTCTCCAGAAGCATGTCGGCGTGACCGTGAGGGGGCTCGTCGAACCCCAGCGTCAGCATAGGCCTCAGGATCTTCAGTCCGGGAACGTCCATCGGCACGAGGATCATGGATTGCTGCTGATGCGACGCGGCTTGCGGGTCAGTTTTTCCCATGACGATCGCGATCTTGCAGCGGGGGCTCATCGCGCCGGTGATGAACCATTTGCGGCCGTTGATCACGTACTCGTCGCCGTCGCGCTCGATGCGGCATTCAATGTTCGTGGCGTCGGAAGAGGCCACCTGCGGCTCCGTCATGGCGAAGCAGGATCGGATCTCGCCCGCCAGGAGCGGATCCAACCAGCGCGCCTTCTGCTCAGGGGTGCCGAAACGCGCTAGGACCTCCATGTTGCCGGTATCCGGGGCGTTGCAGTTGAACACCTCAGACGCCCAAACGCACCGGCCCATCTCCTCGGCAAGGAATGCGTAATCCAGATTGCTGAGCCCTGCCCCATGTTCTGAGTGGGGCAGGAAGAGATTCCAAAGCCCAGCCGCCCTCGCCTTCCGCTTGAGCTCCTCCAGGATCGGCGGCGGGTCCCATCGGCTCGCGGCCGCCGCCACCTCATCTTCGAACCTACGCTCATTGGGCAAGACCTGCTCGCGCATGAACAACCGCAACTGGTCGAGGAGGCGCTCAGCGCGTTCGCTTGGCCGAGCGAGGGCTCCATCCAAATCGGTCATCGAGAACTCCGAACAGGTGCCGCATTTGTGTAGGCACATATGTTATTATGTGCCGACATTTGTTTGCAAGTCACTGTCGCCGGATCCGACGGATCCGCCGGCGCAGTCGCATTTCGCCAGGTGCCGTGGGGAGCTCAGGCGTCGCGGGGCCTCAGAGCGGGAGTTCCGATTTCCTCCCTGTTCACGACTGAGATCGAGCGCCTCGACGAGCAGGCCTTGGCGGGCCCATGGCGCTACCCGGGAAACATGCTCACGGAGCAGTCCTATGACGACCACAGCTCGATCCACGACGACGACACGGCTCAGAAGCTCGGCTTTCGCGGTGGCGCCGTTGAGGGGCCGACGCACTTCAGCCAGTTGGCGCCTTCAGGAGTTGCGATCTGGGGGGGCCGAATTCCTGGCCCGAGGCTGCGTCTCGGCTCATTACCGAACCCCCCGTTATGATGGGGGTTAGGTCGTGTCCCAGGTGGTGGTGTAGCTGGGCGGTAGCAGCGCCGCTCGCGAAGCGCGCCCATCACGGGGCGCCGTAGCGAGTGAGCGGCGCTGCGGTGGTCACCTTCGCGCCGGCTCGGCCGCCGATGAGCCCGAGAGGGTGTAAGGCGCATTCGAACAACTGATGAGTTCGGGTTCGCGGAATGCGCCTTAGGCACGAACGGCACGTCTAGTGCCGACTCCTCTTTGTTCCAGAATCGGTGCCCCCTATTCGGCTGACGTGAGCACAAGACCGTGCCGGATGATCCACCTCTGAGCGCCCCTATCGATCGGGATCGGCCGCCGCCGTTCCACGAGATGAGCGGCTATCCTCAGCGTTTCGAGTTGCTCACGGCCGACATCCTTCAGCTGGAGACGGACATCTACCGGGCGCGCCTTTATGCGCCCTCAGGCGAGAGTCAGTTCGGGATCGATGTCATCGCCGAACTCATGAGCGACGTCGGTGTCGATGTCGCGTCTTGCAAGTGCCAGGTGGAGGTCCAGCCCCATGAGTGGAAGGAGTGGTCCGACGCCTTCCTGGGTGCCTGGGAAACCCGTTGGGCGGCGCGCCGGGTCAGACGCTTCATAGTCGTTGTGGCTGACGAGCGGATCGACACTCACCGCCACATGAGGGCGCAAGAAGTAGAACGCCTCCGCTTCGAAGCGCTGGGCCTGCGCTACGAGATCTGGTCGCCGCGCGACCTGGAGCAGCGTCTACGATCAGACCGAGCGCTCACGAGTCGCCGGATCGGCAAGGACTGGGCCGATCTGATCTGTGGCCCCGATCCCGCTGCTGCGGGATTCGCGGACTCTGCGGCTCGCGCGCAAGCCGTCGCCTTGCATGGCGCCCATCAGTCGATCGCAGAGTTAGCGCGAGCGCGCCTCCTGGCGGCGGTGGAGGACCTGCACTGCGGCGAGCGCGAGAGAGTTGAGGCGGCAATGCTCTCGCTCCGCGATCCCCAGATGTGGCTGCAACTGCCAGCGGATATTCAGGCGTCAGTCGCACGGTTGCAGGGGAGCTTGGCTCTGCAGCGCGACGATCGAGATACCGCAGTGGCCTTCAACGATGAGGCCATCGGGCTCGATCCCGCTGTGCGACGGCTAGGGGCGGCGCTCGCTGAGACGCCGGCTGAGTCGCTGATCGTCTTGGGAGCGCCGATCTCTATTGAGGATCGCTGCGCCGCCGCGATGTACCGGCTTGCGGATGGGCAAGCCGATGCAGCCGGTGTTGACCTGGATGCTTTGGTGGCTGAGGCCCCGGACAACGCCGAAGTCTTCCGCCTGGTCTCCTGGCACCGGCTGGGGCTTGATGACCGAGATGGTGCGCTCGCGGCCATTGATACCGCCGAGGCGCTGGCGCCTCGGCGGTTGCCGGTACTCCGCCTGGCGGCGATCGCGCGTTACAGCCTCGCGATGAGTCCGATGGCGGAGGTGGGGCGCTTCATGCGCCCCTACCCGACGCCCGAGCAGTTCATGCGCAGCGATGACCGCAGCCGTGCGCTCATTGAGGAGGCCGCGAAGCGCATCGATACGATCTTGCAGAAGGGTGGTGTGCTCGAGGACCGTCTCTGGAAGCTGGCGCTCTGCTGCAACATCCCGGGTCGCCAGCCCGACGCGCAATCCGTCTGCGACGAGATCTTGGAAGCCGCGCCGGGTGATCCCCTAG
>CALQQB010000031.1 GCA_943332615.1 Phenylobacterium deserti
CCGTCGATCACCGTTTCGTCCTTCGGCGCCGGGCCAGGGGCGTCGTTGGCCGTGACCCCGGTGATCCGCTCGCCATACACGGTGACCGTCGACAGCCCGCCGACCGCCATGGTCACAGGATCGAAGATGCGCACGTTGCGGATTCGCACGGGCCCGGCGAAGCGGTGCGCAAGCTTGGCCTGCGCCTCCTCCGCCCGGGACTGGGTGATTTCGCGGTTGGCCTTCTGCAGCACTGGCAGGAAGGCCTCGTAGCCCTCGCGGATCACGCCACCGGCGGCGAACAGTTCGCCCTGACCGTCGATCACCACGCGTTCCGGAGTCAGATCGATGCCGGTCAGCTCGTAGATGGTGACCGGGACGGCGGCCTTGCCCTCGCCGATCGTCAGCTTGCGGCCATCGACCAGCGTCAGCTTGCCCGACGGGAGCACCGGCAGGGTGTGGCCCGGCGCCTTCAGCAGCGCCTTCACATAGACGCCCAGCATCCACGGACTGACGTCATTGCCGATGTAGAGCAGCGGCTTCGCGGCCGGGGCCTCGCCCTTGTCGGCCTGGCTCAGCCACTCGGCTCGCCCGGGCTTCCAGGTGAAATGTTCCTGGACCGGATTGCCGAACAGGCTCTCGCCCTCGATGGTCCAGGTGACGGGGAAGCTGGCGGCATCGAGATCGATCTGCTCGCGGGCCTTGGGGCCGCGGCCATTGTTGACCACCGCATAGTCTACCGCGATGTGGCGGCCCTGCACCTCGGCGGTCAGGTGGCCGACCTTTTCGCCGCCGGCCATGGCGACGAATTTCTGGGTCTGCGCCAGTGCGGAGCCGGCCAGACATAGGGCCAGGGCGACCCCGGTGAACGCGGCGGCGCGGAACGACATTGGACACCCCTCCCCAGTCGGGATCATCGTAACTGGCAGGTACGGATTTTCTATTCGAAGTGCCTGACAGGAGCCGGGCCTGCGACACGTTCAATGCACCGCTCGGAACCACCCGACATAGGCTATGCCGCCCGGATTGGCGCGGCCCTGCAGAACGAAAAGATAATCCGGCTCGAGGCGGCTAACGTCGCCGAAGGTTAATGAAGGGGGATGTCATGGCGTCGATCACCAAGAGGGATCTTCTGGCCGTGGGCGGACTCGCCCTGGCTGCCACGCCGGCGCTGGCACAGACCACACCGGGCGGTCCGTTCGTCACCCGGCATACCGGCATCTTCAACGGGCGGACCGTCGACTATGTGGCCACCGTCGGCGAGACCATCCTCACCGGCGCGGACGGACGCCCCACCGCGCGGTTCGTGTCCACATCCTATGTAAGCGCGACCGCCGACAAGGCGACGCGGCCTGTGCTGTTCGCCTTCAACGGCGGCCCCAGCAGTTCATCGGCGACCCTGCACATGGTGGCGCTGGGCCCCAAGCGGATCGCCGTGGCGCAGGACCCCAAGGCGCCGGCGCCGGCGCCATCCATGGCCGACAATCCGCTGACCGTGCTGGACGTGGCCGACATCGTCTTCATCGATCCGGCCGAGACCGGGTACTCGCGGATCCTGCCGGCCGGAAAGCGGGAGTCCTTCTGCTCTGTGGAAGGCGACGCCCAGTCGGTGTCGGACTTCATCGTGGCCTGGATACGCGCCAACGGTCGCGAGGCGTCGCCCAAGTATGTGCTGGGCGAGAGCTATGGCACGCAGCGCGCCGCGTTCATGGCCGGGCAACTGGCCAAGGCGATGCCGCTGGACGGTGTGTTCCTATTCGGCCAGGCGGTGAACATGATCGAGACCAGCCAGCGGGCGAAGAACGTGCTGGCCTATGCGACCAACCTGCCGGCGCTGGCCGCCATCGCCGCCTATCACGGCAAGGCGACCGTCAAGGCGCGGTCGACGGACGCCCTGATCGACGAGACCTACGCCTGGGGCATGGGCGAGTACCTGCAGGCGCTCCTGCAGGGCAACGATCTGCCGCTCGCGAGGCGCAAGGTGATCGCGGCGAAGCTGCAGGCCTATACGGGGATCGGCGCCGACTACTATCTGGCCAACGACCTGATCATCACCAAGGTCGCTTTCGCCCGCGAGTTCCTGAAGGCGACGGGCGAACTCGTCGGAACCTATGACGCCCGCTACGTCGGGCCGGCTCCCCGACCGGGCGAGCGCGGCCAGGACCCGTTCACCAAGGTGCAGGCGGCGATCCAGCCGGCGATGCTGGAACACTATGCGACGTCCCTAGGCGTCAGCTGGCCGGCGGCCGACTATCGCAGTCAGGCGCCGGACTCCAACACCTGGACCTGGTCCGGCACCCTGGGCCCCGGCGGCCCGTTCCTGGACTATGACTACCAGGCCCGCATCTCGCCCGCCTTCGCCGCGAACCCGAAGTTCCGGCTGATGATCGGCACCGGGATCTACGACCTGACAACCACCGTCGGGCCCGCCCGCTACATGGTGACCAAGAGCGACTGGCCCCGAGAGCGGGTCTTCCAGCGGCAGTATGTCGGCGGACACATGGCGTACACTCACGTCCCCAGCCACAAGGCCTTCACCGACGACATCCGGTCCTGGGTGCAGGGCGGGAAGCCCGCTTGATGCGCCGCGCGATTCTGGCCGCCACCGTCTGGACCGCCCTGGCCGCGACGCCTGCCGCCGCCACCGAGGCAGCCGCCGTCACCCAGCACCAGATCACCATCGCCGGGCAGCCGCTGAAGTACACGGCCGAGGCGGGCCGCGTGCCCATCCGCGACGCCGAGACCGGCGAGCCCCACGGCTTCATGTTCTACACGGCCTATCGCGTCGCCTCGAAGGAGCCGCGGCCGCTGACCTTCGTCTGGAACGGGGGCCCGGGCGCAGCCTCCATCCTGCTGCACTTCGAGGCTGCCGGTCCGCGGCGTATTGAGGCCGGCCGGCTGATCGACAACGACGACACTTGGCTGACCGACACCGACCTGGTTTTTGTTGATCCGATCGGGACGGGGTTCAGCCGGCCGGCGAAGGCCGAGTACGACGACGAGTTCTACGGCACCGTCGGCGACGTCGCCTCGGTCACCGAGTTCGTACGGGCCTGGCGTCGGCTGCATGGCGAGGCCGATTCGCCGGTGTTCCTGGCCGGCGAGAGCTGGGGCGCCGGCCGCGCGGCCAGTGTCGGCCACGCCCTGCTGAAGCGCGGCGTGCCGGTGGCAGGCACGGTGCTGATCTCCGGAGGCTCGGGCCTGTCGGCCGAATTCACCACCCAGGGGGACCTGGGCGCGCTGCGCATGGCGAACCTTGCCGCAACGGCGCTGTTCCACGGCAAGCTGGACCCGACGCTCGGCGACCAGCCGGACCCGGCCCGCGCCGCCGCCGAGGTCTGGGTGCGCGAGACCTACATTCCGGCGCTCCGTAGGCTCTCCAGCCTTAATGACGCCGAGCGCGAAGCCGTTGCGGCGGGGCTGGCCCGGATCACCGGCCTGCCCTCCAGCCAGATCAACCGCAAGTCACTGGCCGTCACCCCCCGCCAGTTCCGCACCACCCTGTTGCCGGGCAAGACCCTGGACACCTTTGACATGCGCCTGACGGCCCCGGTCGCCGAGCGTACAGCGCCGGTGCTGCTGCGCTATTTCGCCGAGGATCTCGGCTATCGCACAGACCTGTCCTACATCGGCCTGGAGGACATCGATCAGGGCTACCTGCCCAACGGCAAGGCCCCTAAGTCTGTCAATGCGCGCTGGAACTACGCCACCGGTCCGGTGACCCCTGACGAGATCAAGGCCTCGATCGCAGAGGCCCAGCGCACCGGCGCCGGTCCCCCGCAACTCGGTCCGCCGCTGCCAGGGACAGCCGAGGCCTTGACGCTGAACCCAAAGCTGAAGGTGCTGGTTGCCACAGGTCTGTACGACTCCCTCGGCAACTGCGCCGCCGACGCCGAGCGCGCCCGTGGCCTCGCCCCGGCGCTGAAGGCCGCGATGAGCTTCCGCTGCTATGTGGGCGGCCACATGATGTACCGCGACCCGGCCTCGCGCACCGCGCTCACCCGCGACGTCCGGGCGCTGGTCGCTCAGTAGACGCAGGCGCTGTCGAGCGTGCCTCGAACCCGCGCCCACTGCCAGGCCTCGACGGTCTCGCCGCGTGGCAGATAGGTGATCGGGAACGTCCGGCCCTCACGGGTGACCTTGAGAGTCAGAAGGCGCTTCGGGTCGCCCTGCACGCTATCCATGGCCACCGAATAGGTGACCACGTCGCCATCGCGCAGGCCGGCGCGCGCGGCTTCGGAGTCCGACTTGATACCGCGGATCGTCTTGACGTCGCCCACCAGCGACTTCGGCTCGAAGCCAAGATCGAAGCGCCGGAAGCGCGCCGTCGTTCGGGTGAAGCAGGGGCCGAAATCTCCCGGCTCCGGCAGCATCAGCCTGCCGGCCAGCATGTCCTCCGTGATCTGGCGGCCGGGCGCGCCCAGTTCCCTGGACACCAGTTCGTCCCAGGCCGCGGAGGTGGCCGCTTCGCCGACGACCCGGCGGCGCACCATCTCGCGGATCAGGTCGTCCAGAGAACGCCGCCCCGCCGAGGCCTTGCGGATGCGGCCATCGAGCACGGCGAAGTACATCGCGCCGCGGTCGTACGGCAGGGTGCGAATTCGGGTGTCCTCCCAGAACCGCGCGGCGATCTCTCGATCGGGCGTGTCGTTGAGGGCGTTGGTGAAGTAGCGCCGCGCCGTGTCGTTGATGTCTTCCAGATAGTCCTCGGGCGTAATCATTCCGGCGCGCAGGGGCAGCAGGGCCTGATAGTGGACGGCGTTCCCCTCAGAGTACCACTGGCCGACGCCGGTGGCGGTCCAGGTGTGGATCATCTCGTGCGCCAGGGTGCCCTTCAGCGCCTCGGGATCCTTCGCCGTCTCGCCCCAGGTCAGCAGGAACGAGTTGGTCAGGGCCGCGCCGCCGCCGGCGTTGATCGGATTGTAGCGCAGGATAACCCGGTAAGGCGGCTCGGAGGTGTCCTGGAAAAAACGGCTCATCCAGCCGTGCAGTCCGTCAGCCCAGGTCATCAGCGGACGCGGGTCGAAGGGCGGATCGCCCAGCCAGGCGGCGGAGAACCCAGCAGCCTTCACCGGTTCGGGAACCCGCCGCATCGGTCCGGCCATGAACAGGGTCGAGGACAGCCGTCCGACCGGTCCCGCCGGCATCTGGACGTCGCCCTCGCCATAGCTGGACATCGCGGTGGCGCCGGGTCCCAGAGCGCTGAGGTCCCAACGCACCGCGACGCGATACGGCGTCGATGTTTCGGGGAGTAGAAGGAACGTATTGCCCACGCCCGAAATGCCGCCGCCCTCCGTGCGCAAGCTGTAAGGCGGCCCCGAGCCCCGGCTGGGCGGCGTGTTGTCCACGGGCGCGCGGTAACGGACGGTGACCTCGCCCTTAAGTGCGCGCCCGGCGATCCAGTGGCGCGCATAGGCGATGGCGACCGGGTCGTCGCGGATGCTTAGCGGAACCGGACCCAGCGCATCGGTGACCGTCAGATCTGTCAGCGTGTTTGCGATTGTGTCGGTGTTGGCGATCACGACCGGAAGCGTGAGCAGCGGAGCGCCTGCCGCAGCCTCAAATGCCGGTATCGAAAGCGTGACGCCGAGCGAGCCCGTGCCGCGCTCGGTATCGACCGGTCCCGGGGTCAACTTGACGTCCAGCCGAGGTTGGGCCTGCGCAGCGGTTGCCGCCAGCACCAGAGTCGCCGCGGCCAGCCTGGCGAGCAAAGAATTCATGCCGCACCCTCATAGAGCGCGCCGGCGGCGGCAAGGTCCTGAACCACATGCCCCAGCGACTTGTAGACTGTGATCTGTTCGTCCGACTGGCGCCCCTGGAGCGTGCCGTCCAGGACCTGCCCGATTTCTCCGACGACGTGGCTGTCATCCACACGCCCCGCTGCCTTCGCGCGCAGGAACTCCGCGCCCTGCGCAAGAACGCCTTCGCGACTGTCAGCTATGAAACGGGAGCCGGCTACGAGTTCGATATCGGCCTCCGCAGGACCGGCGAAGCTGGATCCGACAAGGTTCACGTGGGTTCCCGGCGCCAGCCATCGGCCGAACAGGATGGGCTCGCTCGCACTCGTAACCGTACACACGATATCTGCGCCTTCGACTGCCATCTCGGCGCTGTCGCTGGCGACGACTTCTATCCCGGTTTCGCGCGCCATAGCTGAAGCAAAGACAGCGGCGCGGTCGGGATTTCGACCCCAGATCGCAACCCCCCTGAGCCTGCGAACCTGCGAGATTGCCCGCAGATGGGTCGCGGCCTGTTCGCCGTAGCCAAGGATCGCCATCCGATCGGCCCCGGGTCGCGCCAGGACATCGGTCGCCACAGCACTGGCGGCTGCGGTCCGGATGGCCGTGATCTCGCCTGCATGCGCCAGACACAGGGGCGCGCCGCTCTGGCCGTCAAAGAGGACCACTACGCCCTGGTGCGACTGGATCCCCTTGGCGAAGTTGTCCGGAAACACGCTGATCAGCTTGGCGCCGAACAGGCCTCGCTCACCGAGAGCGCCCGGCATGATCCCGAACATTCGCCCGTCGGCGAGCGGGATGATGGAGCGAAGAAGTTGGCGCGTCTCGCCCCGGGAAAAAGCGATCATCGCCTGTCGGACCAGCGGGATGCAGACCTCATATGTCAGGCGTGACCTGACCTCCTCGCGATCAATGACTTTCACCGGTCCGCACCTCTATCCAGCCAGGCGACCGCAGCCAAATCCTGCGCGGCGTGACCGAGCGACTTGTAGACCGTGATCTGGTCCGGAGTGGTTCGCCCAGGCGACTTGCCTGCCAGAACCTCGCCGATCTCGGCGGCGATATGACTGTCATCGACCGCGCCGACCGCCTTGGCGCGAAGGAACTCGCCCCCGTGAGCAAGCACGTGCTCCCGATGGTCCACGATGAAGCGCGAGCGTGCGACCAGGTCGGTATCGATTTCGGCCTGCCCCGGCCCGCTGGAGCCCACCACATTGACGTGCGCGCCGGCGTAGACCCACGCGCCTTCAAGCACGGGATCCGTGGCGGCGGTGACCGTGCAGATGATGTCGGCGCCGGCGCAGATGGTGGGGACATCGCCGGCGGCGGCCCCGATCCGGGTGGCGAACGCGGCGGTCCGGGCAGGATCGCGCCCCCAGACCCGAACCTCCTTGATGTCCCGCACCAAGCTGATGGCGCGGATATGCGCCTCCGCCTGCCGGCCGATGCCAAGCACGGCCAGCACGCCGGCATCCTTGCGGGCGAGCGCATCGGTGGCGACGGCGCTTGCGGCGGCGGTGCGGATGGCGGTCACCTCTCCGGCGTCGGCGAAGCAGACCGGCGCACCGGTTTCGCCGTCGAAGAGCACCACGACACCCTCATGCGCCTTCCGGCCATAACCATCATGGAAGACGCTGACCAGCTTGGCGCCGAAGGCCTCCCGCTCGCCAAGCGCGGCGGGCATGATCGCGAAGGTGCGCCCCTCGCCCAGGCCGATGAAGCTGCGCAGCAGCTGGCGCACGCGGCCGCCAGACAGCGCGATCATCGCATCGCGGACGACCGGGATTGCGGCTTCGTAGGTCAGGGCCTCGCGCACCGCCGACGCGTCGAAGACGGCCAGGCCCGCGGCGCGCTCAACCATGGTCTCTCCCGGCGAGGTTGGAAGCCGCGGCGACGGAGTGGGGCCCGCCGCCGCGACGTGCGCGCCCCGGATTTCCCCGGGCCGTGCTTGCTCTAGAAGCGGGCCTTCACGCCTACATAGTACTGACGGCCGAGGATATCGCCGTAGGTCCGCGTCGGGAACGAAGGCTCCTCGTCGGTGAGGTTGGTCACCCCGCCACGCACCGTGTAGTTGCCGATCTCATAGGCCGCCGAGATGTTGTGGCGGATGTTTTCCTTGATATGCGGGGTGGGCGAGGTTTCGATCGTGGTGTTTGCGCCCTGCCGGACCGGCGACAGATAGTTGAGCGTATAGGTCGCCCGGAACGGGCCCATGCGGTAGCGGGCATCGAACTTCACCGCGAGGTCCGGCGACGGGCCGAAGCCGGCCGTGGAGGAGGTGTTGTCCACCCGGGTGATATCGAAGCCGGTTACGGACTGTTCCAGCTTCTCGATGCGGGTGGCCTCGACGTTCAACTCGAGTTCGCCCAGATCGCGATCGTCGAAATAGCGGCCGATCGGGAAGCTGTAGTTGATGTTGTAGACCTCGCCCCGGAACGTAATCCGGCCAGCGTTGAACGTCGTCTGCCGGGCGGTGGCGATACCCCCGGTGGCGTTCCGGGTGAAGGTCGCGCAGATGTCGGCCGGCTGCAGCGAGGAGTCGAAGCAGGTCGCCAGGAAGTTCTGCGGCGAGAAGGCCGACAGACCGTCCGTCAGGTCCACCTCGACCCGGTCCGCGACGATCGTCAGGCCGGGGATGAACTTGGGCTGCAGGACGAAGCCATAGGTCCAGGTCTTGGAGATTTCGTTCTGGAGGGCGGGGTTGCCGCCCGTCGTGATCAAGGCCTGCGAGAAGTTCTCCGACGGATCCTGGAAGGTGGCGAGGGCGCCGTACCCCGGGTTGGCCTGGAACAGCGCCCGGCAGTTGGCCAGGCGGGTGGCCGGCGCAGGACCGCCCGAAATGCGGTCGGCGTCGCAGGGATCGACCGAGATCGACCCCAGGGCCGTACGCTGCGGCGCGAACAACTGATCGAGGGTGGGCGCCCGGAAGTTGCGGCTGCGCGAAGCGCGGAAGGTCACGCCCTCGACCACTTCCCATCGGCCGCCGACGCCCCAGACGTCTTCCTTGCCGGCAATGGAGTTGTCCACGTAGCGATAGGCGCCGTTCAGCTCGACGCTCCGAGCGAAGGGCAGAGAGAACTCGCCCCCCAGCACCGGAACCAGAAGTTCGCCGGAGAATTCGTCGGTATTGTACTGGCCGGACGTGGCGACGGTCGGGACCTGCGAGCCCAGAATGCCCCGCTGGTTGGCCGAGAACGGCACGAACTTGGCCTTTTCCTCGCGATGCTCGTAGGCCGCGCTGAACTTCACCGCGCCGCCCGGGAGGGCGAACAGGTCGCCGCCGAGGCTCGCCAGGAAATCATCCTGGGTGTTGAGGTAGTCCTGACCGGAAAGCGCGGTGGTGTAGAGCCTGGCCTCCTGGCTGACGTTGCCGACGCCGAACGGATTGAGGGTCGCGCAGGCCGGGTCGTCGTTGGCCGTCGAGGCGTCGGCGTTGATGCCGCAGACGATCGCGCCTGCGGTATTCCGCACCGCATTGACCGCATTGTTGAACCGGGTGGTCCAGACGCCGTACCCGCTCTGCTCGCCATCCGTCTCGGCATGGCTGGCCGATATGTTCCAGTAGAAGTTTCGGTCACCCAGGTTGAAGTCGCCGTCCAGGGCGAAGAGCGCGCGAACGGTGTCGGTCCGATAGCGGTTCTCCCGCGTCGGCAGCAGGTCGTTCCACCACTTGGACAGGAACAGCGGGGGACCGCCTGGTCCAAGCAGAGCCGACACGGCTGGTGTCAGGTAGGGGTTTGCCCGAGAGATCGAGATGGCGCCGGCGCCGCTGGCGGCATTGTTGAGCACCGTGTTGCTGGCCTGGTTTCCGTAAGGGTCGCGGCTTTCGACGCGGGCGAACATCACTTCGCCTGAGAATTTCAAGTGGTCGGTGATGTTGTAGTGGCCCAGGAGCGTGCTGCTCCAGCGCTCGACGCCGGCGTAGAGCGCCGCCAACTCCTGGTAGGGCTCGCCGTCGCCGCCGCTCGAGAACGGGATCGCGCCGACAACGCCCGTGTCGTAGGGCACAAGGGCTGTGCCCGTGCTGTTGAATTGCAACGGTGTTGTCGTCCCGGGGGCGCGGAAAATGAAATTGGTCAGCGGCGCCGGCGCCGGCGAGAACAGCAAGCCATTGGCGTTGAAGCTGGTGAAGCGGGTATTCAGGTTCTCGCGGACCGAAGGACGGCCGTCGGTATTGGAGACATTGGCTTCGTTCGAGATCGTCACCCGGCCGAGATTGCTACGCGGACGGTCGTAGTCGTACAGCGGGCGCGTCTTTGACCACTCAACGTCGATGGCGATGTTGGCACGGTTGTCGAGGAAGTTGCGGCCGGCGGTCGCCCGCAGGCTCTGCACCGGATAGTCATCGCGCGACGAGATGCCGTACTGGGCGTCGAATTCCAGGCCCGTGAAGTCATCGCGAAGCACGTAGTTGACCACGCCGGCCACGGCATCCGAGCCGTAGACTGCCGCGCCGCCAGCTTGGGCGATATCGACGCGCCTGATCAGCCCCGTCGGGATGATGTTGGTGTCCACCACCCGGTCGCCGAGGCCTGACGACGAGGTCACGAACCGGCGGCCGTTGACCAGGGTCAGGGTCCGGCCGGCGCCGAGGCCGAAGAGGTTGGGAAACTGCTGGCCGCTGCCGGCGGCGGACCCGCTGCCGGCAGCCAGGGCGAACTGGGGCATGTTGGCGGTCAGGTCGTTGATCGCCTGTCCGGCCTGGATGAAGCCGCGATCCTGGATCGCCTGGGCATCGATCACCGTGACCGGCGCTTCCGTGGTGGTCTCGACGCGCTTGATCCGCGAACCGGTGACGATCACCTCTTCCACGTCCCGGGCGGCGGCGGTCTGCGCCAGCACGGGCGATGCCGCCAGCAGGACGATGCCGCCCAGAACTGTCGAAGCGAGCAGGCGCCCGCGAACCGAATTGACGCTCATGTTATCCCCCGGATCTCGAGCCCGGGAGGAGCGCGCCAACCGCCCCCAACCCTAGCTCAGCCAACTGGAACGTAGTTTCGGGAGCCCGGTTTTTCTTTTCGTTCTTCGAACCATTGTCAGCCTGACGCAGATTGATAATGCGGCGCCTGCTTTGGTGGCGAATGGCCAATGCGTCGGATCGATGACGCGCGATTCGCCGGCGGAGGGGTGGGTCAACCTTGACAGTAACTGTACGCGCATCCGCTATGCGCGATGCTACGCCTCAGGGACATAACTATGCCGGCCGCCCTCGACGCCATCGATATCAAGATCCTCGACATCATGCAGCGTGACGCCTCGCTCTCGACCGGCGAACTGGCGGAGCGCGTGGGCCTGTCCCAGTCGCCCTGCTGGCGGCGCATCCAGCGGCTGCGTGAGGAAGGCTACATCAAGGCTGTAGTCGCCGTGGTCGACCACGAGAAACTGGGCTTCAAGATGCAGATCTTCGCCCAGGTGAAGATGACGACCCTCACCGAGACGGAACGCGCCAGCTTCTACCGCCAGATCAACAGCATCCCTGAAATCTTGGAATGCTGGACCGTGTTCGGTGAGATGGACGCGATGATGAAGATCCTGGCGCCTGATGTGACCTGGTATCAGGACTTCATCTTCTCGGTTCTGTTAAAGCTGCCCGGCGTCGTCGACGTGCGCTCCATCGTGACCCTGTCGGCCCAGAAGAGCACGATGGCCGTACCGCTCACGGCGCGGCAGTTTCGCTGAAGCCGTTGAATAATTCATCTAAGGACCGCGGGCGCCAAGCCCAAGTTCGAAAGGATAATCCGGCGCCCTGCCACTAGGCTGGCCGCCGCAGAGGAACGCCGATGAAAGTCACACGCCGCGCCCTGGTCGCCGGCGCCGCCGCGGCTCCGGTGGTCGCACAGGCCCAGATCCCGCCGTCGGCGCTGCCGGCCAAGGCCGCCTTCGCGAAGATGCCGTTCGTCTATCTGGACTCTGGCTCGACCCACCCCATGCCATTGGGCGCCCGCGCCGCGCTGGAGGAATACCTCCGCTACAAGACCCGTGACGGCCTTTGGCGTGGCTACTCGATGGACGACAAGGAGAAGTCCGTCATCGAGAATTTCGGGGCTCTAGTGGGCGCGGCGCCCGACGAGCTCTGCTTCATCCAGTCCACCACCATGGGTGAGAACCTGGTGTTGAAGGCGCTGGGCTTCCCGCAGGCCGGCGGCCGGATCGTTACCGACGCCCTGCACTTCTTCGGCTCCTTCTACACCTACGGCGAACTGGCCAAGGCCGGCGTGGACGTGGTCACCCTGCCAATGACCACCGAGGGCCGCATCGACATGGCCGCCATGGCCTCAGCGATCAACAGCAAGACCAGGCTCGTCTCGGTGAGCCACATCTCCACCACCAACGGCTTTGAGCACGATCTGAAGGCCGTCTGCGACCTGGCCCACGCCCACGGCGCCCTCGTCTATGCCGACATCGTCCACGGGGCGGGCTCGACCCCGCTTGATCTGCGGGCAGCCGGCGTCGATTTTGCGGCTTCGGCCTCCTACAAGTGGCTGATGGGCGACTTCGGCCTTGGCTTTCTCTATGTGCGCCGTGAGGTACAGGCGAAGCTGACGCGCCCCTGGTGGGGCTACCACCAGGTGGGGGGAACCTTCCAGACGCACACCAATCCGTTCGATCCGCCGGGCGAACGCCCCGCGGACTACGGCTACGAAACCGGAGCCACCGGCAAGTTCGCAATGGGCACAACCTCCTGGACCGGGGTCGTGCAGCTGGAGCACAGCCTGCGCTGGATCCGCGAGATCGGCGTCGCCAACATCCAGACCTACCGCCAGCCGATGGCCGACACGATCCAGACCGAGCTGCGCCGGCGGGGCTACCAGCCGATGACCCCGATGGGCTCCCGCACGCCGCTGGTGGCCTTCGCGCTCAAGGACGCCCGGCCGAAGCTCGCCGAACTGCTGGCCCGCAACGACATCCGTATGACGGTGAGCGGCAACCGCTTCCGGGTCTCGCTGTCGGTGTTCAACGACATGAATGACGTCGACCGTCTGCTGGCCGTCCTGCCCAAGGCGCCGCCGGCGTGAGACGCGCTGCACTCCTGGCCGCGGCTCTGCTGGCGGCGACACCGGCTTTCGCCCAGCCCGGCGGCATCCCGACGTCGCGACCGACCGCGGCCGGCCCGGTCGAGCCCCTGCCCGCGGCGCAGCGGTTCGTCACCCGGCACAAGGTCACCATCGGCGGACGGCCTATCGCGTACACGGCGGTCGTCGGGGAGACCTATCTGCACAATCGGGCGGCCGAACCGATCGGCTCGATCTTCTCGTTCAGTTACATCAAGGACGGCCCGGTCGACCCGAAACGGCCGGTGCTGTTCGTGTTCAACGGCGGGCCCGGATCGTCGTCGCTCTGGCTGCACATGGGCGTGGTCGGACCTAAGCGGGTGGTGCTCGACCGCGAGGTGAACCCCTCCAACACCCCGCCGTTCGGCGTCGCCGACAATCCCTACAGCCTGCTGGACGTCGCCGACCTGGTGTTCATCGACCCGGTCGGGACGGGCTGGTCGAAGGTTTTGGGCAAGGGCGTCAACGCCGACTTCTGGGGCGTCGACGAGGACGCCGACACGGTGGCCCAGTTCATCGAACTCTGGCTGTCCGAGCACGGCCGCTGGAATGCGCCCAAGTTCGTCATGGGCGAGAGCTACGGTTCTGTCCGCGCTGCCGTGCTGCCGCGGGCGCTCATGGGCGGGCCGATGTATGTGGGCCTCATGCGCGGGATCACGCTGAACGGCGTCATCCTGCTGGGCACCACACTCGGCGCACGCACAGGCGGGGGAGAGGCCGGTGGCGACGACCTGCGTCAGGCCCTGACCCTGCCGGCCATGGCTGACACCGCCTGGTATCATGACCGCATCGACCGAAGGCACCGCAGCCTGGAGACCTTCCACGCCGAGGTCCTGGCTTTCGCCCGTGGTGACTATCTTGAGGCCCTGAAGAAGGCCCGGGCCGGATCGCTGTCCCCGAACGACCGCGCGACGACGACGGCGAGGCTCGCGGCCTACACCGGCCTGCCCGTCTCGACCTTCGAGAAGACCCTGGGCGTGCGGGACGCCGACTTCGCCCGCCTGCTGCTGGCCGACAAGGGCCTGCAGGTCGGAACCTATGACAGCCGCTACACCCTGCCGATGGCGGGCAGCGGCAATGACCCGGTCGCCGACGACCCGGCGATGGGCCGCTATGTGCCGGGCTTCGTCTCGGCCTTTCACCAGATGGTCGAGGGCGACCTGAAGGTGGCTATGGACCGGCCTTATGGCGCCATCGTCTGGAAGGACCTTCTGCCCGCCTGGAACTGGAACCGCGCGGCCGTGCCCGAGGGCCAGAGCTTTGCTGTCGACCTTGCCGTCGCCATGCGCCGCAACGAGAAGCTGCGGGTGCTGGTGGCCTCCGGCTACTATGACTTTTCCACCCACTCCGCGCCGGCGGAATACGCGGTCGAGCAGGCGAAGCTTCCCGCCGACCGGCTCATGCTGCGCCGCTATGCGTCAGGGCACATGCTCTATCTGGGCGACACCGCCGAGGCCTTCGCCAACGACGTGCGCACCTTGATCCGCGACGCGACGAAGTAGCTACTTCGTCACGAACGCCCGCACCGCCTGCGTGAACCGCACCAGGTTCTCTGGGTGGTCGTAGACCCCATGCGGCCCCGCGAAGTAGGCGGCGGTCATCTGCCCGGCCGGGACGCCGGCCTGGTCGAGGGTGTAGCGGCCCGAGTAGGCCGGGGTGGTCAGGTCATAGTAACCCGCCGCCCAGAACAGCCGCAGCTTCGGATTGGCCCGCATGGACGCGCCCAGGCCCGTGAAAGGGTTGGCACGCCCCTCGTAGTTCCACTGGGCGTTCACCGAGAAGTTCACCCCGTAGTAGGTGTCGGTGCTGGGGAAGCTGAGCTGTTCGGTCAGGTAGCGGCCGACCGCCGGGCTGGGAATCGCGCCCAGTTCCGCCGGGCTGGGCGGCGGCGCGGCCGCGGCGCCGGGGGCGCGCTTGGGCACGACGCCCAGGGCCGGGTCGTCGATCGCCCCGTCTTGCCCCGGCTCCAGCGGTGCGGTCACGGTGACATCCAGCAGGCCGGTGCGCAGTGTCCTGTCCTTGAGGATATTGAACATCCAGTCGTTCTTCGACACCCGAAGGTCACGCTGCTCGATGAAGTCCGCCGGCAGACCGATGAGCGTCGACATTCGCGCGGCGATGCGGCGCTTCTCGGCCAGGGGAAGGCTGGCCCCGCGGATCAGGGCTGTGACGTAATCGGTTCGGGCGAACTGCACCGTTTCGTCGAATATCTGGTTCACGGTGCGCCCCTTCCGATCGATCCGGCCGTGATACCAGGCCCCTGCGGCCATGGTCGGCAGAGCCGTCACAAAGGGCATCTCCCGGCCGGGATTTTCGGCCGCGAGGGCGACAAGCAGGACGCCGTCGAACGGCAGGTCCTGGGCCATCCCGACGATGCTGGCGGCCCGACTCGTGCCGTAGCTCTCGCCGGCCAGGTACCGCGGCGAAGCCTCGCGGTGATTGACCCTGAGCCAGTCGGCGATGACCGTCTTCACGGACCGGGCGTCACCGGTGATGCTGTAGAATGCTTTTGGGTCTGTCCCCGGCAGCGGCCGAGAGAAGCCAGTTCCCACGGGGTCGATGAACACCAGGTCGACCGCGTCCAGCGGGCTGGCGGCGTTGTCGCGATAGCCGCCGCCGTTACGGTCTCCGGCGGGCGCGGCCGTGCGGATCACCGGACCCAGGGCGCTCATGTGCAGCGGCGACGACGAGGCGCCTGGACCCCCGTTGAAGGCGAACATCACTGGCCGCCGCGCGGGGTCGACAACGTCGTCGCGGACGTAGGCGATCGTGGTGGCCAGCGCCGCCGGAGCGCCCGCCGCGTCCCGGAGAACCACATCGGACACGGTCGCCGTGTAGCGCAGCTTCTGGCCGTTGAAGGTTCCCTCGTGGCGAGTCACCGCGACCCGCGGCGTCGGCGGCGCAGGCTGTGCATGAGTAGCCGCCAGCGGGGTCACGGCGAGCGCAAGGGCCAGGACGGCGCGTCGGGTCCGGATGGTCATTCAGGTCACCTCCAAGGTTCAAGCCTAGCTGCAGTGGGGCGGATTATCCTTTCGTTCTGCCAGGCTTGCCGTTCCCCCAGGCGGCTTCACGGCGCGTCGAGCAAAACGCCGACGCATGAGTTATGCGCGTGGCCGAACGCGGGCGAATAGGGTCATCAGGATTGCCCTGGCAGGCGTGTGAAATTGCAAAGAAAGTCCGCCCCCGGAGGCTAGGCTAGGGAAACGTCGCCGACCTCAAGTGCGGCGCGTCTGGGGATGGCGGCTTGAATTCGGTCATTTCGAACAGCGCAGCCAGCGCCCCGCCCCGGGCGGATGGCGGCGACCTGTTCGATTCCGCGTCCTACTCGGATTTCGTCCGCGCGGCGATGCGCATCCGCCAGGCGAGGCCGGATGTGTCCCTGCTCTTCGAAAGCACCATTCGAGAGCCCGCGGGCCAGTTGCTCGAGGTGATCCGTGAGGCGTTCTCGACGGATGTGTCATCGCGCTATGTCAGCGTCTTCGCCGATGGCAACCACTTCGCCATCGAGGCCGTCTGCAAGCGATACGGTCTGAAGCCGGATCAGATCATCGCGACGACCGGCGTGACGTCGGGACTGGTCATGTTGTTCCGCGCATTGCTGAGCCCCGGAGACCGGGTCCTCGCGGAGCGACCCGGCTTCGATCTGATCGCCCGGCTGGCGACGGCTGCCGGCGCTGTTGTCCAGGATCTGCCCCGCGCCTCACCCGGCTACGGCATCGATCTGGCCGACCTGGGGTCCCGCCTCGGGGCGGGCGTCCGGCTGGTGGTCATCACCAATCTGCACAATCCCTCGGGCATGCGCCTTTCGCCCGATGAGATCGCGGCCATCGGCGCCGTCTGCGCTCGCGCCGGCGCCACTCTGGTCGTGGACGAGGTCTACGCAGATTTCGCCGTGGCCGCCGGTGCGCCCGCCGCCGCCGGCCTGGGGCCAAACATCATTTCCACCTCCAGCCTGACCAAGGTGTTCGGTCTGTTTGCGCTGAAGTTCGGCTGGTTGGCCGCCGATGCGCAACTGATTGCCCGCATCCGCGCCGCGGTCCCGGAAGGCGATTTTGGCGTCTCCAAGCTGTCGCACGCCGTCGCCGCTCACGTGCTGGAAGCGCCCGCGGCGTTCGAAGCACACTGGCAGGCCGTCCTTTCCGTCACCCGCCCGATCATCGAACGCGAGATCGGCGAATTGATACGGGCCGGCTATCTGGAAGGGACCCTTCCGGAGTTTGGCTGCATGTGCTTCCCACGGATCCCGGGGGTCGCAGACACCCGCGCCTTTGCGCGCAGGCTGCTGGCCGAACACGACCTCATCGTCGCCCCGGGCGAGTTCTTCGGGGCCGCGGGTCACATCCGCATCGGTTACGGCTCGGACGCAAGGTCCCTGGCGGTTGGACTCTCCCGACTGCGGGAAGCGCTCAGCCGTCGCTGATGCATCTAGCGTACGCGCGCGACCTGCCAAAATGAGCCGGTGGGCCGTTTACACCATGCCCATAAGACTTTGATTTCACTAAGGCCGAAGGCGGGGCGTTTTACACTTAAGCCCATGACTTTATTTGCATAGTCCCCGGTTACAAAACCGCTGCTCTACCAGCTGAGCTAATCCGGCCCTGGGCGCGCTGCCGAGGGGAAACGGGGCTTTAGCCGCCGCCTGCGATGGCGTCCAGAGGGGAACGGAGGGGAAACCTCGGGAAGGTTCGGGACGCCCAGATCCGCCTGTTGCACAGCGCGAGTGTGGGCATTGGCGAGCAGATCGTCCGGATACCCTCGCGGTCCCTCGACTGCGATCTCGGGCGGATGGCTTCTTCCCGTTCGTCGGCGAGCCAGACCAGCCACGCGCGACGTTCGGACCGAGGCGGACGCTCATAGTGAAACCAATGTCGCCCCGTGAAACGCCGGGGGACGGGAAGACCGGCCCGGCGCCGCCGGTGAGACAGGCCAGGACCGCGCTGATGTCGGCGGTTCGACAACTTGCGAAGCGATCACCAATCCTTCTTGTCAGCGTGACTGAACCGAATCCGCGCGCGCCTAAGCCTGCCCCCGAAACCAGAGGGGTCGTTCATGAAGTCTCGATACAGCTTTCGCGCGGCGGCGCTATGCAACGCGGCCGTGGCCGCCATATGCGTCGCGTTCGGCGCCCCGTCGGCCCGTGCAGAGGCCGCGGCGGACGCCGAAGCGGCGGCGGATGCCGGACGGCTGAGTGAGGTCATCGTGACCGCCGAAAGGCGCGCGACCAACGCGCAGAAGACCCCGATCTCGATCTCGGTCGTGACCGCCCAGACCATCGAAGACCATCACATCTATTCGCTGACCGACCTGAACGACGGCTCCGCTCCCGGCCTGACCGTTACCCCGTTCGCCAGCCGCCCGTTCAGCATCATCCTGAACATTCGTGGCGTCGGCATCATGCAGGACACAAACCAGCCCGCCGGCGATTCAGGCATCGGCGTCTATCTCGACGGCGTCTATCTCGGCCGCCCTCAGGGCCTGGATGCTGGCCTGTACGACCTGGAGGCGATCGAGGTTCTGAAGGGGCCGCAGGGCACGCTTTTCGGCCGCAACACCGAAGGCGGCGCGCTGAACATCACCACCAAGAAGCCCACCGGCGAGTTCGGCCTGGAGATGCTGGGCGGCATCGGAAACTACGGCAGCTATGAAAGCCAGTTCCACCTCAACCTCCCGGAGTATCGAAATTTCTCCGTCAAGCTGGACGGCATGATCCAGGCCCATGACGGCTGGGTGAAAAACCCGATGGTGGGCCAGCGCGACTGGAACGAGGCGGCCCGCCGCGGTCTGCGGGCTCAGGTCCGCTGGACCCCGTCCGACAGTTTCACCGCCGACTATGCCTTCGATATCAGCCACACCGAGGACACCACCATCTTCGGTTATGTTCTCAAGGCCGCGAACAACGTGACGGTCTCACCGCTTTCGCTGATCCCGACCAAACGGATCGATACCGCGCCGATCGGAGCGCCCCTGCAGCCCAGCATCGGCGACCAACGGGGCCACGCCCTCACCCTGAAATGGGACGTGACGCCGTGGCTGCAGCTGAAGTCGATCTCGGCCTACCGCCACCTCTATCAGGACCAGTATTCGCAACCCGGCACCACGGGCGTGGCGATCACGAACAGTCTCGGCGCCGGCCAGAATTTCCAGCGGCTGTCCATCGCGCAATTCAAGCAGAACCAGTACAGCCAGGAGCTGCAGGCGGTCGGAGAGATCGACCGCTTCAGGTTCATCGTCGGCGGCATGTACTTCCGCGAGTCGGGGGGCGACCAGGCTCAGGCCCTCAACACCCTGCACTGGGACACCAGCGGCATCGCCTCCGGTATCACGCCGATCGTCTATACCCCCTTCGGCAACTCGGTCCTGGGGCCAAACGCCTGCATCGCAACTCCGGCCAGCTGCAACAGCGCCTTCAACAACTTCTTCGGACAGCCCGGCCAGACGACGCTGGTGAAGGCGCTCTACCCCAATATCGGTGTGGACCGCGCCAGCGAGGCCACCACCAACAGCTTCGGCATCTACGGCCAGGCCACCTGGACGCCGCCGATCCTGGATGACCGGCTTCACCTGACGGGCGGCCTGCGTTGGAATGAAGACCGCAAGCGTGGCGAGCTGATGGTGGTCAACAACGCCCTGCCGTTTCTACCTGACGCCAGTGGTCAGCTGACGAAGGTTCAGGGTGTGATCCGTCAAAGCCAGACTTGGCGGCGCGTCAATCCGATGGTCAACGTGGCCTTCGATGTTGCTTCGGATATATCTGTCTACGGCAAGTACAGCACCGGCTATCGCGCCGGAGGTTTTAATTCTCGGTCGATTACTTATTCTTCCTACGATCCGGAAGACGTCTCGATGTACGAAATTGGCCTCAAGAGCGAATTTTTCGAACATCGCCTGCGCGTCAACATCGCGGGATATACGGGTGACTACAAAAACGTCTATTATAACATCACCGGGAACTACAATACATTCTCTACTGATCCGAAAACCGGACAACTGATTGTCGTTAGCGGTTCCACGCGCACTATCGAAGATACCTACAACATGGACGGCAAGGGCAAGGTTTCCGGGGTCGAGACAGAATTCACTGTGGCGCCTATCGATAGTCTGACAATTTCAGGCAGCTATACCTATGCCTATGTGAAGATGCCTCTCTTCACTGACCCCGTTCCGCGGCCGCAGATCACCAGCGCAGGCGTCGTGACCGGATATGCCTTGAATACGCCGACGCTCTACCATCAGCTCTATACACCGAAGAACCGGGTTACCGGCGCCATCGACTATCGAAGAGAGATCCTCGATGATGTCACCCTCCGCTTGCACCTGGACGGCAACTGGAACGATGGACAATACAGCTCACCCGGCGACGTCAGCACCGGGACGAGAGACGCCAGCGGAAAGACCATCTATCTCCCGCAGCTGAAGACCCAGAAGGGCGCCATTTTCAACGCGCGGATCTCGTTCGGTAACATTCCGCTCGCCGACTCGGGCGCGAGGCTGACCCTGGCCATCTGGGCGCGCAACCTGTTCGACGCCAACCTGCTGATCAGCCGAGCCGGCAGCTACATCCAGCCCTCCAGCAGCGTTACGGGCAGCTTCAACGAGCCCCGGACTTTCGGCGGCACGGTCTCGGCCAGGTTCTAGGTTTGCGTTCCCCGCTCATCCGGCGACGGGTGAGCGGGAGGCTCGTCAGGCGCGAACCAGGTCCAGCACCACCGCGGCGTGGTCGCTGGGGAACCATCCTTCGGCATCGGGCGCATCCAGCGCCCGATGCGCCGACGCCCAGCGCCAGCCGCCCTCCTGCAACAAAACGCAATGGTCGATGGCGAGACCCGGCAGCGGTTGCGCGCCGGCCCGGCGACCCTGCAGGGTGGCTGGCGCGGGGTCCAGGCCCAGCGGGGCCAGCGACGCCTCCGCCGCCGTGGCGTTCAGGTCGCCGGCCACCACGAGCCCGCCCTCAAGATCGGCGGCAGCCCACGTCAGCGCGGCCGTCAACTGGTCGGCGCGGACACCATCGGCCCTGTCGCCCCGCAGGTGGGTCAGATGCAGGTTCAGGATCCGCAGCGGCGTTCCGCCGACGTCAAGATCGAGTCTTTGGGCGATGCGCTGGCCATCGCGCGGGTCGCTCTCCAGCCCGCGGATCTCAGCGCGACCAGGATGGCGGGTGAGGATGGCGAGGCCCGAGGCGCTCATCACCTGGCGCCCGTCATGGAGCCGGCGCTTGCGCCGGGCCGGGGCGGCATGGGCGCGCAAGCCCAGACGCCCGGCGAGGCTGGCGGCGGTGTCCGCGCCGCCGCCGGTGAAACATTCCTGCAGGCAGATCGCGTCGGCGTGCAGCGGAGCGAGCCCTTCGGCCATCAGCACAAGCCGGCGTTCGTAGTCGCCTTCATTCTTCCAGGTGTTGAGAGTGACGATGCGCACGGCGTCGGATCGTCACGCCCGGCGGACGCCTTCGACCCAGACGCCTTGCACGACCGGAAGGTCGCCGAGAACACGCACGCGCACCAGGTCCGCGCGACAGCCGGGTGCGATCACACCCCGATCGTGGAGTTGGGCGGCCCGTGCCGGCCCTGACGTCACCACGGCCGCGGCGCGGGGTAGGCTCCAGCCGAACGCCGGCCGGGTCAGGGCGAAGGCGCACTCGATCAGGCTGCGCGGGACATAGTCCGAGGCGAACGCGTCGAGCAGCCCTTCGTGGGCCAGGTCGGACGCCCGTACATTGCCGGAATAGGATCCGCCGCGGATCAGGTTCGGACCGCCCATGACGATGAGCATGCCGCGCGCCCGAGCCCGCCTGGCCGCCTCGATCGTGACCGGGAATTCGGCGACCGTCGCGCCCAGGTCGGCGGCGGTGTCGATGTGGGCGGCGTCCTCGTCATCATGGCTGGCGAGCGGGGTGTTACAGGCCTTCGCCACCTCGGCGACCAGGCGACGATGGCTGTCGGCGTTACGCGACTGACGGTCGCGGATGCCCGCCATCCGCTCTTCGACAGCCGCATCGGTCATGCCGTCGGCCCGCCAGTTGGCGAGGTGCTTCTCCAGGTTCCGGTACTGTCGCTGGCCCGGCGTGTGGTCCATGACCGAGAACAACGCCGTCATCGGGTGCCGGGCGAAGTCCTCCAACCGGCCGGGCAGGTCGTCAGCCGGGGTCTCGCAGCGCCAGTGTAAGCGGTGGTCCGCCTTCAGGAGGTCAGCGCCCTTGGCCTGCGCCAGTCCGCCCGCAAGCCGCACGACGTTGTCGTGGTTGCGCGAGGCTGCGGCGTTGAAGGAGCCGATCGACAGGCTGTCGAAGACCGTCGTCACTCCTACCGACAGGCAGCAGCCGTCGTGGGTCACCGCCGCCGAGACCGGATTCCAGTCGATGTTCGGCCGCGGGAAGAAGTGCTTCTCGAGATTGTCGGTGTGAAGGTCGATGACGCCCGGCATGAGCACGTCGCCGCCCAGGTCATCGCCCACCCCGCCGCAGCCCCGGTCGATCGCGGCGATGCGGCCGTCGCGGACCAGGACGGACCCCAGGAAGGCGTCGTCGGCGGTCACCACATGGGCATTGCGGAAAGCGAATTCCAAAGCCTGAGTACTCCTGCGAAAAGGGAAGGTCAGGACAGCGCCGGGAAGTCGACCTCGACCTCCGTGGCGGCCCGCGAGATGCCGTATTCGAGCGGTCGGCCCATGCCGTCGATGTTGAGGTAGCGCTGAACCAGCAGCGGCACATGACGCGGCACCTGCAGTAGTTCAGCCTCGTCGTTGGTGGGCAGGCGGGCCGAGATCCAGGTGCGCGCGCGGGTATAATCCGGCACGCCGGAGTCGGTGAGCGTCTGGGTGATGGCGCCGCGCGCGCGGTACATCTCGATGAAGCCCGGGAAGCGGGTATGGCTGAAGTGGTGCTGGCTGAGCCCCGTGGGTTCGTCGTCGATGAACCGGCGCCGCTCCAGGTAGATCACGGGTTCGCCCGGGCGCAGGCCCAACTGGGTCGCGACCTTGGCCTCCGACGGCCTCACCGCCAGCCGCAAGATTTCCGTGCGCGGCGTGCGCCCCTGCTCGCGCGCATGATCGCTGAAGCGAGGCCGCCGCTGAAGCCGCAGGGGCGTCGAGGGACGGCGCACGAAGCTGCCACGGCCCTGGGTCGACTCGACGATCCCCTTTTCCTGCAGGTCCGATAGCGCTCGGCGCACCGTGTGACGGTTGACCATGAACTCCCGGCTGAGTTCGAACTCGGTCGGGAGTTTGTCACCCGGAGTCAGCTCTCGCGCCACGATGCGGCGCTCCAGGGACCGTGAAATATCTTGCCAGAGGGACATAGCCACACTCTAGCAACAGCATTTATCAATCTTACGACATTCAGATAGACAAGTTTTACTTATTTAGCAGAAAATTCACGATCCATCGTTTGTTGAATACTGAAAGAACATCTATCAGTAGATACAGAAGAATTCAACAAAAAGAGAAGTTGTCGAGGTTGAGAATGTCGATCGAGGCGGTTGCTGAAACTACCGTGGAACGGCGGCGCTGGTTGTCGGTCCTGGCCAAGGCGAGAGCCGACGAGGTCATCTCCGCGTGGGACGCCCTGCCGGCGCGGCCGGCATTCCGCGCCCTCCGGGCGCCGGAAATCGGCATGGTGATGGTGCGCGGTCGCATGGGCGGCACGGGCGACGCCTTCAATCTTGGCGAGATGACGGTGACCCGCGCCGCGGTCCGGCTCGACAGCGGCGAGACCGGTCTCAGCTACGTCGCCGGTCGCGACCGGCGACACGCCGAGATCGCGGCCGCGGTGGACGCCATGATGCAGTCGCCGAGCCTGCGCCCAGCCGTGCAGGACAGGATGGTGGCCAGGCTCGCCGATGCCCAGGCCCGCCGCCGCGACACCGCCGCCCGCAAGGCCGCCGCCACCAAGGTCGATTTCTTCACCATGGTCCGCACCCGGAGCCCCGCCTGATGTCTGTCGCAGCTCTCGACCTGACGCAGATCGCGCCCGGCTTCGCTGACCCCACCATCGACTCTCAGGCGGCCTTCCGGAGGGTGATGGACGCCGTCGCCCGTCCTGGCACGATCCAGGACCTCTCAAGCGCGCCCGAGGCGCCCGAGGGGCTCGACCGGGCCGCGGGCGCGATAGCCCTCACGCTGTTCGACTTCGAGACGCCGGTGTGGCTCGACCCGACCATCCGTGGCGGGCCGATCGAGGACTGGATCCGCTTCCACTGCGGTTGCCCGTTGACCCAGGCCCCGGCCGAGGCGGCCTTTGCAATGATCGCCGAGCCCCTGGCCTGCCCGCCGCTCAGCGCCTTCAATCCCGGCAACGCCAAGTATCCTGATCGCTCCACCACCCTGGTGATCCAGGTGGCGGCGCTGGTCGGCGGGCGCAGCGCCTGTCTGTCAGGCCCGGGCATAAAGGTGCGGGCGACGATCGCGCCCACCGGCCTGCAGGACGGTTTCTGGCCCCAGGTGCAGGCGAACAACGCCCGCTTCCAGTTGGGCGTCGATCTGCTGTTCGTCGCTGGCGGCCTGCTGACGGCGCTGCCGCGTTCCACCCGCGTCACGATCAAGGGAGACTGAGCATGGCCTATGTGGCGGTGAAGGGCGGCGAGGCCGCGATCACCAACGCTCACCGGTGGCTGGCGGAGGATCGCCGCGGCGACCCCACCGTGGCCGAGGTCGGCGTGGATCAGGTGCGCGAGCAGCTGTCGCTAGCTGTGGATCGGGTGATGAGCGAGGGCTCCTGCTACGACCGCGACCTGGCCGCGCTCGCGGTAAAGCAGTCGCGGGGCGACCTGCCGGAAGCCATCTTCCTGATGCGGGCCTACCGCACCACCCTGCCCCGGTTCGGTTATTCGCAACCGGTCGAGACCGGCCAGATGTCGGTGCGACGACGCATATCCGCGGCCTTCAAGGATATCCCGGGCGGCCAGGTGCTGGGCCCGACGTTCGACTACACCCACCGCCTGCTCGACTTCACCCTGGCCGCCGACGGCGGGGGGCCGATTGAGCCTGCGCTCCAGGCGATCGAGCCCCAGCCCTATCCGATGTCGACCATCGCCTCGGTGTTTGACCACGAGGGCCTTCTCGAGACCGACCCAACGCCCGCCGCAGATGCGCCCGAGCCCTTCGACCTGAGCCGGGAGCCCATGACCTTCCCGGCCGGGCGCGACCAGCGCCTGCAGGCGCTCGCACGCGGCGACGAGGGCTTCCTGCTCAGCCTGGCCTATTCCTCCCAACGCGGTTGGGGCTCAACCCACCCGCTCTGCGCCGAGATCCGGCTGGGTGAGGTGGCGGTCGAGTTCGCGCCCGATGAACTTGGCTTCCCGATCGAGATCGGTGAGCTGACCCTCACCGAATGCCAGATGATCTCCACGGTCACCGGCGGCATGGAAAAGGCGCCGGAATTCGGCCGCGGCTACGGCCTGACGTTCGGTCACTGCGAGCGCAAGGCGATGTCGATGGCGATCGTCGATCGGGCGCTCCGGGACGCGGCCGAACTCGACAACGCCGCCCCCTGCCAGGACGAGGAGTTCGTCCTCTATCATTCCGACAATGTGGAGGCCTCCGGCTTCGTGCAGCACCTGAAGCTGCCCCACTACGTCGATTTCCAGGCCGACCTGCAGCTGGTCCGCCGGCTGCGGCGCGAATACGCGGCGCGCGAGACCGCGATGAAGGAAGCCGCGGAATGAGTTCCGGATCGAATACCCAAGGATCAAACAGGACTGGGCGCTACTACAACTACGCCTACCTGGATGAGCAGACGAAACGGATGATCCGCCGGACCATCCTCAAGGCGCTGGCGATCCCCGGCTATCAGGTCCCGTTCGGCAGCCGCGAGATGCCGGTGCCCTACGGTTGGGGTACGGGCGGCATCCAGCTGACAGCCGCGATCATCGGGCCCGACGACGTCTACAAGTGCATCGACCAGGGCGCCGATGACACCACCAACGCCGTCTCCATCCGCCGCTTCTTCGCGCAGGTGGCCGATGTGGCGGTGACCGAGGAAACGGCCGAGGCGACCATCATCCAGACCCGCCACCGGATCCCGGAAAAGCCGCTGAAAGAAGGCCAGATTCTGGTCTTCCAGGTGCCGCAGCCGGAGCCGCTGCGGGGCTTGGAGCCGCGGGAAACCGAGACCCGGGCCATGCACGCCTACGAGGAATATGGCCTGCAGTACGTCTCGCTCTACGAGAGCGTCTCGGCCTACGGCTACATCGCCAACACCGTGGGCTACCCCACGATGATCGAGGAGCGCTACCTGATGAGCCCCTCGCCGATCCCCAAGTTCGATAATCCGAAGCTGGGCGACAACGAGGCCATCCTGCTGTTCGGAGCGGGCCGCGAGAAGCGCATCTATGCGGTGCCGCCCTACACCCGCGTCCGCAGCCTCGATTTCGAGGACTACCCCTTCGAGACCCAGACCTGGGAGGAGAACTGCGCCCTCTGCGGCGCAGAGGACTCCTACCTCGACGAGGTGATCCTGGACGACGCGGGCGAGCGGATGTTCGTCTGCTCCGACAGTTGCTTCTGCGCGGAGCGCCGCGCGTCCGGCCACGTTGGGACGATGGGCGACCATGCGCTGGCCCATCTCGAAGGCGGCCCGCCTGCTGTCGCAAGTCCCGTCGCGGAACCCGCCTGATGAACGCAATGGCCCAGAATGCCCATAAGGCCATCGAGGCGACCCCGCTGCTGCGGGTGGACGGCCTGACCAAATGGTACGGCCATGTGGTCGGCTGCCGAGATGTGTCGTTCGAGATTCGCCCCGGCGAAGTGCTGGGGATCGTCGGCGAGAGCGGGTCGGGCAAGACCACGGTGCTCAACTGCATCTCCGGGCGCCTCCCTCCGAGCGCCGGCCAGGTCGAGTTCGACACCAGCCGTTTCGGCCCCGCTGACATCTACGGCCTGTCCGAACCCGACCGGCGGCGGATGCAGCGCGAGGAATGGGGCTTCGTCCACCAGAACCCACGCGACGGCCTGCGCATGCGCGCATCGGGCGGCGCCAACGTCGCCGAGCCGCTGATGAACCTGGGCGGTCGCCACTACGGCAAGATGCGCGCGGCGACGATCGAGTGGCTGGAGCGGGTCGAGCTCGACATTGGGCGCATCGACGACAAACCGCGGCACTTCTCCGGCGGCATGCAGCAGCGCATCCAGGTGGCCCGCAACCTGATCCACGGCCCCCGGCTGGTGTTCATGGACGAGCCCACCGGCGGCCTCGACGTCTCGGTGCAGGCGCGCCTGCTGGACCTGCTGCGCGAGCTGGTGCGCGACCTGGGGCTCGCGGTCATCATCGTCACCCATGACATGGCCGTCGCCCGGCTGATGGCCGACAGACTGATGGTCATGAAGAGCGGCTACGTCGTCGAGACCGGCCTCACCGACCAGGTGCTGGACGACCCGCAGCACCCTTACTCCCAGCTTCTCGTCTCCTCCGTCCTGCAGATCTAGGGCCGCCCCTGTGAGTCCCCCCATGACCTCCCCTCTGATCATCGTCGAAGACCTCGCCAAGACCTTCGTGCTGCACAATGCCGACGGCGCGGCGATCCCGGTGTTCGAACGCCTCACCTTAGAAGTCGCTTCGGGCGAATGTGTCGTGCTGGCCGGCGAATCCGGGGTCGGCAAGTCCACCCTGATGCGCTCGATCTTCGGCAACTACCTGCCAACCCAGGGCGCCGTGCGCGTGCTGCACGACGATGCTTATCTGGACATCACCCGCGCGCAGCCGCACCAGGTGATCGACGTACGTCGCCGGACGCTGGGCTATGTCAGCCAGTTCCTGCGGGTGATCCCACGCATTCCGACCCTGCGGCTTGTCATGGAGCCGCTGCTGGAGAACGGGGTCAGCCTCGAGGAAGCCCGCGCCCGCGCCGAAACCCTGCTCGCGGCGCTTCGGCTCCCCCGCGCGCACTGGGACCTGCCGCCGGCCACCTTCTCCGGCGGCGAGCAGCAGCGGGTGAACATCGCCCGCAGCTTCATCCGCAACTATCCGGTCATGCTGTTGGACGAGCCCACCGCCTCTCTCGACGCGGAGAACCGGGCCATCGTCGTGCAGCTGATCCGGCAGGCGCTGGACCGCGGCGCTGCGATGATCGGCATCTTCCACGACCACGACGTACGCGACGCGGTGGCGACGCGGCTGTTCTCAGTCAGCGAATTCAAAGCGGCGGCTTAGAAAGCACATGGAACGGCGCATTCACTCCCAGGCGATCGTCACCCCAGAGGGGTTGATCTGTGGCGAGGTCGTGATCCGCGACGGCGAGATTGTCGCCGTCGATGGCAAGCCCGCGGCGAGTTGCCGCGACGAGGACTGGGGCGCCGACTGGCTGGTCCCGGGTCTGGTGGATATCCACACCGACAACCTGGAGCGTCACTACCAGCCCAGGCCCGGCGCCCTGTGGGACGGCTATGGCGCCGCCCTCGCCCACGACGGCCAGTGCGCCTCGGCCGGAATCACCACGGTGCTGGATTCGCTAAGCCTGCACGGCATGAAGGACGGCCTCGATCGGCGGACTTCGCTGGGGCCGATGATCGCGGCGATGGACCAGGCTGCGGCCGATGGCGCCCTGCGGGCAGAGCACCTGCTGCACCTGCGCTGCGAAGTGACCAACCCCGAGTTGCTGGACCTGCTGGAACCGCACGTTGACAACGCGCGCCTGCGGCTGCTGTCGGTGATGGACCATACGCCCGGACAGAGGCAGACGACAGACGTGGCCGGTCTGCAGAGCCGTCTGCTGGCCGGTGGCCACAGCGAGGCCGACGTGAAGGAAATCCTCTCCGACCGCCACATGGGCCGCGATCCGTCGGCCGCCCACGCCAACCGCCGTAGCGTCGTGGCGATGGCGCGCGCCTATGGCGTGCCGCTGTGCGCCCACGACGACGCCACGATCGAGCACGTCGACGAGGCGCACGCCGACGGCTGCGTGATCGCCGAGTTCCCAGTCACGCTCGCGGCCGCCGCCCACTCTCGGGTATACGACATGGCGATCTGCATGGGCGGGCCGAATTTCGTGCGCGGCTCTTCGCATTCGGGCAATCTTTCGGCCCGGGCGTGTGCGCAGGCCGACATGCTCGACATCCTGGCCTCGGACTATGTGCCGCTTTCGATGCTTCGCTCCGCCTTCATGCTGATCGACGATTTCGGCTGGGCGCCGGAGAAAGCCCTGGCAACGGTGGCCGCGACCCCGGCGCGGAAAGTCGGCCTTACCGACCGCGGTGAAATCGCGCCTGGACAACGCGCTGATCTGGTCCGGGTGGCGCGTCGTACCGATGGCTGGCCCGTGCCGAAAGAGGTCTGGCGTCAGGGCCTGCGCATCGCATGACCGCGCGCTACGCAATCTACTACGCGCCGGAGGCCGGGTCCGCGCTCTGGATCAAGGCCTCGGCCTGGCTGGGGCGGGACGCCATATCCGGCCGGACGATGCCGCGACCAGACCTCCCGGCCCTCACCGGCTTCGACGTTGAGGCCTTGACGGCAGCCCCGCGCCACTACGGCTTCCATGCCACGCTGAAGGCGCCGTTCGAGCTGTCGCCGGGCATGGCCGAAGGCGACCTGCTCGCCGCCGGCCAGGCCTTTGCCGCCAGCATGACAGCCTTCGACGCCTCTATCGCACCCGCCGCGCTGGGTCGCTTTCTGGCGTTCCGGCTGCAGGATGGGGAGGCGCAGATGCAGGCGCTGCACGCCACCTGCGTCCGCGCCTTCGAGTCATTCCGCGCGCCGCTCTGCGATGCCGACCTCGCCCGCCGCCGCCGGGCGCCGCTCACCACCATCCAGGATGGGCGGCTGGAGGCCTGGGGCTATCCCTACGTTTTCGAAGACTTCCGCTTTCACATGACCCTGACGGGCTCGATCGCAGACGACACGGTCCGGGCCCGCGTGTTGTCCGTGCTGCGCGATCACTTCGCCGCCGAGACCGGCCTGCATCGCTTCGACGCCATCGCGATCTTTCGCCAACTGGACCGCGCCGCGCCCTTCGACATCATCGAGCGCGTGGCCTTCCCCGCATCGGTCGCCGCGGAGACCAATCCGACCTAGGCGACGAACGCTCTAACCTCGAATCGCCGCCACCAGGGCGGCTATGCCGTCGATGGAAGACCCATCGTTCGGCACCTCAACGACGTCGTCGCCCTGGGCCGTGAAGAGATCGGCCCTCGCCAGTCGAGCCTTGATCTCGGCCGCGTCCTCTCGGCCCCGGGCGGCCAGCCGCCGGGCCAGGGTCGCGGGGCTGGCGGAGATCGAGATCACCCGTACGGATGCGAACAGGTCCCGGGCCGTGTCCAGGACCGTGCGGGAGGCGTTCGCGACGACGGTCCGCCCGACCGCCAGGTCACCGGCCAACTCAGCCGGCAGACCGTAACCCAGGCCGTGGGCCTCCCAGGCCAGCAGATAGCCACCCGCCTCGCGCCGCGCCTGGAACGTCGCCTCATCGACTGACGCGTGATCCTCGCCACCGGCGTCGGCGGGCCGGGTGATCTCACGGCGGGCGAAGACAACGGCCGGATCGGCGGCAAGCGCCCCACGGGCGCCGTCGATCAGGGTGTCCTTGCCCACGCCCGAGGGCCCGACGACCAGGATCAGACGACCGCCGTCAGCTGTGTTTCTCGACGAAGGCATCAGCGTCGAGGTGTCGGAAGTCCTCGATCGCGCCGCGAAGTCGGTCATGGTCCCAATCCCACCAGGCGAGTTGCAGCAGACCATCGCAGACGGCCTTTGGGAAGCGTTCCCGAATCGGCTTCGACGGCACACCGCCCACGATCGTGAACGGCGGGACGTCCTTTGACACCACGGCGCCTGCGCCGACCACCGCACCCGTGCCGATGCTCACACCCGGCAGGACCGTCGCCCCATGGCCGATCCAGACGTCGTGGCCCAGGGTGCAGCGGTGCGCGCGGCGCCACTCGAAGAACTCCAGGTCGTCTTCCGGGCCCAGGTCGTACGAGCGCGTCCGGTAGGTGAAATGGTGCAGCGCGGCCTTCCAGGTTGGGTGGTTTCCGGGGTTGATCCGCGCATCACGGGCGATGGAGCAGAACTTGCCGATTTCGGCATAGGTCGCCGAGGCGTCGTTGACGATGTAGCTGTAGGCGCCCATCGAGACCTCGGACAGGCTGGTGCGGGCGCCGACGCGGGTCCAGATTCCCAGCACGCAGTCATGCACCGTCGCGTCGGCATGGATCGCCGGATCGGAAGGATGGGAGCCGTCTTCTGGGGCCGTGTACCGCTCGAAATAGCGGTCCCCGGGCTCAAGCGGACGGTTGGCCAGACGCAGAGCCATCACGCAGCCTCCACAACCGCCAGCGGCTCGGCGACCGGCCGGCCGTTGCGGGCTCCATAGATCCGGTCCAGCACGGGGGGCGTCAGACCCTGTGGTGGGCCGTCATAGACCACCGCGCCCTTGGCCATCGCCAGCACCCGGGTGCAGTAGCGGCGCGCGATCTCCAGGCTGTGGAGGTTGACGATCACCGGGGTGCGACGTTCCAGGCAGATGCGCTGCAGGGCTTCCATGACGACCTCGGCATTGACGGGGTCGAGCGAGGCGACGGGTTCATCGGCCAGCACCAGGTCCGGCTGCTGCATCATGGCGCGTGCGATCGCCACCCGCTGCTGTTGCCCACCGGACAGGGTGCCCGCGCGCTGCAGGGCGGCGGGGGCCATGTCGAGAGCGTCGAGTTCCAGGATCGCCTGGGCCCGGTCGGACGCCGGGAAGGCCTTGAAAAGGGACGCCGCCAGCGAACGCTCGGCCACGACGCCCACCAGGACGTTGGTGATCACGTCCAGACGTGGACAAAGGTTGAACTGTTGAAAGATCATCGCACACCGCCGCCGCCAGCGGCGCAGCTCCGCGCCCTTCAGCAGCCCAACGTCCCGCCCTTCCCACAGAACGCGACCCGCCGACGGCTCGGACAGGCGATTGATGGTGCGCAGGAGGGTCGATTTTCCCGCCCCGGACCGGCCGATGATGCCGATGAACTCGCCGCGGCCGCAGGCGAAGGAGACATTGTCCACGGCGAGGGTGTCGCCGAAGCGTTTGCTGACGCCCTGGAGTTCGAGCATCGGTCCTCCGTTCTCAACTGATGCCAGATGGTAGGCGCGGGCGGTGACGCCGGCGTGACGGCAGGGCGACGGCCGGGATCGACGAGCCGGCGGTTTGTCGGGTCAGGCCAGCCTGGCGCGGACCCGCTGCGAGACGGTGTCGAGCACGGCGACACAGATCACGTAGAGGATCACGATGAAGGCCATCTCGTCGAAGGCGTAGATCCGGATACGCTCCTCCAGCTCGAAGCCGATGCCACCGGCGCCGACGATCCCCAGCACCGCGGCATGGCGGAAGTTGCTCTCCAGGAAGAACAGCGTCTGGCTGGCCATGATCGGCGCTACCTGCGGCAGCAGGCCCAGGCGCAGTACCGCCAGCGGCCTTGCCCCCGACGCCCGAAGGCCTTCCATCGGCCGGTCGTCGCAGTTCTCGATGGCTTCAGCGTAGAGCTTGGCCAGGCTGGGAATGTCGGCCAGCGCCAGGGCCAGCACGCCGCCGAACGGGCCCAACCCGAACGCTGCCACGAAGATCAGCGCCCAGACCAAGGCCGGCACGCCCCGGAACATGTCGAGCATTCGGCGGAAGCCGAAATGCAGGGCCGGCTGCGCGACGACGGTCTTGGCTCCGACGATTCCCGGGATGAGCGCGACCACGGCGGCGATCACCGTGCCCGCGAAGGCCATGGCGAAGGTCTCAGCCAGGGCGCGCACGATCCGCGCCAGGTCCCCTCCGTCGCTGGGGGGAACCATGGTGGACGCCAGTCGCGCCAGCTTGCTCAGACCGGCCACGAAGGCGGCGCCCCGCAGGTCCAGGTCGATGGCCATTCCTGCCAGAGCGGCGACGGCCATCAGGGCGAACCCCAGCTGGACCGCCTGCGATTTCCAGGCCGGCTGCATGGCGCGTGGCGCGGCGGCGCGGGCGCGGGCGTAGGCGTCCGGCGTCATCGCGCCCCTCCCAGCCCGATCAGGCGATGGCGTATCCACTCCGACGCGATATCGATCGCGAAGATCATCCCCACGATCAGCAGCAGGATCGCGAGATAGGTCTCGAACTCGGTGTAGGTGATGGCCCGCTGCAGCTCGACGCCGATCCCCCCGGCCCCGACAATGCCCAGCGCCGCGGCGGCTGCCACGTTCCCTTCCAGGCGGATCAGAGCGTAGGATGCGTAGTTTGGCAGCACCTGCGGCACGACGCCGAAGCGAATCCGACGCATGAAACCGGCGCCGCTGGCGTCGAGGCCTTCCAGCGGTCGCGGATCGACCTGCTCATTGATCTCGGCGAACAGCTTGCCGAGGCTGCCGAAGGTCGAAAGGGCCAGGGTTACGACCCCGGCCAGTGGCCCGACCCCGAAGGCCGCCACCAGGAATAGGGCCACGATCAGGTCCGGCAGCGTGCGGATCACCTCCAGCATGCGACGGACAGCGAAACGGACCGGGGCGTAAGGCATCAGGTTCCGGGCGCATAGAAAGCTCGCGAGCATCGCGGCGATCGCGCCCGCGAGGGTCGCCAGCACGGCCATCTCGACAGTCTGCCAGCCGGCCCGTAGCCAGACGGGCAGGTCATAATACCACCAGGCCAGCGAGCCCCCCTGCTGGCGACCCTCGAACAGGACCTCGCCGCGCAGGTCCGGGACCATGCGATCCAGAAAGGTCAGAATGCGCCCGAGCGGGTCCCCGCCGATCTCCGCCCCAAAGAACTGGCTGCGTTGGAAGGCTACGACCAGCACCACGGTGAAAGCGAGCAGCCCGACAGCCGCCTCCAGCCGCTGACGCCGCAGGGTGATGCGACGCAGGCGCTCGAACGTCTCGACGGCGGGCGCGGTGTCCATGCCGGCTACTTGAGGACGGCCAAGGTCAACGCCTCGGCCTCGGCGGGCTGGAACTCGGCGGGCGACCTTGCCCAACCGGCGGCGTAGGCGAAGGCCGCCGGTGCTTCCAGATGCAGGGCCATGTGGATACCGATCAGCCGGTAGCGCAGCTCCAGCGGCATGTCGCGGCGCGCGACCAGGGCGTGCTCGGCGCGCGGCCGGGCTTTCATGACCACGAACACGTCGCGGCACGGATCGGGATCCTTCGGTGACACAGATCCACAGACCCGCTGCCACGCGGCGGCGTGGACCGCCACGGCATCGACCTGTCCGGCCCGCAGACGATCGATGGCGGCCTCGCCGTCGCCGTCGATCTCCTCACGGAAGTAGCCCTTGGGCGCGCCGTGGGCGGCGAGCATGGCGCGAGGCGTGTCGAGGCCCGCGGCGCTGCGGCCTCCGAAGGCCAGGCGCGCGCCTTTCAAGCCGGCGAGCGTACGGCGAGGGTCGCTGGCGCGAACCGCCAGGACCACCGGGATACGGTTCGCGGCGCCATCTGAGCGTACGGTGAGGATGGCGCGGGTCGTGGTCCGGATGGGGGCGAAGGCAGGCGGGTCCAGAATGGCCAGATCGACCTGCCCGGCCGCCAGTGCGGCGGCGGCGGCGGCCGGCGTCGCGACGGGACACTTGAGGACCTCGACGCCGAGCCGTTTGGCCAGATGGGCGTGATAGGCGCGCTCACCGGCGGGTGCGGTGGAATCCAAAGCCTTGCAGCCGGTGGGGCCGGCGCCAATGACAGCAATCCGCAAAGGCGACGCGTGCGCTGCGCCGGCGCTCAGAACCGCGGCGGCCAGTCCAGCCAACAGCCGCCTCACGGCCGGCCTCCGCCGCGCCGCTGCGCTAGCTCCGCTCGCCGCAGCTCGATAATGTCCTTGTAGTGTTCGCGATTGACGGCGGTGAGGGCGGACCCGTCCAACTGGCCGATCTCAGGCCACAGTTCCGGTTCGTCGTAGGGCAAGGCCGCCATGGCGCCGCGTACGGCGTCGATCATCGCCTGAGGTCGGTCGGTGCGCACGACCGTGGCTTCGCTGGGCATCGGCCCCACCGTCCATACGACGCGGAAGTCCTTCAGATCGATCAGACCGCGCCGGGCCATCGTGCGCAGAGGACCGCGGGTGAAACCGGTCTGCGGGTCACCCCCGCTGGCCTGCAGGAACGTCCCGTCGAACTGCCCGTTGGCCAGCGCCATGACCGCCTGGGTATGGGCGCCGGCGAAGCTGGTCTTGCCGAAGAACGTGTCGGGATCGATGCCCTGCTGGCGCAGCTTGGCGCGGGGATAGAGGTAGCCCGAGGTCGAGTTGTAATCGATATAGCCAAGTGACCGGCCGCGCATGTCAGCCAGGGTCTTCACCGGGCTGTCGGCGCGCACAACCAGGGCTGAGTAGTAACCGGTCTCGCCCTCCGCCTGCCGCGGCGTGAGGATTGGCGCGACCTTGTCGCCGACCTGGGCATCGACGTTGGCGTAGCCTCCGCCGGCTATCTGGGCCACATCGATCTGGCCCGAGGACACCGCCTGGATGACGCCGTTGTAGTCGGAGGATTCGTAGAGGCGCACGGGCATGCCCAGCGCCTTGGAGAGTTGGTCGCGATAGGCCCCGCGACGACGGACCAGCATCGGGTCGTCGTTGTTGCCGCTGACGGCCATCTTCAGCACTTTCATCCCGGCGCGCCAATCTCCCGATGCCGTGGCCTGCGGCTTGCCGCAGGCCGTCAGCGCCAGGGCGCCCAGTATCGCCACCCAGCGCCACGCTGTTTCGGCCATGCACACCACCGCATCGCCCGCTGAGGTTGGGGCGCCGGGGCTACGAATGATCGTCGGGCATGTCGCGGCCATGACAGCCGCGTGACGAAACCAAACCACGCTCCCGGCTTGTGCGGCGCCGCCCGCGAGTCCGCGCCCATGCAACTGTCACCGGGCGCACGCTACCCGTCGGATGCCTGAGGAGGGCTCCCCTTGAACATCAAGTTCGCCGCGTTCACATCGTCCCTCGCCCTGCTCGCCGGGCTTCCGGCCACCGCCTGGGCGCTCGTCGCCGACAGCCAGGCGCAGCGGACAGCCCCGGACCGGATCGCCGTCACCTGGACCGACACCGACCCGGTGGACGTCTATGTCTCCGATCGCCCCGACGCCCCGCTGAAGGCGGCAAGGCGGGTGTCGGAAGCCAATCGCACGGGCCGCTTCGAGCTGGCCGCGGCGCCGAACGCCCGACCCTACATCCTGCTGCGCGATCACGGCGACGGCAGGGTGGTGCGGGTGGCCGAACGGGTCCTGCCGCTGAAACAGGGCTCGAACTTCCGCGACCTCGGCGGCTACTCCGCAGCCGGTGGAAAACACGTGCGCTGGGGCCTGATCTATCGGTCCGGCGGGACGCCGATGCTGACCGACGCGGACCTCGCCACGCTGGCTGGCCTGCGTCTGCGCGAGATCGTCGATCTGAGGTCCAGCGAGGAACGGGTTCTCGCGCCGACCCGGATCAATGGCGTCCGCTACACCGCCGTCGGCTATTCGATGGACACCCTGATGGGCGCGCAAAGCGCCCTGCCCCAGGGCGACGCACGGATGCACGAGGTCTACCGTCGTTTCCCGACCGTGCTGGCCCCGCAGCTTCGCGTGCTGTTCCAAAGCCTCATCGACGGGGACGGCGCGCTGGAGTTCAACTGCTCGGCTGGCCAGGACCGCACCGGCTTCGCCAGCGCCATGATCCTGACCGCGCTGGGCGTACCGCGCGACGTCGTGTTTGCCGACTACCACCTGTCGACTACCTACCGGCGGCCGGAATATGAGATGCCCCGCTTCGACCCCGCGACGGTCGCCGCGAACCCTACGGCGGCGATGTTCGCCGGCTACCAACAGGATCCGCAGGCCCGCAAACCCCAGCCGCTTTATGACTCCCAACACGCGCCGCTGCTGCAGTTCGCACTGGCCGAGGTAGAAGCGCGTTGGGGCTCGGTGGACGCCTACCTCGAAAAAGAACTCGGGGTCGGGCCCGCCGACCTGGCAAAACTGCGCGCCAAGTACCTGGAGTAGCCGCCGTCAGGAAGGATCGATGAAGACCGGGTTGGCGTAGAACCAGAGGTCTGACCAGGGGTCCTCGCCCACCGGGTCCGGCGTCGGTTCCAACTCCAGGCCGCTCGTCCCGCGCACGCGCACATAGGTGCGCTCAGTGACGTTGCGCAGCGTGACGGTCATCGACAGGCGATCGCCCTCTCGCACCCAGTCAATCGGATAGAAGCGCTTCTCGATGCGCGCGCGGGCGTTTCGGTCGCTTGTCCGATCCGCCGCGGGCCCGCCGATTTCGCTGCGGATCAGATCGACCCGCGCCACCTCGGGCCGTCTCCCGCCAAAGTTCACGCCGGCTGGATCGCGCACGCGAATGACGATCGTCACGTCTGACCCGCGGGCCGCCTTCAGGCGGCCACCGATATCCGCGCGCGGGCCGTGGCCATCCGCCGCCTGCGCCGTCACCTCAAGCTCGGAGATCAGGTCGCCGGTCGTGACGAACACCCGCCCCTCGCGGAGACCGTCCAGGATGTCGCCGTAGTCCTTGACGGCGCGGACGTAGGTCTTCGCGTACTCACCCGGCCAGAAGTCGTTGCCGCCGTCGGTGTAGTGGCGATGTGAGTCCGAGGTCGAGGTGATCCACCAGCGGCGTCCCTCGCCCAGCATGGAATCCCAGAACCCGCCCAACCTTGCGGTCATCTGGTCGAACCCGCCCATCGTGGCCGCGTTCTTGTACGCCCCGCGAACGTCCTCGGGATCGGTGGAACCGTCAGCCTTGAGGGTGCCGGCCTGGTGCCCTGGCGAACCCTCCATCCCAATCGCCACCTGCGGCGCGGCGTCGTTCCAGTCGCGCAGTTCGGCCGGGCTCGTCAGGCCGTAGATGCCGAGCCCCTTGGCCGACCGCGACGGGTGGTTGGCGATCACCACCGGCGGCGCGGCGATGTCCCGCATATGCTTCAGCGCCTCCACCATGCGCGCCTCGCTGTCGCGCGCCGGGTCCAGCGGCCAGGCGTCGCGCTTGGAGAACTGGCTTTCGATGTCGAACAGCACCTGCCGTTCTCCGGGCGAGTGCGGGACGATGAGGCTGGAGTGGTCGGCGCCGGGGGTGTCGAGTTCCATCCCGTAGAACTGGATCAGGCCCGGCGTTTTGCGGCGCGCGTCCAGCAGTTCGGGATAGGCCTGATCGCGGGCGATCTTGGAATGGTTCGGCCCGCCATGATCGGTCGCGACCATCCACGACAGGCCGTGCCGGGCGGCCATGGCCGCATTGGTCGGGATCGGGTAGCGCGCGTCCCCCGCAAGCACGGCGACCGGCGGCGATTTGCCGTCAGCCGAAGGCGTCCAGCTCACGCTGTAGCGGCTGTGGACGTGATGGTCCCCCGCAAGCCACCGGCGTTTGACGGGATCGGCCTCGGTTCCCACCTTGCCGGCCGCGGGCCCCGGGAGGTGGATCGCGTGATGGCCCTCATGGGCCCCCGCGCCGCCCGCGAAGGCCACGGCAATGACGGCTACCGACCCCAGAATGATGCGCATGCGCCAACCTCCGCCAAAACCTAAAAGGTGAAGTTCAGACCCATGATGTAGCCGCGTCCGAACCGCTCGTACTCGATGGAGTGGCCCGGGTCGTTACCATATCGGCGGCCAGGGTCGTTGGTCAGGTTCACCGCGTCGAAGGTCCACTCGAAGTTGCCATTGATCCGGTAGCGGATCGACAGATCGACTTCCTCGTCATCGTCCCAATAGCCGTCGCCGTTGGTGACCGGGACCGTCAGGCCCTTGCCCTAAAGGTAGGTCTCAACGGACTGCGCGATCGCCGCTTCGGCGCCAAGCAGGTGGCCCTTGCCACCGTTCCGCAGCGTGTCGAGCGAGTAGCCTCAACGATCGACGCCGCCGGTGTTCAAGGTGTCGCGGCCGAATACCCCCGCCTGGTTGAACAGCACGTCCTTCAGGTCTTTGTCGTAGACGCCGAAGGAGAAGTAGCTGCGCGGCTGTATGTACCATTCAAAGTCGCCGTCGAGGCCGATAACAGCGTGTTGGCCGCGCCGACGCCGCCGAACGCGCTGCCGCTGTTCTTCCTGCGCTCGACCCGCATGCCCACGACCATGTTGCCCCAGTCCTGGTCCCACGTGCCCATCGCGTAACCTGAGAGGATCTCCTCCTGAACGCGGAAATAGTTGGCATTGGTGTCGATGCGGGTGAGGATTCCAGCCTTCAGGTACTCGTTGGCGATCCGATCTACGGCGTCCTTGGAGAAGTAGTTGAAGGTGTACCCGAGGGCGAGCTCGGCCTGGTACGGCTTGAAATTGCGGATCTGGTCGAAGGTGAATGGCCGCCCGAACACGGTGATCTGAGCCGGCGTCGCGCCGTAGAGCTTCTCTTCGTGTTTCTTCGTGCGTGACGAAAACAGGCCGCCAAACTTGACCCGCAGCGGGCTGCCCATCATGTCCGGGTCGCGCCCGATGTCGAATTTCGCTGTGTAGGCGAAGGTCGGATCGCCCGCATCCGTCGTCGAAATCGTCGTGCCGGTGTACCGGGGGCGCTTCCGCGTCGTGGCCGCCAAGGGGATCGATGCGGTGACGGGGACAGACGGGGTCGCCCTGCCCGCGCCCAGCGAGCGGGAGCGTACCAGTGGTGCTTCCAGCGCTATGTGGCCCACCTTCCGGCGGCCGGCGAGATCGTGCTGTTCGACCGGTCCTGGTACAATCGCGCGGGCGTTGAGCGCGTCATGGGCTTCTGCACCGAGGAAGTGATGCTGGAGCGCACCCACGTCTCAGAAGCGCCCTGGTGGGTGGTCGAGGCGGTCGATATGAAGCGGGCGCGGCTGAACTGCATCCGCCACCTGCTGGCCGAGATTCCCTATGACGAGGTCCAGCGCGCGCCGGTGAGACTCCCTGACCGGGTGCGCCACCCGGAATACGCCCGCCACCCGTGCCGCCGGATATGTACGTCCCCGACCGCTACGGAGCGCCGTAGCGGGCCAGTCCCGACGAGAGCACGCCGGCCCGGCCGGTTGCCATCGGGGCGGAATCCTATAGGGGCGGGCGCGATGCGCATCTTCATCGACGCCGACGCCTGTCCCGTGAAGGACGAGACCTACAAGGTCGCCGCCCGCTATGGCCTGACCACCTTCGTGGTCTCCAACAGCTTCATCCAGATCCCCGCCTCTCCGTCGATCAAGCGGATGATCGTCGATGCAGGGCCCGACGTGGCCGACGACTGGATCGCCGAGCAGACGGAGCCTGGCGACATCTGCGTCACCAACGACATCCCGCTGGCCGACCGGGTGTTGAAGGCCGGCGGGGCAGCGATCGCGCCGAACGGACGGCCGTTCACGCCGGACTCGATCGGCTCGGCCCTGGCCCAGCGCTCGATCATGGAGCACATCCGCTCGACCGGGGAGATCACCGGCGGGCCCCGGCCCTTCGCGGCCGGCGACCGTTCGCGCTACCTGCAGGCCCTGGACGAGGCGGTGCAACGCGAGCGGCGTAAGCGGCGCTGACGGCCCTTGCATCGCCGTAGGGCCACGCTAGCTTGCCGGCGATTTTGAACCGGAGTCTTACATGCGCCTGGGACCGATCCTCGCCGCCACCGCCCTCGCCGCCCTGACAGCGGGCTGCAACAGGTCCCAGCCGACCGCGACGGCGAACCCGCCCGCCGTCGCCACGCCCGCCCTCAGCGAGGAAGAGAAGCATGAGGCGCTGGAACACCTGCCCGCTCCCTACAAGACCGCCGACATCGCCAACGGCGAGGCGAAGTTCGCGCTCTGCCAGTCCTGCCACACCCTGGCGTCGGGCGGCGCGAACATGACCGGCCCCAACCTCTATGGCATCTTCGGCGCCAAGGCTGGCGAGGGCCGGGACGGTTTCAAGTTCTCCGACGCCCTGAAGGCTTCGGGCATCGTCTGGACACCCGAGAAAATGGACGCGTGGATCGCCAAGCCGCAGGATCTGGTCCCCGGCTCCAAAATGACCTTCGCGGGCATGAAGGACGCGAAGGATCGCACAGACCTCATCGCCTATCTGATGGTGCAGACCGGCTACAAGCCGGAGTAGAAATTCGCCCTGAAAGCGCAATATTTCGCGCTTGGACAACCTTGACGCGTAGGTTCAGGGGGGTAGAGTGAACCTGTCGATGACGAGCATCTGTCGCACTCGACAACCCCAATCCGAAGGGCAGCGCCCCCCGCTGCCGGACGGGCCCAGGGGTCTGACACCCCCCCTTTTGTAGCAGACCCCTGGCGCCGCCCCGAGGGCGGCGCCAGCGCTTAAACTATTGTGGCCGCCGCCCCGAGGGCGGCGCCAACGCTTAAACTATTGTGGCCGCCGCCCAGGGCGGTGACGAAGCCTCGCTACTCCGCCGCGTTGGCGACGCGGGACTTCTCGGCGTCCTCGAAGGCCTCGATCCGGCGGGCAGTGGCCATGGGCGACTTCGTGAACCGGGCCAGCAGATTGTAGAACACCGGCACGATGAACAGCGTCACCAGGGTGGCGAAGATCGCCCCGAAGAAAATGGTCACCCCGATGGTCTTGCGCGCCTCGCCGCCGGCCCCGCCCTCGAGAATCAGCGGGATCGCACCCGCCGCCGCCGAGATCGAGGTCATGATGATCGGCCGCAGGCGCAGTGAGGCGCTCTCGATCACCGCCTCGCGGATGCTGAGGCCCTCGTCGCGCAGCTGGTTGGCGAACTCGACGATCAGGATGCCGTTCTTGGCGGCGATCCCCACCAGGATGATCAGCCCGATCTGGCTGTAGGTGTTGATCGACGAGCCGGTCATCAGCAGCCCGAACAGCCCACCCACTGCGGCCACCGGCACCGTCAGCATGATCACCGCCGGGTGGATCCAGCTCTCGAACTGCGCCGCCAGCACCAGGAACACCAGCAGAAGGGCCATGCCGAAGGCCAGGCCGATCGACCCCGAAGCTTCCAGATAGTCACGCGCGCCGCCGCCCCACTTGACGGTCACCGACCCGGGTTGCTTGGCCGCCTCGGCGCGGAAGAAGGCGATCGCCTCACCCATGGAATAGCCGGGATTGAGCTGGGCCGTGAGACTGATGGAACGCAGGCGGTCGACGCGGGGCCGGTCGGGCGTGTCGCCGCGCACCTGGGTGCTGACTACGCTGGCTAGGGGAATGGCCTCGCCGGCGCTGGAGCGGACGTAGAGCTTGTTGAGGTCTTGCTCGGTCTGACGTTGGGACCGGTCGGCCTGCAACAGGACATCGTACTCCTGGCCGTTCTTGATGTAGGTGGTCACTCGACGGGAGCCGAACATGGTCTCGAGCGCCCGGCCGATGGTCTGGGCGGAAATGCCCAGCGAGGCGGCCTTTTCGCGGTCGATATTCACCACCAGGCGCGGGCTGGTCGGCTCATAGTCCAGGCGCGGCCGCGCCAGGCTGGGGTTGGCGCCCGCCGCGGCGAAGATCGGCTGCATCCATCGGGCGATCTCCGGATAGTCCGTGCCGGTGGCGATCAGCTGCAAGCTGGAGCCCCCGCCGCCGCTGCTGCCAGGTCCGCCGCGCTGGAGTCCGCCCTCGGGCGAGATGATCGCCCGCACCGAGGTGATCGAGGCGAGTTCGCGGTTGAGCTTGGCGGCGAATTCCGGGGCGGTAATCTTCGCCCCGTCGGCCAGGATGCCGTTGCCGCTGCCCGAATTGAACGAATTGCCCCCGAACCGTGGCATCGAGAAGATGAAGCGGTCCAGCGTGCCGTCCTTCACATAGGCCATCATCCGGCGCTCCAGCTGCTGGGCGGCGGCCAGGGTGTAGTCGTAGCCCGAGCCCTCCGGGCCGGAGATGCTGATGGAGACACGCCGGCGATCCTCCTCCGGCGTCAGTTCGCGCGGCAGGGCGTTGAAGATCACGAACGCCGCCATGGCCAGGAACGCGACCAGGGCGAAGGCGCCGAACGACACCACGCGGCGGCCCAGCATCCCCTCAAGCGAGGCGTGATAGGAGGTCTTTAGGCGGTGCATAGCCGCATCAACGTTGCGCGCCAGCCAGCCCTCACCCTTGGCGGGCCGCAGCAGCTTCGACGCCAGCATCGGCGACAGCGAGAGCGCCAGCAGCGCCGAGAACCCTACCGCCGCGGCCACCGACACCGCGAGTTCCACAAACAGCCGGCCGATGAAGCCAGGCAGGAACATCAGCGGAGCGAACACCGAAATCAGCACGATGGTGGTCGCCACCACGGCGAAGAACACCTGCCGCGCGCCGCGCTGGGCCGCCACGATGGGCGGTTCGCCATCGTCGACCCTGCGCTGGATATTCTCGACCACCACGATGGCGTCATCGACCACCAGGCCGATAGCCAGCACCAGGGCCAGCAGGGTCAAGAGGTTGATCGAGAACCCCAGCGGCGCCAGCACGATGAAGGTCGACAGGATGCAGATCGGGGCCACCACCGTAGGAATAATCGCGGCCCGCAAAGTGCCGAGGAAGAGAAAGTTCACCAGGGCGACCAGCCCCAGCGAGAATCCCATGGTGATCCAGACCTCCTGGATGGCCTGGCGGGTGAAGGCGGTGTAGTCGACGCCGACCACCAACTTGGTGCCCTTGGGCAGGCCCTGGTTGATATCGGCCAGGGTCTTGCGCACCCCGTCGGAGATTTCCAGATCATTGGCCTGGCTCTGCCGGAAGATGGCGATGCCGACCTGGTCCAGACCGTTGGTGCGGAACATGCGCCGCCGCTCGTCGGGCCCCTCCTCGACGCGGGCGATGTCGCTCAGGCGGGTGATGTAACCCTGCGAGGACGCTGCGCTGGCGACATCGCGGCCCTGCGGCGCGCCGGCCCCGGCCGCGCCGCCGCCCACGGCGGCCGATGCAGCCGCCTGGGCGGGCGAGCGCGCGGCCACGATCGGAAGTTTGGCGAAGTCGGCGGGGGTCGAATAGCCGCGACGCACCCGAATGGTGAAGTCCTTGCGCGGCGCCTCCAACGATCCGGCCGGCAGTTCGGCGTTCTGGGAGGTCAGCGCGGTCTCGACATCCTCGACCGTCAGACCGCGGGCGGCCATGGCGTCAGGGTCCAGCCAGATGCGCATGGTGTAGAGCTGGGCGCCGCCGAGACCCACGTTGGCCACGCCCGGCACCGTGGAGAGACGCTCGATCAGGTAGCGCTGGGCGTAGTCGGACAGCTGCAGCCGATTCATCGTCTTGGACGTGAAGCTGATCAACATGATCGGCGCAGAGTCGGCGGTCGCCTTCTGGATCTGCGGGGGGTCGGCCTGTTCGGGCAGCTGGGCGGTGACCCGGCTGACGGCGTCGCGGACATCGTTGGCTGCCGCGTCGAGATTGCGGTTCAGCTTGAACGAGATGCTGATGCGCGACGAGCCGTCGCGCGACGAGGAGTTGACCCGATCGATGCCCTCGATTCCGGCCACCTGGCGCTCGATGACCTCGGTGATGCGCTCTTCGATCACCTCGGCCGACGCGCCGCGATAGTTGGTGGAGATGCCCACCACCGGCGGATCGACGCTGGGCAGTTCACGGACCGTCAGGGAGCTGAAGGCGGCGAAGCCCACCACGCACAGCATGATGGCCGCCACCGCCGCGAACACCGGGCGGCGGACAGAGATGTCGGAGAGCATCATGGCGTGGGCCGCGGGCCCATGGGCCGGCCTCCCGTCATGGCGCCAGGCGGACGGCCCTCCGGACGCGGGCCTCCGGGTGGTCGGGCGCCGGGCGGGTGGGCTCCGGGGGCCATGCCCGCGGGGGGACCGCCAGAGGTGGTGATGATCGATGGCCGCGGCGAGAGGCGCACGGGCTGGCCCGCCTGCACCTTGTTGAGCCCGTCGGCGACCAGACGTTCGCCCGGCTTCACCCCATCGAGGATCTCCACGAAGCCCTGCTGGCGCACCCCGGTGACGATCGGACGCTGTTCGACCATGGCGACCGCGCCGCCGGGAGCGCCGGGCCCGCCGGGGACGGCAGGTCCGCCGGGGGCGATGGGTGTCGGGGCAGCCCTGCCAGGCGTGGGAGGCCGCTGGTGGATCACATAGACGAATGCGCCCTCGCCCTGGACCGAAACCGCCGATTCCGGGGCGCTGGCGCTGGTTCGCTGGCCTCGGGAGACGCCCACGCGGACCAGCATGCCGGGCTTCAGCTTGCCGCCGGCGTTGGGGAATTCGGCGCGGGCGGTGATCGCCCGAGTGCGCTCATCGACGCGGGTGTCCAGCCGGGCCACGCGGCCGGCGATGGTGTCGCCGGGAAAGGCGTCGACCGTGGCCAGCAGGGTCTGGCCGGGATGCAGTTGGGCCAGATAGCGCTCAGGCACCTGGAAATCGACGCGGATCACCGAGACGTCATCAAGGGTGACAATCGGCGCGCCGGGGTTGACCAGGGCGCCAGGGGCGATGTCGGACAGGCCGACCACACCGGCGAACGGCGCGCGGATCACCCGGTCGGCCTGGCGGGCCTTGGCGGCGGCGACATCGGCCTGGGCCGAGCGCCACGCGGCCTCGTACTGGTCGGTTGCGGCCTTGGAAGCGAAGCCCTTTTCGCCGAGCGCCTTGTAGCGGTCGTAGGCGCGCTGGGCCTGCACGAGCCGGGCTTCAGCCTGGGCGGCGCCGGCGTCCTGTTCGGTATCCTTGAGTTCCACAAGCACCGCGCCGCGCTGGACGTGCTGGCCGTCGACGAAGCGCACCTTTTCGACCAGCTGGGTCGCCGCCGCTGTCAAGGTGACAGACTGGCGACCCTTGGCCACGCCCAGCACCTCGATGGTATCCTCGAAGGTGCGCGGCTGCACCGCCACGACCGACACCAGGGGCGGCCCGCCGAACCCACCGCGTCGTCCGCCCGCGCCGCCCGGTCCGCCGCGCGCCGCCGGGCCCTGCGCCGTCGCCGCCGGGCCGCCGGGGCCGGCGGCTTCCTTCCGGTTCAGCAGCTTGTAGCCGGCCGCGATCGCCATCAGGCCCAGGATCACCACCGCGGCGACGAGAAAGAAGTGGCGTCTGATCAAAACCGCGGACTCCGCTCGCCCGAAACGGCCGGACGGCCTACTGACATTTCAAGGGCGTACTTGCAGACCCCCCATACACCTCGTCCAGTGACAGGCGGATGGCCGTGCGTTGCGGTTCTGAAACCTGAGGCTTGATGGCAGGCGCTGACGACCTCAGGCGTCGTAGCCGGGGGACTCGCGATCAAGCTTGCGCAGACTGGAGGGCCAGGCCAGGGCGCCGCCGATGCCTCGGGCGGTCTGGGCCTTGACCTCGTCCTGCGAGGCCTGCGGCGCGATCAGCACGTTGTCGCGGCCGGCCGACATGGCCATCACCTGCATCGTGCAGGAGCGCTCCAGATAGTACATGCCCACCCAGCAGTCGGCCGCGGTCGAACCCACGGACAGGGTGCCATGATTTCTCAACAACATCAGCGTCTTGCTGCCAAGGCTGGCCACCAGCCGCTCGCGCTCATCGAGGTTCAGCGCGATGCCTTCATAGTCGTGGTAGGTGAGCCGCGGCATCACCACCAGCGAGTGCTGGGTCAGGGGCAGCAACCCCTCCTTCTGGGCCGCCACGGCGACGCCGGCGTCGGAATGCAGGTGCATCACATAGTGGGCGTCTTCCCGAGCGGCGTGGATCGCCGAGTGGATGGTGAAGCCCGCCGGATTGATGAAATAGGGCGTCTCCTGGAGGATGTTGCCGTCCAGGTCGATCTTCACCAGCGAGGAGGCCGTGATCTCGTCGAAGCTCATCCCGTAGGGATTGATCAGGAAGTTGTGGTCGGTTCCCGGAATGCGGGCCGAGATGTGGGTGTAGACCATGTCGTCCCACCCATAGAGCGCCACCAGCCGGTAGAGGGCGGCCAGATCGACCCGCGCCTGCCACTCCTCCGCGCTGACCCTGCCTTGCAGCGATACGACGCCTGCGACCGAACCGTCCGCCATGGCGATCTCCCTTTGTCAGTTATCAGCGTTCAGGGTCGCGCCGCCGGGTCCGGCCGTCAAGCGCGCCGATCAGGGCGGCCCGATCATGGTGGCCCGATCAGGGCGGCCAGAACGTCGGCCGCCGCCTCCTGGCTGGCCGGGTCCGCGGGCGCCAGCGGCACGGTTCCCAGGGAAAGCCGGCCGTGCTTGCCGCGGGCGCGGTCGTAGGCCGGGTCGTAGTGCATCGCCATGACCGCCTCGGCCAGGTCCGCGAAGGCGCCGGTGTCGGCCAGGGCGCGCCAGTTCTCCAGGCGCTCGCGGCTGGGATGGGTGGGGAGCCGCCGGAACGCCTCGTCCAGGGCCGCCCGGTCGCCGATGATGTCGCGATAGGCGGTCACCAGGTAGCGCGCCCGCTCGGCGCGGCCGGCGACCAGTTCGACAAAGGGCGCCTCCGCCAGCCGGGTCCACAGGGCGGGCGGCAGCATGCGCTGGCCGATCTTGCTGGCCTCCGCCTCGGCCACCACCGGTCGGGCCGGATCGAAGGCGTCGAGCGCCTGCAGCAACTGGCTCTCGAACAGCTTCTGGCTCGGCTGCTCAAGCCCGGCCAGCGCGCCGAACAGCGACCCCCGGTGCGCCGCCATCCCTTCCAGGTCCAGGATCTGGAACCCGCGCGCCGCCAGCCGGTGCAGCATCTCGGTCTTGGCCGACCCCGTGTGCCCGTCCAGCAGGACGAACCGCAGCGACAGCGTCCCGTCATAGAGCCGCGCGGTCACCGCGCGCCGATAGGTGCGGTAGCCGCCGTCCAGCACGGTCGTGCGCCAGCCCACCTGCGACAGGATCGTCGCCATCGCGTTCGATCGCATGCCGCCGCGCCAGCAGTAGATCAGCGGCGCGAACCCGCCTTCGCGGTCTGACAGGGCGCCCTGCAGGTGCAGGCCCACGTTGCGCGCCACATAGGCCGCGCCCAGCCGTCGCGCCTTGAAGCGGCTCTCCTGAACATAGATCGTGCCCACCTCGGCGCGCTCGGCGTCGGTCAGCACCGGCAGGTTCACCGCGCCGGGCAGATGGTCCTGCGCGAACTCGCCCGGACTACGGACGTCGATGATCATATCGAAGCGCGCCAGCGCGCTCGCGGAAACGTCCTCGGTGACCGACAGGCTCATACGGGTGCTATAGCCGCGTTTTCAGTCTGCGGAGAGACCATGCCCGATCCGGTTCGCCTGACCTCGCTCGCCCATGGCGGCGGCTGCGGCTGCAAGCTCGCCCCGGCAGTGCTGCGCGAGATCCTGGCCGGCATGCCCGCGGC
>CALQQB010000032.1 GCA_943332615.1 Phenylobacterium deserti
CGGCCCCAGGCCGCCGGATTGTTGGAAGGTGACAGGATCGCAGAACGTCGCCGCTAGGCCGCTGTGCGCCACATGGGGCGCAGTGCTGGACTTGAGCCAGCGCTCCAATTGATCCCTGGTCCCCTTCGAGCCGAAGAAGCGCAGCATGTCGGGCATCGGCTCGATCGGAAACCAGTTGGACCAAAGCTGTTCCGGTTCGTCGAGGACGGCGAGCCGCCCGGCCTCCTGCGCCACCACCAAGGCTTTCAGAAAGTCGCCGTCCGCCGTTTTCGCGCGCGGCACGCTCGCCTCGTCCAAGGTCTCAAGGAGCGGCTGCAAACAGGACGCCCAATTCGGGTAGGCGTTCAGGCTGTTTTGGCGGATCAGTTCCGGCGGCAGCTTGGAGAAATCGACGTCGGCCACCCGAATGGGGATCATGAAGCTCGGATCGTTGAGCGCCCGCCCTACGGCGTCGCCGATCGCCAGTTCTTTTTTTACGCCCGGCTTGGCGAGGTGTGGTGAGACGACGACGATCTGCTTGATGGTGACGGTCCGCAGGGTCTGATCGATAACATCCCAAAAGTCGTCGCCGCCGTGCAAAGATCGTAGGTCAACCCAGACCTTGTAGCCCGCCGCAGCCAGACGCGCGCCCAGCCACCGGGAGAACGGATTATCCTCCGGATTGGCATGGGTGATCAGGACAACGTCGCGGGTGGCCGGGGCGGACATGACCCAAGATTACGCCTCGTGTTGGCTGGGACGATTCGGTCGAATGTATCAGGCCTGCCCCGAGTCGGCGGGAACGGGATTCAGGCGGCCGCCTGCCGTTGGCGTCGTTCGGTCGGGCAGGATGTCCTGCAGCTAGTGTAGCAGGATAGAGGCCGCTCCATAGGCCTGAGAGTTTGTGATCGCATCGGCGACAATAATCACGCCATCTTATTCGCCTTCCATATGCTCCCTCCGGTCTAGGCGAAGTGGACGTAGGGCGTATGATCGCCCGAGGGGAAGAGACCCATGGACCGCATTAAGACCTGGGCGCTACCTGGTGCCATCCTAATCACTGGCGTGCTGGTGGCGGCGGCTCTGCTACTCGGCAATCGCTATGCCACTCTCCAGGTCGCCAACGTCCTTTGGGTCACGGATCGCCTGACGGGGCATGTGACCTACTGCGCCTACCCTGTGACCGAGAACACGGGGCCGACGACATGCGCTCGCGTCAACCCGCCGGAAAGCTGGGCTGACCTCGGTAGGCCGCTGACCGACGCCGAAGTTGACCTCAAGCGTGACCTCTCGGCGTGGGGCAAGCCGCCCTCGAAAGCCACCCCGTCAGAGGATAAATGGGTTCCGGTGGAATCGCGACCATTGACGCCCGAAGAGAAGGCGAAATTAGACGCCAGCGCGGACCCGAAGGCGGACCCGTTCGCAGGCCTGGGGACGAAGAAGTAACCGCCGGAGTTGGCCCCGGCGACTTCCCGAATGGCTTGTGTTTGGAAGCTGGATCGTGGGACTCTGAGCTTCTGACAGCACCTACCCCACGACCCGGACGGCCCCCCACCAACGCGAGGGGCCGTTTTGGTTTCTGTGTTCACCTATCAAGGACCACGGATCAGTCGCATGGCACTTCCCCTCTGGCGTCGGCGGGATGCCGAAGCGCCACTGGCCAAAGCATTGCGAGGGAGAAACTCGGCGCCAAATGCCGAGTTTATTCCGCACTCCAATTCTGCGTTATTTGTGCAGAAGTTTGGGATTTCCGATACTTAGGGTTCGGCCCAACTCTGCGATTGCGGCCTTCACTGGCCGTTCGGTCACGTTCAGGTGCGGAAAGGCCAGTCGCGCATTCTGAAGCACGACCTTGAACGGCGAGCCCGGGTTCCGATCCGTGAAGTCCTTGACCCAGGGAAGGAGCGTCTTGCGGTCTGCCCGCTTGCTCGGCACGGACACAACTGCAGTTGGCAGCGGGGCAGCCCGAGCCTCCGGTGGTCCCAGTAGCCGCTCTATCGAGTAACTTACGCCTTCGGACAGGCGACGGCACGCTCAACGGCGCCCCTTTCACATTCACCTTCGGCTGATCGGTGACCGAGGCTCCCGAGCTGAGGGGCGGCGGCCTTCGTTGGCACAGACCCTGATCGGCCTTGCTTCTGCTGATCAACCTCAGTGGATCTACGCGATCCGCCTGGCCGGGTTCAGCGGTTCCCTGAACTGCGGCGGCATGAACGACATCCAGCCGTCGCGATCCAACTGCGCTTTCACCCCGTTTGCCCTGCGCCATTCATGGATGTTGAATCCGGGCGCGCGCCGCGTCTCTTCATCCGGAAAGAGCCCATCCAGCACCTTCGCCAGGGCCTCGTCCATGGCGATCGTCCGGGCGAAGTTTGTCAGGGGCGCGTCGTTGTCACGGCACCACTCGCGCATGTAGGCCGCCTCTTCGAGGTGGTCATCCCGCTTACGCTTCATTTCATCCCAACGAGCCTTCTGCGTCATGTCCGCAGGCCCGTTGTAGATGATGGTCCGGTTCACATGGTCGAGGACCACGTCGTCGGGGTGCGGCGCCACTTCCGGCCGCGGCAGCCGGTGGGCGTCGCAGTAGGCGAACTCCTCACGCCATCTCACCTTGTAGGAAATGACGCTCTCGACCAGCGCCGCCCAGTCCTTCTCGTTCGATTCCTCGGCAAGCCGCGCGAGCTTGATCGCATCCACCAGTGCGCGCCGGTTGCCCTTCAGGCCGGTGATGTTCAGCGACCGGACGAGCGCCTGCAGCGTATCCAGGTCCTGCACCTTCCCCCCGTCGCGGACCGGCACGATGCGCCGGGCCTCGGCCAGGATCACATCGGCCGTCAAAGGCGCCAGCCCGGGCGGGACATTCACCTTCTTCGCCTTGCGGGGCCTTCCCCTTGGGTTTCCGGACTGGCCCTTCCTGAACTGGTGCGCCTTTGGAGGTTTGCGGTAGCCAACCTCCTTCACCGGCTTCTCTTCGTAGTCCTCGTCATCCATCAGGCGATCTCCGCAAGACGTTCGGCCTCGACGGCCTCGAAATTCTCACCGGTCTCCAGGAGCACGGCGGCCTTGCCTGTGACGGCCTGGTAGCGGCGCACGATGGTGTCCACGTACCGAGGATCGAACTCCATCATGTGGCAGGTGCGCCCGCAGACCTCGGCGGCTATCAGGGTGGTGCCGGAGCCGCCGAAGGCGTCGAGCACGATCTCGCCCCGGCGCGAGCAGTCGCGAATGGCGTCGGCCACCAGGGCGACAGGCTTGGCGGTAGGGTGGAGCGCGATGGCCTCGGCCCGGACCTTGCCGCCGCTGGTGACGCCCGCGTAGTCCCAGACGTTGGTGCGATAGCGATCGTTGCCCAGGCCGAAGGTGTTGGTGTGGGCGCCCGCGCCCACCTTGAAGACGAAGACCAGCTCGTGCTTGGAGCGATAGAAGGCTCCCATGCCGGCGTTGGACTTGTTCCAGACGCAGAGGTTCTTGAGCTCCGTGAATGCCGCTTTGCCGGCCGCCAGGACCTCGCCCATGTGGCGCCAGTCCATGCAGACGAAGGCAATCGCCCCATCGCGGGCGCAGCGGGCATGGTGGCCCAGCGTGTCGGTCAGGAACGCAATGAAGTCTGCCTCGGACATCTCGCCCGAGCCCATCGCGAACTCGCGGTGACTGATGCGGCCGTGCCCTGCAGCATTGCCGTCGATCTCGACGTTGTAGGGCGGGTCGGTGAAGATCAGGTCGGCCTTGGCGCCGTTCATCAGGCGGTCGTAGTCGGCGCCGTCGCGCGCATCGCCGCACAGCAGGCGATGCCGCCCGAGGACCCAGAGGTCACCCTTGCGGCTGATCGCAGGGCCGGCGTGCAGCGGCACCCGGTCAGCCGCGTCGCGGCCTGACGTTCCGCGGTCCCTGGCCGCGTCCAGGGTCAGGTCGACTTCCGCGAGACTAAAGCCAGTGAGCGTGACGTCGAAGTCCAGGTCGACGAGAGCCTGCATCTCGATCGCCAGGATGTCCTGGTCCCAGCCGGCGTTTAGGGCCAGCTTGTTGTCGGCCAGCACGTACGCGCGCCGCTCGGCCTCGCTGAGGTGCGACAGTTTCAGCGTCGGCACGCTCTCGAGGCCCAGGAGCTTGGCGGCCTCGACGCGACCGTGACCCGCGATGATCTCATCATCATCGCTGATCAGCACCGGATTGGTGAAGCCGAACCGCTTGATGCTGTCGGCGATCTGGCGGACCTGACGCTTGGAATGGCGGCGCGCATTGCGCTCATACGGACGCAGAGCCCCCGGCGGGCGGTGTTCAACGGCGAATCGCGAGGCGCTTTCCATGCTCAATGGCTAGCGCTGCGGAGCAGTTGAAGCAAAGAAAATACAACAATTACAATAGCATGGAAATTTCTGGCGCTGGCCGGATTTGCGCTCTCTGGCCTGGATTTCGCATCCCGGACGCCCAAATCCCGTCCTGAGCGATCCTGAGGTTATCGACTTAGTTGAAAGAACGCTTTTTGCGGCGTTTTTGGACTGGACTTCAGCTTCAGCTGGAGCGTTTCTGTGGCCGTCCCGCCCGGCGAGCCCGGGCTTTTCCCAGTGCAGCTTCACTTTTTTTGAGCCGCTGGGACAAGGACAGGTCGATGACCACCACGAACGCGAACCCCGCAAAGCAGGCGCCTTGTTCAAAGGCCACGCGCGTGACCTGCGCGGGCACGATGATCGCGATGATGCGCGCGCCAGATGGCGCGACGGCCGGTGAGATGGGAGCCGCTGTCGGCTGGCAGAAGCACTCGGTTCGGGGCTTCATCGCCCGCACCTTCAAGCGGCGAAACGACGTGAAGGTGATGAGGGCGCGCGGTGATGCCGGGACCCGGTATCGCCTGGTCGACAGGCAGGCGTCCTGAGATGGGCGAGATCACAGACCTTGAGCGGCTCGGCCTTGAGGACCTGAGGTCGGTCTGGCGGGCGCGATACGGGGTCCCTCCCGCGCTGCGATCCCCCGAACTCCTGCGGCTGATGCTGGGCTGGCGGATCCAGTCCGAGGAGAAGGGCGGGCTCGACCGCGACCTGAAGCTCGCGCTGCGCCGCCCGCCAGCCAAACGTAGCGGGCCAGAGCCTGTCCCCGGCGCGCGTCTCGTCCGCGAATGGCAGGGGCGGCCCCACGAGGTGGTGGTCATGGGCGATGGCGGCTTTCTCTATCGCGGTGAGCGCTTTGGAAGCCTGTCGGAAGTGGCGCGCAGGATCACCGGTGTCCGCTGGAACGGGCCGCGGTTCTTCGGCCTGCGGAAGGACGCTGCGGCATGAGCGAGCGCAAAGTGATCCGGTGCGCGATCTACACACGCAAGAGCACCGAGGAAGGGCTCGATCAGGCCTTCAACAGCCTGCATGCCCAGCGCGAGGCCTGCGAGGCCTATGTGAAGAGCCAGGTCGGCGAAGGCTGGAAGGTGCTCCCGACAGCCTATGACGACGGCGGCTTCTCGGGCGGCAACATCGACCGGCCGGGCCTTGTGCGGCTACTGGCCGATGTCGATGACGGCCTCATCGATATCGTCGTGGTCTACAAGGTCGACCGCCTTACGCGCTCGCTGCCGGACTTCGCCAAGATCGTCGAGCGGTTGGATGGGGCGGGCGCGTCGTTTGTCTCCGTGACCCAGGCCTTCAACACCACAACCAGCATGGGCCGGCTGACGCTCAACGTCCTGCTGTCGTTCGCGCAGTTCGAGCGCGAGGTCACAGGCGAGCGGATCCGCGACAAGATCGCAGCGTCCAAGGCCAAAGGGATGTGGATGGGCGGCAGACTGCCGCTCGGCTACGACCTGCCCACCGATCCACTGACCCGGGCCCTGGTGGTCAACCCGGACGAGGCGCGGACGGTCGAGTACATCTTCCGCACCTACCTTGAACTGGGGTCGGTGCATCGCCTTCAGGCGCATCTCGACGCGGAAGGCATTCGCTCGAAGGCCACGCAGTCGAAGGCCGGAAAGCTAATGGGCGGTGTGAGCTTCTCCCGCGGTGCGCTGTTCTACCTCCTGCGCAACCGCACCTATCTGGGTGAGATCCCGCACGGCGAGAAAAGCTATCCGGGTGCGCATCCGCCGATCATCGACGTCGAGCTGTTCGATCAGGTCCAGGCGACATTGGCGTCGCACCGGCGGGCGCGGAAGGAACGGCCGCTGCGTTCTGCGACCATGCCGCTGAAGGGTCGGCTCTTCGATGTGGACGGCTCGCCCATGAGCCCGGCCTTCACCCATAGGCAGGGCAAGGTCTATCGCTACTACGTCTCCGCTCCGCTCCAGCAGGGCCGCCAGGTCGGCGATGTTCCCGACGCGGTTCGCCGGGTGTCGGCCAGGGATATCGACGGGCTGCTCGAAACTGATCTGAGGAGCCGGCTCGCGGCGCCGGCCGACCGGCCGCTTCGCGAACTCCTGGCTTGCGTCGAACGTGTCGACCTTGAGGCGCAGGTCGTCCGGATTCGGTTCAACCGCGCCAAGACACCTCGCTCGGCCCTGGATGATGCAGAGCAGGACTTCGCCAATCCCGGCCTGGCGATTGTCACCCTACCAGTTCGGGGCAAGCTACGGGCGGGGCGGTCCTGGTTGCAGACGCCGGACGGCTCCGGCGGCACCGTCCGGGTGCGGCGGGATCCCTCGCTCATCAAGGCCTTGCAGCAGGCCCATCGCGTCGCTGGCGCCATGGGCTGGCGCGCCGATGGCGAGCTTGAAAATCCGCGCGCGATGGCCTCGCCGACCAACGCCTATGAACGCAGGATCTGCCGCCTCGCGTTCCTGGCGCCAGACATCCAGAAGCAGATCATTGCCGGCCGCCAACCCCGTGGTCTGACCCTCGAACGGCTGCTCAACGAACCGATCGCCGCATCCTGGGTCGCGCAGCGCGAACAATTCGGGTTCGCTGATCGTCTCTGATATCGATCCCTGCGGATCCCTGTTTCCGCGAATTTCGATCCCTGTTCCTGCGCCGAAATAGTCCCTGTTTCCGAACAGGGAATTCCGCATTTCGTCATCCGTAAATCATTGATCCCGGACGGGAATTGGCGGCGCCCAGGCTGATCGCCGGGCTTGCCGCGAAGTGTGTTTTTCACGCGTATCAGGGAAAACTCGACTGCAGCGTCTGTATCTGGAGACGGGCGGGCTATTTGCGGCGGATTCAGCGATTTCGGCACGGTTTTCCAGCCTTCGCACAGCGGTTTGCTGGCGAAATCCTTCGCGAACTCAGTCGTTTGAATCTGTTCGAGAAATCAGGAGACCCGTTTCGGGTCTGAGTGGCGGTGCGGGTGGGATTCGAACCCACGTTAGAGTTTCCCCTAAACACGCTTTCCAAGCGTGCGCCTTCAACCACTCGGCCACCGCACCACAACCGTCCGGGGGAGTGGCCCCCCGGCGGAAGGCGGGCATATACCGTCAGGAGGGGTTGGCGGGCAAGCGGCGGTTCTTCGTCTGCGACAGTCGGGCCGGATTGAACAGCGAGCGGGGTTCGTGGGCGGCGAGGTCGGCGGCGAGCGCGCGCGCGTCGCGGCGCCAGATGGCGAGGGCCGGGCGGGTTCCCGGGCGACCGGCGCGCAGGTCCTGGGCGAGGGTGGCCAGGCGGGCGTCGGCGTCGCGCAGGCGGGTCCGCAGTTGGGCGAGGTCCGGGGCGGCGAAGCGTTCGTCGATGTCGCCCAGCCGGGCGCGGGCGGCTTGGAGCATCACGACGGCCCCGGGTTGGTCGCCCTGGGCCGCGAGGGTCGCGGCTGTTGCGACGACGCGGTCGGCGTCGGCCATCCAGTCCCGGGAGCGCAAGGTCTGGGAGGTGGCGGGACACAGCGCCGGGTCCATGGCCCGGACGTAGGCGGCCAGCCCCTTCAGCACGACCGGCGGCGGCGCTGGCCCGTCGAACTCCTCGGTGATGAGCCCGTGGAGGAACCGCTCCAGGTCCGGGTCGTCGGGCGCCTGGGAGACCTTCAGCGCCGCCTTAGGACCGCCGAGGTCCGGGATCGGCTTGGGGTCGTCTACGCCGTTGCCGCGATGGCTGGAGAACAGCGAGGAGGTGACGTCCGCCGTACCGGGCGCGCCGGAGACGCCGGGGAAGCGGAAGTCCGGGTTACCCCGGCCGTTGCGGTGGCAGCTGTCGCAGCTGAGGCCCGCGCGGGCCGCCTGGCCGCCCAGGACGACCGGCGTACGGAAGGTGGCGCGGCCGACCTCGACCAACAGGGCCTCATTGGGCGTTTTGGGTTCGCGCACGCACTCGTGCGGCGCGCGCGTGAGGGCCACCGCCGCGTTCGTCGCCGGCGCGATCCAACGCATGGCCCGCAGGGGCGGGCTCAGGGCGACGTCGGCGGCCCGGGCGGCCGCCAGCGTGCCCAGGCTCGCGACGACGAGGGCTAGCGCCCGGGTTGGCCACCGGCGTCGATCCATCGGCGCAGCTCCTCGGCCTCGGCGCAGCCGTAGGCGCAGATGCGGTCCAGCTTGGCCAGCATGGCCTGGGCGCCGGCGCGGTCGCCCCGCTCCACCTTCAGCTCGCCATAGTATTCGGTGGCCCCGCGGTGGTTGGGGGCCAGGGCCAGAGCCTGCTCATAGAACTCCGCCGCGCGCTCGAACCGGCCCTTCTTGCGCCAGGCGTAGCCCTGGTAGGTGAGCACGTCCGGGTGCGGCCCGAACGCCACGCGCGCGGCGTCCAGCGAGGCCAGCGCCTCGTCGTAGCGCTTCTCGTTGATCAGGCTGACGGCCTGGACATAGGCCCGGTCGCCCTGGGCGGCGAACAGCAGCGCGCCCTGTTCCAGCGCCGCGCTGGCCTGGCCGGCGGCGCCCCCACCGGCGCTGACGGCCTTCTCGACCTCGGTGGTCAGGCTCTGGAGCTGGGCAGGGCTGCAGGCGCCGGTGCAGCTGGCGGCCTTGGCCTTCAGCCAGTCGAGCTGTTCCTGGGCCTTGGGGTCCTTGAGGTTGGCCAGCGCCAGGCCGAGGCCCGCGCGGCTGGGCAGGTCGTCGGGCGACAGCTTCACCGCCCGCTCATAGGCCTTGCGCGCGCCCTTCCAGTTGGCGCTGCCCGACTGGGCCACGCCCAGGAGGCGCCAGCCGTCGATGTTCTTCGGCGCGACCTGGGTGACGTGCTCGGCGGCCCGGGCGGCGGACTTGTAGTCCTTGGCCTGCAGCGACAGGACCGCCTTGTTGTACTCCTCGGCGGCGTTGTACTGCGGGGCCGAGGCCGAGGGCATCTCGCCACCACCACCTCCGCCGCCCCCGCCGCCAGAGGCCATCGCACCGGCCGCGGTGAGCCCCGTGAGGGCGCCGGCCAGCAGCACGATCTTCAGCATCCGCATTGTGCATCCTCCCAGCGAGCGATCATGGGTATATTGCCCCGGATGTCGCACCGGTTCAGCCCGGTTTGGCAAGATGCAATTCCGCGTTCGCCGCACTATCTACGGCGTCGATCCCACTCCCCCTCCCGGAGGCTCCGCCGATGTTCTTCAAGAAGCCCATGGACCTGCCGACCGCCGTCACCGCCCTGCCGGGCCGTCCGCAGGCGCTGCCGACCGCCAGCACTCACTTCGTCAACAGCCGGTCGCTGAAGGGGCCCTATCCCGAGGGCCTGGAGACAGCCTATTTCGCCATGGGCTGTTTCTGGGGCGTCGAGCGGATCTTCTGGCAGGTCCCGGGCGTCTACGTGACCGCCGTCGGCTACCAGCAGGGGATCACGCCCAACGCCACCTATGAGGAGGTCTGCTCGGGCGGCACCGGTCACACCGAGTCGGTGCTGGTGGTCTACGACCCCAAGGCGGTGAGCTACGCCGGCTTGCTGAAGGTGTTCTGGGAAGGCCACGACCCGACCCAGGGCATGCGCCAGGGCGGCGATGTCGGCACCCAGTACCGCTCGGGCGTCTATGTCACAAACGAGGCCCAGGCCGCCGCGGCGCAGGCCTCGAAGCAGGCTTACCAGGTGGAACTGGGCAAGCAGGGCTACGGCAAGATCACCAGCGAGATTGATCCGGCCGGCACCTTCTATTTCGCCGAGGACTATCACCAGCAATACCTGGCGAAGAACCCGCACGGCTACTGCGGCATCGGCGGGACCGGGGTCTCCTGCCCGATCGGCGTCGGCGTCCAGGCCTGACGCCCGCGTGACCCGCGCGGAGATCGAGGTCTGCGCGCTTGGGCTCCCGGCGGCGACCAAGGTCGTCCAATGGGGCGGCTCGGACGTCTATAAGGTCGGCGGCAAGGTGTTCGCGATCTGTGGCCTGGCCGGCGGGCTGTCGTTCAAGGTCTCGCCGATCGGCTTCGAGGTGCTGACCAGCGGGGGGCCGGCGCGGCAGGCCCCCTACCTGGCCAAGGGCCACTGGGTGATCGTGGATCTGGAGCCACTGGAGTCGGGCGACGCGTCGGACTGGATTGCGACGGCCCACGGCCTGATCGCCGGCAAGCTGACCCGGAAAACGCGGACGGAACTGGGCCTTTAGTCCTCCAGGATCAGGCTGTGCTGGCGGTTGTCCGGCAGCAGGAAGACGATGAAGAATGACACGGCCAGGCCGATCGCCACATAGATATAGAAGCCGCTCTCCATCCCGGCGCGCTTGAAGGCCAGGGCGATCGGCTCCGCCGTGCCGCCGAAGATGGCGGTTCCCATGCCATAGGGCAGGGCCACGCCCAGGGCGCGGATGTTCGCGGGGAACAGTTCGGCCTTCACCACCGCGCTCACCGAATTGTAGCCTGACAGCAGGACCACCAGCAGCGAAACCAGTCCGAACGCGACCAGGGCGTTCTGCGTCCCGGCGATCGCGGTGAACGCCGGATAGGTGGCGAGCCCGCCGCCGCCGAACGCGAGCCACAGGGTGGTCTTGCGGCCGAAATGGTCGCTCAGCCAGCCGAAGAACGGCAGGGCGAAGAGGTAGACCACCAGGGCGCCGGCCGTGATGGCGGTCGCCGTCGTTCCGGAAAAGCCGGAGGTGCCGGTCAGGAACTTCGGCATGTAGGTGGTGAAGGCGTAGAAGGCGAGCGACCCGCCGGCCGTGAAGCCGAAGATGGTCAGGGTCTGTTTCGGATAGCGCACGAACAGCATCATGGTTCGCGCGCTCTCGGCGCCGGAGGCCTTGGAATTCTCGTAGGACTGGCTCTCGTCCATGCGCGAGCGGATCCAGAACACCACCACGGCCATGGCCGCGCCGATGAAGAAGGGAATGCGCCAGCCCCAGTCGTCGAGCGCGGACTTGTCCATGGTGCTCTGCAGCAGCGCCAGGAGGCCAAGCGCGATCAACTGGCCCATGACCATGGTCACGAACTGGAAGCTCGACCAGAAGCCGCGACGCTTCTTCCCGGCCATCTCGGACAGGTAGGTGGCGCTGGCGCCGTATTCGCCGCCCACCGAGAGCCCTTGCAGAATACGTGCGATCACCAGCAGGATCGGCGCGGCGACCCCGATGGTCTCGTAGCTGGGCAGCAGAGCGATGATCAGCGATCCGCCGCACATCAGCCCTACCGCGGCCGTGAGCGCGGTGCGGCGCCCCGCCCGGTCGGCGTAGAGCCCCATCAACCAGGCGCCGAGGGGGCGGGCGAAGAAGCCCACCGCGAACACGGCCATGGTCTTCAGCAGGCCCGCCAGCTCGTCGTCGCCGGGGAAGAAGTGGTTGGAGAAATAGACGGCGAAGGCTGAGTAGACGAACCAGTCGTACCACTCCACGAGATTGCCTGCGGAGCCGCCAAGGATCGCCTTGAAACGCTGACCGGCGGTGAGCCCGGGGGTCAAGGCGCCCGGCGGAACCTGGTCTTCCGCCCCCGTTTCAGTGGCCGTCATGCATCGTCCCCAACTCACCTTGAGGGGGGATGCTAGGCGATCCGAGGCCTTAGGCGAAGGGGATGAACGCCAATCCCGCCTAGTAGAACGAGTATGACGACGACGACCAGGCCCAGGCCGAGCCCGCCGCTCGGGAAATAGCCCCAGCTGCGCGATCGCCCCGAGGTCGGGAGGGCGCCCAGCAGGGCCAGGATCAGGATGCTGATAAGTCTCGTCCCAAGGGGCTTTCAGCCTCTCCTTGCTGGTCCCCCGACCTCGACCGCCGACACCGTGCGTGGAGAAGCTCGGGTTGCCTGAGGCCGGATACGGGGAGATCAGTCGGCGGCGTCGGCCGTATGCAGGGCGGCGTCGTCGCGGGTGACCTGCAGGGCGTACATCAGCCCGACCCAGCCGCCCTTCAGCCGCGGCAGGGCCGTCAGGGCGATCACCACCAGGACGGTAAGGATGATCGGCAGCGAAATCTGCGGCGGGCTCTGCCAGACGATAGGGAAGAACAGCGCCGGCGCGATGATCAGGTGACCCATCAGCAGGATGGTCAGATAGGCCGGGCCGTCATCGGCCGGATAGGCGGCCAGCGCGTGACCGCAGGCGCCACAGACCGGCTCAATCTTCAGGTAGCGTCCATACAGCGCGCCCTTGCCGCAGTGCGGACAATGATGCGCCAGGCCCCGGCCGATGGAGCGGAACAGCGGATGTACGATCTCACCCATGCCGCTCATATGGGCCTTCCCTGGGCCGGGCGAAAGGCGCGGCTGCGGATAAATTGTGCGCTGCGGCAGCCAGCGGAAGCGCGGCTATTTCTTGGCGGCCTTGGTGACGGTCTTGCCGACCGACGAGGCGTCGCGGCCTGCGCCGGCGATGGTGTTGCAGGCGGCGGTGGCCATCACCGCGGCGGCGACGGCAAGGACGATCAGTTTGCGCATGGGGCTCTCCTACCAGACGCCGAGTCCATCGACTGAGCCCCCGCCCCGAGTCAAGCTATCGGGCGGCATTGCGACGAAGGTGGCGCGGCTCCGAACCGCGCCCCTGGCCTGACCCTACGTCCAGCGCCGCAGGGTCGCGCGAAATGGCGGAGGATGCGATGGCGGGACGGGTAGATGGCAAGGTGGCCCTGGTCACGGGCGGGGCGTCCGGGCTGGGCGCGGAGAGTGCGCGGCGGCTGGCGCGGGAAGGCGCCAAGGTGATGCTCACGGACCTCGCCGCCGATGCCGGGCAGGCGGTCGCTGACGAGATCCTCGATGCGGGCGGGACCGCCGCCTTCCTTACCCAGGACGTCACCGACGAGGCCCGCTGGGGCGAGGTCGTCGCGGCCACCCTGGACCGGTTCGGCGGGATCGACGTCCTGGTCAACAGCGCCGGCGTCGGCGACGGCGGCCAATCGATCCTCGAGGCGACCCTGGAAGCGTGGCGGCGCATCGTCAGCATCAACCTGGATGGCACGTTCCTGGGCGTGAAGACCGTGGCCCCGATCATGGTCGCCGCCGGCCGCGGCTCGATCATCAACCTGTCGTCGATCCTGGGGAAGGTCGGCCTGCCCGGCGCCTCGGCCTACTGCGCGTCGAAGGGCGGGGTGCTGATGCTGACCAAATCCGTAGCGCTGGAACTTGCGCCCCTGGGCGTGCGGGTGAACTCGGTGCATCCCGGATTCATCGAGACGCCGATGGTGGTCAACGCCTTCCGCCGCTCCGAGAACGAAAATGAGATGCGCGACACGATCATCTCCCGCCACGCCATGGCGAGGTTGGGTGTCCCCCGTGAAATCGCCGACGCCATCGTGTTCCTGGCCTCCGACGAGTCGAGCTTCATGACAGGGTCGGAGATGGTGGTGGACGGGGGCTATACGGCGGCGTGAGGACGGCGCGCCGCCTTGTCGCCTCGTGGCAAAGGCGCATAGTCCGCGAAACGATGATCCGGGAGGGCTGACGATGACGGCTTCGACCAATGGCGTTCGCGCGGCGGGGCTCGTCGCCTGCGCCCTGGCGTTCGCGGCGCTGGCGGGATCGGCCGCGGCCCAGGCCTACAAGGCGCCCCGCAACGCCTTCGGCCAGCCGGATTTTTCCGGCACCTGGACCAACGCCTCGGTCACCCAGCTGGAGCGGCCGGGACAGTTCAAGTCGCTGGTGATCACGCCGGCCCAGGCCGCGACCCTGGAGCAGGGCTATGTGCGGATGCGCGCCTCCGACTCCGGGCCGACCGATCCCAAGGCGCCGGCGCCGAAATCCGGCGAGGACCCCGGCGGCTACAACAGCTTCTGGATCGATCCAGGGACCAAGGTGGGCGCCATCAAGGGCGAGTTGCGCTCGTCCTGGCTGGTGGAGCCGACGGACGGCAAGCTGCCCTACAGCGCCGAGGGCCGGAAGCTGTTCATGTCCGAAGTGGTCAAGATCCAGGGCAACTTCGACGGCCCCGAGGTGCGCCAGGTGGCCGAGCGCTGCCTGATGGGCTTCGGCTCGACGGCCGGGCCGCCGATGATGAACGTCCTCTACAACAACACCTACCAGTTCCAGCAGGACCGCGATCACCTGGTCATCGTGGTGGAGATGAACCACGACGCGCGGATCGTACGCATCGGTGACCGGACCCACCCGAAGGCCGACATCCGCACCTGGATGGGCGACAGTATCGGCTGGTGGGAGGGCGACACCCTCGTGGTCGAGACCACCAACTTCAACGCCGGCGAACAGCTGCGCCCCGGCATCCCGACCACCTTCTTCGTCTCCAAGGACGCCAAGGTGACCGAACGCTTCACCCGCGTGTCGGCCAAGCAGATTCTCTACGAATTCACGGTGGACGACCCCAAGGTCTACACCCGACCCTGGCGTGGCGAGATGCCGATCAACGCCGCCCAGGGCCCCGTCTACGAATACGCCTGCCACGAAGGCAACTACGCCCTGCCGGGCATCCTGCGTGGGGCGCGGTACGCCGAGAGCCAGGGCAAGAAGCCGGAGCAGGTGGGTGTCGGGGAATAGCGCCCCGGGTCGGGTGAGCGGACGGGGAAGCACATGATCGAATGGGACGGCCGAGGGCTGGTTTCGACGGCCTGGCTTGCGGCGCATCTTGGTGATCCCGAGTTGAGGGTTTTCGACGCCACGGCGCACTTACGGCCCGCCACGCCCGGTCCCTACAGGGTCGAGAGCGGGCGCGCCGACTACGAGCTGGCCCACATTCCAGGTGCGGCCTTCGCGGATCTGGCGGGTGCGCTGTCCGACGCCGACTCGCCCCTGGGCTTCACGCATCTGCCGGCGGATCGGCTGGCGGCAGCCCTGGGCGCCCTGGGGATCGGGCCTGGCGCGCGCGTGGTCGTCTACAGCACATCGACGCCGATGTGGGCGACGCGGCTGTGGTGGATGCTGCGCGCGGCGGGGTTTGGCGAGGTCGCCGTACTGGACGGCGGCTTCGCGCGCTGGACCGCCGAGAGCCGGCCGGTGGAGACCGGAACCCACGCCTATCCGCCGACAGTCCTGGCGCTCACCGACCGGCCGGGCGCCTGGGCGGATAAGGCCGAAGTGCTGGCGGCGATCGGCGACGGCTCCGTATGCATCATCAACGCCCTGTCCCCCGGTGTGCACAGCGGCGAGGCGGCGATGAACTACGGTCGCAAGGGCCATATCGCCGGCAGCCGCAACGTTCCCTACGCCGCCCTGCTGGACGACGCGGGCCTCTACCGTCCGGACGAAGAGCTCCGCGCGCTGTTCACTGACGTCGGGGCGTTCGAGCGACGCCGGGTGATCTGCTACTGCGGCGGCGGCATCTCGGCGACCATGGACGCGCTCGCGCTGACGCGGCTGGGGGGCCCGTCGGTGGCCGTCTATGACGGGTCGATGTCGGAGTGGACCCGTGATGCCGCCCTGCCGATGGAGACGGGGCACTAGCAGATTGGGTAGCTGCCGCCGTTGACGCGGCCGGCCTTTGCGGCTTGCCTCCCATCGCGAGTCCCCGGCATCGCCGAGATCCGGGTGACGGAGACGATCAAGGACGGCGTCACGCTCTACACGCGCGGCGAGTCCGCCCGACCCCTGCCGCGCCGTCCGCACGCGGACGAGAAAGGTTCTTCCTATGCCGACCCGCACCGCCCCGTTCGCCGTAGCCCTCCTGGGCCTGATCCTCGCCGGCTCCGCCGGGGCCGCGCCGGCGGCCAAGCCGGTGCTCGCCGGGGATATTCCCGTGGCCCACACGCCGCCCGGCGGCTACGGCGCGATCTTCCCGCCGCCGGTGCTGGCCGCCTGCACCGAGCCCCTGGCGGCAGGCGCGCCCGACCTGCGGGGCGTCTGGAAGACCCTGCGCGCGGAGCGCGGCGGCACGCCGGTTCCGCCGGACGACCGGATCTATGGCTATGTGGAGCGGATCGAGCAGTGCGGCGACCGGATCGTCGACATGGGCGGCGGAACCATCGCCGACGCCCGCGCCGACGGCACGGTGGCGAACGCCGTACACGACGTGTCGGTCCGCGACTTCAAGACGCCGATCACCGTCATCGCGACCTTCGAGAAAGGGGTGTTCGTGCTGCGCCCGGTGGGCATGTCCGGGATCGAAGTAACGCGCCGCCTCGACGCGGAGGGCCACATGGTCTGGGTCCGCCCGGACCTGGGGACGATCACCCTGGAGCGGATCGGCGGCCCGACCGAGAGCTACACCCGGCGCTAAGGTTTCGGCGGCCGGAACTCCCGGATCAGGCCCCAGATTCCGAAGACCGCCAGGAAAATACCGGCGCCGGCAAACGCCCACCCGCTCGTCGGCCGGGTCGTCAAGTCCGGGGGGCCGCCGGAGGATTTGGGCCGGACGGGTGCGATGGGCGCGCGTCGCTGACCTTGGCGACGACGACGGGTGCAGCTCGCAACGCGGTGGTCTGGACGACGGCGAGGGCTACGGCCAGGCAAGCTGCTGACAGGATGGCGATGGGGCGCATGGGGCAACTCCGGGGGCGGCGGCCGGCGGGGGTCCGGAGCTGGGGATAGCGCCCCGGACCTTGCCGCATCAGTCGGCGGTGGTTTCACAGGCGCAGGCGTCGCCGCAGGCGCAGGCCGCGCCGCACTTGCAGGGCTCGCAGGCGCAGGGCGCGCAGCCGCAGGGATCGCAGGGACATTGGGTGTTGGGCATTTCAGCTCTCCAGACGTCCGGAATGAACGCAAGGGTGAGTTTAGGACCGCGCGGGTCTGGCGGAAATGCCAGATATATCGCAGATTGCGCCATGTCCCAGACCTCCGAGATCCCGCGTCGTGTCGCCCTGATCGGCTACGATGGCGTCCAGTCCCTCGACCTCGTTGGCCCCCTGGAGGTCTTCTCCATGGCCAACAACTACGCCGGGCGGCGCGTGTACGAAGTGCGGCTGGCCTCGATCGACGGTGGTGAGATGGTCACCAATTCCGGCCTGCGGCTGGCGGGGGCGCTGGCCTTGTCCGACGTGGCGGAAGACCTGGACACGGTGCTGGTCGCGGGCGGCAGCGGGACCGCGCTGCTGGCCCTGCAGGACAGCGCCCTGGTCGGCTGGCTGCAGGCCCGGCGCGAGCGGACCCGGCGGATCGGCAGTGTCTGCACCGGGGCCTTCCTGCTCGCGGCGGCCGGCCTGCTGGACGGGCGGCGCGCGACCACCCACTGGGGCGCCTGCGAGGAGATGGCGCGCTTCCGCCCCGCCGTGCGGCTGGAACCCGACGCCATCTTCGTGGCCGACCCTCCGATCTACACCTCGGCGGGCATCACCGCCGGCATCGACCTGTGCCTGTCGTTCGTGGAGGCCGACTGCGGGCCGCAGGTGGCGCTGGCGGTGGCGCGCAACATGGTGCTGTTCATGCGGCGGCCCGGTGGCCAGACCCAGTATAGCGCCGGGCTGAACGTGCAGGCCGCCGCCTCGCCCCGGCTGCGCAAGGTGGTCGCCGAGATCAGCGAGCATCCCGCCCAGGACCTGTCGCTCCCGGAGCTCGCCATGCGGGCAGGGATGTCGGAACGGACGTTCTCGCGCGCCTTTGTCAAGGAGACTGGGATCGCCCCCATGACCTTCGTGGAGCTGGCCCGGGTGGACCGCGCCAAGGCGCTGCTGGAGACCTCCGACTGGCCGTTGGCGCGCATCGCCGAACGCGCCGGCTTCGGCAGCCTGGACGGCCTGCACCGCGCCTTCCAGAAGCGGGTCCGGGCGACGCCGGGCGAGTACCGCGACCGGTTCGGGCGGCACGCGGCGGCGGGGGCCTAACCCAGCTTCAGGAAGCTCGGATCGCGGAACGGCTCGCCCGCCGTCATCCGCTCATGGAACCCCGCCACCCGTGGCCCGGCGCCGCCTTCGCGCGGGTCGTAGACCGACCGGTCGCCGAAGAAGCGCAGGGTCAGCGTGCGCCGCCGCTGGCCCGGGTGGGTGGGCGCGCCGCCGTGCAGCAGGGCGGGATGGAAGACGATCAGGTCGCCGGGCTCGACGGCCCAGGAGACCAGGTCCCAGGCGCTCCGGTCGCCCTCGATGTCGGGCAGGCGGGGCAGGGACGCCCTGGGGTGCAGGGGCGCGGTGTCGTCGCCCAGTTCGAAGCGGGAGCCATTGTAGAGCTGGCCCCGGTGGGAGCCGCGGACGAACTCCAGCGCGTCGGCCTTGGCCACCGCGTCGAAGGTGATCCAGGCCACCGCCAGGTGTTCCCCGGCGATGGCGAGGTAGGAGCTGTCCTGGTGCCAGGGCGTGCGGCGCGCCTCGCCGCCTTCCTTCAGGAACACCTGCTCGTACATGAACCAGACGTCCGGGGCGCCCCAGAGGTCGGTCACGATGGCGGGTAAGGGCGAAGCCTCGAGCATCGCCCGGTAGCCGGTCAGGCAATTGGGATTGTAGAGGTCCTGGTAGAAGGTCGACGTCGTCGCCTGCGGGATGCGCGAGGCGCCGGGGCCGGGGTGGGCCAGGCTCCAGTCGTAGGCGCCTTGCGCGTCGGCCAGGGCTGCGGCGTCCAGCACGCCGGGCAGGAAGACCACCCCATCGCGGGCGTAGGTTTCGCGGGCGCTACTCACCCTTCCATCCGGAACAGCTTCAGCGCGTTGCCGCCGACCACCTTCTGAGCGTCTTCGACGGGCAGGTGGTCGAACACCGCCTGGATGGCGCTGCGGGTGTAGCCGAAGGTGCTCTCCTGGTGCGGATAGTCGGACGACCACAGCGCGGTCTCTGCGCCGATCCGGTGCATCATCTCCAGCCCCACCGGGTCTGTCATGAAGGTCGCGTGGCAGTGGGCGCGCCAGTACCAGCTCGGCGGATGGGCCAGCTTCGGCGAGACCATGGTGGGGAAGGAATTGTAGATCATGTCGGCGTCGTGGAGCATGCCCGGGATCCAGGCCAGGCCGGCCTCCACGAAGATCGCCTTCAGGCCCGGGAAGCGGTCGAAGACGCCGCCGAACACCAGCTGCGCCCAGTTCTGCCGGAACCCCTGCATCTGGGTCAGCACCGAGACGCCGACGGCGCCGGGCTCTGCGGTGGGGATCGCCTCGCCGATGTGAAAGGCCAGCGGCAGGCCCGAAGCCTCGATCGCCGCCCACAGCGGGTCCATGCGCGGGTGATTGTACTGGATGGTGTGGCCGTCGTCGGCGAACTTGCCCGGCTTGATCGGGACCATCAGGCACCGCGCGCCCAGCTCGACGCAGCGGGCCACGCTCTCGGCCGCGCCGTCCGGGTCCCAGTAGCTGGGGATCATCACCGCATAGAGCCGGCCAGGCGCCTGGGCGCAGACCTCGGCCATGTGCTCGTTGTAGGCGGCGAACACGTGGGCCTTGTTCGCGATCTCGCCGAACATCATCAAGCCGAACAGGCGCTGCGGGAAGATCAGCTCCTTCTCCACGCCCTCGATATCCAGGTCGGCCAGCCGGGCGGATAGGTCGGTCAGGCCGGGGTAGCATTCCAGCGCATTGCACAGCGCGGCGGCCACCGGCTGCGGCGTCATCGACTTGCCGCCGATGGAAAGGTCCCAGCCCCCGTTCTGGAACACCATGCGCGGGGCTTGGTCCTTCAGGTGCGCGGGGAAGCGGTCGATCCAGAGGTCAGATTCCAGCATGTGGCTGTCGGCGGAGACGATCCGTGTGCCGGCCGGCCAGTCGCCGCGCGAGGCCTGCGGCTTGCGCGCCGTGGCGACGGCGAGCCCCACCTGCTCGGGGATTTCGAGAACGAACCCATCGGCCATGGCGGCCTCCCATTGGCTGAGCGAGGGAAGGCTAGGCCCGCGGGCGCCGTGGTGGCAATCGTGACGGTGCGGAAGCCGGGCCTCCCCTCTTGACGTCGCTTCTCAGATGTTCTATCTTTGTTCCAATGCCCCACGCCATCGACGCCCGCACCGAACATGAGATCCAGAGTCTGGCGATGCTGGTCGATTGCGCGACCACGATCAGCCTGGCGCTGGGCGAGGCGGCGAAGGCCGAGACTGACAAGCACGCCCTCATCAAACTTTCCGACGCCTTCCAGCGCGGCTTCCAGGGCGTGCGCCTGGGCATCCGGCTGTCCCACACCCTGCGCGATCCGCCGAAGCTGGCGGCCGCGACGGACGCAAAGCCGCCCAAGGTCGAGACGCCCAAAGTCGAAATGGCCGAGACGCTCCAGGTGGAGCGGGCCGAGGCCGCCCAGCGCCTCGATCGCCAGGATGGCCGCATTGAGTGTGAGCGCGACCGCGACTACGAGCCCGTCAGCCTCTCCCGGTTTCTGGCCACCCTGGGCGTCGTCGCCAAGGACGCCGAGCGCCTCGCCGACCGCCTCCCGGTCGACATCGCCACCCGGACCCTGCCCACCCTGCGCGACCTCCTCGCCCGGGCGAAAACCGACCCACCCGGAACGTTGGCAAGACCGGCTGCGGCCGCCGTCCTCACCCGGCCCCGACCGCCCGCCTCCAAGGCCGCCCTCCTGGGCTCCGCCTCAGCGCCGCCGACAAGGCCCCTTGGCCTCCGCGGCCCCAACCTGGCCCGCCCGCCGCCGCGCCCGCGGCACTGACGACCTCCACCCCTGCCCAGATCTCCCCACCCGACAGAACACCCCGTTCTGGCGGCGCCGACCTATGCCGCCCCTCCCCCGAGCGCCGCAGGCGACGCCTGCGGCGCTCGGGGGAGGGGAGTGCGAGTAAGACGAGCGCCGCGAGGCGTCTCCCGTCCATTGATCTCACGGTAAATGCGAGCCTGCCTCTCAAAGGCAGTCAAGGTCGCGCCTCCGGCGCGCCGCGCCGCGGTCGCCCTGCGGGCGAACCTTGAGTGCCTTTGAGAGGCAGGCATACATGGCTGCCATGAGATCCATGGCGGGGCTTGGCCGCGGCCGCCTGTTGACGAAAACGAGTAAGCACATGGCCTATACGGATGAGGTGCTGCAGACGGCACACGTACACTGCGCACGCCACGAGCCGGAGATCAAAAGAAGCCAGAATTGTGGCTGCTTTTACTGCAAGGCCACCTTCCCGTCCGCTGAGATCGAGGACTGGGTCGACGATGAGCCTAGGAGCGCGCTCTGCCCACGATGCATGATCGACTCGGTCGTTGGAGACGCATCCGGCTTCGACGTGACCGACGCCGGCTTTCTTGAAGCTATGCATGAGTACTGGTTCGAGAGAACGATTCCCGCCGCCAAAGTCGGTAGCTATTGGCGGAAGCAGAGACGCGGAGCGGTCGCGAGCGTCCTTGCTTGGTTGGGTGGACGGAAGTCCGCCCCCTAATCCGCGTCCATCTTCAACGCCGCGATGAACGCCTCCTGCGGGATCTCCACCTTGCCGAACTGCCGCATGCGCTTCTTGCCGGCTTTCTGCTTGTCGAGCAGCTTGCGCTTGCGGCTGGCGTCGCCGCCGTAGCATTTGGCGGTCACGTCCTTGCGGAGCGCCCTCACCGTTTCCCGCGCGATGATCCGGCCGCCAATCGCCGCCTGGATCGGGATCTGGAACATGTGCGGGTGGATCAGGTCCTTCATCTTCTCGACCATGCCGCGGCCGCGGGCCTCGGCGCGGTCGGCGTGGACCAGCATCGACAGCGCGTCGACCGGCTCGGAGTTCACCAGGATCGACATCTTCACCAGGTTGCCGACCTTGTAGTCCTCGATCTGGTAGTCGAACGAGGCGTAGCCCTTCGAGATCGACTTCAGGCGGTCGTAGAAGTCGAACACCACCTCGTTCAGCGGCAGATCGTAGACCACCAGGGCGCGGGAGCCGACGTAGCTGAGTTCGCGCTGCGAGCCGCGGCGGTCCTGGCAGAGCTTGATCACCGAGCCCAGGTATTCGTCCGGGGTGAGGATCGTGGCCTTGATCCAGGGCTCGGCGATGGTGGCGATCTTCACCGGGTCGGGCAGGTCGGCCGGGTTGTGCAGCTCGATCGTCTCGCCGCTGTTGAGGCCGATCTTGTAGATCACGCTGGGCGCGGTCGCGATCAGGTCGAGGTCGAACTCGCGGCTGAGGCGCTCCTGGATGATCTCCAGGTGCAGCAACCCCAGGAACCCGCAGCGGAAGCCGAAGCCCAGAGCCGCGCTGGTCTCCATCTCGTAGCTGAAGCTGGCGTCGTTGAGGCGCAGGCGCCCGATCGCGGCGCGCAGATCCTCGAAGTCCGCGGCGTCGACTGGGAACAGGCCGCAGAACACCACCGGCTGCACGTCGCGGAAGCCGGTCAGCGCCTCGGTCGCGGGCTTCTTCTCGTCGGTGATGGTGTCGCCGACCGCGGCGTGGGCCACTTCCTTGATCTGGGCGGTGATGAAGCCGATCTCGCCCGGCCCCAGGCTTTCGATCTCGGTGCGCTTGGGGTTGAAGACGCCGACGCGGTCGATCAGATGCGTCGAGCCCTGCTGCATCATCTTCACGCGCTGGCCGGATCGCAGCACCCCGTCGATGACGCGCACCAGCACGACCACGCCCAGGTAGGCGTCGTACCAGGCGTCGACCAGCAGGGCCTTCAGCGGCTTGTCGGCGTCGCCCTTGGGCGGCGGGAGCCGTTTGACGATGGCCTCCAGTAGCTCGTGGATGCCGACACCGGTCTTGGCGGAGGTGAGGATGGCGTCTGACGCGTCCAGGCCGATGACGTCCTCGATCTGCTGGCGGATCCGCTCGGGCTCGGCGGCCGGCAGGTCGATCTTGTTGAGGACCGGGACGATCTCATGGTTGTTGTCGATGGCCTGGTAGACGTTCGCGAGAGTCTGGGCCTCGACGCCTTGGCTGGCGTCCACCACCAGGATCGAACCCTCGCAGGCGGCGAGCGAGCGGGAGACCTCGTAGGCGAAGTCCACGTGCCCGGGGGTGTCCATCAGGTTCAGGACATAGGTCTCGCCGTCGTCGGCCTTATAGGCCAGCCGCACGGTCTGGGCCTTGATGGTGATCCCGCGCTCGCGCTCGATGTCCATGTTGTCGAGCACCTGCTCGGTCATCTCGCGCTGGGTCAGCGCGCCGGTCTCCTGGATCAGGCGATCGGAGAGCGTGGACTTGCCGTGGTCGATGTGGGCGACGATCGAGAAGTTGCGGATGTGGCTGAGCGGGGTGGTCATGGCGCGCCGCCTTTAGCACATCTCGCGCCGCAACCTAGCGTGCGGGGAGAGGTCGCGACGCCGGGCCGCCACCTTCTCGGCGCCATGACGTGGTTAATCCCGCGTTAACGCGACGTCCGCCATCGCTGTCCGGCGGGCGGCATTGAATTGAAACACGGAGGCGAAGAAGCGCCTATGGATCGACGCACCCTTATCGTCTCGGGTCTCGCGAGCCTTGGCGGGGCCGGGATCGCGCGCGCGCAACAGCCCGTGCCGCCGCCCGGCTCGGCCGGTAGCCCCTCGGGCGCCGGTGTGCCGGAAGGCAAGACCTACACCCAGGATGAGATCGTCGGCGGGGTCTCAGACTTCCTGGGCGTCACCGCCGAGTCGGCCGGGGCCGTGGTGGAAAAGCTGTTCTCGAAGAATGGCCGGCCCACAGCCTATATCGCCGGTGAGGAGGGCTCAGGCGCCTTCGTGCTGGGCGCACGATACGGCCGCGGCTTGCTCTACATGAAGGACAAGCCGCCGATGGAGGTGTTCTGGCAGGGCCCGACGGCCGGCTGGGACTTCGGCGGCAACGCCAGCCGGGTCTTCACCCTCTGCTACAATCTGCAGGTCCCCGAAGTCATCTTCCAGCGGTTCCCTGGGGTCGAGGGTTCGGCCTACCTGGTGGGCGGCGTAGGCGTGAACTACCAGAGGGCCGACCAGATCACCCTGGCGCCGATCCGGGCCGGCGTCGGCCTGCGGCTGGGCGCGAACGTCGGCTACCTTTCGTATACGCGGAAGCGGAACAAGTTCCCGTTCTGAGATTCCGGCGGGGCGCTTAGCCGCCGAACGCCGTGCGGAGCTTGTCCAGGTGGCCGAGCACCGGATTGGTGGGCTCTTCGGTCTGGCTTTCCAGGTACATGCGCTTGTCCAGGTGGCGGACGCGTTCGTAGAGCCGCTCGGCGCGGTCGGCCAGGCGGCTGAGGCCGCGGGGCAACTCGGCGCGGGCGGCCTGGGCCTCCTCGGCGCGGGCGATTTCGTGGGCGTTCAGGCGGTAGCGATCCTCGCAGGCGGCGGCCGGAGCCATGTCGCCCTCGCGCACGGCCCGCTGGACCAGGAGCCACGAGGCCACCTGCATCAGGCGCGTGGTCAGCCGCATGCTCTCGGCGGCGTAGGCCAGGGCGGCGTTGCGCGACAGCAGCTTGGATTCCTGGCGGCCCTCGCCGTCCAGATAGCTGGCGGTCTCCTCGACCAACTCCATGCCCTCCTGGAACGTCCGCTCGAACAGCTCGGAACGGGCGAAATCCTGGATGACGTCGTCGCGCCAGTCGGGGCTCTGGGTGTCTTGCATCATCGGAACTCTACAATGGTTTCGGTTTCCACGCCCTGAACGAAACGACGCGGTGGACCAGCGCAATGCAACCGCTGTGCCACGCGACCGCTCACCGTCAGGCGTCCAGAGTGAGAATTGACGCCGGGGCTAATTTGCCCGGGGCGAGAAAAGCGCGTCCGCCGCGCCGCGGCTGGCGCGCTTGCGGTCGATCTGCGCGTGCACGCGGGCCGTCTCGGAGGCCAGGATATCCAGCCGCTCCTCCAGCTCCGCAATCCCCAACAGCTCCAGGTCCTCGCGGACCGCCTCGATCAGGCGCTGGCCGCGGCCCGAACGGACTTCAGCAGGTTCTTCCATGGTCGAACCCTCCTTTGCGTCCCCCGACGAGGGGTCTATCTGAGACCGCATCGCCGTTCCGCGCAAGTTTCAGGACATATCGCCCATGAGCCCGACCGAAGACGAGACCATGACCGTCGTCGCCATTGAGGGCGGCAAGGGGCCGGCCACGGCGCTGCACGCCGCCCGGCTGCCGCTGCCGAAGCCGGCCGAGGGTCAGGTGCTGATCAAGGTGAAGGCGGCGGGGGTGAACCGGCCCGATATCCTGCAACGCATGGGCGGCTATCCGCCGCCGCCCGGTGCGCCGGCCACCATGGGGCTGGAAGTCGCCGGTCAGATCGCGGTGGCCGCCGGCCGCTGGAAGGTGGGCGACAAGGTCTGCGCCCTGCTGGGCGGCGGCGGCTACGCCGAGTACGCGGTGTGCGACGCGCGCCATGCGCTGCCGATCCCTGACGGACTGAGCTTCATCGAGGCGGCGGGGCTGCCCGAGACGGTGTTCACGGTCTACGCCAACGTCTTCGAGCACGGGTCGCTGAAGGCCGGCGAGACCCTGATGGTGCATGGCGCGACGTCTGGCATAGGGGTCACCGCCATCCAGATGGCCAAGGCCGCCGGCGCCAAGGTGATCGCCACCGGCCGGGGCGCCGACAAGGCCGCCGCCGCCAAGGCGCTAGGGGCCGACGTGGCGGTGGACGTCACCACCCAGGACTTCGCGGAGATCGCCAAGGCTGAGGGTGGCGTCGATGTGGTGCTGGACATGGTGGGCGGCGACTATGTGCTGAAGAACCTGGACGCGCTGAAAACCGGCGGCCGCATCGTGTTCATCGCCGCCCTGGCCGGCGGCCAGCTCGATATCCCCATCTTCCGCATCATGCAGAAGCGCGCGGTGATCACCGGCTCGACGCTGCGTCCCCGCGACGCCGACGAGAAGGCGCGGCTGGCGGCCGAGATCGAACGCGTGGTGTGGCCCTGGATCGCCGCCGGCAAGGTCAAGCCCCAGGTGGATGCGACCTTCCCTCTTGAGGAAGCGGCCGCCGCCCACGCCCATCTGGAGGGCGGGGCGCATGTGGGGAAGGTCATCCTGACCACCCAATAATTCCCCTCATCCCGACGAATGCCGGGATCAGCGGATCAAAACGAGTCAGCGCTCGTCGAGGCTCCCGAACACCTTCTGAGTCTTCGTGTCGAACAACCCTCGGCCCGGGACGTGGTTGACCTCTAGGCGGATGCCGTCGGGGTCTTCGAATAGGACCGAGTAGTAGCCGGGCGCGAACTGGTCGACCTGGGGGGCGTGAACGATCGTGGCGCCGATCGAGACCAGGAAGGCGTGGACGGCGTCCACGTCGGCCTCGTCGCGCACGCGCCAGCACTGGTGGTGCAGGCTGCCGACGCGGAATTGCTCGTACGTCATGCCCGCGTGCGCCGGGTCCGGTCGGCGGATGCCAAAGCCGGTGCGGCCGCCGACGCAATAGTAGGTGTCCGGGCTGTCGGCGACCTCCTTCAGGCCCAGGAACGGCAGCAGCTGGCGATAGAAGGCGCGGGACGCCTCGAAGTCGCCCGCGGTGATGAAGGTGTGCGCGACGCCGTTGATCTCGACCATACGGGTCCTCAGTGCTTGTCGGTCTTGCTGGCCAGCCAGTCCATCAGGGCCAGCAGCACGCCGGAGACCACGAAGGTCAGGTGGATGCCCACCAGCCAGATCAGGTGACGGTCTGTGATCTCCTGGCCCTCGGCCAGCTGCATGAAGGCGCGCAGCAGGGCGATGGCGCTGATGGCGGCGATGGAGGCCATCAGCTTCATCTTCAGGCCGGAGAAATCGACCTTGCCCATCCAGCCGGGGCGGTCCTCATCGTCGCCCGTGTCGATCTTGGAGACGAAGTTCTCGTAGCCAGAGAAGATCACGATCAGCAGCAGGTTGCCCGCCAGCGACAGGTCGATCAGCGACAGCACCATCAGGATCGCCTCTTCCGGCGACATGGTCAGCAGGTGCGACAGCTCATGGCCGGCCTCGTTGACGAAGACGACGAGCAAGGCGGCCAGCGCCACGACGAGTCCGACATAGAACGGCGCCATCAGCCAGCGGGAGCGAAACAGGCCCAATTCCAGGAGCCGTTCGGCGTTGGGCTTGGGGCGGGGCTGGCTCATGGCTCTTTGGTAAAGCCTGGGGCCCTGGGCGCAAGGCGCCTCTCTCCGTCAGCCCCGCAGCTTTGCGCCCACCGCCTTCGCCGCAGCCGCCACGATGCGGCCCGACATCGCCTCGATCTCGGCGTCGGTGAGGGTTTTCTCGCGGGGTTGGACCAGCACCTCGACCGCCACCGACTTCTGGCCATCGGGCACGCCCTGTCCGGCATAGACATCGAACACCCGGGCGTCGGCGATCAGCGCCTTGTCGGCGCCCAGGATCGGGCGGACCAGGTCGCCGGCCGGGGTCTGCGCATCCACCAGGAAGGCGAAGTCGCGGGTGAGCGGCATCAGCGGCGAGAGCTCCAGCGCCGCCTTGGTCTTCACGCCCTTCTTCTTGGGCTCCGGGATGGCGTCCAGGCTCAGCTCGAAGGCCAGCATGGGGCCGTCGGCGTCGAGGGCCTTCAGGACCCGCGGATGCAGCTCGCCAAACTCGGCGATCACGACCTTGGGGCCGAGTTGCAGGCGGGCCGAGCGGCCCGGGTGCCACCAGGGTGCGTTCTGGCCCTGGACCACCTGCAGCGGCGGCGCGCCCATCTCGTCCAGCAGGGCCAGCAGGTCGGCCTTCAGCTGGAACAGCGGATCCGCCGCCGTCTTCACCCACGACTTCGGCGCGTGCGGGGCCAGCAGCGCGGTGACCGCCGTCCACTGGTCGCCGGGCTCGTCGCCGCGGAAGTTGGGACCGACCTCGAACAGGGCGGCGTCGGCGAAGCCCTTGCGGGCGTTGCGGGCGGCGGCGTCGATCAGGTTGCCCAGCGCCGAGGGCCGCATGGTGTTGAGCTCGGCCGCGATCGGGTTGGCCAGCACCAGCTTGGCGTCGCCGCCGCCGAACAGCTGCGCCCACTCCCGAGGCTGGAAGCTCCAGGTGAGGGCCTCTGCGTAGCCACGGGCCGCCATGGTCCGCCGCGCGTCGCGCATGCGGCGCTGGCGCAGGGTCAGCACGCCGCCGGCCGGCCGCGCGATCGGCGGCAGGGCCTCTTCGGGCAGGTTGTCGAAGCCCTCGATGCGGGCGACCTCCTCGACCAGGTCGGCCTTGCCCTCGACGTCGCGGCGCCACGACGGCGGGGTGACGTTCGCGCCATCCACGGCGAAGCCGAGCGTGGTCAGGATTTCGTCGATCCGCGCGGGGCCGACATCCAGGCCCGACAGCTTCTTCACATAGGCGCGGTCGAAGGCGATCGCGGTCGGCGGGGCGGGGGCCTGGCCGGACACTTTCAGCTCCGACGGCTCGCCGCCGCAAAGCTGCAGGATCAGGGTCGTCGCCTGTTCCACGCCCCACGCGGGCGAGGCCGGATCGACGCCGCGGGCGAAGCGGTACTGGGCGTCGGAGTTGAGGCCGAGCGAGCGGCCGGTCTGGGCCGTCCGGATCGGGTCGAACCAGGCGCTCTCCACGAAGACGTCGGTGGTCGTTTCCAGCACCTTCGTGGATTCGCCGCCCATCACCCCGCCCAGGCCGATGGCGCCGGAGCCGTCGGCGATGACGCAGATCTCCGGCGTGATGGCGTAGGTCTGGCCGTCCAGCGCCTCCAGCGTCTCGCCCTCGCGGCCCAGGCGGGCCTCGACGAAGCCGCCGGTCAGCTTGGCGGCGTCATAGACGTGCAGCGGCCGGCACCGGTCATAGGAGATCAGGTTGGTCACATCGACCAGGGCGTTGATGGGCCTGAGGCCCACGCTGGTCAGCCGCCGCTGCAACCAGGCCGGCGAGGGGCCGTTCTTCACGCCGCGGATCAGCCGGCCGGCGAACACCGGGCAAGCCTGTCCATCGACCTTGATCTCGATCGGACAGGGAAACGCGCCCTTCACCGGCTGGACCGGGTCCGGCTTCAGGGTGCCCAGGCCGGCGGCCGCGAGGTCGCGGGCGATGCCGCGCACGCCCAGCCAGTCGGGGCGGTTGGGCGTCACCTCGAAGTCGATGGCTGCTTCCAGCCCGAACGCCGCCACGGCGCTCGCGCCCACGGCCAGGTCGTCGGACAGCTCGACGATGCCGTCGGACTCCTGGGTAACCTCCAGTTCGCGGCCCGAGCAGAGCATGCCGTTGGAGACCACGCCGCGCACCGGCCGCGCCTCCAGGGTGACGCCGGAGCCCGGCACATAGGCGCCGATCGGGGCGTAGATCGTTGTGAGGCCCGCCCGCGCGTTGGGCGCGCCACAGACGATCTCCAGCCGGCCGTCCTTTGTATCGACCTGGCAGACCCGCAGCTTGTCGGCGTTGGGGTGCTGCACGGCCTCCACGATCTTCGCCACCGTAAACGCCGCGAGCTTCGCGCCGGGATCGTCCACATGCTCGACCTCAAGGCCGGCCATGGTCATGGCGGTCACGACCTCGTCCAACGTCGCGGACGTGTCGAGATGCTCCTTCAGCCAGGAGAGGGTGAACTTCATAGGCTCGTCCTTAGCTGAGGCCGGTGGCCGGGTTCGGCGCCTGGAAGGCGGAGAAGCCGTAGTGATCCAGCCAGCGGACGTCGTTAGCGAACATGTCGCGCAGGTCGGGCATGCCGTACTTCAGTGTCCCCAGCCGGTCGACACCGAACCCGAAGGCGAAGCCCTGCCACTCGTCGGGGTCGAGGCCGCAGGTGCGGATGATGTTCGGGTGCACCATCCCGCAGCCGACGATCTCCATCCAGTCCTGGCCCTGGCCGATCTTCACGTCCTTGCCCGAGCGGTCGCACTTCACGTCCATCTCGGCGCTGGGCTCGGTGAACGGGAAGTGGTGCGGCCGGAACCGGGTCTCGACCACCGGGGTCTCGAAATACCGGCTGATGAACTGGTCCAGGGTCCACTTCAGGTGGCCCATGTGGATGTTGCGGTCGATTACCAGGCCTTCCAGCTGGTGGAACATCGGCGTGTGCGTGGCGTCGCTGTCGGAGCGATAGGTGCGGCCGGGCACGATGACGCGGATCGGCGGTTCCTGGCCCTGGGCGATCCAGCCCGGCAGGGTGCGGTTCTGGCCCTGCTGCATGACGCGGATCTGCACGGGGCTGGTGTGTGTGCGGAGAAGTTTCCGCTCGCCGTTCTCGTCCTCGGGCAGCCAGAAGGTGTCGTGCATCTCCCGCGCCGGGTGCTTGGGCGGGAAGTTCAGCGCCGTGAAGTTGTGGAAGTCGTCCTCGATGTCCGGGCCCTCGGCGAGCGCGAAGCCGAGATCGGCGAACACCGCGATCATCTCGTCCAGCACTTGCATGGTGGGATGCACGCGGCCCCGGCGCTCGGGCGGCGGTGGCAGCGAGAGATCGACCCGCTCGGCCGCCAGCTTGGCGTCCAGGGCAGCAGTCTCCAACTGGTCCTTCCGGGCGGTGACGGCGGCGGCGACAGCGTCGCGCAGGCCGTTGATCTTCGGGCCCTGCTCGCGGCGTTCCTCGGGCGTCATGCGCCCCAGGGTCTTCAGCAGCTCGGAGATGGAGCCGGTCTTGCCCAGCGCCTCGACGCGGACGGCGTCCAGGGCGGCCAGGTCGGCAGCGGCGGCGACGCGCGCCGACAGGTCGGCTTGCAGTTGCGAAAGGTCGGTCATGAGGCGGTTGCTCTAGAGGAGGTTGATCTGGAGCGGAAGGCAGCAAAAAGCCCCCCGGCGGTTCGGCCGGAGGGCCTGTTGAAAGCTCGGTGATCCGCAGGGATCAGAAGCTTAAGCCAGCGCGGCGCGAACCTTGTCGGCGACGGCCTTGAACGCGGTCGGATCGGCGCCGGCGATGTCGGCGAGGACCTTGCGGTCCATTTCGATCCCGGCCTTGTCCAGGCCGTGGATAAATTGCGAGTAGGTGAAGCCTTCCAGGCGCGCCGCGGCGTTGATCCGTTGGATCCACAGCGAGCGGAAGTTCCGCTTGCGGACCTTGCGGTCGCGGTAGGCGTACTGGCCAGCCCGGTCCACAGCCGCCTTGGCGGTGCGGATGGTGTTCTTGCGGCGCCCGTAGAAGCCCTTGGCCTGTTCGAGAACCTTCTTGTGCTTGGCGTGGGCGGTTACGCCCCGTTTGACGCGAGCCATCTGTCAGCGCTCCTTAAGCGAGGCCGTAGGGGATCCAAAGCTTGATGATCTTCGCGTCGGACGCGCTCATCACTTTGGTGCCACGGTTCTGACGGATGTACTTGGCGTTGTGGCTGATCAGCCGGTGCCGCTTGCCGGCGACGCCGGCCTTCAGCTTGCCGGAAGCCGTCAGCCGGAAGCGCTTCTTCACGCCTGACTTGGTCTTCAGTTTGGGCATTTCACGTCGGGGTGCGAACACCCCGTCCTCTGGATCGTGTTGATGAGCCGCCCTGGCATGCCTTTGGGCCAGGCGGTTCCGAAGGGGCGGGCTAGTACGGGAAATGGGGGCGGAATGCAAGGCGTAGAGGTGCGCGAACGCCTGGGTGTCATCCCGAATGGCCCACTCCGAACTTTTTAACGCCGACTTAACGGGCGCTTAGCCGTAAGGCGCCATGATCTCCCCATCGACCGCGAACAGCGGCGTTCGGAGACAAGAATGTCCAGCATCTCAGCCGTCGGCGGCCCGCCGCCCGTCGCCAACACCCCCGCCCCAAAGCCGCCCCCCCGTCCCGAGCAGGACGCCAACACCCCTGCTGTCGCCAAGGCGCCCGACGACGCGGCCGCCAAGGCCGCCACGGAGAAGGCCGCCGCTGCCAAGGCCGACGCCACCACGGCGGTGCGGGCCCAGGCGGTGAAGGCGGCCGGGCCCGGCAAGGTGCTCGACATCCAGGTCTGAGAGAACAGGCCGCGTCCCGAACAGGCGCGGCCGCCGCCTCTCACGCCAGCCGTGGAATGCGGCCGATCAAGGTCCAGGCGAACCACAGCGCCGGCAGCACCAGCACCGCCGAAAGCGCGAATGGCGCCCCCGGCGCGAGGACGAACAGCCAGCCCGCCACCATCGGCCCGCCGATCCGCGCCAAGGCCATGCCGCTCATGTTCAGGCCCAACATCTCGCCCTGCCGATCCGGTGGTGCGGCGCGCGAGATCAGCGCCGAGATGTTCGGGAAACACAGCGACTGGCCGATGCAGACGAGGGCGAACCCCACGATAGCCACCTGCCAGGTCGGCGAAAGGCCCTGTGTGGCGATCCCGATCAGCATCAGCACCAGCCCCCACGTCAGGGTGACCGGCTCGCCGAACCGCCGCGCCAGCCGACCGCACAGCCAGCCCTGGCAGACCGCGCCCAGGATGCCGATGATCGCAAACGCGCTGGCGATCTGGCGCGGGCCCCAGCCGAAGCGGGTCTCGGTCCACAGGCCATAGGTGGCCTCGATGCCTGCGAAGCCGATCACCACGATGAAGCTGATTATCACCACACGGCTGATGATCGGATGGCCGAAGCCCTCGGTCAGGCCGGCGGATCGCACCTGGCGCAGGGCCGAGGGCTCGGCCGGCGCCCTGGTCTCGCGCACCAGGAACACCACCGCCAGCACCGAAGCCGCCGCGAAAGCCGCCGCCGCCAGCAGCGGCAGCTGGAAGCCCAGCGCGCCCCGGCTGGGCTGGGCCAGGTAGCCGCCGATCGCCGGACCGGTGGTGAAGCCGGCGCTGAACGCAGCCCCCATGATGCCCATCCGCGCCGCGCGCTTTTCCGGCGGGGTGATGTCGGCCAGCACGCCCTGCAGGGTGGAGATGTTCCCGGCCATGATCCCGTTCACGAACCGGATCGCCAGCGCCGCCCAGATGGTGGGCGCGAAGGCCAGGGCCGCGTAGCTGAGCGCCACGCCGGATATGGTGATGATCAGCACCGGCCTGCGCCCGATCCGGTCCGACAGCTTTCCCCAGAAGGGCTCGCCCAGGAACTGACCCAGCGAGAACACCGAGAACATCGCCGTGACCAGGAACGGCGACGCGTCGAACGCCTGGGCGAAGAACGGCAGCAGCGGGATGACCAGGCCGAACCCGGCGATCATGAAGTAGATCACCGTCAGCAGCACGATCAGGGCGCGGCGTTCCTCCCGAGGGCTGAGCGCCACGGGGCTCATGGGATCGACCGGGCCGGGACCTGGGCCACCCGCCATGCTGCGGCGCGCCGGGCGGCGACCACCGCCAGCTAGATCGACGGGGCTACGATGATTGCCCCCAGGATGAAGGGGCCATCGACGCTGAGGCTGGTGAAGGCCAAGCTGGCGCAGAGCGGGCCGGCCACGCGCGCCAGCGCGCCGGTGGCGTTGTTGAGACCCAGAATCTGACCCTGGCGGTCCGGGTCGGCGGTCTCGCTGATCAGGGCGCTTACGTTGGGCCAGGCCACCGACTGGCCGATGGCGGTCAGGCACATCAGCGCGATGACCATGGCCGGGTGGAAGGCGAGCGGCATCAGCAGCTGGCCGACCAGGGTCAGGCCCATGCCGATCGCCAGCATTTTGCCCTGGCCGAACTTCTCCGCCAGCGGGCCGGTGACGAAGGTCTGGGTGAAGGCGGCCGTGATGCCGATGAAGGCGAAGCACAGCCCGACCTCCTTCGGGCCCCAGTTGAACTTCGCCTCGCTCCACAGGCTGAAGGTGCCCTCGATGCCGGTGAAGGCGAAGCCGACCAGGAAGGTCAGCAGCATCAGGCGGCCGATCACCGGATGGCGCACGGCCTCGCCCGTGGCCTCCCAGCGGCTGGGCTGGCGCTCGGTGTTGAAGCTGCGCGCTCGACTCTCACGGATGAAGACCAGGATGGCCAGCGCCGCGGTGGCCGCCAGACCGGCGGCGATGAACATCGGGATCTGGAAGCCGATGGGGCCGATGCCGGGTTTGGCGAAGACGCCGCCGACGCTGGGGCCGACAATCAGCCCTACGTTCCAGGCCGAGCCCATGTAGCTCATGGTCCGCGTGCGCCCCTCCGGCGGGGTCACATCGGCGATATAACCCTGCACGACGGCCCCGTTACCGCTGAACATCCCGCCCAGGAAACGGATGACCAGCGCCGCCCAGACGTTAGGCGCGAAGGCCAGCGCGAAGTAGCAGAGGCAGGTGCAGCACAGCGTCGAGATCAGGATCGGCTTGCGGCCATAGCGGTCCGACAACCGCCCCCAGAACGGCTCGCCGAAGAAGCTGCCGGCGGAGAAGGCCGAGAACACCAGGGCGATCTGCCAGGGCGCCGCGTTGAACGACTTCCCATAAAACTGCAGCAACGGGACGATGATCCCGAAGCCCAGCATGTTGATGAAGATGACGGCGATCAACGACAACGCCGCCAGCGAAGGCGGTGCTGCCTCCCGCGGCGGCGTGTCTGACATGAGCGGCAGTTAAGACGAGGCTCGCCCGGGGGCAAGGTTCACGCCGCGTCGCCTGGCCGGTTCGTCGCTCACCGTTGGACGGGGGCCACAGTCGCGATCGGCCTGCACCCTTCGCCTCCTGTGCAGTGGGAAAGGAAGTTACGGGTTCTGCTTCTTCAGTTCCGCCCGGAATGCGGCTTCCGCGTTGGCGTAGAACGCCTTGCAGCCCGCCGGATCGACGAAAGCGTCCGCCTTGCCGGCGTCCAGTCGTTTCCGCTTTTCGTGCAGGCCGTAGAATTGGCCGTGCGAAGCGATGAACACCTCGCAGGGCAGGACCTTCCAGGTGGCGAAGCTGTGCTCATAGTCGGCGGTCTGGCCCGGATAGGTCTCGGTCTTGCCGAGCTTGTAGCCCGGCAGCACCGAGGACGAGCAGTGCACCAGGGCCTGGCGCACCTTGCCGGCCACGGTGACCGGGAAGGTCCAGGTGGTGCAGCCCTTGGTGTGGCCGCCGGTGACGTGGGCGCTGAGCGTCCAGCCGCCGAGCGAGACCTTCTGGCCGTCCTTCAGGATCACGTCCGGCTTGACCGGCTCGTACTCATAGGCGGCGCCCTTCAGGTAAGGGTCGCCCTTGCCACCGGCGGCGATGATCGGGCCATCGGCGGCGCTGGCGTAGAATGTCGCGCCCGGGGCCGCGCGCCTGATCTCGGCCAGACCCGCGGCGTGGTCGAAATGCTGGTGGGTGTTGACCAGCACCTTGATGTCGGCCGGGTCGAAGCCGAGCTTGTGGATGTTGCCGACGATCTGGTGGCCGGTAGCCTTGTCGCCGCCGTCGATCTGGATCAGCCCCGCCCTGGTGACGATGAGATAGGCCGCGTAGTCGGCGGCGCCGACATAATAGAGCCCCTCGGCCATCTTGAACGGCGGATAGGGAGCATTCGCCGCAGGCTCCTGCGCGGAAACCGTGGGGGCTGACACGACAACGGCCGCCACGAGGGCGACCGTTCCGAAAAATACCGAGCGGTTCGGCCTCAACGGGGCGCCAGGATCATGATCATCTGGCGGCCCTCCATGCGGGGCTCGTACTCGACCTTGGCGACGGGCTCGAAGTCGGTCTTCACCTTCTGGAGCAGCTTCATGCCCAGTTCCGGGTGGGCCAGTTCGCGACCACGGAAGCGCAGGGTGATCTTCACCTTGTCGCCTTCTTCGAAGAAGCGATACATCGACCGCTGCTTCACTTCGTAGTCGTGAATGTCGATGTTCGGGCGGAGCTTGATTTCCTTGAGCTCCACCACCTTCTGCTTCTTGCGCGCCTCGTTCTTCTTCTTTTGCTCCTGGAACTTGAACTTGCCATAGTCCAGGATTTTGCAGACGGGCGGATCCGCGTTGGGGACGATCTCGACCAGGTCCAGGCCCGCTTCCACAGCGGCCTCGATGGCGGCGGAGGTCGGCATGACGCCCTGTTTCTCACCGTGCTGGTCGATGAGCAGGACGCGCGGTACGCGGATATCTTCGTTCATGCGCGGCCCTTCTTTGACGGGCGGCGCTTGCATGGGGCGGCGAATAGGCAGTGCTCCGGGCTGTTGAAACGCAAAAGACATTGGAACGCAAAAAACGACGGCGCGCGCGGGGCGCTCCGATCGTTGATCAGTATATGACCGCAGCGACCCCCAGTATCAAGGCGCGTCAGCGGGCGGTGGCCGGCGACGGGGCCAAAGAGTTGGCGGCCTGCGCCACTTGCGCCACAGCCAGATCGGCCAGGTTCTCCGCCCGCAGGGTCGCCACCCGGCCGCGCGGAGCCGACAGCTTGGGGTCGGAGGCCCAGGAGAACAGCACGATCGTGGGCGCCCCGCCGGCCGCGGCCAGGTGCAGCGGGCCGGTATCGTTGCCCACCGCCAGGGCGGCCCTGGCCCCAAGCATGGCGATGCGGGCGAAGTCGGTGCGGCCGGTCAGGTCGCGGGCGCGGGGCACGGCGCGCTGGATGGTGTGAGCCAGCTCCGACTCGGCCGGACCGCCGATGATCACGATGTCGAAGCCGCGCGAATAGAGGATGCGGCCCAGCTCCGAATAGCGCTCCACCGGCCAGCGCTTTTCCGGCCGGTGCGAGGCGCCGCCGGGCACGAACATCACATAGGGCCGGGGCCTGTTGGGCCCGGGCACCGGACGATCGGCAGCGGTGGCCTTCAGCACCCAGGAGAGGTCCGGCGGCGGGGCGGTCCCAGCCTCGGTCGGCGCGTCTTCCCAGATGCCGGCGGACTTCAGCTGGTCGGCCTGGCGTTCCAGGGTGTGCATGCCGTTGCGCAGCGGGTTCCTGTGCGGGAGCGAGCAGCCGAGCGCGATGCCCGACCAGGGCGGTGGGCTGGGCCGCAGGGTCTGAAAGATGCGGTTGGAATGGGCCGAAGTCTGCAAATCGTAGACCCGGGTATACCGGGCGGCCCTGATCCGTCGGCGCAGCGCCATCCACTCGCCGAAGCTCTCGGGCCGGCCGCCGGTGTCCACCGCGTTGAAATATGGGCAGGCCTTCGCCAGCGCCTCGAACGGTGGGGTGGTGAGCAGGGTGATGTGCGCCTTGGCGTGGACCTGGCGGACCTTCTTCATGGCCGCTAGCGCCAGGACGAAATCGCCCAGCGCCGAGAGCTTGATCACCAGGACGCGTTCGACGGTGCGGGGCATCAGGCGCGGGCCTCCAGCACGCGTTCGTAGGCCGAAAGGGTCGCGGCGCACATCGCATCGACCGAATAGAGCTGGCGGGCCCGACTGCGGCCCAACTCGCCCATTTCCGTGCGCTTGCCGGGCCCCAGGTCGATGGCCTTGGCCAGGGCGGCGGCCCAGGCGTCGGCGTCGGTCACAGGCGCGAGCCAGCCGGTCCTGCCGTCGAGCACGGTCTCGGTGACCCCGCCGTGGTCCGAGGCGATTACCGGGCGGCCCATCACCTGCGGCTCGACGGCGGCGCGGCCGAAGCTCTCGGGGACGCTGGTGGGCAGGATGGCGAAATCGGCCAGCAGGTAGGCGGCCGGCATGTCGTCGCAGTGGCCGACGATCTTCACCGCCTCGCTGAGGCCGGCCGCGTCGATCGCCCGCTGCAGCTCCGCCGCGTAGCCGCTGCGGCCCTGGTCGTCGCCGGCAAAGAGGATCAGGAAGTCGCGCCGGCCGGCTTCCGCCAGCCGCCGCGCCGCTTCGACGATCATCAGGTGGCCCTTGATGCGGGTCAGCCGGCCGGCCAGCAGGATCTTGGTCCGCCCATCTTGCGGCGCGCCCCAAGCCTGGCGCAGAGCCTCCACCCGCGCCGGCGCGACCAGGCCGGGGTCGAACCGCGAGAAATCGACGCCGCGCGGGATGGTCACCATCCGGACCGGGTCGATGTGATGTTCGGTTAGCACATGGTCGCGGGTGTAGTCGGAGTTGGCGATCACCAGGTCGCCGCGGGTCATGACCGCGTTGTACCAGCGCTTCAGCCCGGACTGGGCCTTGTAGACCCCATGGTAGGTGGCCACGAACGGGGTGTTGGTGGCGTGCGCCGCCCAAAGCGCCGCGAAGGCCGGCGCGCGGCTGCGGGCATGGACCAGGGAGACCTTCTCCTGACGGATCAGCGCCACCAGCCGCGCGGCGTTGCCCAGCATCACCAGAGGGTTCTTGGTCTGCACCGGCATCTGTGCCAGGCGACCGCCATCCGCCTCGAGGCGGGCAGTCATCCGGCCGCCGCGCGTGGCCACCAGGGCCGTGCCGCCAGCCCGGACCACGGCCTGGGCCACATCGATGGTGCTCTGCTCCGCACCGCCGGTCTCCAGCTCGGGAATGACCTGCAGCAGGGTGAAATCGGAGGGTAACAACGCACAAGCCTCGGCAATGCGGGCTTCTGTAGACTGAAACGGTGGCCGATGAACACCTGAGGGCGCTATGTATCCGCCATGCAGGAGATCGGGGGAACCCTCGAGCGGCCGGATGGGGAGTGCCTGGCCTGGCGGGCCACGGAGGGCGCGAACCCCGCCGTCGTCTGGCTGGGCGGATTCCGCTCCGACATGACCGGCGCCAAGGCCAACGCCCTGGCGCGCTGGGCGTGTCGCCAGGGCCGGGCCTTCGTGCGCTTTGACTACTTTGGCCATGGCCGCTCGTCCGGCGATTTCGGCCGGGCCACCGTCAGCCGCTGGCGCGAGGACGCGCTGGCGGTGATCGACCAGCTGACCACTGACGAGCTTATCCTGGTGGGCTCGTCCATGGGGGCCTGGCTGGCCTGTCTCGCGGCCATGGCGCGGCCCGGGCGAGTAAAGGCTCTGGTGCTGGTGGCCCCGGCTCCCGACTTCACCGATAAGCTGATGACGCCTGAGATCCCGCCCGAGGGCCGCGCCGCCCTGGCCGAACAGGGCGTGTGGCTGCGGCCCTCGGACTACGGCGATCCCTACCCGATCCATCGTGGCCTGCTGGAGGACGGCGCCCGCTGGTCGATCCTGGGCGGCGAGCCGATCCCGATCGAGGCGCCCGTTCGCATCCTGCAGGGCGGTGAAGACGCCGACGTCCCCTGGCGCCATGCCCAGAAACTTGTCCACGCCCTGAAGAGTCCCGACGTCATCTTCAGCCTGATCAAGGACGGCGACCACCGCCTGTCCCGGCCGCAGGACCTGGATCGGCTGATCGCGGCGGTCGAGGAGATGGTGGCCCTTTAGGCGCCGGCCGCCAGGATCGACGCCAGCCCCTCACGATAGGTTGGGTAGGCCGGCCGCCAGCCCAGCTCGGCCTTGCCCCGGGCGTTCGAGACGCGCTTGCTTTCCCCATAGAAACGCATGGCGGCGGCCGAGAGGTTGGCGTCGGCCAGCGCCACTTCCGGTGGCGGCTCGACGCCCAGCAGGCGCGCTGCGTAGGCGATGACCTCGCTGTTGGGGGCCGGTTCGTCGTCGCAGAGGTTATAGATTCCGCCGGCGCGGGGCCGTGCGATCGAAGCCTCCAGCCCGGCCGCCAGGTCGTCCACGTGGATGCGCGAGAACACCTGCCCAGGCGCGCTTATGCGCCGTGCTCGACCGTCGCGCAGGCGTTCGAAGGCGGAGCGTCCGGGGCCGTAGATGCCCGGCAATCGGAACACGGTGACGGTCAGGCCCAATCCGCGGCCGACCTCCAGCCAGTCCCGCTCGGCGCCCACTCGACGCGCACCCTCCACGGATTGGGCGGAGAGCCGGCTGGTCTCGGTGACCCAGCCGCCGCCGCGGTCGCCGTACACGCCGGTGGTGGAGAGATAGCCGGTCCAGTCGGGGAAGGCGCCGGCCCGCGCCAGCGGGCCCACCAGGGTGTTGAGCGCCGGGCAGCCCTGCGGTCCGGGTGGGGCCGTGGCCAGCAGGGCGTGGGTCCTGGCGAGCGCGTCGGTCAGCGCGTCTCGGTCGGCGAGGTCGATGGGCGTCGCGCCATCGGCGGCGATTCGAGCCGCGCCCTCCGGGCTCCGGTGCGTGGCGGCGACCTCCCAGCCGCGGCCAGCCATCCGCCGGGCCAGGGCCCGTCCGGAGAAGCCATAGCCGAAGATCAGGAGGCGCACCGTCAGAGCAGTTCGGTGATCGCCTTGCGGGCGGCGTCCGCCAGGTCGGGCCGGGCCAGAGCGAAGGCGACGTTGGCCCGCAGCAGGCCGATCTTGTCGCCGCAGTCGTAGGTGGTTCCCTCGTACTCCAGGGCGTGGAAGGCCTGGGTCTTCATCAGGTGGAACATGCCGTCGGTGAGCTGAATCTCCCCGCCCGCGCCACGCTCCTGGGTCTCCAGGATGTTGAAGATCTCCGGCTGCAGGATGTAGCGGCCCGAGATCAGCAGGTTCGAGGGCTCCGTGCCGAGCGGTGGCTTCTCGACCATCCCGGTCATGCGGTTCAGGCGGCCTTCACGACCGTCGAGGGCCACGATCCCGTACTTGTTGGTCTCGCCCTCCGGCGCCGCCTCGACCACCACGATGTTGCCGCCGACCTTCTCATAGGCGGCGACCGCCTGGGCCAGGGCCGGGGGTTTGGCCATCATCAGCATGTCCGGCAGCACGACCGCGAACGGCTGATTGCCCACCACGTGGCGGGCGCACCAGACCGCGTGGCCCAGGCCCAGCGGCGCCATCTGGCGAATGAAGCTCATTTCGCCCGGCTTGGGCAGGTCGCGGCGCACGTCGGCCAGGATATCCAGCTTGCCCTTGGCCTCCAGCGTGCCCTCGATCTCGGGGTTGCTATCGAAGTAGTCCTCAATGGCGCCCTGGCCACGGCCGACGATGAACACGAAGTGCTCGATGCCCGCCGCGCGGGCCTCCTCGACGATGTAGGAGAGGATCGGTCGGTCCACGATATTCAGCAGGTTCTTGGGCGTGGTCTTCGCGCCGGGCAGCACCCGCGTGCCCAACCCCGCCACCGGCAGCACCGCCGTCTTGACCCGATCGCTCATCAACGCCCTCCGAATTCGTTCAACGTCCCCTCAGGCGCGCGACAAAGGTTGCGATCCCGTAAAGGGTTCTGTCGCCTCGAGAGAGTTTTTTTTCGCGCAAAAAGCACGATCACGATTTTGCTATCGCACGAATTTGTGTAAGGCTCCTCACGTCGGGGATTTACCCCCAAGGGGAGCCAATTCAATGAAGCTTCGCATTCTGACTGTCGCCGCCGTGGGCGTTATGGCCTTGAGCCTGGCCGCCTGCCAAAAGAAAGAAGAAGCCGCTCCGGCCGCTGCTGAAGCTGCTGCTCCGGCCGCCGCTGAAGCCGCTGCCCCGGCCGCTGCTGAAGCCGCTGCTCCGGCCGCTGCTGAAGCTGCTGCTCCGGCCGCTGCTGCCGACGCCATGGCGACCACGCCCGCCGCGCCGGAAAAGAAGTAAGCATCATCTCGCAAGAGACTGCTTGAAGAGCGGCCGTCCCTCACGGGACGGCCGTTTCTTTTTGCCTCACTCCACCGTTACTGACTTCGCTAGGTTCCGCGGCTGGTCCACGTCCGCGCCCTTCAGCACGGCCACATGGTAGGCCAGCAGCTGGATCGGGGCCGACATCACCAGGGGCGCGATCAGCGGGTCGCAGCGCGGGGTGGTGACCACCACCCGGGCGCCGGCCGGGGCATGGGCCTGGCCTTCTGGGTCGGTGATGAACACCACCTGTCCGCCGCGGGCCATCACCTCGCTCATGTTTGAGGCCGACTTCTCGAAATAGCTGTCGAAGGGGGCCAGGATCACGATCGGCGTGTTCTCGTCGACCAGGGCGATGGGGCCGTGTTTCAGCTCGCCGGCGGCATACCCCTCGGCATGGATGTAGCTGATCTCCTTGAGCTTCAGCGCGCCTTCCAGGGCCAGCGGATACATCGGGCCGCGGCCCAGGTAGAGCACGTCGCGCGCCTTGGCGACCTCGGCGGCAACGCCGCGCACGGCGTCTTCCAGGTTGATCGATTCGGCGATCAGTCGCGGCGCCTCCAGCAGCACGCGTACCAGGCGCTGTTCCTCGCCGGCGTCGATCCGGCCCCGCGCCCGGGCGGCGGCGATGGCCAGCGCGGTCAGCACGCAGATCTGGGCGGTAAAGGCCTTGGTGGACGCCACCCCGATCTCGGGCCCGCAGTGGATCGGCCAGACCACGTCGACCTCGCGGGCCATGGTGGAGCCGGCGGCGTTAACCACCGCGGCGCTCCGCATCCCCCGCGCCTGGCACCAGCGCAGGGCGGCCAGGGTGTCGGCCGTCTCGCCCGACTGCGACATGGCGATGACCAGGGAGCCGGGCCGCAGCGCCGGCTGGCGGTAGCGGAACTCCGAGGCCACCTCGATGTCCACCGGCAGGTCGGCCAGCGGCTCGATCAGGTATTTGCCGATCAGCCCGGCGATATAGGACGTGCCGCAGGCGACGATCTGGATCCGCTCCAGGACGGCGAAGTCGATGCCGCCCGGCATGGCCGCCCGCGCCGTCAGCGCGTCCACATAGGCCGCGATGGTGCGCTGGCACCCTTCGGGCTGGTCGTGGATCTCCTTTTCCATGAAGTGGCGGTAGTTGCCCTTCTCCATCAAGGCTGGCGACTGCGGGACCACCTGCGCCGGGCGATCGACCGGCTGGCCAGCTTGATTGAACACCCGCGCCGCGCCATGCTCGATGGCCACGAAGTCGCCATCCTCGAGATAGGAAACCCGGTTGGTGAACGGCCCGACCGCCAGGGCGTCGGACCCCAGGAACATCTCGCCGTCGCCGTGGCCGATCACCAGGGGCGGGCCGTTGCGGGCGCCCAGCAGCATGCCGGGCTCGCCGTCGATCATCACCACCAGCGCGAAGGCGCCGCGCACCTGGTCCAGGGTGGCCTTGAACGCCGCCAGCGGCGGCTTGGACCCCAGCTCCCGGTCCAGCAGCTGGGCGACAACCTCAGTGTCGGTGTCGGTCTGGAAGACCCGGCCCTCGGCGGTTAGCGCGGCCTTCAGCTCGGCGAAGTTCTCGATGATGCCGTTGTGGACCAGGGTGACGCGGCCGGCCTGGTGCGGGTGGGCGTTGCCGACGGTGGGCGGGCCGTGGGTAGCCCAGCGGGTGTGGCCGATGCCGACCGAGGCGATGAGCGGCTGCGCCGCCAGCACCGCTTCGAGGTTCTTCAGCTTGCCCGCCGCGCGTCGGCGCTCGACGCCAGAGGCGGTGAATCCGGCGACCCCGGCCGAATCATAGCCCCGGTATTCCAGCCGCTTCAGGCTCACGATCAGCCGCGCCTCGACGGGCGCGGTTCCGACGATACCGATAATGCCGCACATGTGGGACGGGCTTCCTTTGTGCTAGACGCGAATCTGCGTGGATTTCGCACGCGCCGCGACGGCCTTAGCATCCGGCAAGCCGCCATCGACGAAAAGCCAGTTTCGGATCGTTTCCTTCGACGCCACGCGACTAAGAGTCCCTCATGAACAAGCGCGCCTATTTCGGCACCGACGGCATCCGCGGTGAGGCCAACAGCCACCCCATGACCGCCGAGGTGGCGCTCAGGGTCGGGATGGCCGCAGCCAAGGTGTTCATGTCCAAGGACGAGCGCCGTCATCTCGTGGTGATCGGCAAGGACACCCGGCTCTCGGGCTATATGATCGAACCGGCGCTGGTGGCGGGCTTCACCAGCCTGGGGATGGACGTCCGCCTGTTCGGCCCGTTGCCGACGCCCGGCGTGGCGATGATGACGCGTTCGCTGCGCGCCGACCTGGGCGTGATGATCTCCGCCTCCCACAACGCCTATTCTGACAATGGCATCAAGCTGTTCGGCCCGGACGGCTACAAGCTCTCCGACGAGAAGGAACTGGAGATCGAGGCCCTGATGGGCGAGGGGCTGCAGCAGAACCTGGCCGCGCCGCGCGCGCTGGGCCGCGTGCAGCGGATCGACGACTGCCAGGCCCGCTACATCGAGATCGCCAAGGCCACCTTCCCCCGCCGGCTCAGTCTGTCGGGCATGCGTATCGTCATCGATTGCGCCAACGGCGCCGCCTACAAGGTCGCGCCCGAGGCGCTGCATGAGCTGGGCGCCGAGGTGATCCGTGTCGGCGTCGATCCCAACGGGTTCAACATCAACCTGGAGTGCGGATCGACCCACCCGGCCGCCATGCAGAAGGCGGTGAAGGAATTTCGCGCCGATATCGGCATCGCGCTGGACGGCGATGCCGACCGGCTGGTGATCTGCGACGAGAAGGGCCTGATCATCGACGGCGACCAGATCATGGCCCTGATCGCCAGCGATTGGGCGGCCCGCGACAAGCTGCGCGGCGGCGGCGTGGTGGCGACCGTGATGTCCAACCTGGGCCTGGAGCGGTTCCTGGCGTCGCGGCGTCTGACGCTGGAACGCACCCAGGTGGGAGACCGCTATGTCATGGCTCGGATGCGCCAGGGCGACTTCAACGTCGGCGGCGAGCAGTCGGGGCACCTGATCCTGTCGGACTTCTCCACCACGGGCGACGGCCTGCTGGCGGCCCTGCAGGTGCTGGCGGTGCTGAAGCAGAGCGACCGGCCGATGAGCGCGCTGGCCCGGCAGTTCGAGCCTGTGCCGCAACTCCTGGAGAACGTGCGCTTCACCGGCGGCAAGCCGCTGGAGAACGACCAGGTAAAGGCGGCCATGGCCGATGCTGAGCAGCGGCTGAACGGGTCCGGCCGCCTCGTGGTTCGAGCCTCCGGGACCGAGCCCCTGATCCGCATCATGGCCGAGGGCGACGACGAGGCTCTGGTGAGCCAGCTGGTCAAGCAGATCGCCGGCGCGGTGAAGAAGGCCGCCGCCTGACCGCGCCGGGCCGCTCACGAGATCGCGAGCGTTGAAGCAACGACGCTACCCAAGTCGTAATTGCTGTGTCAGGCTCGACACATTCAGCCGGCTCGACCCGACTGATCTGAAGACAAGAGTGCTTGGGAGGTTAAATGGCTCGCGAACTCGCCTTCACCGGCGCGGCGCGGCGCGCGGAACGGCCCGTCCGATCGATCGCGTGCCTCGCCTTTGTGGCGATCCTCGGCGTGGCCTTCTGGGCCGGCGCGGTCTGGATCGGCGAACACTTCCTGCGGATGGCGGCCCTCTAGCTCAGACGGAGGTCATTCCTGGCGCGGCTGGGCATTCACCGTCCGGATGATCGAGAACTGCAGGCTGGACGCGATCACCGCGTCGCGCAGCGGCCAGAAGTCGTGCAACACACGCACCTCGGCGCCCGCAGCGGCCAGGGCCGCCACACCGTCCCGGACCGTGGTCATGCCGCTCGGGATCACGGGTTCCCGCGAAATCCAATAGCCCGCCTCCGGCAGCGCGACCGTGAAGGTTGCCGGCGGCATGGCGTAGACGGTCAGGCTCATCGTCCGCACCCGCTCCAGCCAAGCGGCCTCGAACGCCACGACCCGGTCCGCGCCGCGCAGGAAAGACTCCCGGTCGGCCGTCGTAGTCTGCGGCCCGGCGCGGAAGCAGATGCGCGGGCAGTCGCGCGGTAGCAGGAAGTTGGGCAGGTGACCCTCGGCGACCGCCCAGACGGCCAGGCCAGCGACGCCCGAGTCCGGCGACGGCACCGGCCGGGGCTCAAACCGCGCGATTGTCGCCTCCTCGCTGACGTGGGAAAGCCGCGGTGGCATGGGCGGCGTCTAGCTTCGGCCGACGCTCGCATAGGCGAATCCACGAGCCAGCATGTCGGCGGGCTTGTAGATGTTGCGCAGGTCCACCAGCACCGGCTGGTTCATCAGCAGTTTGATGCGGTCCAGGTCCAGGGCCCGGAACTGATCCCACTCGGTGATGATCACCAGGACATCGGCGCCCGCGGCCACCGCGTAGGGATCGTCCTTGAAGTCCA
>CALQQB010000033.1 GCA_943332615.1 Phenylobacterium deserti
CATCGGCGCCATGCGCCTGCAAGACCGTCTTCGCCAGATCCAGCCCAATTGTGCTAACTTCACCCACGGACGCCTCCTTTGCAGTGGTGTTTTCAACACCTCCACTTTGGCACTCAGATGCCGTCAGGGGGCGTCCACCCCATCGCTTTACGGTACAGCTCCGCTTCGTTGGACAGGCTTCACTTAGGAAAGCACCGATCGAGGTTCGCCCACCACTCACCAGCGGTGCGTCAGTTGTACCGGCCCGATGCGTCCTGCACCCGCGGCGCGTCCCCGGCGCCGACCGGGTCCTCCTCGCCCTTCGGCGGCTCGGGCGGCGGGTTGCACGCCCCTCGCTCGGGTTCCTTGCGGGTGACCTGCACCCGGGTCGGCGCGCCGGGCGGCTTCAGGTATCTGTCGAACCAGTCGATGGCGGCCGTGATCGCTCGCTGCCGCGCGGGGCCGTAGACGCCGTAGTGGGTGGTTCTGCCGAGCATAACCATCTTGCGCGGCCCCATCACCCGCTCGCAGGCCAGCTGGCCGTTGTTTGCGTTGGAGAACAGCTCCTCGTTCTGAGCCAGGACGAACAGCGCCGGCGCGGTCACCAGGCCCGCCTCGTCCACCGGCGCCCAGCGCACCATCTTGGCGCCCACCGGCGCGCCGACCAGGGCGCCCCCCTGGGCGCCGGGGGCGCGCGCACGGTCGGCCGGATACGGCGCCTGGCCGGCGGCGATGCGCGAGGCCGCGGCGTTGGCCTCGGCGATCGTCCGGGCGGGCTCCGGCTGGTAGGGCTTGTAGGGGCGGCTATCGACGCTGCTCACCTGGCTGACCAGGGCTTTGACCCTCGGCTCGTGGGCCGCGACATAGATGACGTGGCCCCCGGAAAGGTCGGAGCCGAGGATGCCGATGTGGCCGGCGTCGACCATCGGTTCGGTCACCGCGTAGCTGATGGCGTTGAACCAGTCCTCGCTCTGCTCCCACGGATCGATATAGCCTCGGAGCTCACGCACCCCTGCCGTGAACGCGCGCCCCGCCTGGGGCCGTTCGCCCGCTAGCATCACCCGGCCGTCGCTGTCGCCCCATCCGCGGTAGTCGAACAGCATGACCCGGTAGCCGGCGCGCGCCAGGTCGATGGCGTCCTGGCGAAAATTCGCGGCCGTAGCGCCCCAGCCGGCCGCGATGATGACCGTGGGCAGCTTTCGGCCTTCGTTCTCCGCGGCATAGAACCATTGGGCCTTCAGGCGCACATTCTCGCTGAAGAAGTCCGCGGCCTTGAAGCCGATCCCCTTGGGCGGACGATAATCGGCCGCCGAGGCGAGGCCTTGCACCGTGGCCGGGTCGGCTGCCGGGGACTCGGCGAGGGCGGGCAGGGCCAGAGCGAGCGCGCCGCCGCAGAGCCACAGGGCAAGGCCGGACTTCATAGGTTCGTCGGCCAGCGGAAATAGTCGTCGTATACGCCCAGCACTCTATACTGCACTTCGAGCCTGATATCGCCAGTCTGCTTATGAAGTGTGGCATCACCGCTATAGAGGTTCGCGGATAATCTCCTGAGATTACCCGTCTCCGTAGCTAGTCGCCAATGATCACCGGCGGCGGAAAGCCCGCATGGCTCGATCTTTCCGATAAGATCTTTCTGAGCGGCCGTGGGGATGTCGTCTGCACCGACCGGCGGCTTCCAGGACGTATTCAGGTTGCTGCGCAATATGACGTTGCTGATGCAAAGCCCACTGGGCGACCGGAAAACCTGGACCGCACGCGAAAAGGTCCAATCCGCGTCGGCCGCCGCGGGTCTCTGATAGATATTGAATACGATACCCAGGCGGAACGCCGGACGATTATCGGTTTCTGGTTTAGGGGCCGCATCGAGCCTGGCCTGCATCTGCTGAAGCCGCTGGGACATCAGCAGCGCCTCGGCTCGTTCCCTTTGCACGGCCTCCTGGTGCATCAGCATGAGCGCGGCCACCAGGATCAGAAACAGAAACAGGATCCCGATGAACAGATCGGTGAACGATACGAAGGGGCCTTCATCGGCGGCCAGCTCCGTGGACCCTGAACGACGCCGAAATCGTCCACGCATCACTCGCCGCTCCGTCGCGACAGCGCCGGTCCAAAGGTGATGACCGAGTGCCGGGCATTGGCCTTGATGGCGGCGGCTGTCTCGGCAATCGCTTCGTCGAGGGGCCCGAGATCCAGTTTCGAAATGCGGGCGAGGAGGGCGGTCTTCACGAACCCGAGGTCGCTATCCGCCTCGGTCGCCATCGGTGGGCACCAGGCCGCGGCGATCTCGGGATCGGTCAGCGCATGGTCGAAGGCGTCGCCAAGCCGCAGGATGTGCGCCGCTCGCTCCACGCTGGTGCGGTAGATCTGCACGATCAGCGCGCAGCCGACGCCCACCGCCGATATCCAGAACTTGTTGGCCGCCGTCGCCAGCAGGACCTGGATGAAGTCCCGCATGTGAGCACTCTGATCGGCGGCCGATCCTTGCGCGGCGCCGATGTTTGCGCTGGCGATCGTCAGGGCGGCGATGAGGCCCATGAACGTGCCGAGTAACGCCAGGCGGATGATGAAGTCGCCGAAACCGCTCAGGCCTTTGTGAAGCCGCCGGTACTCGTCCTCGATCATCGTCCTTGCGGGACGCAAGCCTTCGAGGCTGTGGCGCTCCACCGGCAAGGCGGCCATGGCGCCCAGATAGCTGGCCGTCGCCCTTGCGGTTGCGGATTTCGGGTTCTGCCAGACCTTGCGGTCCCCGAGGTCATCGCTTCGGCACGCGTCGTGCGTGAGGATGCGAGCGCCGGTGGACTCATTCAACAGGACCAGTTGCGCGACCTTGCCGGCGGCGTCACGCGTGTGCGCGGCGTTGACGACCTCGACGAGGTCGCGCGTGACCTTGGCCTCGGCGATCAACGACATATGGTTGCGCATGATCGCGACGCCGGTCAACAATACCAGCATCCCGGAATAAATAAACAGAAACACACTGGACGCGAATAGTTCAGCGATACTCACCAATACTGTTCCCCTTATCCGCTCTCACGCCGTTCGACTTGCCCCCGCCCGTCAGCTTCCGGCCCCGGCCCATGGCCGCACCTTTAGAGGAAGCGCCACGGTTGTCAGGGGTTAGGCCTGAGCGACTTTCCAACGCCACGCGTCCGGAACAGCGCTAGAGTCTGCACCCGGCGCATCTCCGTTGTATTGCCGCCAAAGCAGGAATGTCCGTTGCGGCTCGAAAGCTTCGCTGCAGGGGGCCCGGCCGGAATGTCCGCTCCTGAACCGGACGCTAACGTTGGCCTTTGATGCAAGGCGCGCTTTGGGTCTGCCGCCGCGCCCGCAGACTTACCGCCCCTTCGGCGCCTCTGCCCCCACCGGCGCGCCCTCGGCCCCAAAGTACTTCACCAGGTACTCATACACCTGATCCTGCTCCGCCTCCGTGAGCTGCGCGCCGCGGTCGAGCATCTTGCCCAGCATGGCGTCCCAGTCCTCGGGCGCGCGGCGCTTGGCGACCACCTGCGGGGCCTGGTGGCAGGCGGTGCAGGCGCGGACGACCAGGGCCTTGGCCGGCGCTTCGGGCAGGATGTCGTTGGGGCCCTGGGCGAGGGCGGGCAGGGCGCTGGCCAGGATCGCAAGGATCGGGGTCGCGAGGGCCAGGATGGCGCGGCGGATCGTCATGGCGTCCTCGTCGGAGCCGGCGGCGTCCGCGCGGCGAATGAACGAAATAGTACAATGGCATCGATCGGGTCAATTTTCTGGCCGCAGAAGGCGTCCGATTTCCTTCCGCGTTGACCTGCCTTTCAGGTTGTACGAACTAGATCGTAATAAAAAAGCGACGCGCCAGCCCCGTCGGGTAGAGTGCGGCCCGTAGGGTGGGAGGATCGCGCGTATGGATTCCGGGGCCGGTGACGGAGCCACGGTCTTGGCCGGCCTGGTCGGGCGCGGCATCCAGGGCTCGCGCAGTCCCAGCCTGCACATGCAGGAGGCGGCCGCCCAGGGCGTGACCCTGACCTACGCGCTGCTCGACCTCGACGCCCCGCCCTGGCAGAGCGCGACCCTGGCCCAGGCCCTCGACGGCGCCGAAAGCGGCGGGTTCTGCGGCGTCAACGTCACCTATCCCTTCAAGCAGGCGGTCATTGCGCTGCTGCACGAGCTGTCGCCCGATGCCGAGCGGTTGGGCGCGGTCAACACCGTGGTGTTCCAGGGCGGTCGCCGCATCGGGCACAACACCGACTGGGCCGGGTTCGCGGAGAGCTTCCGTCGCGGCTTGCCGGGCGCGCCGCGCCGCCAGGTCGTGCAGGTGGGCGCGGGTGGCGCAGGGGCCGCCGTGGCCTATGCGCTGCTGTCGGAAGGCGTGGAGCGCCTCGTGCTGTTCGACACCGATCGGGCCCGCGCCGAATCGGTCACCGGCCGGCTGGAGGCCCTGTTCGGACCCGGTCGCGCGGTGGCGGGCGACGACCTGGGCGCCAGTGTCGCCGGCGCCTGCGGGGTCGTCAACGCCACGCCGGTGGGCATGACCAAGCACCGCGGGACGCCGGTGCCCGCCGCGTTGCTGCGCCCCGATCTGTGGGTGGCCGACGTGGTCTATGTGCCGCTGGAAACCGAACTGCTGGCCGCCGCCCGGGCGACAGGGTGCCGGACGCTGGACGGGGGCGGGATGACGGTGTTCCAGGCTGCCGGGGCGTTCCGGCTGTTCACCGGGCTTGAGCCGGACGCCGACCGCATGCGCGCGGCCTTCCTGCGATCCGTCGCCGCCGGCGCGCTGGGCCCGCTGGAGGTCACCTGACATGGGTTGGAATTTGGCCCCGGCGCCAGAAACCCGCGGTCTTTCTTGGCCTCTGTTGCAAAAACGTAGCGGGATCAGCCGCCAGTCGTCTTGACATGTACCAACTGGTTAGTACCATCGCCGACAACAGTATGAGGGCGCGGGCAGAGGTGCCCCTCTCGGACGCGGTCGCCGGCTACCGGCGATTCGTAAGGGATCTTGCGACCTGCCGAGGAAGCCACGGGATCTGATCCAGTCACAGAGTAGCGACGCGGGCCAATCGCGGCCCCGCGACGATGTGTATTTCAAACATGAACTAACTAGTTCTTTAGGGGGAACTAATGCAATCGATCGAACTCGCGCGTCCGAGCACGCTGACTCTCAGCCTCCTGTGTGGCGTGTCCATCGGCCTCCTGGTCTCGCTGGCGGCCAGCAGCGCGTCCGCCGCCGAGGCGGCCAAGGGCGACACCGAACTCACCGAGGTGATCGTCACCGGGTCCAGCATCCGCGGCGCGCCGCCCGTGGGCTCGAACCTGGTCTCCATCGGCCAGGCTGAGATCCAGAAGTCCGGCGCCCAGACCATCCAGCAGGTCCTGCGCTCCGTGCCCTCCGTCGTCGGCATGCAGTCGGTGGGCCAGGGCGCGTTCGGCTCGGCCGACGGCGCGGGCACCAACGCCCCCACCATCCACGGCCTGGGCGCCTCGGCGTCCAACTCCACCCTGATCCTGATCGACGGCCACCGGTTCCCGCTGTCGGGCATCAACCACGCGCTGGCCGACCCCAATATCCTGGCGCCGCTGGCGCTGGAGCGGGTCGAGGTGCTGGCCGACGGCGCCTCGTCGGTCTACGGCTCCGACGCGGTCGCCGGCGTGGTCAACTTCATCACGCGGCGCAACTTCGACGGCGTCGAGGTGCGCGCCCAGGCGGGCTACGCCAACGGCTACAACAGCTACGGCGCGGGCGCGGTGGCCGGCAAGACCTGGGAGACCGGCTCGGTGCTGGCGGCCCTGGGCTGGTCCGACCGTGACGGGCTCCTGGCCTCCAAACGCAGCTACACCGCCCGCAACCGGCTGGCGCAGGGCGGCACCAACCTGTCCTCCTTCTTCTGCTCGCCGGCCAGTATCCAGGTCGGCGCGGGCGCTATCATCCCCTCGCCCTACACCGGCGCGGGCGTGGCCAACGCGGCCGCCAACGCGCTGTGCGACTACTCGGGCGTCATCGACCTGATCCCCAGCGAGCGCCGCTACACCACCATGCTGAAGGTGACCCAGGAGGTCGGCGACAAGCTCAAGCTGTCGGGGGACATTGTGTTCTCTGACCGCAACAACGTGAACCGTGACAGCCGCGGCACGATCCAGGCCACCATCTTCGGCCCCGGCGCCACCCAGACCGCCCAGATCAACCCGTTCTACCAGGCCCCGGCAGGATCGACGGCGACCTCTGAATCGGTGCGGTTCGACGCGAACGAACTGCTCGGCCCGGGCGCGCGCACCAACTCCGGCGAAGAGACCGGTTACGTCAACGGTTCGGCCGAATACAAGGTCAACGACAACTGGCGCGTCACGGCCGGCGGCACCGTCGGCTTCAGCAACTCGTTCAGCGACTCCATCGGCGCCCTGTGCTCGAGCTGCGCGCTCCTGGCGCTCAACGGCGCCACGAACGGCGGCGGCAGCCTGACGACGGTCTCGATCCCCGGCACCACGACGATCATCACACAAACCCCGCTGACCGCGGCCAACGCCCTGGACGTGTTCCGCTCCGGCGCGGCCAACCGCACGTCAGCCGCCGTGCTGGCTCGCCTCACGGACTCCGAGTCGGTGTCTCGCGCCCGGCAGACCATCGTCGACACCACGTTCAAGGTGGACGGGACCCTGCTCCAACTGCCGGGCGGCGACGTCAAGGTCGCGTTCGGTGCGGAGTACATCAAGTACACCCTCGAGCAGAACGTCACCCGGCCGAACAACACCGGCCCGGCCACCACCGGCTCGACGTTCCTGCACCTGGACTACGACCGCAACGTCAAGTCGGCCTACGCCGAGGTGCTGATCCCGCTGGTCAGCCCCGATATGGAGGTGCCGTTCATGCGCAGCCTCGATGTCAACGTCGCCGGCCGCTACGACGATTACAACGACTTCGGCTCCACCAAGAACCCACGCATCGCCGCCAACTGGGGTGTCATTGACGGGCTGAAACTGCGTGCCAACTACGCCAAGTCCTTCGTGGCCCCGGCCTTCACCAGCCGCGGCGCCGACGCCAACGGCACCACGGCCGAGACCAGCGTCGCCGGCGGCCCGACCGTCACCGTGCCGACCGCCAACTATCCGACGCTGATCGGTGGTGTGCCCGGCTGCAACGCCGGCGCGGTCACCTGCAACCTCGGCGGCGGCGTCGCCGGCCTGCAGATCAACGGCGGCAACGCCGGCCTGAAGCCGGAGAAGGGCGAGACCTGGTCGTTCGGCGGGGACTGGGATCCGCAGTTCATCCCGGGCCTGCGCCTGTCGCTGACCTATTGGCACAACAAGCTGACCGGGGCGATCACCGCGCCGCAGGCCGCGTTCGCGGTCAATGCGGCGGGCCTCAACAGCCTGCTGACGGTCTTCCCGGGCGGCGCCACGCCGGCCCAGATCGCGGCCATCACGGCGGGCCGCCCGCTGACGGTGTCGATCCCTGCCACCGTCTACTACGTGTACAACTTCCAGCAGCGGAACGCGCTCAACCTCAAGGTCGAGGGCATCGACGCGTCGATCGACTACGGCTTCGACACCGAGGTTGGCCGGTTCACCGCCTCGGCCATCGCGTCCTACGAAACCAAGTTCGACCAGCAGGTCGGCACGGGCGGGGCTGTGTTCAGCGTCAAGAACACCACCGGCTTCAACACCACCTTCCCGTCGATCAAGCTGAACAGCCGCGTGCAGCTGGGCTGGGATAGCAAGTTCGGCCTCTCGACCAACGTGTCCTGGAACCACACCGGCTCCTATTCCAACTGGAGCGGCACCCCTATCATCCCGCTGACCCGCAGCGCGGCTGGCGTGCCGACCGGCGGCGGCGACAAGGTGAAGGCCGGGAACTTCTTCGACCTCCACGCCGCCTACGATTTCCCGGGCGACGGGATGACCAAAGACCTGCAGCTCTTCGCCGACATCAACAACGTCTTCGACAAGGACCCGCCGTTCTACAACAACAACAACGGCTACGACACCTTCAGCGGCAATCCGCTCGGCCGCCTGACCACCATCGGCGTCCGCAAGAAGTGGTGATCGCCTAGCCGTCCCCTCGGCCCCCGCTAACGCGGGGACGAACCTGGAACCCCGGATCGCAAGGTCCGGGGTTTTTCCTGCCGGAATCCGGGACCGACAGCGGATCACCGTCGCACCCACCACCCCAGTTCCTCACCCACTTCAGGGGGGAGGGGGAGATTGTGAAGTGGTGGAGGAGGCGCTGGGACGTCGCCCGTCGCCCGCAATTGCGCCGGGTCGCTTTTCTGCTGGCGAGGCGTGGGCTCGGGCACTACTGGGCATCGCATGATCGAACCTCATCCGTCCGGCGGCTATATCCTGGACGAGCTTTTCGTCGGCATGACCGCCGAAAAACGCGTCACCGTGACCGAGCAGCGGATCAGCCAGTTCGCCGAGGCGTCGGACGATTTCAATCCCGTGCATATGGACGAGGCGTTCGCGTCCAGGACGGCCTATCGCGGCCGCATCGCCCACGGCTTACTGTCGGCGTCCTTCGGCTCCGCCGTCGTCGGCACCATCCTGCCCGGGGCCGGCGCGATCTATCTCGGCCAGACCCTGAAGTTCTACAAACCCGTCCGCATCGGTGACGTAGCCGCGGCCCGCGTCACGGTCGCGACCATCGAAGAGGCGGCCGCCCGGGTCGTCCTGCACTGTGAAGTCTACGTCGGGAGCGACCTCGTGATGGAGGGCGAAGCCACCGTCCGCGTTCCCCGCCGCCGACGCGCGCCAAAGGCCGAAGTCTAACCTCAGAGACTGCAGGGACGGCGCCGAGGCGCGGACTCCCTTCTCCGCGTCCTCAGCGATCTCTGCGGTTTCCTGGACGACCGCGCCTTGACAACAGGCGTTCCTCGTTCTACTTTTGTTCCATGGCCAGCGACGCTGACATGATCGAAGCCGACGGCCTGCTGCTCCACAGCCTGGCCCAACTCAGCCTCGCCATGGCTGGCGACCTGCGGGCCGCTATGTCCAGGGCGGACAAGGTCAAGGACGTCCTGGGTCTGGCTGGCGCCTTCGCCAAGATCGGCCGCTGCATGCGCCTCACCGTGGCGCTGCGGGCCCGGCTGGCTGAGGGCAAGACCCGAACCGCGGGAACACGGGCTGCGGCGGACCGCGCCGCGCCCCTCGACGCCGGGATGGCCATGGAGGCCGACCCTTCTGAGGCCGACCCGTCCGAATCCGAGCACGCCGAAAGCCCCGACCGCGAGAGCCTCTATGAGCGGCTGCCCGATGGTGACCCGGCCGTGATCGCTCGCGGCCTCGCCCTCGAGCTGATCCAGGTCGCCCGCACCCTCAGCGCCCCGAAGGCCCGGGGCGCCAAGCCCATTGTCCTCACCCGCGACTACGAAACCCTGTTTCGCGATCTGGTGGCCAACGACCCCCAGCTGCCGGACACGCCGCCGATAGCCTTCGCCGCCCGCGGCCCGCCCTGAGGCAAGGGCCCGTGGGCCCTCATTCAATACCCCTCATCCCGGCCTTCGCCGGGATGAGCGGAAACTATTGAAATTATTGAAGCGTCACACCGACTGCGCCGGCGCCGCGCGCGCTTGAGCCGCCATGCGCACCGGCGCGTTGACGGCGCCGTACTGGTCGTAGCCGCCGACCCGCTGCATCACCTCGAAGAAGAACCGGTCGTGGAACGTCTGGGTGTAGGCGTGCAGGAACTCGCCGCCGTTGGCGTCGCGGTCATAGAGCAGGTCGTGGGCCCGCAGCTTCGCGACGAAGGCGTCGTCCAGGCCCAGCCGCGCGGCCAGGTCGTCGTAATAGTTCTCTGGAATCCGCAGCAGGCTGACGCCCCGCTGGCGCATGCCCAGCACGGCGCGGAAGATATCGTCCGTCGCGAAGGCCACCTGGTTGACACCTGCGCCGGCGAAGGTGGTCAGCGAGCGGGCCACCACGGTGCGGTTGCTCTCCGAGAAGCTGAGCGGCAGGCGGAGGGTGCGGGCCGCATTGGTCAGCGCGCGGCTCTTCACCAGGCCATAGGGGTCGGGCAGCACCCAGGACTCCTCCGGCTGCAGCCCCAGCACGGTGCGATAGAACAGCAGCCAGCTGTCGAACCGGTCGCCCGGCAGCGCCTGGCCCACGTGGTCCACGCGGGTGATGGCGCCGGATGCGGGCTCGGCGGACCGTTCGCGCACGAAGTCGGCGGCGGGGTCGAAATCGGGCGCCACGATATAGATCAGGCTGCCGTCCGGCGCCCGGATCCCCGGCATCGGCGCTTCGTCCGGCCCGACCCGCTCCTCGAACCGCTGGCAGCCCAGCACCTCGGCGCGGTTGAACAACCCCTCAGGGTCGGCGACCCGCAGGCCGATGGCGCACACTGAGATGCCGTGCTGCAGCCAGTAGGCGTTGGCGAAGGTGTCGCTCTGCGAATTCAGCGCGATCGCGAGGTCGCCCTGGCGATAGAGGATCACGTCCTTGGACCGGTGCCGGCCGACCCGGGCGAACCCCATGCCCTCCAGCCAGCCGGTGAGTTCGGGGAGCGCGGTGGTGTTCACCGCGAATTCCATGAACGCCACGCCCAGGATGTCCGGGGCCGGCGGCGGGTCCAGCAGGTCTACGCGCTTGCGCGCCCGCTGCGCCGCCTCGTCGGTCGGCGGCGGGCGATGGCGGATCTGCTCCTCCAGGAACAGCAGCGCGCGCATGCCGTCGCGCGCCGTGGGGGAGGGGGCGGCCGCGCGGAACTCGTCGTTGAAGATCTCCAGCGACAGCGGCCCCGAATAGCCGGCGTTGATGGCATGGGCCGCGAAGCCCGCCACGTCGAAATCCCCCTGGCCGGGGAAGCAACGGAAGTGTCGGCTCCACGACAGCACGTCCATGTTGAGCCTGGGCGCATCGGCCAGTTGGACGAAGAAGATCTTCTCGCCGGGGATGCGCGCGATGCCGGCCGGGTCGTCGCCCAGCGCCAGGGTGTGGAAGCTGTCCAGGATCACGCCCAGGTGGCTGTGGGCGGCCTTTCGCACGATGTCCCAGACCTTGCCGTAGGTGCGCACATGGGCGCCCCAGGCCAGGGCCTCATAGCCCACCTTGATCCCCCGCGCCGCGGCGCGTTCGGCCAGCTCGTGCAGCTGCGCGGCCGCCAGGTCGTCATCGTCGACAGCCAGGGGCGAGACGCTGGAGCAGACCAGCACCAGCTTGGCGCCCAGCTCGTCCATCAGGTCGAACTTGCGCTCGGCGCGGTCCAGGTTGCGGCGGAACTGCGCCTCGGGCACGGCCTCGAAATCGCGGAACGGCTGGAAGAGCGCGATCTTCAGGCCCAGCTGCTCGGCCATCTGGCGCACGTCCCGCGCCGTGCCGTCGAAGAACAGCAGGTCGTTCTCGAAGATCTCCACGGCGTCGAACTTGGCCGCCGCGATGGCCAGCAGCTTCTCCTGAAGATTGCCGCTCAGGGAGACGGTGGCGATCGACCTGCGCATGGCTTTTCCTCGACCATCCGCCCTTGAAACAGGCGCGACATCACAGTGACACGAACCAGTTCGTACATAAATCCGAATGAGCGCGAAAAGGCGGCGTGGAACCGATCACCGCTTCCCGCGACATAGGCTACACGCTGGACGTCAGCCACGCCGGGTCCTGATCTGCCCGCCGCCCGAACCTCTCCTGGAGACCTTTTACGTGATCTTGTCCCCGAGGCTGCTGCGGCAGCTGCACCTCTATGTCGGCGTGCTCATCGCCCCTTCGATCCTGTTCTTCGCCGTAACCGGCGGATTGCAACTGTTCGGCCTTCATGAAGCGGAAAAGGGCAGCGCCTACACGCCGCCGCCCGTGATCGAGAAGCTCTCGGAAGTGCATATCCACCAGCGCTACGCCCTGAAGCCGAAGCGGAAGGGGCCGCCACCCGCCACCCCCGCCGCCGCGGCCCAGCCGGCGCCGGCGAAGGCGGAGGAGCCCGAGGCCGTACCGCCGATCAAATGGGTCTTCCTGGCCGTGTCGATCGGCCTGGTGCTGTCCACGCTGCTCGGCCTTTGGATGGGTCTGACCCAGGGCCGCAACCGCAGGCTGGCCTTCGCCCTGCTGGCCCTGGGCGCCATAGTGCCAGTGCTGCTCCTGGCGTTCTGACAAGGCCCCGACGATGACCATCCGCGCGATCGACCACATCAACATCGCCACCACGAAGCTCGAGGAGACCCGGGCGTTCTACGTGGATGTGCTGGGCCTGACCGAAGGCGACCGGCCGCCCTTCGACTTCGCCGGCCACTGGCTCTACGCCGGGGGCTTCCCGATCGTGCACATGCAACTGTCGCCGCGCGACGTGACGTCCTCGACGCTCAGCGGCCTGAACCACGCCGCGTTCCAGGTGGCGGATCTCGACGCCCTGATCGCCCGGCTCGACGCGGCCGGTGTCCGCTACACAACGCTTCTTGTGCCTGGGACCACCATCCGACAGGCATTCTTCATGGACCCCAACGGTGTGCGTCTGGAGCTCAATGAGGCGCGCCACGTCAAGGGACTCGATTGACCCACACGTACTAGTTCGTTCATTATGACGGCAACCGGTCTCGAGGCCGGATAGGGCAGGGGATGACGAGATGGGCAGGGTCGCCGCCACGGGGCTGGGAGTGTTGGCCGCCGCGCTCCTCACCGGCGCCGCCACCGCCCAGACCGGCGACCCCGGCGGACCGATCAACGACAACCTCGGCGCCCCGGACTACGGCGTCTGCCGCGGCCTGGACGTGAAGTGCTTCCACAATTGGGAGCGGCCTAAGGCCAGCCAATACCGCGTGCTGCTGTTCACCCGCACCGGCGGCCCGCGCCACCAGAACCTCGGCGGGGCGCTGCCGCCCGGCCTGAACCCCGCCCTGACCGACGCCAATGTGGTCCACAAGGGCATGCTGACGCTGGCGGCCAGCAACGGCTGGATCCTCGACTACACCGAGGACCTGCAGGTCATGACCAACCTCAGCGGCTACAACGCGGTGATCTTCTTCTCGACCTCGCGCGACACTCTGGACGACGACTCCAAGACGGCGCTGCGCCAGTACATGCGAGCCGGCGGCGGGTTCGTGGCGATCCACAACGCGTTCGGCACCATGTACAACTGGCCCTGGTACGAGGGCCTGATCGGCGGGACCAACTACTACGACCACGGCCCCAACCGCACCGGCGACGTGGTGGTCGTCGACCGCAAGGACGCCTCGACCAAGGCCCTGCCGCCCCGCTTCGGCTTCAAGGACGAATGGTACAACCTCGTGCCGTTCCCGACCAAGGTGCGCTTCCTGGCCACGGTCGACGAGAGGTCCTGGACCGAGGTCCCGCCGGCCCCGCCCTATCCGCCCGGCGCCGTGCCGCGTCAGCCGCCAGGCCCGCGCCTGCCGCGCGTGGTCGGCGCGCATCCTGGCCACGGGTCGTTCCACCCGGTCGCCTGGTGCCAGTACTACGATGGCGGCAAGGTCTGGGCGACGACCCTGGGACACGACAGCGGCATCTTCACCGACCCGAAGACCCCTGGTGCGTCGGAGTTCCAGACCCTGATCACCGGCGGCATCAAGTCGGTGATGGGGGCGGACAGGTTCTGCCAATAGTCGATGTCTGGGCGCGCGACAGCGCCTGGATGCATGAACTAGATAGTTCATAAGACCATAGTCCGCTTCAACAGGCTGAACAACAAGCCCCTCAGGGAGACGCGATCATGACCTTCCCGCTGACCAAGCTGCTGGCCGTTTCAATGGCCGGGGCGCTACTGGCCTCGACCACGCTCGCCGTGGCTGGGCCGATGATCGCCATCCCCGGCGACCCGATCGCGACGAAGAGCGGCAAGGTCGCCGGCACCCGCCTGGGCTCGGGCGTGAAGGCCTATCTGGGGCTGCCCTTCGCCAAGCCGCCGACCGGCGCATTGCGGTGGAAGCCGCCGCAGCCGATGAGCTGGTCCGGCGTCTGGAACGCCGACCGCAAGGGCGCGGAATGTATCCAGGTTCTGCGGCCCCACGACATCAATCACTACTTCGGCGAGGAGGCGTCCGGTGAGGACTGCCTGACGCTGAATATCTGGACGCCGGCCGAGGCCAAGGCTGGTGAAGGCCGTCCGGTGATCGTGTTCATCTATGGCGGCGGCGGCACCATCGGCTCGTCCGGCATGGCCAACTACGACGGCGAGAACGCCGCCAAGCGGGGCGCGATCTTCGTCAATCTGAACTACCGCGTCGGCCTGATGGGCTACATGGCCCACCCCGAGCTGACGGCGGAGCAGGGCGGCCACTCGGGCAACTACGGCTACATGGACCAGTCGGCAGCCCTGAAGTGGGTCCACGACAACATCGCCGCCTTCGGGGGCGACCCGGCCAAGGTGGTGATCAGCGGCCAGTCGGCGGGCGCCGGCGGCGTTGCGGCCCAGATGACCAGCCCGCTCTCCAAAGGCCTGTTTCGCGGCGCGGTGATGATGAGCGCCTGCAACCTCGGCGGCAGCGGCATCATCGCCGGCGGCACGCCGCTTTCGGAAGGCGAGAAGGTCGGGCTGGAGGTGCAGAAGCGCCTGGGCGCGGCCAACCTGGCGGCCCTGCGAAATGTCCCCGCCGACAAGATTCTGGCGCAGCAGGCCGAGAGCCAGGTCGGCGCCAACGTCCAGGGCGTGCGGGCGCCGGCCGTGATCGATGGCTACTTCTGGACGGTGTCGAAGACCGAGGCGTTCGCGTCCGGCCAGGCCAGCGACGTGCCGATCATCGCCAGCTCGAACGGCGACGATATCGACGCCGGCCAGAGCCCGCTGACCAAGACCCACACGGTGGCCGAGTTCGAGGCTGTGGCGCGGGCCATGTACGGCCCGGACGCCGACGCGTTCCTGAAACTGTTCCCGGTGAAGACCGGCGCCGATGTCCAGCCCATGGCGCACGCCGCAGCCATGGAGAATGGCATGATGGCGAGTTCTCGGGCGTGCGGCGAGACGCTGGCGAAGTACAGCAAGTCAGCGACTTATATCGATACCTTTATGCGCCGACATCCCTATGCGGCGGGCCTGCTGCTTCCCGATCAGGACGTCGGCACTGTCGGCGCCTACCATACGGCTGACGTGCCCTACTGGTTCGACACCCTCGACAAGTACAACCTGTTCCGCACCACCCGCGTCCCCAACGCCTGGGACCGACAACTCACCGACCAGATGCTGGGCGCCCTGATCGCCATGGCCGAGACTGGCTCGCCATCGACCAAGGCCATGCCCTGGCCGGCGTGGACAGTGGCCAATCCGCAGTATCTGGTGCTAGGCGACAGTGTGACGACGAAGAAGCTGGACCTGAGGCGCATGGACTGGCTGTCTGCGCATCCGGCAGCCCAGGCGTCGCGGCCGGCGCAACGGGTCGGTCCGCGCGACTAGAGCGTTTCCCGGCTGATTTGGATCAAATCAGGCGAGCAGGAAGAGCGACCAAGCAAAGACTCTAGAGCCCCGTTTCGATTCATTCGAAACGGGGCTCTAGAATAACAAGAACCGAGGGGGAGACACTGATAATGCTCAGGATCGTGGGAGCGGCGCTTGCCGCCGTATCGCTGGCGGCCGCTGCCCAGGCAGCGCCGGTCAAGCCGGCCGTCGCGCCGCAGGTGATCAGCAGCGACCAGTTCCCGAAGCTGCACGCCAGCTATCCCGGCCGTGTCATCGGCCATCCGGACCTGGTCTATTCGACGATCCAGGGCTTCAGGCCCCTCACCTTCGACCTCTACACGCCCTCGTCTGGCAATGGGGCCAAGGGCGGGACGGCGAAGCCCCTGGTGATCTACGTCCACGGGGGTGGCTGGATGAACGGAACGGCGCGCAACGCCGCCGCTTACGCCAATTTCCCGGCCGTGCTCGCCGACCTGGCGTCCCGCGGCTACGTGGTCGCCTCCCTGAACTACCGGCTAGGCGGCGAGGCCAAGGCGCCGGCGGCCACGCAGGACGTGGACGCCGCCATCCGCTGGCTGAAGGCCCATGCCTCTGACTACGGCATCGACAAGACCCGCGTGGCGATCTGGGGCGGCTCGGCCGGGGGCCAACTGGCGGCCCTGGCGGCCACCGACTGCTCGCCCGCCGACGGCAAGACCGAGAGCGACTGCGTACAGGCCGCGGCGATCTGGTACGGGCTGTTTGACATCCCCAGCCAGCCGAACGCGCCGGCTTACTTCGGCAGCGACGGGCCCAAGTCCAGCGCGGTGACCTACCTCGACGCCAAGGACCCGCCGTTCCTGCTGATCCACGGCGATTCCGACCGCACCGTGCCTGTCACCCAGTCGCGCCAGATGATCGGCAAGCTGAAGGCCCTCGGCATTAGGTCGGAGTTCATCGAACTGCCCGGGATCGATCACAGCTGGATCGGCAAGACGCCCGAGGCCACGACGGCCGCCCACGTCAAGGCGCTGCAGGCCACGTTCGACTTTTTCGACGCTACGGTGGGGAAGCAGTAGCGTCGCCCTCAGCGCGGCTGGACGGAGCGCAGGATCAGGTCGGTGATCGAGGCCCGCCGCGCGGCCGTGGCGGCGGCCGAGACCATGTCCAGATCGAAGATCGCCGAGAAGGTGTGCTGGTTCGAAACGTTGAAGAAGCATAGCGCGCTGATCGACATATGCAGGTCCATCGGGTCCATGTCCGGCCGCATGGTCCCGTCCGCCGCCCCGCGCGCGCAGAGGCTGCGCAGGGACTCGATGACCCGCAGGTTCAGGTCGTGCAGTTCGGGCATCTGGGCGATGTGCTCGGCCCGGTGGATGTTCTCCACCATCACCAGGCGGATGAAATCGGCGTTGGCCAGCTGGTAGTCAAAGGTGAAACGGACCAGGTGGGCCAGGGCGTCCAGCGGCGAGCGCGCGCCGAGGTCCAGGGTGCTCTCGATCGTTCGGATGCGGCCATAGCAGTGGGCCAGGACCGCGCGGTAGAGGCCGTCCTTGCTGCCGAAGTGGTAGTAGATCATCCGCTTCGACGTGCGCATTAACTCGGCGATCTCGTCGATCCGGGCCCCGTTGAGGCCCTTCTCGGCGAACACCGCGGTGGCGACTTCGAGAATGTCGGCCTTGATCAGGTCGGCATGCGGCTGGGCCGAGGCCGGCTCGTCGCCGTCGGCGCCAACAGGCGCGGTCGTTTCCTGCCAGCTCACATCAGGATCCTTGTTCCAGCCATCGGTCGGCGCAGGTAGAGCGGCGCACCCGAAATGCCGTCGAATCGTGGGTTGATCGCGCGCTAGTTTAGACAACCTGGGCCCAATTGCCTCGCCGCCGTGATCATGTCGCTTTGGGCCTCCGGGATTCTGTGGCGTCCTCTCTCGAACGGCAGGAGCACGGATGCGGTATCGGACGACACTGGGCGGCGTGACCTGGACCTTCGCAACCCTCGCGGAGGTTATGGCCAAGGCGTCACCGCTGCGGTCGGGAGACATGCTGGCGGGGCTCGCGGCCGGGTCCGCCACGGAGAACGTCGCGGCCAAGATGGTGCTGGCCGGCACGCCGCTGCGGGCCTTTCTCGATGAGCAGTTGGTGCCCTATGAGCTTTGCGACGTCACCCGGCTGATCTGTGATCGCCACGACCTCCGCGCGTTCGCGCCGGTCGCGTCCCTGACCGTCGGCGAGTTCCGGGACTGGCTGCTCTCCGAAGCGGCGACGACCGCGACCCTCGCTTCCCTGGCGTCCGGCCTGACGCCGGAGATGGCGGCGGCGGTCAGCAAGCTGATGCGCAGCCAGGACCTGATCCTGGCGGCGTCGAAATGCCGGGTGACGACCCGGTTCCGCGACACCATCGGCCTGCCAGGGACCATGGCGGTGCGCCTGCAGCCGAACCATCCGACCGACGACGCGGCGGGGATCACCGCCTCGATCCTCGATGGCCTGCTCTACGGCTGCGGCGACGCGGTGATCGGGATCAATCCGGCGAGCGACAGCCTGGCGGTCATCGGCGACCTGCTGCGACTGATGGACGGGATGATCGGGCGCTTCGAGATCCCGACCCAGTCCTGTGTCCTGACCCACGTCGCCTCCACCCTGGAACTGATCGAGCGCGGCGCACCGGTGGACCTGGTGTTCCAGTCGATCGCGGGCACGCAGGCCGCCAACGCCAGCTTCGGCGTCACACTGGCGATGCTGGGCGAGGCGCTGGACGCGGCGCGGTCGCTGAGGCGCGGGACGGTGGGCGAGAACGTCATGTATTTCGAGACCGGCCAGGGTTCGGCGCTGTCGGCCGGCGCCCACCACGGCATCGACCAGCAGACGCTGGAGGCCCGCGCTTATGGCGTGGCCCGCGCCTTCGAGCCGTTGCTGGTGAACAGCGTCGTGGGGTTCATCGGGCCGGAATATCTCTACGACGGCAAGCAGATCATCCGGGCCGGTCTGGAAGACCACTTCTGCGGCAAGCTGCTGGGCTGCCCGCTGGGGGTGGACGTCTGCTACACGAACCACGCCGAGGCCGATCAGGACGATATGGACACCCTGCTGACCCTGCTGGCCACGGCGGGCGTCACCTTCGTCATGGGCGTGCCGGGCGCCGACGATGTGATGTTGAACTACCAGTCCACCTCGTTCCACGACGCGCTCTACGTCCGCGAGCTGTTGGGCCTGAAGCGGGCGCCGGAGTTCGAGGCCTGGTTGGCGGGCTTGAAGATCACCGACGCCCAGGGCCGCCTCGCGCCGGCGCGTCCGGGCCACGCGCTGTTGCAGGCGCTGGGGTGAGTACGCCGCCGGACCCCTGGGCGAACCTCGCCCGCCTGACGCCGGCACGGATCGCGCTCGGCCGCACGGGCGCCAGCCTGCCCACCCGCGAGGTCCTAGCCTTCGCCCATGCCCATGCCCTGGCCCGTGACGCGGTGAAGACGCCGCTGGAGCTGGAGCAGACGCTGGAGGCCATCGAGGCGTTAGGCCTCGCCGCCTTCCCGGTCGAGAGCGCCGCGCCGGACCGCGCCACCTATCTGCGCCGCCCCGATCTTGGTCGGCGGTTGTCCGAGGTGAGTCGGGGTCGCTTGGCTGGGACGGTGAAGGGAGCCTGCGACCTCGCTATCGTCGTCGCCGATGGCCTCTCCAGCACGGCGGTGCATGCGCACGCCGCTGAACTGGTGGCGGCCCTGCAGCCGGCGATCCGCAAGGCGGGCTGGCGGCTCGCACCCGTGTTGGTGGCGCGGCAGGCGCGGGTGGCGCTGGGCGACGAGGTCGGCGAGGCCTTGGGCGCGCGGCTGGTGGTGGTGCTGGTCGGCGAGCGGCCGGGGCTGAGTTCGCCCGACAGCCTGGGGGCCTACATCACGCTCGCGCCACGGGTCGGCCGCACGGACGCCGAGCGCAACTGCGTCTCCAACATCCGGCCCGGGGGCCTCAGCTATGTTGCCGCGGCTTTCAAGATCGCCTGGCTCGCCCGCGAGGCCCTGCGCCTCGGCCTCACCGGCGTGGCGCTGAAGGACGAGAGCGACGCTGGCGGCCGCCTGCAGATCGGCCCCGGCGATCCGCGCCTGCCGCAATAGCGGACGACGACAGGTCGCGGCGCCTCTCGATTCTCCACCCCGGGGCGGCGCGTCAGATCTGCCGCGTGCGGCCTTCCCAGTAGGGCGCGCGGACCTTGTTGCGCTGGATCTTGCCAGCCTCGCTGCGGGGCAGGGCGGTGGCGAAGTCGATGCTGCGCGGGACCTTGAACTTTGCCAGCCGCGCCGCCGCATAGGCCAGGATCTCGGCCTTGAGGTCGTCGGACGGCGCCTGTCCGGCCTTCAACTGGATGACCGCGCGGACTTCCTCGCCCCACTCGGCGTGCGGAACGCCCACCGTGCAGCTGTCCTCGACCGCCGGGTGCTTGATCAACTCGTTGTCGATCTCCTGCGGGTAGATGTTCACCCCGCCGGCGATGATGGTCTCGGCGTTGCGGCCGGTCAGGAACAGGTAGTCGTCCGCGTCCAGGTAGCCGACGTCGCCCATGGTGAAATAGCCGCCCTGGCGGTTGGCCTCGGTCTTCGCGGGATCCTTGAAATATTCAAAGCCGCCCTGGGCCGCCAGTTGGAGATAGATGGCGCCCGGCACGCCCACGGCGCATTCGCGGCCGTCGTCGCCCAGGATCCTCGCCACCTCTGGCCGCGGCCGCCGCCCGACGCTGCCAGGCTTCCGCAGCCATTCCTCGGAGGTGATCGTGAACCCGACGCCACCTTCGGAGCCGGCGTAGTACTCGTTCAGCACCGGTCCCAGCCATTCGATGGTCGCCTGCTTCACCTCCGGCGGGCAGGGCGCCGCGCCGTGGGTGATGCGGCGGATCGAGCTCAGGTCATACTTCGCCCGCACCTCGGCCGGCAGGGCCAGCAGCCGCTGGAACATGATCGGCACGAAGTGGCCGCGGGTGACGCCGAATTTCTCGATGGTCTGCAGCACCAGCTCGCTGTCCCAGCGGTCCATCAGCACCGTGGGCACGCCGTTGTTCAGCGGCCGCCGCAGATCGCCGGCCATCGGCGAGGCGTGATAGGCGGGACCGGTGCAGAGGTGGACGTCCACGTCGCGGTCATAGGTGGGATCGTAGGTCGGGATCTGTGCGTTCGGCTTGTACACGCCCTTCGGTCGGCCCGTGGTGCCGGAGGTGTAGAGCATGGTGTAGCCCCGCACCGGATCGTCGATGTCGCTGGCGTCGAACTCCGCCATCGCCGCCTCGTAGCCCTCGAAGCCCGGCAGGTCGCCGCCGATGGCGACTTTCACGATCAGCAGGGGACAGGCCGACGCCGCCTCCGCGGCCCCGGTCACCCGCACATCGGCGAACAGCGCCTTGGCCTCACAGTCATTGACCACGTAGCCGATCTCGTCGGGCGTCAGGTGCCAGTTGACCGGGGTCAGGCGCAGGCCGGTACGAAGGGCCGCCACCAGGACATCGGCAAACTCCACCCGGTTGGAGCAGAGCAGGGCCACCGCATCCCCCGCCGCCAGCCCGCGACTGCGCAACAGCCGCGCGATCCGGTTGGCGTTGGCGTTGAGCTCGCCGCAGGTGCGGCGACGGCCGGAGACCTCATGAACGGCGACATTGTCGGGCTGGATTTCCGCCCAAAGCGCCGGGGCCATGCCGACCTCGATGGCGCCAAGCAGGCGCTGGTCGAGCGTGACGGGGCCGAGGTCATTCATCGGGAGCGTTTCCTGCGTCGCGCTCTAAGTGGGGCGACTGTCACAAGCTTGCGGCGGTCGCGCTGGACCGTCAATCGGCCGGGCGTCGTCGCGATTTTCCGTCGGCGCCGGTTTCATCGAATGGTCCGAGCGGTGAACGCGCCGAACCGCGGAGGGAGAGCCTGCCGCGCGCGCGGCGATTCACACGTGAAATATCACGCTACGTCAATGCGCGAGATTGGCCTGCAGCGACCCCGCTCGGACCCGAAAATTCTTCAAGGCTCTGATATTACCACACAAAATATGCGAATTTTAATTCGTGAAACATTGATGGCGCCATCCCGCAGCAGATGACATTCTTGCCTACAAAATCCGCGCCGAAAATCCTGATCAAAGGGAGGCGTACACCTGGGGAGGAAACACCAGATGCTAAAATCGCAGTACCTCAATGGCGCTTCCGTGGGCGCTTTCGTGCTTATGGCGACGCTCGCTGGCGGCGCCAGCGCGCAGACGGCGGCCACGGCGCCTGCCGTCGTGGAAGAAGTGGTCGTCACCGGCTCGTTCATCGCCGGCACGGCCAAGGACACGGCCATTCCCGTCGCGGTCATTGGTCAGGCGGAAATCGAGCGGCGGGGTTCGCCTTCGGTGCTTGAACTGATCAAGGGCCTGCCGATCAGCGGCCCGGTGCTGGGCGACTCCAACCAGTTCTCTACCGGTGCTCAGGGACGTTCGGGCGGCGGCACGATCAACATCCGCGGTCTGGGCTCCCAGCGCACGCTGGTGCTGATGAACGGCAAGCGGTTCGCCGGCTACACGGCCGACACCAACCTGATCCCCGTCGCGGCTATTGGCCGGGTCGAGATCCTGAAGGACGGCGCGGCAGCCACCTATGGGTCTGACGCCATCGCGGGCGTCGCCAACTTCATCACCCGCAAAAACTTCTCCGGTCTCGAGGCTCAGGCCGACTACCGCTATGTGCCGGGCTCCAAGGGGGACTACACAGGCAGCGTCCTTTACGGCTGGACCGGGGACACTTCGAACCTGCTGATCAGCCTCGGCTATCAGCATCGCGCCGAACTCAGCGACACGGACCGCAGCTTCACGAAGACGCCCTATCTGGACAATCCTTCGGGCTGGTCGGTTCTGGGCAACCCCGGCGCCTATACCATCCGAGGCGGCCCCACGGGCACGACGTCCGTCGGCTTCGCGGTAGACGCCAACTGCACCGCCGTTGGCGGCTTCGCCGGCTTCACGGGCAACACGCCGGCTTGCTACTTCAGCTACCTTCCGTTCGACAACCTCGTCGAGAAGGAAGACCGCTATCAGCTCTATGCCGAGTTCAACGCCGACGTCGGCGACAAGTCGAAGTTCCACGTCGAGGCGCTCTATACCCAGACCTCGGTCCCCGGCATCCGATTCTCGCCCGGTTATCCGCCGACCTCGGGACCGAACGGCCCGGGCAGCGTCAACGTCTATAGCGTTCCCGCCTCGAACCCCGGCTTCAATACCTTCCTGACCCAGACGGGAAACACCGCCTTGGTGGGTGTCGCCAGCAATGCGCTGATGACCCTGTGGCGGCCTTTCGCGAACGGCGGCAACAACTCCACCGGCGGTCTCGGCGGCCAGAAGGGGAGCCGTAAGTATGAGGAATTCCGGATTGCGGCCGACCTGAATGGCGACACCGGGTTCATGGGCATCGGCTACGATGTCGGCGTCACCTACATCCGTGAACTGCAGGACCAGCAGACCACCGACATCCTGATCGACCGCCTGCAACGCGCTCTGAACGGCCTGGGTGGCCTGAACTGCACAGGCAACACGCCGGGTGCGAACGGGTGCCAGTACTTCAACCCGTTCTCGAACGCCTATGCGGGTAACCCCGCGCTAGGCCTGACCAACCCTGGTTTCGTTTCGGCCAATGCCAACTCCAAAGAACTCGTGGCCTCCCTGTTCGACCGGCAGCGGTTCAACTCGGAGCAGGACACCTTCGTGGTGGACACCGTGTTCAACGGCAAGTTGCCGATCACGCTGCCGGGCGGCGATATCGGGTGGGCCGTCGGCGGCCAGTACCGCAGGCTCACATATAGCCAGAGGATTGGCAGCAAGTTCTACGATGCCAATATTACCCCGTGCCCGGTGGCTGGCACCTCGACCTGCACGTTCAGGACCGGTCCCTATATTTTCCTGGGCCAGAATATTCCGTTGTCTCTTGAGCAGCATGTCATCGCCGGCTTTGCTGAGTTGAACCTTCCGGTCACCGATGCGATCAACGCGCAGCTCTCGGCGCGGTATGAGGACTACGGCGGCCAGACCGGTTCGACCTTCAATCCTGAAGCCCGGGTGAAATGGCAGGTCATTGACGCCGTGGCCGTGCGCGGTTCGGTGGGTACGTCCTTCCGGGGTCCGACGGCGGGCAACGTCGCACCTACGGGTTCGACAGGGCTTTCAGGCATTGCCGCGGCGGGCAACAACTTCAAGTCCGTCGATTTCTTCGGCAACCCGGCGACGAACCCGGAAAAGGCCTTCACCTATAGCGTCGGCGCTATCCTGCAGACCGGTAACCTAACCGCGACCGCGGACTACTGGTATTATCGTGTGAAGGACCAGATCACGACCGTGCCGGCCAACATCGTGGGGACCTCGGTGGGGGGCGTCGGCAACGGCAGCCAGGCTGTGAACTGCGGCGCCGCTCTGCGCTCGCTGATCACCTTCAACAACAACGACGCCTGCGTCCAGGGCGTGACGGTGGGCAACGATATCGCCCGCATCCGCTCCAACACTGTCAACGGTCCGACCATCAAGACCGACGGCATCGACGTCGATGTCAGCTACAGGTTCGATGAACTGTTCGGCGGTTCGCTCGATCTGGGCGCCAACGTGAGCTATGTCCTGCACTTCAAGCAGGCGGCGTTCGTGTCGGGGGGCATTACGGTGTCGCCGGCCTATGACGCGGCGGGTTTCACGAACTATGACCGCCTGCCGGGGACCATCCCCGACTGGCGCGGCCAGTTCTACGGCGACTACACCTACGGCGCGCACAACCTGCGCTGGACGATCAACTACGTAGACGGCGCCACCGACAACCGTGGGCCGACCACCGTCCAGACCGGCGCTTCGGGGAACTGCAACGTCGCCAACGCCAGGGCCGGCACGGCGACCAACTGCAAGCTGACGACCTTCGGCCTGCGGGTTCACTCGTTCATCACCCATGACCTGACCTATCGCTGGGCCATGCCGAACGATCTGACCCTGACGGCCTCGGTGTTGAACGTGCTCGACGAAGATCCGTCCGGCGCGCGCCTCGAACTCAGCTATGACCCCTTCGTGGGCAACCCGCTCGGCCGTACCGTCAAGGTGGGCGTGAAGAAGCGCTTCTAGTCCGGGTTCTCATCTCAAAACGGCCTGCGCCGCTCCCGAAAGGGGGCGGCGTTTTCTTTTTGGACTACCGTTTGACCGACTTCTCGATTCCCAGGATCGCTTCGCCGATCTCGTCGGCCTTCTTGGCCAGGACCGCCTGGGCGTCATAGAGGCCCTGGTTGTAGAACAGCGGGCCCAGTCGCTCGGTGATGAAGTCGAACAGGAAGACGGCGTCGAATCCGTTCACCTCCAGGTCCAGTTCGTCCTTGAGGTATTTCGACAGCGTCCTTGCGGCGGCGTCGCGGGTGTCCTTGGGGAGTTCGATCGCGGGCATGATGGAGACCAGGATGACGGCCAAGCTCTATGGCATCAAGAACTGCGACACGATGAAGAAGGCCTGGACCTGGCTGGACCAGCACGGCGTGGCCTACGAGTTCCACGACTACAAGAAGGCGGGCATCGACCGCGCCACCCTGGAGGACTGGGCGGGAAACGTCGGTTGGGAGGTGTTGCTGAACCGCGCTGGCACGACGTTCAAGAAGCTGCCCGACGCCGACAGGCAGGGCATCGATGAGGCCAAGGCCCTGGACCTGATGCTGGCCCAACCCTCGATGATCAAGCGCCCGGTGCTGGACGCAGGCGGCAAGATCTACGTCGGCTTCAAGCCCGACGCCTACGCGGCGCTCGCTCGCTGATTGACGTTTTTGATTCGCCTGAACATTCCTGCATCCGATCCCCAGGCCGGCGGTCGCCCGGCGGCTGCGCTGGGTTTCGAACATGACTAAGGTTTCATCCAAGGATGTGCATCTGATGGCCGGGGCCTGAGGCTCTAACTATCAGAACGGGCAGATCCGCCCGCAGAGTTCTGGAGAAGAGAACACCGATGGAAATCCTGATTCCGCTCGCATTCTTTGCGATGATCGCCGGGCTCGTCATCGCGCCGCGCTACTTCAAGAGCGTGGAGCGCCAGAAGATGGCCGAGACCCTGCGTGTCGCCATCGAGAAGGGCCAGCCCCTGCCGGCCGAAGTGATCGACGCCATGTCCAGCAACGTCCGCGCGCCTGGCCTGCCGCCATCGCCGCAACGCGACCTGCGTACCGGCATCATCTGGCTGGGCGTCGGCCTGGGCTTTGCGGCCCTGGGTTTGACCATCAGCTTTGAGGAACCCGACGCGCTGTTCCCGCTGCTGGGCTTCGCCACTTTCCCGACCTTCATCGGCCTGGCCTTCATCGCGCTTGGCCTGATCAACAAGCCCAAGGCCTGAGCCAAGGGGACGGGGGATCAGGCCCATGCCGGCCGCAAACCAAACCAGCCTCGCCAGCCTGCACGACGTGGAGCTCTGTGCCTACGCTGCGGCCGGTGAACGGCGCGCCTTCGGAGAGTTGGTGCGCCGACACGGCTCGGCCGTGCGCCACCTGCTGCGCCGGATGGGCGCGCAGGCGGCGGAGAGCGACGACGTGGCCCAGGATGCGTTCCTGGCTGCGTTTGAACGGATCGCCGAGTTTCGGGGGGAGGGCGCCTTCGCCGGCTGGGTGAAGAAGATCGCGGCCAGGCAGTACCTGCGCCGCCTGCAGCGCGACCGGCGGCTTACCGCCCTGGCCGTGGAGGGGGTGGAAGAAGAGGCCGACGTCTACGCCGGCGACGCCGATCATCGCATCGACCTGGACGAGGCGCTCAAAGCCCTATCCCCGGCCGAGCGGGTCTGCGTGTCCATGTGCTACGGCGCGGGCCTGTCCCACGGAGAAGCGGCGGAGGCCTTGAACCTGCCGCTTGGAACGGTCAAATCACATGTCAAACGTGGTCTGGAAAAACTCAGAGCGCGACTGGCGCCGGCCATTGAAGCAAAGACTGGCGGCGCGAGTCTGGAAGGGCGGCGTGGCCATGGCTGAGATCGATTTCGAACGCCGCCTGGAGCGCCTCTTCGGTGATGCGCCCGATATGGGCGATGCGGCCGCCTTCGCCCAGCGGGCGGAGCAGCGGCTGGATCGCGGCTGGACCGCGCGGCGCTGGCTGATTGGCGCTGCCGGCCTCGCGGGTGGCCTCATCGGCGCCAGTCAGCTGATGATGTCCAACGTCGTCCAGCAGGTCGCTACCGCTGAGCACTCGGCCAGGACGCTCAGCGCCGGCCTTTCGCGCGTCACGCCGACCACCGACATGGTTTCGGCGCTTTCGGGCGGCTATGGGGTGTGGGTCGCCGTGGGCCTGGCGGTCGTGACCATGGGCTTCGCGGTCTCGCGGGTGATCGAGGAGATCTAGCTTGTCCAGTCATCGCCAGGAGGCCGTTCGGCGCGTCGCTGCCCCGGATGTGACCGCGCGCAAGGGCGGTACGCCGCTGGTGTGCCTCACAGCCTACACGGCCCCGATGGCCGACCTGCTGGATGAGCACTGCGACATCCTGCTGGTGGGCGACAGCCTGGGCATGGTCGTCCACGGCCTGCCCAACACCGTCGGCGTCACCCTGGAAATGATGATCCTGCACGGCCAGGCGGTGATGCGGGCGTCGAAGCGCGCCATGGTCGTCGTCGATCTGCCGTTTGGCTCCTACGAGGGATCGCCCGACCTTGCCTACGCCAACGCCGCCCGGGTCATGAAGGAAACCGGCGCGGGCGCGGTGAAGGTCGAGGCCGGGCCGGCTGTCGTTGAGAACATCGCCTACCTCGTCCAGCGCGGCATCCCGGTGATGGGGCATGTGGGTCTCAGGCCGCAGGCCGTGCTGGTCGATGGGCGCTTCAAGGCCAAGGGCAAGGCCGGCGAGGAGCGCGCCCGCATCCTGGAAGAGGCCCGCGCCACGGCGGCAGCCGGCGCCTTCGCCGTGGTGGTCGAAGGCGTGGCCGAGGGTTTGGCCCGCGACATCACCGAGGCCATCGATGTCCCCACTATTGGCATCGGCGCCTCGGCCGGCTGTGACGGCCAGATCCTGGTCACCGACGACATGCTGGGCCTGTTCGACTGGACGCCGAAGTTCGTCCGCCGCTACGCCGATCTCCGCGGCGAGATCACCCGCGCGGTGGCCGCCTACGCCGAGGACGTGCGGGAGCGGCGGTTTCCGGGGCCGGCGGAGATCTATTTCGCCAAGGCGGGGTAGCTCTGGGAATTTTTTGAAGCCACGAAGTTCCCCGATTTCACAGGTGATGACGGGCGAGTGTACCGACGGAATCTTCGCCGGCGGCCGGCTTTTCAGGCGGTGTGTTCGGGGATTTGGTTTCTCATTGCCTGCGGCGTCCGCGAGGCTTGAGGCGCGGGGCCGCGCGCTATAGGTTCCGCCCCTCGTTCCGCGACAGTCGCGAGCCCGGAGTTTCCCTAGGTGACGGATCTATTCGAAGAGGTCGAAGAGCAGTTGCGCTCCGACCGTTACCGGCAGTTCGCGCGGACCGCGCTGCCGTGGCTCCTCGGTCTTGCCGCCCTCGCGCTTGTGGCTACGCTCGGCTACTGGGGTTGGGACAGCTGGAAGAACAAGCAGATCGACCAAGCCTCCGAGCAGTATGCCGAGGCATTGGAGTCGATGGCCAACGGCGATCCGGCCAAGGCGCGTGGGCTCTGGGCTACGGTGTCGAAGTCGCAGGCCGGCGGCTACAAGGCGCTCTCGCTGATGCACCTGGCCGCCTTCGCCGCGGAGGAAAAAAAGACTGTAGAAGCGGTCAAGCTGCTGGATGAGGCCGCCAAGGCCGCGCCCGATCCGATCATCGGCGACGCGGCCCGCCTCAAATCCGCCTTCGCACTCCTCGACACCGCGCCTTTGGCAGAGTTGGAGGCGCGCTTGAAGCCGCTGATGGAAGACGGGCGTCCTTATCGTGTGCAGGCGCGCGAAGCCCTGGCCTTCGCGAAGCTGAACGCTGGCGACCTGAAGGCCGCTCGGAGCGACTTCGTCCTGCTGTCGCAATCGCTGGACGCGCCGGAAACCGTGCAGAGCCGCGCCGCCGCTGCCCTGGGCCTGATTGATTCCGGCTCGGCCAAGTCGGTCGCCGCCGTGGTGAAGGCCGCCGCCGCCCTGCCGCCGCCTATGACGATGGACCCCGCCATGCTGCTGCCGCCCGGCCCGCAGGGCCAACCGCAAGCGAACCCGCCGCAATGATCCGCAAGACGACTGTACTGGCCGCGATCCTGGTGGCGGCCCTGGGGGCGACGGGCTGTTCGACGGTCGGCAAGATGAACCCCTTCGGCAAGAAGGACGCGGCGCCGTCGGAAAAGGCCGGCGAAGGCCAGCGAATCTCCATCATCCCGGCCGACCAGGTGCTGGCGCCGGCCGAAGCGCTTAAGGGCGTCGATTTCGCGCTGCCGCCCATCGAGACCATCGCGGCCTGGCCATTGCCTGGCGGTACGCCCGAGCAGTCGGTGGGCAATGTCTCCGCCGGCAAGGGCCTCGAGGTGGCCTGGCGCAAGAGCTTCGGGGCCGCTTCCAAGCGCGGTCGCTACGTCACCGCCCCGCCAGTGGCCGCCGACGGCAAGGTTTATCTGATGGACGCCGACGCCCGCGTGGTGGCTGTGGACGCGCGCACCGGCAGTCAGGTCTGGCGCACCAACACCGCGCCCAACGACAATAAGCGCGACCGCCTCGCGTTCGGCGGCGGGGTCGCCTACGCCGACGGCAAGATCTACGTCGCCTCGGGCTTCCGCGAAGTGCTGCAACTGGACGCCAAGACCGGCGCCATCGGCTGGCGCTCCAAGACCAGCGAGTCGATCCACGGCGCTCCGAACGTGTCCGGTGGCCGGGTTTTCGCCGTGGCCCTCGACAACACCCTCCTGAGCTTCGACACCGCCACCGGCGCTGCAGCCTGGACCTATCAGGCGCTGGCCGAATCGGCCCGCATCCTTTCGGCCTCCAGCCCGGCGATCTCCGGCGAAACCGTGGTCGCGGCCTTCGGTTCGGGCGAGTTGGTAGCCTTGCGTACCGCCAACGGCAACGACCTGTGGAACGAGGCGCTTAGCCGCGCCAGCCGCACCAGCGCGCTCTCCGAAATCCGCGACATTCCTGGCCGCCCCGTGATCTATCAGGGCGACGTGTTCGCGGTCAGCCACTCCGGCGTCTTCGCCGCCACCGACCTGCGCACCGGCCAGGCCCGCTGGACCCTGCCGGTGGTGGGCGTCACCGCCCCGCTGGCGGCCGGCGACGTGGTCTATGCCGTGGCCAAGGACGGCATGGTGATCTGCGCGGCCCGCGAGACCGGCCAGATCTACTGGATCAAGAACCTCAACGAGGGCTTCAAGTCGAAGCGCAAGGGCGGGATCATGGGCGTCGGCGGCCAGAAACAGACCCGGCCCATCTGGTCGGGGCCGCTGCTCTCCAACGATCGCCTGCTGATCGTCGGCCAGACCGGCGAGATGGTGGTCATGAACGCCAAGACCGGCGAGATCCAGAAGCGCGTCGAGATGAAGGGCTCCTCCTTGCTCTCGCCGATCGCCATGGGCGATACGGTCTATGTCGTCACACAGGAGGCCGACCTGATCGCGATTCGCTGATCGGGCAGGTATGGTCGCCTCATGGCGCTGAAACTCGCAATTGTCGGACGGCCAAATGTCGGCAAGTCCACACTGTTCAACCGGCTGGCGGGCAAGAAACTCGCCATCGTTGATGACCAGCCAGGCGTCACCCGTGACCGCCGGTTCGGTGTCGGCCGGCTGGGCGACATCGACCTGGAGATGATCGACACCGCCGGCTTCGAGGACGTCACCGACGAGAGCCTGGAAGCTCGCATGCGGGCTCAAACCGAGCTGGCCGTCGATGAGGCCGACGTGTCCCTGTTCGTCGTCGATGCCCGCGAGGGCATCACGCCCGGCGATCTGATCTTCGCCGATGTTCTGCGCCGCAAGGGCAACCCGGTCCTGGTCTTGGCCAACAAATCCGAAAGTAAGGCCTCCGATGCCGGGGTCCTGGATGCCTACGGCCTCGGCCTGGGCGAGCCGATCCCGGTCTCCGCCGAGCACGGCGAGGGGATGGCCGACCTGTACGCCGCCGTCGCCTCATACGCCGCGGAATTCGAGGACGACGAGGTATCTCCGGACGCCGACAAGCCGATCAGCATCGCTATCGTTGGCCGTCCGAACGCCGGCAAGTCCACCCTGGTCAACGCGTTGATCGGCGAGGACCGCCTGCTGGTCGGCCCGGAAGCCGGCATCACCCGCGACGCCATTCCCGTGGACTGGACCTGGGATGACCGCGCCATCCGCCTGGTCGATACCGCCGGTCTGCGCCGCAAGGCCAAGGTGCAGGAGAAGCTGGAGAAGCTCTCCACGCACGACTCGATCCGCGCCATCACCTTTGCCGAGGTGGTGATCCTGGTGATGGACGCCACCCACCCCTTCGAGATCCAAGATCTGCAGATCGCCGACCTCGTGGAGCGCGAGGGTCGGTGCCTGGTGTTCGTCCTGGCCAAGTGGGACCTGGTCGAGGATCAGCAGGCCAAGCTGGCGGAATTCATCGAGGAAGCCGGCCGACTATTGCCGCAGGTGCGGGGCACGCAGGTCGTGGCCCTGTCGGCGGAGACCGGCCGTGGCCTGGACCGACTGATGCCGGCAGTGATCAAGGCCCACACCGACTGGTCCACCAAGGTTAAGACCCGCGACCTGAACGATTGGCTGAAGATGGCGGTGGAACGCCACCCGCCGCCCGCCGTGGGCGGCCGACGCGTGAAGCCCAAGTACATGGCCCAGACCAAGGCCCGTCCGCCGACCTTCGTGCTGTTCGCCAGTCGAGCCGACCAGCTGCCGGACCACTACCGTCGCTACTTGATCAACTCGATCCGCGAGAGCTTCGACCTGCCGGGCGTGCCGATCCGCCTGACGGTGAAGTCGAACAAGAACCCGTTCGCCGAGGGTGAGGAGAAGTCGGGCTCTGGCCTGACCCGCGCCAAGCCGTCCGAGGCCAAGACCGGTCTTGCGGCCAGGATCCGGCGCGCTGCCGCCACCGCCGCCAAGGAAGGTGCGGGCGCCAAGCCGAAGCTGCACGGCAAGGACAAGCCGCAGGGGCGAAAGGTGAAGCCGGGCAACCCGCGTGGCCGGGCCGCCAAGCTGGTCCGGCCCGGCGTCAAGCCGAAGCGAGCATCCCGGCCGTCTTCCAGTCCGAAAAGACCACGCTAGCCGTCGGTTTGCCCAGGTCCACCTGGGCCAATTCCACCACCAGTGGCCCAATCTCCGACGGCTCGGGCAGGGTGGCGGGATCCTCGCCCGGCATGGCCTCGGCTCGCAAGCGGGTGCGCATGACGCTGGGGTCCAGCAGGATGGCGCGGATCTTGGTCTGTTCCAGCTCATCGGCCCAGGTCCGGACGAGGTGCTCCAGGCCCGCCTTGCTGACACCGTAGGGCCCCCAGAAGGCCTTCGGACGGATGGCCCGGGTGCTGGTCAGGAAGATCGCTCGCGGACGGTCGGAGGCCCGCAGCAGCGGCTCGACCGAGCGGATCAGCCGGTAGGAGGCGGTCAGGTTCAGGGCCACCACCTTGTCCCAGTGCTTCGGCTCGATGTGCGCCACCGGCGTCATCGGACCCAGCATGGCGGCGGCGTGGAGCAGAATGTCCAGCCGGCCGAACCGCTGGTGGATCGCCAGGCCCAACTGGTCCAGACCGTCGTGCTCGGCGATGTCCATCGGGACCAGGGTGGCGGGCTGGCCGGTGGCGGCCTTGATCTCATCATCGAGGGCCTCAAGGCCGCCTTGGGTGCGGGCCACGGCGACAATGTGGGCGCCAGCCTTGGCGAGGGCGAGGGCGGCGGCGTGGCCGATCCCCCGGCTGGCGCCGGTGACGAGGGCGATGCGGTCTTTGAGAGGCAGGTCGGTCATGAGGCGGGTTCTCTAGCCGCTGATCGGGCCGGTGTCAGGCCTTTGGGCATAGCGCTGCGCGATGGCGGCGCAGGCCATCAGCTGAATCTGGTGGAAGACCATCAGCGGGATCATCGCCACTCCGGCCACAGCCGGGCTCAGCAGGGCCGCCGCCATCGGTGCGCCGCTGGCTAGCGATTTCTTGGAGCCACAGAAGACGATGGCGATCTCGTCAGCCTTGTCGAACCCGAGGGCCCGAGCGGCCAGCGCGGTCGCGGCGAGGACCGCGCCCAGCAGGACCAGGCACAGGACGAGCAGCCGCGCGAGGTCCAAAGCGTCGAGGCGATTCCAGACACCCTCAACAACCGCGCTGGAGAACGCCACATAGACGATCAACAGGATGGTGCCGCGGTCGAGCTTCGAGAGGGTAGCGTGATGGCGCGTCACAAAGCCGCCGATCCAGGGCCGCAGCAGTTGACCGGCGATGAAGGGCGCCAGCAGCTGGAGCACGATCGCCCAGAACGACCCGGCGCTGACGGCGCCCTTGGCGTGCATGAGCACGCTGGCCAGCAGCGGCGTCAGAAACACGCCGATCATATTGGAGGCCGAGGCCGCGGCGACGGCGGCCGGCACGTTGCCGCGGGCCACGCCGACGAAGGCGATGGAACTCTGGATCGTCGATGGCAGGCAACCCAGCAGGATCAGCCCGCTGGCCAGCTCCGGCGGCGTGATCCACGCGGGCAGATGAGCCAAGCCGACGCATAGCGCGGGGAACAGTACGAAGGTGGCGCCCAGGATCAGCAGGTGCAGTCGCCAATGGGTCAGGCCCTTCAGCACTGCCTCGCGAGACAGGCGGGCGCCGTGCAGGAAAAAGACGACCCCGATCAGAATCTTGGAAGCCCACCCCAAGTCGATCGCGACCTCTCCGCGAGCCGGCGCCACCGAGGCGGCGACCGCCATCAGAATGATCAGGACCAGATACCAATCGACCTTCAAGCCCTTCATGGGCGGGGCCTTCCGCTCACGCGTCGACCAGGAAGGATAGCTGTCGTTCCACCAGTTCGTTGCGCCCCTCGGCGATCTCGCGGTCCAGCAGGCGGGTGGGATAGTCGCCGGTGAAGTAGTGGTCGGTGTACTGGGGATGGGCGGGGTCGCGCACCGCGTCCATCGCCCAGTAGAGGCCTTCGACAGACAGGTAGCCCATGGAATCGACGCCAAGAATCTTAGCGATCTCATCGACCGAATGGTTGGCGGCCAGCAGTTTGTCCCGGTCCGGCATGTCGATGCCGTAGTAGTCGGGCCACATGATCGGGGGCGACGCTGAGCGCAGATGGACCTCGGCGGCGCCGGCTTCGCGCACCATGCGCACGACCCGCACGGAGTTGGTGCCACGCACGATGCTGTCGTCGACCAGCAGCACCTTCTTGCCCGTCAGGACGGCGCGGTTGGGCGCCAGCTTCATCCGCACGCCGAGCTCACGCAGGCCCTGGTTGGGCTGGATAAACGTGCGGCCGACATAGTGATTCCGGATGATCCCCATCTCGAAGGGCAGGCCCGCTTCCTGGGCGTATCCGAGGGCGGCCGGCACGCCCGAGTCAGGCACCGGCACCACCACATCAACGTCGGCCGGTGTCTCCTGTGCCAGACGACGGCCCAGACGCTTGCGGACCTCATAGATCGAGCGACCGTTCACCACCGAGTCAGGGCGGGCGAAATAGACATATTCGAAGATGCAGGGCCGGGCCTGCTGGGCTGGGCAGGGGCGGAAGCTGCGGATGCCCTTATCGTCGATCACCACCATCTCGCCGTGCTCGATGTCGCGCACAAACTGGGCCCCGATCATGTCCAGCGCGCAAGTCTCGGAGGCCAGGACGGCCTTGCCGCCGAGTTCGCCCAGCACCAGTGGCCGAATGCCCAGCGGATCGCGCACCCCGATCATCTTCTTGTTGGTCAGCGCGACCAGAGCGTAACCGCCTTCAAGCTGCTGCAGCGCCTCGGTGAATCGGTCGATGAACTTGGCCCGCCGGGAGCGGGCGATCAGATGCAGGATCGCCTCGGAGTCGGAAGTCGACTGGAAGATCGCGCCTTCTGAGACCAGATGCTCGCGCAGGGCATGAAAGTTGGTCAGGTTGCCGTTGTGGGCCAGGGCCAGACCACCGGCCTCAAGGTCGGCGAACATCGGCTGAACGTTGCGCAGGAAGCTACCGCCGGCGGTAGAGTAGCGAGTGTGGCCAATGGCCGTCCGGCCGGGCAGCCTGGTGTCCAAGTCTCCGCCGCCGAAGGCGTCGCCGACGTAGCCCATGTGCCGCTCCGTATGGAACCGCTGGCCGTCGAAAGAGGCCATGCCGCAGGCTTCCTGACCCCGATGCTGTAGGGCATGAAGTCCCAGGGCTGTGATCCCTGATGCCTCCGGGGTGTCGAAAATGCCGAACACCCCGCATTCGAGACGGAGGGAATCGTCGTCAGGGTCGCGCGGCGGCGGCGCCCAACGTTCGCTGCGCTGGCTCATCGGGATCGCTCCGGACGTTCTGTATCGGAAGGCTCGCGCGCCTCGTACCCGTCTGTCGCGCTTCTGTCACGCGACCCGTCGCTGACGGCGCGATCAAAGGCCGGCTTCAGCCGGCCGGCGACGTCCAGGCCCTTGGGCGCCAGTTCGTCCAGAACCCGGCCCATGGCGGTGGCCAGCGGCCAGGTGCGAGCGCCGGTGATCCAGGTCGGGCGCAGGTCCGCCGGGGTGGCGGCATTGAACATCAGATAGAGCGCGCCCAGCACGATCAGGCCGCGCGCCAGGCCGATCAGCAGGCCGAGCGAACGGTCCAGGAAACCCAGGCCGGTGCTCTTCACCGCCGCCGAGACGCCAGCTCCGATGAGGCGGAGCGCCACGAACGCCACGGCGAAGACGACCACCAGCGACGCCGTGGTCCCCAGCCAGCCCGGATGGATGAAGCCCCGGAAGACCGGCCCGAACACCGGCAGGCCGAACACCGCCAGCCCCGCGGCGACCACCAGGGCCAGGAGGGCCACGATCTCTTTCACCGCGCCGCGGAAGAAGCCGACGGCTGCGGAGACGGCCAGCAGGGCCAAGACGATGAGGTCGAACTGGGTCAAGCCGTAGACTCCCAGTCGCCGTCGTGAATGCGCTGGATGGCGTCGGCGAGCCGGGTGGCGCCGGTGAAGGCGACGCCGGTGGGGACGTCCTGCTTGGGCCCTAGTGCACGACGGAAGCCGAGCTTGGCGGCTTCCTTCAGGCGGCTGTCCATGCGGCTCACCGGGCGGACCTCTCCGGAAAGGCTGATCTCGCCGAACACGACGCAGTCCTGCGGCAGGGCCACGTCGAAGACCGAAGAGGCGAGTGCCGCAGCGGCGGCGAGGTCGGCGGCGGGTTCTGAGATGCGAAGGCCTCCAGCGACGTTCAGATACACATCGCGGTCGCCAAAACTAAGGCCGCATCGCGATTCCAGCACGGCGAGGATCATCGCCAGACGGCCGCTATCCCAGCCCACTACAGAACGACGCGGGGTGCCGTAGGTAGAGGGCGCGACCAGCGCCTGGATCTCCACCAGCACGGGCCGGGAACCCTCGATACCCGCGAACACCGCCGCGCCCGCCGCCCGCTCGCCGGAGGTGTTGAGGAACAAGGCCGACGGGTTCTTGACCTCGGCCAGGCCCGCATCGCCCATCTCGAAGACGCCGATCTCGTCGGTGGCGCCGAAGCGGTTCTTGGCGCCGCGCAGAATGCGGAAGGGATAGCCGCGCTCGCCCTCGAAGGCGAAAACTGCATCGACCATGTGTTCGACCACCCGCGGACCGGCGATGGAACCGTCCTTGGTGACGTGGCCGACCAGCACTACGGCCATGCGACGCTTCTTGGCCAGACGCACCAACTCGCCGGCGGCGGCCCGGACCTGGGTAACCGAGCCGGGGCCGGCCTCGTGGGCGTCGCTCCACATAGTCTGGATCGAGTCGATGACCACGAAGTCGAAGTGTTCGGACTTCAGACCATCTGAGATCGCACGCAGCGAGGTCTCGGCCGCGAGCTTCACGGGCGCCTCGGCCAGGCCCATGCGTTGGGCCCGGGCACGGACCTGTTCCACCGCCTCTTCGCCGGAGATATAGGCGCACTTGGCGCCACGCAGCGCCGCCTGCGCGGCGACCTGCAGGAGCAGGGTGGACTTGCCGACCCCCGGATCACCGCCAACCAGGATCGCTGATCCGGGTACCAGGCCACCACCGCAGACCCGGTCCCATTCATCGACCCCGGTGGCGATGCGCGGCGGGGCGACGGTGGCCTCGTCCAGGCCCTCGAAGGCCAGGTGGACCTTGCGTGTCGGCTTGGTCAGGGTCATCGCGCCGGGGGCTCGGCTGGTCTGTTCCTCGACCAGGCTGTTCCACGCATTGCACGCCGGGCACTGGCCGGACCATTTGTTCTGCACGGCCCCGCAGGACTGGCAGGCGTAGATGGCGCCGTCGCGGGCCATGGTTGCTCCGGTGATTCGTGTGACGGTAAGTGTAGTGTGTTTCGGGTCGGGCCGGGCCCCGCGCGCGAACCGGTGCGTGTCTTCCGTGAGGGTCGCAGACGAACCCTATACGCTGCGTTGCACGGTCAGTTCGAGTTTCGCCAGTCTTGCAGCGTCCGTCCGGGGCCAGGCGAATTGCTGCGGGGGGCGGTCGCGCAGGGCTTCCCGTCCCTGGGGCGAACAGCAGGCTGGACGCGCGCCTTGGGAGGTTCAGTCGTCGTCAGCCGCGCCAGATTGGCCTCCAGACTCAATAGTCTGATGAAGTCGGCGGGCGACCTTTTCGTAAGCGATTATGCCAGCGGCGCGAGCCGCCGCCGCACCGGCGGCGATCCCGGCGGTGTGCGGCGTGGTTGGCCTTCTCAAGTTCGGCTTCAACATCGCCAATGTCTCGGTGGTGATGGGCCCGCTGGCGCTGCTGCTGGGCGCGCTGGCTGGCTATGCCTGACCTCGGCGGCGCTGTTGGCGGCGGGGGTGCTGGTCGATGCCATCATTGGCCTGGGTCTACAGCTTCGACGTCCTCTACCTGGACCTGACGCCGATGTTGGCCGTCGCGGGCGACCGGCGGCTGACGGCGTTCGCGGTGATTTTGGTGGTGATCGTGGGACTGTGGGCGCTGAACGGTTCGCGGATGGTCGCGGCCGCGACCCTGGGCGGGCCGCTCTGGGCCGCCTACGCCGCTCCGAGCCGCCTACGCCGCTCCGAGGTAGACCCGTTCGGCCCGGGAACTGAGGCGCACCAGGACCTCGTGGGCCACCGTTCCGGCGGCGTTGGCTAGGTCGTCCAGCAAGGCGTGGGGGCCGAGGAGTTCGACGTGCTCTCCGATGGCGAGCGTGGCGTCCCCGATGTCGATCACCAGCAGGTCCATGTTGACGGTCAGCAGCGGCCGTCGCGCCCCGGCCGCCCAGGCGTGACCCTTGCCCATGGCCGCCCGGATGACGCCGTCCGCATAGCCCGCGCCGACGACGGCGACGCGCATGGGCCGGGTAGCGGTGAAGGCAGAGCCATAGCCGACCCGGTCGCCGGGCCGCAGATTGCGGATATCGAGGACGGGGGCGGTGAGGGTGGCGACCGCCTTGAGGCGCAGATCCGGGACCTCCTTGGGACCGCCACCGAACAGGCTGATGCCGGCGCGGACGAGGTCGTAGCGATAGCCGGCGTCGAGAAACGCGCCAGCCGAGGCGGCGATGCCGGCGCGGCTGTCGGGGAACAGGCCGCGCACCTCGCGGAAACGGGCGAGCTGCTCGGCGTTGCGGGGCTCGGCCGGATCGGTTGCGGAGCCCAGATGGCTCATCACCAGCGATACGGTCAGGGCGCTGAGGCCGCCAGGCGCGGCGATGATCGCGTGGGCCTCCGCGAGCGACAGACCCTGGCGGTTCATGCCGGTGTCGATCTGGATAGCGACCTCGTAGCGGCCTAGCGCAGCGGCGCGGGCCAAGGCGGCGTTGGCCTGAGGCACTGTGGCGATGACCGGGGTCAGGCGACTGGCCGCCAATCGCTCGGCCCCGCCCGGGAGCAGGCCGTCCAAGATGTAGATGGTGGCGTCGCGATGAGCCAGTTCGGCGCGCAGGGCCTCGCCCTCGGCCAGGCGGGCGACGAAGAAGCTGCGGGTCCGCTCGGCGTGCAGGCGCCGCGCGATGGGGCCGGCGCCCAGGCCGTAGCCGTCGGCCTTGACCACGGCGGCGATCTCCGCGCCACGCGCCACATCGACCAGCACCGCCCGGTTATGCGCCAGCGCGTCGAGATCGATGGTAAGGCACGCGCGGTCGGGGGAAGTCATCCCCGCCTAATGCTGTTCGTATCGGCTGCTGTCACGCGCCAGATTGCCGAACTTGGTCAGGTCTTCGTTGAACGAGAGCTTCACGGTGCCGATCGGGCCGTGGCGCTGCTTGCCGATGATGATCTCGGCGAGGCCCTTCACCTGGTCCATGCTCTCCTGCCACTTGAAGTGTTCCTCGGTGCCTTCGCGGGGCTCAAGGCGGCTGAGGTAGTAGCTCTCGCGATAGATGAACATGACCATGTCGGCGTCCTGCTCGATCGAGCCGGACTCGCGAAGGTCGGAGAGCTGGGGCTTCTTGTCCTCGCGGTTCTCTACTTGGCGCGAGAGCTGGGCGAGCGCGATCACCGGGATCGACAGTTCCTTGGCCAGGGCTTTGAGGCCCTGGGTGATGGCGCTGACTTCCTGGACACGATTGTCGCTGCGGGCCGTGCCGCCGATAGTGATGAGCTGCAGGTAGTCGATGATCAGCAGGTCGAGGCCGGCGGTGCGTTTCAGGCGCCGCGCCCGGGCGACCAGCTTGGCCAGTGTGATGCCGCCGGTGTCGTCGATGTAGAACGGCGCTTCCTGGATCTCGATGGCGGCATCGCGGACGCGGCCGAACTCCATGGCGTCGATCTCGCCTTTGCGCAGCCGGTCGCCGGAGACGCCCGAGACCTCGGCCAGCAGGCGCAGCGCCAGCTGGTCGGCGCTCATTTCCAGGGAGAAGAAGGCGACCACGCCGCCGCGCACGGTCTTCTTCGAGCCGTCAGGCTGCGGCTCCCAGGCATAGTTTTTGGCGACGTCGAAGCCGACATTGGCGGCCAGCGCGCTTTTCCCCATGGAGGGGCGCGCCGCGATGATGATGAGGTCTGAAGGGTGCATGCCGCCGATCTTCTGGTCCAGGTCGATCAGACCGGTGGATACCCCGGCCAGGCCGCCGTCGCGGCTGTGAGCCTCGGCGGCCATGGCCACTGCGCCCTGCAGCGCGTCGGCGAATTTCACGAAGCCCTGGGTGACCCCGCCGGCCTCGGCGAGTTCAAACAGCTGCTGCTCGGCCTGTTCGATCTGGTCGCGGGCGTCGAGTTCGGCGTCGCCTTGCTGGGCCAGGGTGGAGATGTCGCCGCCGATGCGGATCAGGTCGCGGCGGAGCGCCAGATCATAGACGGAGCGGGCGTAGTCCGGAGCGTTGGCGGCCGGCGGCGCACGGTCCACCAGGTCGGCCAGGTAACGGATGCCGCCCAGCTCCTGGAACGCCGGGTCCTTGTTGAACTGTTCGGCCAGCAGGATCGGCTCGGCCAGCTGGCCTTTGCGGATGGCGACCTGGACGGACTCGAACAGGCGCTGGTGGAAGGGTTCGAAGAAGTGGCGCGGCTGCAGATTGTCGCCCAGCCGCTCGAACGCCGCGTTGTCGTAGAGCAGCGCGCCCAGCAAGGCCTGCTCGGCCTCGATGTTGGACGGGACGTGGGTGATCGCGATGTCGTTGGACACGGTACGAAGGTCGAGCGCAGGGACGAGAGCCATGCGTGACGGATACATGAAGGTGAGCCATCCCGGGGCTGTGACATGCACATCAGGCGCCGCTGTCCACATCCTCGTTCGGGCCTGTGGACAAGCCGTGCCAAGGTGAACGCCGGAAACGAAAGCGGCGCGGGAAGGATTCCCGCGCCGCTCGCTCAGGTGGTGTTTCTTTAGCCTACCAGCGGTATCCGACGCGGGCGTAAAGATACCGGCCGTTGAAGCCGAAGGGCGAGAATCCGGGGAAGCCGATCGGGCCGTTGGTGTTGACCCTGGTCGGCGTCGCGTTGGGGTACTCATCGAACAGGTTGTTCGCACCTAGGGCCAGGTCGATGCCGTGGGGGGTGCGGTAGCGGGCCTCGAAGTCCACCAGGGTGTGGTGGCCGGCCTGGTAGTCCAGGGTCGGCGAGTTGTTCGGGACCAAGACGTCGCCGTAGTAGGTGGCCTTCAGGGTGGCGCCGAAGTCGCCGAGGCTCCAGTCGATGCTGCCGACGTGCTTCTGATCCGGCGTGCCTTCCTCGAAGATCAGGCGGTTGCCGCGGTCGAAGAGGATCGGCGGAACCGGCAGGCCGGAGAGCACCGAGGTGGTCGGGATCCGGGTGACGTTGGTGGAGTTGAAGTTCGACGCCGCGGTGAGGTCGAAGCGGCCGTATTCCCCGGTCTCGAGGCGATAGCGGGCCACGATATCGACCCCCTTGGTGGTGGTGTCGACGCCGTTGATGAAGAAGCGCGCCGCGCCCAGGCCGGAACTGCCCGGCGGGTTGATCAGGCGGAAGACCGCCTGTTGGGTGGCGGTGCCGGTGGGCGAGCCCTGGATGTTTTCCGAGAGCACAATGCGGTTGTCGATCTCGATACGGTAGGCGTCGATCGTGACTTCGAACGCGCCGGCGTGGAACACCGCGCCGACCGAGTAGTTGTTGGACTTTTCCGGTCGCAGCGGCTTGCCGCCGAGCGCCGTGGCGATTGCCGAGACGGAGGGGAAGGTGCCGACCTCGACGGGCGTGTTCACACCGCCGATCAGGATGAAGTTGGTGGAGGTGGCGGTGAAGTACTGCTGCTGCAGGGCCGGGGCTCGGAAACCGGTGGACGCCGTGGCGCGTAGCGCCAGATTGTCGGTGAGTTCGTAGCGGCCGGAGATCTTGCCGTTGGTGGTGGAGCCGAAGTCGGAGAAGTGCTCGTAACGGCCGGCGACATCCACGTCGAACCGGTCGGTGAGCGGCAGGTCCACGTCAACGTAGGCCGCGTAGGAGTGCCTGTTCACATCGACTTCGTTGCCGGGCTGGAAGCCGGGGAAGCCCTGCGCGCCTGCCGCCTTGCCGGCAATGCCGCCGAAGACGTAGGAGGCGGTGTCGCCGCGGCCGATCTCATAGCCCTCATGGCGGTACTCGGCGCCGAAGGCCAGGGTGACCGGCGTGGCCAGGCCGAACTCCAGAGGACGGGTCACGTCAATGCCCGCGACCCACTGGTCGTACTGCATCGTGCCCGCGTCGAATCGGGTGGGCGAAGCCGCCCCGAGTGAGGCGTTGACGCTGTCGATCACGCCGTAGTGGACCTTATTGTAGCCGTAGACGAACCCGGCATCGATGTTGAAGCCGCCAGCCTCGCCCTTGGTCCCGAACGACGCGGTCCAGTCCTTGATGTCGGTGGTGATGCGCGGCAGGAATCCGCCCGGATAGATCGACGCGACGTTGTTGGCGTTGGTGGCCAGGCGCGGGTTGGCGGCGCTGTCAGTCTCGCGGTCCTGGTAGCCGGCGAAGCCGTAAAGCTTCCACGTATCGTTCAGCGGGATGCCGGCGTTGGCGTAGAAGGTGAGGTCCTCGGCCTGGGGATCGCCGTAGCGCGAGGTGATCTTCGGCGTGGGCGCCACGCGCGGGTCGAGGTCGCCGCGGCTGGTGGGGTTGCGGTGGCGGTACTCGGTGGACAGCGTCAGGAAGCCCTCGGCGCCCAGCGGCAGGCCGACCCAGCCGGCGGCGGTGTTGGTGACCCCGTCCTTCTTCCTGTAGCCGTTGGGGACCCGTGCCGTTTCGACCTCGGTGTCGTAGACGCCGTAGGTGTAGGTCACCGCGCCGCCCGAGCGAGCCTCCCGCAGACGCATGTTGATGACGCCGGCGATGGCGTCGGAGCCATACTGGGCCGCGGCGCCGTCGCGCAGCACCTCGATACGGTCAAGCGCGATGGTCGGGATCGAGTTCAGGTCGACGGCGGCGGAACCCCGGCCGATCGAGCCGTTGACGTTGACCAGCGCCGAGGCGTGGCGGCGCATGCCGTTCAGCAGCACCAGCGTCTGGTCCGGCGCGAGGCCGCGCAGCGTGGCCGGGCGGACGCTGTCGGTGCCGTCGGTGATGGCCGGGCGAGGGAAGTCGAGCGAGGGGGCCAGGGTGGCGAGCGCGGCGCCCAGTTCAGTGGTGCCCTGGCGCTGCAGCGCCTGCTCGGTGATCACATCGACGGGGGCGAGGGATTCCAGGCGTGAGCGGCCTTCAGTCCGGGTGCCGGTGACAACGATCTCATCGACGTCGGCGGTGGTGGCGGTCTGGGCGTACGCGGCGCTGGCCAGCAGGCTCGCGGCCGACGCGGCGGCGAACAGGATATGTCGATGGTGCATTCAATTCCCCTGAGGTGGCCGGACGACACGGGGTCGGTCGCGGTCTTAGTGGGGAAGCTAGGAAGTCTCGCTTTTGACGCAAATGATAAATCGGCAACACTGCTAAAAGAAACGGTGTGGGCAAAAGAAACGGCGCGGGTGTGAGCCCGCGCCGCTTGCCGTGTCTTGGAGCAGATCTGGGGTCTAGGCGTCGCCGCCGAAGTCCCGCTCCATCTGGCCCGCGCCGCCTTCGAGCAGATCGGTCGCGGCCTGTTCGGCGGCTTCGCGTTCTTCTTCGAATTGGGCGTTGATCACGTTCTCGCCGCGCGCCTGGCGTTCGGCTTCGTCCTGGCTGCGGGCGATGTTCAGGGTGACGGTGGCCGTCACCTCCGGGTGCAGGCGCACCTTCACCTCATGCAGGCCGAGCGTCTTGATTGGCTTGTCCAGCACGACCATGGCGCGTTCGACCTTGGTTGAGCCTTCGGCGTTGATGATGTCGGCCACGTCGCGACCGGCCACCGAACCATAGAGATGGCCGCTCTCACCCGCCTGACGGACCAGGATATAGGACGTGCCGTCCAGCGTTTCGCCGGACTTGCCGGCGGCGTCCTTGGTGCGCGCGTTGCGAGTCTCGATCTCGGCGCGTTGGGCGTCGAAGACCTTCATGTTGGACGCGTTGGCGCGCAGCGCCTTGGCGCGCGGCAGCAGGAAGTTGCGGGCGAACCCGTCCTTCACCGTGACCACGTCGCCGAGGGCGCCCCAGCCTTCGAGGCGTTCGAGCAGGATGACTTTCATCTGTGCGTTTCCCTTACTTCACGACGTAGGGGAGCAGCGCCAGGAAGCGGGCGCGCTTGATGGCCTTGGCCAGCTCGCGTTGCTTCTTGGCGGAGACCGCGGTGATGCGGCTCGGCACGATCTTGCCGCGCTCTGAGACGTAGCGCTGAAGCAGCTTCACGTCCTTGTAATCGATCTTCGGCGCGTTGGCGCCGGAGAACGGACACACCTTGCGGCGGCGGAAGAAGGGGCGGCGCTGGCCACCCGCGGCTGCGCCGGCGGCGGGCGCGGCGGAGGTTTCGTCAGTCATGAGATAAGCCTCCCTTTCCTAGAATTGCGGGACGTCGTCGCGGCGTTCGCGGTCGCGATCGCGGCGGGCGAGGATCGGGGACAGCTCGAGGTCGAGCTCGTCGACGCGCACGGTCATGTAGCGCAGCACGTCTTCGTTGATCGACAGCTGACGTTCCATTTCCTTCACGATGTCCGACGGAGCGTCGATCGCGAGAAGGGAATAGTGACCCTTGCGGTTCTTGTTGATCCGGTAGGTGAGGTTGCGAAGGCCCCAGTACTCGATCTTGGCGACGGTGCCGCCGCCTTCCTCGATCAGTTGCTTGAGGGTGTCGTTGAGGGCTTCGGCCTGTTGCGGCGAGATATCTTGCCGCGAGATAACAACGTGCTCGTAGAGCGCCATGCGTTCCTTCTCCCGTTGGGGGAAAGCGGCGTGGCCGGTGGCGGAAGTCCGCCGGCCCCGATGGATCCCTGACGCGGCAGGATCGGGCGTTTCCCGATCCATGAAGGCTCCGCGTGAGACCGCCTTCCGTGAAGAGGCGCGCTGATAGGTGAAAAGCCGTGCGCGGGCAAGGATTTTCGGATTGCGCGGCCCCGATCGCGCAATGCATCCTGCGCGTGTCATCGGGGGATATTCACATGTCAGTTGTCCGCAGCCTTCGCGCTTACCTCGCCGTGGTTGGCCTGAGCTTCGCCGCCGCGCCCGCCCTGGCGGCGGATGCGCCACCCAGCGCCCGTCAGATCGCGCCGGCCACCAAGGTATTCGCCGCCGCGCGCTTGGATCGTACCATGGCCACCGCCGCCCGCGCCATCGGACCGACCATGGCGAAGCAGTTCGACGCCTTGGCGCCGCAGATGACGACCGCCTAGGTGTGAGCTCTCAATAGGTTGTCCATCCGACCCTGACCGGGGAAGCTGTGGTTGTGAAGCTACAGGGTCTCAGGAGGGGGTCGGATGAACGTCCACAAGAATGCCCGTCTGACGGTGCACAGTCGAGGCGAGTTGGTGCGGCG
>CALQQB010000034.1 GCA_943332615.1 Phenylobacterium deserti
CTTCTACGATACGCCCATCGGCGTCATCGACCCGCGCCAGAAACGATTGCGCCGTCTTGCCGTCGCCGCTCGCGGCGACGGCAAGACGGACCCAAACCTGTCACCCATCCCTCCGGTCTAAAACGTCACCCATCCCTCCGCTGGACAAACGTCTCGGATGGGCCTAGTCGACGCGGGCTTCCGCGTAGCCGCTCAGGACTTCGACGCCGTTCTGGTTGACGGTCTTGACGTCGAATTTGGCCAAGCCGTCGGCCACCTCGGTGACCGTGGCGGTCGAGTCCAGGGTGTCGCCCGGCCAGACCTGGCTGGTGAAGCGGACGCCGTACTTGGTCAGCCGGGTGTCGCCGACGTAGTCGGTCAGCATCTTGCCGGTCATGCCCATGGTCAACATGCCGTGGGCGAACACCGAGGGATAGCCCGCCACCTTGGTGGTGAAGATCTCGTCGGTGTGCAGCGGGTTGTAGTCGCCGGATGCCCCCGCGTACTGGACGATCTGGGTGCGGCTGAGGTCATCCACCAGCCGGGCGGTGTGGACGTCGCCCACCTTCAGCTTGCTTGCGCTCAAGGGCATGGTTCAGGCCTCCTGCTTCGTGTCGGCGGGCTGTTCGACGGGGCGCTCGGTGCGCACGCCGACGCCGCGGGCGGTGACGACGAGTTCGCCCTTCTGGTCGCGGTATTCGGTGACGCTCTCGGAGAAGATCAGCTTGCCGGAGCGGCGGCCTTCCTTCTCCCAGGTCCTGCCGGGCTTGGTCTCGCTGGTCAGCACGTCGCCGGCGCGGAGCGGGCGGTGGTATTCGTAGTGCTGCTCGGCATGCAGGCCGCCACCGTTGCCGCCACCGCCACCCGCGCTGGCCACGCGGCCTGTCGGGTTCTTGCCGGAGCCGAACCAGGGGGCGCCGATCTTCGGGCGCAGGCCGTAGTTCGGGTCGAACTGGGCGCTCGCCTGAACGAAGGTGGGCGGGGCGATGATGCCGCCGGCCTCGGTGGCCTTGGCGGCCTCCTCATCGGTGTAGACGACGTTCTCGTCGCCGATCGAGCGGGCGAACAGCAGGATGTGTCCTGCCTCCACCGGGAATTTCTTGGCGGCCATGGCGTTTCCTCTTGTTCTCGCGGCTCCCGCCGGAGCGCGTCGGCCCAAGTGAAGGCGTTGCCCTGGCGCACGTCAACGGGCGCCGGCGTCGATTCTATCGAAGAAGCGGTTTGTTAGGCGCGAGCCTACCGGGGAAGGTTGGTCAGGATAGCCCGGCTGACCTTGGTATAGTCGCCACCATAGTGGTGGCCGCCGGGAACCTGGACCCTGCGGCCCAGGCTGGGCGGCACGCTGGCGCAGGCTGCGCCGGGCTCGGAGGAGCCATAGATGCAGACCAGCGGCAGCCCCTTCATGGCGACCAGCGCCGGACCGACGGGCGGAGCGTCACCGGCGGCAATGTTCAGCCAGTCGCCGGGCCAGAACTGCAGCTCGGCCGCCTTTCCAGGATCGACCAGGGCCACCAGCCGGATGCGGGCCCGCAGGTCGGCTGGCAGATGCGGCACGATCAACGGCAGGGCCCCGGCACCGAAGGAATAGCCCGCCAGCACGACGCGGTCTCTGCCCCAGACGGCCATGTAGTGGCGCAGCACCGCCGCCAGGTCAGCCGCCGCGCCCTCGGGCGTCTTGCGGACGATGAAGTAGCGAAGAGAATTGACCCCCAACACTGGGATTCCCGCATGGACGAGGCCGTCGATCATCCCCTCATCGGCCGCGGTCCAGCCGCCGTCGCCGGAGTAGAAGACCGTCAGGGTGTCACCCCCGGCGCGGGCCGGGATCACCGTCAGAGGCAGTGTCGACAGCCTTGCATCAGGCGCTGCGGCGGCAGCCAGCGCGTCCTGCACCGGCACTGCGCCGAGCAGGGTCAGGCACGCGAAGAAGAGTCCCGCCCGTTTCATGTCAGGCCTTAGACCCCCACTTTCGGGCGAAACCGCGTCATTGGCGGGACCTTCTAAGCCGCGTCATGGAAGATGATGCCCAGGGTGTGGCGATGACCGCCGCGCAGCCGGCAGACGCCACGGCTTCGCGTTGGGGAACTGGGTCGAGGCCGACGTGCTCTCCCTCGACGCGCCAGTCAGCGTTCCCGAGAATGCGATCAACCCCGTTGTCCGCCGCTGGGACCGGGCCGCCAGCGACGCCCAGGCGCTCACCGACGGCTCGATCGCCATCGTCCCTGGCAAGGGTGCGAAGGGCTGGGTCGCCATTGAGGACGGCATCGAGGTCCAGTTCAGCGAGGCGCCCTATCGCACCGGCGACTACTGGTGGATCACCGCCCGCGTCGAGACCGGCGAGATCGACTGGACCCAGGACGCCGCCGGCGCCCCGAAGGGCCTGCCCCCCGCCGGCATCGAACACCACTACGCTCCGCTGTTCATGGTCCAGGCCGTCGATAAGGCCTCGTTCTCAAGCCTGATCGAGGATTGCCACTGCCCGTTCGCAAGGCTGCCGTGCCTGGCGGCGGCGGACAACGAGAAGGGTTAGGTCCAACGGCGCACCGACTTTCCGCCGACCGTCACGACGACGTTAACGAGTTCCTATCCGGCCGGCCCCTAACCTGCCGGGAAAGTTGGAGAAACGAGACCTTGTTGCTGCCCAGGTTCGCGCCGGCGCGCGCGCCCATCGTCGCGATCCTGCTGATCGCCGCCTACGCCGTGTCGGCCTATGCGTCGCTCGAATTCCTGCGCCTGCCCAAGGGCGGCGGCGCCATCTACCTGTCGAACGCTTTTCTGCTGTCCGGCCTGCTGCTGTTGCGCGGACCGTGGCGGACGGTCTGCCTGGGCGGGTGCATGCTCGCCTGTATGACCATGGTCGCGCTGAGCGGCTGGCCTGTGGTCTATGCCCTCGGCACGGGTGTCATCGCCGGTATCGCCTGCTCTACCGGAGCCTGGCTGGGCCGCAAAGTCCTGCCGCAGCCAAGCCTGAAGAACCTGCGCCAGGCGATCACGATCCTGACCCTGGTGATCGCGCCCTCATCATTCCTGAGCGGAATGCTTTCGGCGACCTGGCTGTTCATCACCTTCGACCGCCCGATCTTCCCGCAGGCGCTCCAGTGGTTTTCCGCGTCCCTGGTCGGCACCAGCATGATCCTGCCGACGCTGCTGATGCTGGCGACGCGCTCCACCGCGCCCCGGCCGCAAAGGACCCGGACCGAAACCGTCGGCCTCGCCCTGGTGGTGGTCGCCCTGCTGGTTCTGCCGTTCGTGGGGTTCAACTACCTGGCCTTGATGCTGGCCTTCCCGGCTGCGAACCTGCTGGCCATGCGAATCGGCCCCAAGGCCACCGCGCTGACCCTCACCGTAGTCAACCTGTCGGCCTTCGCCTTCCCATTCCTGGCGACGGGCAGCCTGTTATACAAGGTGGCTCCCAGCGTTGGCGCGGCCATGGTGCTGGGGCTGCAGATCTATTCGGTGGTGGTGTTCTACAATGGCATCCTTACCGCACTGGCGATCGACCAGCAGGCGCGCACCAAGCGCCAGCTTGAGCGCCGCACCGCCATGGCGCGGACCGCCCGGGCCGAGGCCCTGGAAGCCAGCCGCGCGAAGACTGAGTTTCTGGCGACCATGAGCCACGAAGTGCGCACCCCGCTCAACAGCATCCTGGGCTTCTCCCAGCTCCTGGGCCGCCGCGATGACCTCACGGTCGATGCCCGCCATCAGCTCGGCCTGATCCATAGCTCGGGCGAAGCACTGCTCAGCCTCGTCGATGATCTGCTCGATTTCTCGAAGGTCGAGGCCGGTAAGCTCACCCTCGACCCGCGGCCTGCCAGCCTGCGCGCTGTAACCGAGGACGCGCTCGCCATCGTCACCCCCGCCGCGCGCGAAAAGGGGCTGGCCGTGGCGATGACCGCCGAGGGCGCCGAGGGCCACCACCTGTTCGACGACCAACGCCTGCGCCAGATCCTGCTCAACTTCCTCAACAACGCGGTCAAGTTCACTGCTGCCGGCCGGATCGACGTCCGGCTCAGCATCCGGCCCGCGGCGGATGGCCTCGACACGATTCACATCGAGGTCGCCGACACCGGCGTGGGCATCGCGCCCCACGCCCTGCCCCGCCTCTTCCAGCGTTTCACCCAGGCCGACAGCTCGATCAGCCGCAGCTACGGCGGCACCGGCCTGGGCCTGTCAATCAGCAAGGGCCTGGCCGAGTTGATGGGTGGCTGGGTGGGCGCGTCGAGCCGAGAGGGCGAAGGTTCCGCGTTCTGGGTCGAGGTCACGCTGCCCCGCACCGCTGTCGCCGAAGCGGTCGATGTCCCTCAGGAGAACGAGACCGACATCGCCGCCCACATTCTGCTGGTGGACGACAATGCCGCCAACCGCGAACTCGGCGCCAGCGTCCTGCAGATGCTGGGGTGCACCGTCGAAACCGCTGGCGACGGCCGCGAGGCGATCGAGGCGGCGACCCTGAGGCGCTACGACCTGATCCTGATGGATGTCCATATGCCCGGCATCGACGGCCTGGCCGCCACCCGCGCCATCCGGCAACTCCCGGGCGCCGCCGCCCGTACGCCGATCCTCGCCATGACCGCCGACGTCCTGCCCGAGCAGATTGAACGCTGCCGGGCTGCCGGCATGATCGACCACATCTCCAAGCCCATCAAGGTCGAGCGGCTGTACGAGCGGCTGGTGTTCTGATTGTCGCAGCCGCGAGCAGAGGACGGGGCCACCGAGGCCGCCGAGGCCGCCGCCTGACGCCATAGGACCCAACCCTGCGGGCTGCGCGCTCCAAGGCTACTAGGCCGGCTTCTTGCGTGCGATCCCGATTATCGTGACCAGGGCCGCCGCCGCGGAGAGCGCGGCCGCGGCCGTGGCGATCGGATGGGCCTTTGCTTCATCCATGGCCTGCTGAGCCAGGGCCTTGGACTCCGGAGGCGCACGCTCAGCCAACGCCTGCGCGGCCTGATGCAAGGCCTGCGTCGCCTGGATCACGGCCTTCTCGGCATCGTCGCTCAAGCCGTCCGCAGCCTGCCGCAGGGTCTTGGCGACATCGTCGAGGGTTTCTTCAAGATCGTGTGTCACGTGCCTGGTGAAGGGCCTGGACATGAATTTTCTCCGGGATGAGAGCTTAAGCGTCAGCCTGCGGACTTTGGCGGCGTCGCGCCTTGACCTGCGTCAACTGGCCGGGTCGCTGCCACAGACCGCGCCAAATCTTCGATCATGATCTCGCGCGCCGCGTCACTGGGCAGCGCGTCAAGCCGAGCGTTCAGGTCAATCATCAGCCGCGCCCGGGCGTTGTGCCAGTCGGGCCGCGCCGCGGCGGCGGGCGCGAGACGCGCGGTGCCCGGCTGGGTCGCCGCCCCGGCCTTGGTGAGCACGAAGCGCTCGTCTAGCGCCGGGATCATCAGGTGCTCAGCCGCGAAACCGGACTTGGTCAATGCCCCTCGCAGGCCCTCGAGGCTATTGGGCTCACCATGCGCCAGGAAGATCTTGCCGGCGACCGGACCGCGCGCCTTGGCCCAGGCGACAAGGCCGCCCTGGTCGGCGTGGCCGGAATAGATGTCGAGCGAACGCACCCGCGCGCGCACTGAAACGTCCTCGCCCTGAATCCGCACCGAGGTCGCGCCTTCGGCGAGGAAGCGGCCCAGCGTGCCGACCGCCTGGAAGCCCGGCAGCAGTACCGTAGCGTCGTGCCGCCAGAGGAGACGCTTTAAATGCTTGCGTACCCGTCCAGCGTCGCACATGCCGCTGGCCGCCAGGATGATGTGCCAGCCGCGCAGGCGCTCAAGCCGGTCGCTCTCCTGGGGCGCCTTCAGAAACATCAGCCGGCCGCTGGAGCGCAGATCCTCGAACGGGTTGGCCTCCATGACCGAGCTCCAGCCGCGCTTCTGGAACACCTCGGTGGCCTCGATGGCCAGCGGCGAGTCCAGGAAGATATCAGCCTCGGGGATTTCACCCTCGCGGGTCAGAATCTGGATGTCGGCGAGCAGCTCCTGAGAACGTTCAACGGCGAAGGCCGGGATCAGCACTGGCCCGCCGGCCTCCTGCGCGTCCCGCAACTCGCGGGCCAGAATCCGCCGCCGGGACGCCGGGTCCAGCGCCGGGCGGGGTCGGTCGCCGTAGGTCGATTCGATGATCAGGTGATCGATGCCGACGGGCCCTTCCGGGTCGGGCAGAAAGTCCCGGCCGCCAGGGCCGAGGTCCCCGGAGAACAGCAGGGTTACCGGTCCTTCCGTGTTATCGGCAGTCACCTGGATGGAGGCGGAGCCCAGGATGTGCCCGGCTTCCCAATAGAGCGCCGTGACGCCGGGCGCCGCCTCGACCTCGCGGCCCAGCTTCACGGTTCGGAACAGCTCCAGAGTTCGCTCGGCGTCGCGGGCGGTGTAGATCGGCTCGACGAGGTCGCGGCCGCGCTGCTGGTTGCGCCGGTTGAGATGGCGAACCTCACTTTCCTGGATATCGCCGGCGTCGGGCAGCATCACCGCACAGAGGTCCCGGGTTCCCGCCGTCGCCAGGATCGGCCCCCGGTAGCCGGCCCGCATCAGCTTCGGCAGCAGGCCTGAGTGGTCGATGTGGGCGTGGGTCAGGAGGACGGCGTCGATCTCGTCGGGGTCGAACGGCAACGGGTCGTAGTTCAGCGCCTTGAGGGTCTTGGAACCCTGGAACATACCGCAGTCGATGAGGATCGTGGCCCGGTCGGTCTTGAGACGCGCGCAGAAGCCGGTGACGCAACCCGCCGCGCCATGAAAGGTCAGTTCGAGGGCCATCGTGGAATCCATCTCCCGAAGAGCAGACCCCTCACTGGGCGGCGAGCTACGACGGCACCGTGATCCAGATCAAACCGCGAGGTCCCCAACCGCCGCGCGCCGCTCGGTCAAGTCGCCGCGAGGGCGTCGCGCCCGAACCTGCTGAGTGGCCAGGAGTGAGTGCAGGCCCTGGTAGAAGTAGCCGACATCGACCTCGAGCACCTGTGCGAGCCGCCCGATCATACCCGCCGACATCTTGTTGGCGGCAGACTCGTACTTCTGGACCTGCTGGGCACGAACACCGCAGGCGGCGCCCACCTCTTCCTGCGTCAGGCCGAGCAGACGACGCCGACGGCGAATGCGCCGGCCGAGTTGGACATCAAGTTCGTCAGACATGCGCACGCCTTCGACGCTTAAGCCTCGCTCCAGCATGCCGCACGCCGGGGCGCCGCTCTGTGACAAAGATCAAATGCCGCCGCCTGGCGACCTCCGTACTGATACCTAGTGGGCGCTCCTGAATGTCTGGCAGGTACGGCGAAGCGTAGCTCTTGGGTCATCGAACTGGAGCCCGCGATGACCCTCGCCTACCCCATGACCGACCCCCGCGCCACCCGCCCCGACTCGGCCCTGACGCGCGCGTTCGAGCGCCATGGCGTGCGGATGACCTATGACCGCAACGAAGAAATCTATGCCCAGGATGATGAGGTCGAGTTCCTCTACCAGGTCGTCCGCGGCGTGGTCCGCACCAGCCGTCTCACCGCTGAAGGTCGCCGCCAGGTCGGCGACTTCTACTATGTGGGCGATCTCTTCGGGCTGGAGCCCGGCCCCGACCACCGCTTCGGCGCCGAGGCGCTCGACGACTGTGAGATCCTCGTCGTCCGCCGCAGCGTTGTACGCGCCTTTGCGGGCGACGCCGAGCTCGACCGGGCGATCCTGGAGGCCACGCGCGTGGAGATGGAACGCCTGCAGGACCACGTGGTCATGCTGGGCCGCAAGAGCGCCCGCGAGCGGGTGGCCTGTTTCCTGATGTCGATCGCCCAGCGGGGCGAGGACGACCATGCCAACCTCGCCATGGGTCGCCAGGATATGGCCGACTACCTCGGTCTCACCATCGAAACCGTCTCACGCATGCTCACCCAGTTGCAGGGCGAGGCGATTGTCGAATTCCCCTCTTCGCGCCATTTCCAGATTCGGAAATGGACCGCCCTGGAAGCTCTCGCGGCGTAACGCCGCCCCGCCCAAGCGGTCGCGGATTTAGGCGCCGGCCGCGTCCTGACCATGGAGCCACCGATGCAAAAGACGATCGAACGCCCCGCGACCGAAGTGGTCGTCCGCCCCAGTACCTACGCCACCCTGCTGGTCCATGCTGAACCCGGCCTGGCCTCGTCCCACCGAGTTGAGGCGGCCGCGCGCCTGGCCCGGAGCCTTGGGGCCCGGCTGATCGGCCTGGGCGCCGAGACCTTCGACCCCGCCCTCTATTCCGGCCCCTTCACCAGCTACGCCGCGGGCGAGTGGGTGACGCTGGTTCAGGAGCAGATCGGCAAGAGCCTTGCCGGTGCCGAGACGGCCTTCCGCCGCGACGCGGCCGGCGCCGAGACCGACTGGCGCACCATTCAGGACTATCCGCACCGAGCGCTCGTCAACACCGCCCATGCCGCAGACCTGATCGTGGTCAGCCCGCGCAGCAAACGCAGCGCCCTGCAGTCCGTCGATCCCGCCGACGTGGTGATGAGCGCCGGCCGCCCGGTCCTGATCGTGCCGGAGGGCCGTGGTCATCTGGTCGGCAAAGCCGTTGTGGTCGCCTGGAAGAACACCGCCGAATGCCGCCGCGCGCTCACCGACGCCCTCCCCTTCCTGCAGCGGGCCGAGGACGTGATCGTGCTCGCCGTGGTCAAGACGGACATGGTCGATCTCGCAGTCTTCGAGACCGACGACGTTGTCGCCAATCTCAAGCGTCACGGGGTCGAGGCTCGAACGATGGTCACCTCGATCGACAACGAGGCGGTCGAGGACGAGATTGAGCGGGCCGCCAAGCTCAACAGCGCCGATCTGATCGTGGCCGGAGCCTACGGGCACAGTCGCCTGCGCGAGTGGGCGTTCGGCGGGGTCACGGACACCTTCCTCCACAGCCCAAGCAGCTTCGTACTGCTGAGCCACTGACCTCAAGCGCGGGGCCGGCGACGGCCCCGCGCCACAAGGAGCCTCCCCGTGTCACGTATCGACCCCATCGGGACTGGCCTGACGATCGGCATCCTGGTCGGCGGCGCCCACCTCGGCTGGGTGGCGCTGGTGGCGACCGGTGCGGCGCCGTGGGTGATGAACTTGGTCTTCCGGCTGCACTTTATCCGCCCGCCGTTCGAGATCGACGGCTTCGATCCGAGCGTCGCGGCCTTCCTGGTTGGTCTGACCGCGGCGAGCGGTTTCACCCTGGGCTGGCTTTTCGCGGCCATCTGGAACGGTATCGCCGACCTGCGCGCCTCCGCGCCCTTCCGCTAGGATCTGTCCATGTTCGCCCTGCGATCTCTCCTCTGTGCGGCGGGCCTGACGCTCTGCGCATGCGCCAGCGCATCGGGCCCGCACGACCTTGCCGGCGTTCCGCCAATGGCAAAACTCGACCCGATGCAGCAGCGGGGCCACGACTTCGCGGTCCGCCGCTGCGGCGGCTGCCATACCGTAGGCCCCGACGACGGCGGCGCCCAGGACGGCCCACCCTTCCGCAAGCTGGCGATGCGCTTCAATCCAATTTCGCTGGAACGCCGCTTCGCCGCGGTCTCCCAGCACGGCTTCGACCAGATGCCGCCGACGCCCATGACGCGGAGTGAGGCGGAAGACCTGATCGCCTACTTCGACACCCTGCACGGCAACTGAGCCGATGGATTCCGCCATGACCTACCGCGACCTGCTGCTCACGGCTCTGACCTATCCGGACGCGACCCCCGACCGGGCAATCCGCAGCGGCGTCGCCCTCGCCCGCCGGCTCGGGGGCAAGCTCACCTTGCTGACCGTGCGGGTGGACATCCCGGCGATCAACAACGCGCTGGCCAACGCCGTCGTGCACCTGAACGAGATGGCCGAACTTGAGGAGGCGCGCAGCGCCGCCACCGCCCAGCTTGAGGCCGCCTGCGCTCGCATCGCAGCCGACCAGGCCGGCGCGGAGATCTCCACCGAGACCATCACGGCGAAGCTGTTCGAGGAGGCCGACGCCGTCTCTCGCGCCGCCCGCACCCGCGACCTCACGCTCGTGGCCATCGGTCCGGCCGTGCAGGCCGACCGCGATCTCGCCGAAGCGGTCCTGTTTGGCTCGGGCCGGCCGGTGCTCGTCTATCCGGAAGGCGCCGAGATCGCGCCCGCCGACGGCTTCGACACGATCGCCATCGCCTGGGACGGCAGCGCGCGGGCCGCCCGAGCCGTCGCCGACGCCCTGCCCATCCTCAAACGCGCCAGGGCGGTGCGGATCTTCACGGCCCTCGGCGACAAGCCTCAGGCGGTGAAGGGCGCCGCGGCCGAATTGGTCCGCCATCTGGCCGCCCATGGGATCACCGCGGCCGTCGATGAGCGCCTGGCACAGGACCAGTCGATCCGCCACCGGCTCGCCGACTATGTCGCCGCCACCCGCCCCGACGTCCTGGTGATGGGCGGGTTCGGCCACGCCCGGCTGCGCGAATTCATCCTGGGCGGCGCCACCGATGCCATCCTGCGGGCGCCGCCATGTCCCGTGCTGATGTCGCATTGACGCGTGCAGGTCGGCCGCCCGGCAAACTGGGCCAGCGTCACACCTGAACCCGCCTTGTCACGGCCAGGCTTCGGACCTACGGCTTCGTTCATGGAGCCAGCGCCCTCCCTGCGCAGCAATGGGCGCGCCCGAAACCGGCGATTGTCAGGTTACGCTGTGGCGATCGTCTCGACCGCCGCCTGCGCGGCGTTGCGGATGTTCCTCAACCGCTACTTTCAAGACGACCTGCTGCTTCTGCTGTTCGTACCCTCGCTGCTGGCCAGCGCGGCCGTCGGGGGGCTGGGACCGGTGCTCCTCGCCGGAGGCCTCTCAACCCTGCTCAGCCTCCAAAGCATCGGGTTCCAGACCCTTCAGGATCCCGAATTCCTCGTTCAGGGCGGAGTTTTCTTCGCGCTGACCCTGGCGATTGGGCTGGTGGGATCAAGAATGATCGTCAGCCGCACTGCCATCAGTAAGACCGTGGCCGAGTTGCAGGCGAGCAAGGCCCATCTGCAGTCGATCCTCGATACCGTTCCCGACGCCATGATCGTCATCGACGAGCACGGAACCGTTCAGTCTTTCTCCAGCGCCGCGGTGCGTCAGTTCGGCTGGGAGCCCCTGGAGGCGATCGGGAAAAACGTCCGCATGTTGATGCCCGAGCCATACCGAACGCAGCATGATGGCTACCTCGCGCGCTATATGGCCACCGGCCAGCGCAGGATCGTCGGCATCGGCCGCGTTGTCGTTGGCGAACGAAAGGATGGCTCGACGTTCCCGATGGAGCTGTCGGTCGGCGAGATGATCTCTGGCAAACAGCGTTACTTCACGGGCTTTGTCCGCGACCTCTCCGAACGCGACGCCGCGGAGCGCCGGCTCCAGGATCTGCAGGGCGAACTGGTGCACGTCTCCCGCCTGACGACGCTCGGCGAGATGGCTTCGGCCATGGCCCACGAGCTCAACCAGCCGCTGACCGCCGCCGCCAGCTTCATGAAAGGCTGCCTGATCCTCTTGAAGCGCAAACCGCTCGACGAGGCGCGACTGGCCGACATGATCTCCCAGGGAGCCGACCAGGCGCTGCGGGCCGGCCAGATCATCCGGCGGCTGCGGGACTTCGTGTCGAAGGGCGAGGCTGAGCGCCGCATCGAGAGCCTGCCGCAATTGCTTGAGGAAGCCGGCGCCCTGGCCATGATTGGAGCCAGGGAGCGAAGCGTGCGACCGCGCTACGATATCGACCCCCGGATCAGCCTTGTGCTGGCCGACAAGGTGCAGATCCAACAGGTGGCGCTCAACCTCATCCGCAACGGCATGGAGGCGATGGAAGAGTCCGCCAGCAAGGACCTCGTCGTCGGCGCTCGTCCGACTGGTGACGACATGGTCGAGGTCTATGTGAGCGACAGTGGCCACGGGATCACGCCACAGGCGGCCGAACAGCTGTTCCAGCCGTTCATGACCACCAAGGCTCGGGGGATGGGCATCGGGCTATCCATCTCGCGCACCATCATCGAAGCGCATGGGGGGCGCATCTGGGCGGAGCCGAATCCGAGTGGCGGCACCATATTCCGCTTTACCCTCTCCAGCGTGCAGGAGGAGGAACTGACCGACCATGACTGAGCCCATCGTCCACCTGATCGATGACGACGAGGCCGTCCGTATCTCCGTGAGCTTCGTGCTGGATATGAACGATCTGCCGGCGAAGACCTACGCCTCGGCCGAGGAATTCCTGGCCGTCGCGGAAGCCCTCCAAGGCGGTTGCGTGGTCACCGACGTGCGGATGCCTGGGATCAGCGGCCTGGACCTGGTCAAGCGGCTGAAGGAGCGCGGCGTCACGCTTCCAGTGATCGTTATCACCGGCCACGGAGACGTGCCGCTCGCGGTCGAGGCCAGGCGGGCCGGAGTGATCGACTTCATCGAGAAGCCGTTCGACGATGAGGCGCTGCTGCGCTCGATCCGCATGGCCCTGGACGTCCAGCTGGAGACCGACGTTCACGCCCAGGAACGCCAGCGCTTCGAACAGGTGCTCGCCACCCTATCCGGCCGCGAGACCGAGGTTTTGCGCGGGGTGATCGCCGGCAAGATGAACAAGGTGATCGCCTTCGAGCTGGGCATCAGCCCCCGGACCGTCGAGGTCTACCGCGCAAATGTGATGAGCAAGACCCACGCGAATGGGTTGTCTGAGCTGGTCCGGATCGCCCTCCTCGCCGGCTTCTGAGGCCTTGCGGCAGATCAAGGCGGCGCGCCGAGCAGGGCGCGATGGTGCCGGAATGGACCAGCGTGCGACCGCCCCCGCCCCTACGATCTATGTCGTGGACGACGACGCCGCGGTGCGCCGGGCCCTGGCCTTCGCCCTGGACCTGGAGGGCTTCGCGGTCGAGACCTACGAGTCAGGCGAGGCTGTCTTGCTGTGTGCGCTGCCGGACACCCCAGGGTGTCTGGTGATCGATGAGCGCCTGTCGGGGGTGTCCGGGCTGGAAACCCTGCGCGCGCTTCGCGCCCGACAGGTGGCGCTTCCGGCGATCCTGGTGACCAGCCATCCCAAGCTGGCGTTACGCGAAGCGGCCGCGGAGACCGGCACGCCGACCCTCGAGAAGCCCCTCCTCGGCGAAATCCTGATCTCGACGATCCGTCAGCTTCTGGACCAGGCGCGAACTTAGCGCACCGACCCGGGGCGCCTTAGCGCCCGCCGCTATCGGGGATTCCTTGAAGCGTCCCGTCATCAACGGCGCCGATGACCAGAAATCACACAGCTTCGCGAGATGCGGGCCCACGCCTCACCGATCCCGGCCGCGACACCGGGTTCCACGCGCGTCTCGCTCATCAGCCCGCGCCCTTGCAGTTCGCCTCGGGACCGGCATGAGCACGACGCCCCGGGCCGGGGCATCGGACCAAGCCCCGTCCGGCCCGACGCCGTCTTGCCCTACCGGGAGGCCTGCTTCTTCAGCCGGGCCTCTTCGAGGCAATCCTGGGCCCACGCGACACCAAGTCCGATCATGAAGACGGCGTAGCCGACGGCGACCAAGGCGAGGAATGGGGTCATGGCGATCTCCTTTGATGCGCGGCAGCTTGAGCGACCGCCGGACGTCTGGCCTTGACGTCGATCAAGTCTTCGGGCGATCCGCCGGGTCGTCCGCAAGGATGCGCGCGGCGTCGCCGGCCGGGTCATCATACTGGCCCGCCCGAAGCGTCCACCAGAAGGCCGCCAGTGCGACAAGGCCCAGCGCCAAGGAGAAGGGCGCCAGAAACATCACGATGTTCATCGCCTGGCTCCCGTCCGTAGAGCGTTCAGCGTCACCACCAGCGACGAGCCGGACATCGCGATCGCCGCGACGAACGGGTTCACAAGACCCAGGATCGCGGCCGGCGCCGCCAGGGCGTTGTAGAGCGCGGCGAAGCCGAAGTTTTCCAGCGCGCGTCGGCGCGCGCTGCGGGCCACATCGAGAGCCATCACCACCGATCCCAGGTGCTCGCCAGAGAATACCAGGTCCGCCGCGTTCTGACTGGCTTCCAGCGCCGTCCCCGGCGCCATGGCGGCGTGCGCCTTGGCCATCGCCCCGGCATCGTTAAGTCCGTCACCCACCATCAGCACCTTGCGCCCGGCGCGGGTGAGGTCGTCGATCCGGTCCGCCTTGTCCTGCGGCGTGCAGCCGGCGCGCCGAGCGGAAATGCCCACCGCATCGGCGGCGCGGTTCACAGGGCCTTCAAGGTCGCCGGACAGCACCTCGACCTCGCAGCCATGGGCGATCAGCTCGGCCACGGTCGCGGCCGCATCCGCGCGCAGGCTGTCGGCGAAGTGGAAACGGATTCGGATGTCCCCCTCGTAGCCGAACCAGAGTTCGGTCTCCGACCCGGCGCTGGCCACCCCCAGGAACGCGGCGCGGCCCAGGCGAGCCCGGCGCCCGTCGATGACGCCCTCGACGCCCTGGCCAGGTTGCTCGGTGACCTCCGCCGCCAGGGGGCCCGACCCCGCCGCCTCGGCGATGGCGCAGGCCAGCGGATGACGTGACGCGCGCGCCAGCGGCGCCGCCATCGCCAGTGTCCGAGCCATGGGATCAATCAATCGCGGCCGTCCCAGAGTGAGGACACCAGTCTTGTCGAACACCACGTGATCGACCTCGGCCAGCCGCTCCAGCGCGGCGCCCGACTTCACCAGGACGCCGCGGCGGAACAGGCGCGACGAGGCTGTGATCTGTACCGCCGGCACGGCGAGGCCCAAGGCGCAGGGGCAGGTGACGATCAGCACCGCCACCGCGCGGATCAGCGCCTCCCGCGGTCCCAGGCCAAGCGCCCAGCCCCCCGCGAAGGTCAGCAAGGCGATGGTGTGGACGACGGGCACGTAGATGGCCGCCGCCTTGTCAGCCAAGCGGACGTAGCGCGATTTCGACTGCGCGCCCGATTCGACCAGCCGGGCGATCGCCGCAATGGCCGAATCTTCCGAGCGCGCCATCGCCACCACGCGCAGGGTCCCGGAAAGATTGAGCGCGCCGGCGTGACACACCCCGGCGATACCGACCATGACGGGGGCGGTCTCACCGGTCAGCAGGCTGTTGTCGAGCTCCGAAGTCCCGGACAAAACGCGGCTATCGACCGGGACACGCTCGCCCGGCCGCAACAGCAGTCGATCTCCCGGCCGCACGTCGGCCAGCGGCCGCGCGCTCAGGGTGTCGTCCGCCGCCAGAACGGTGGCGGTCGGCGCCTGCAGAGCCAGCAGGTCGGCGGCGGCGCTGGAGGCCCTGGCGCGCAGTCGATGCTCCAGCCAGCGGCCGATCAGCAGCAGGAACAGCAGCGAGACCGCCGCGTCGAAATAGGCGTCGCGGCCCCCGAGAATCGTCTCTGAAAAGCTGATCGCCAGGGTGAGGATCACCCCGATCGATATCGGTACGTCCATATTGGCGCGCCGGGCCTTCAACGAGCGCCACGCGGAGCGGAAGAACGGCATGCCGGCGTAGAGGGCGCACGGCGCGCCCACCGCGCCGGAGAACCACATCATCACCGTGCGGGTCGCGGGGCCCAACTCCTGGCCGAACAGACCGGCCCAGATCGGTACGGAGAACATCATGGTGTTCATGACCCCGAACCCGGCCACCGCCAGGGCGAGGACCAGCCGGCGGCCGTCGCGGTCGAGCGCCGCCTGCGCCTGTCCGGGATCGTAGGGCGTGGCCGGATAGCCCAGGCGCGCCAGGGCCGTCACGACGCCCGCCGCATCGCCCGAAGCCCCGGCGAACTCCACCGTCAGGCGTTTGTGCGTGAGATTGAGACGGGCCGACACGACGCCGGAGAGGGCTTGAATTTCGCGCTCGATCTTCGACATGCAGCCGGCGCAGCGAACATCCGGCACCAGCAGGTCGAGGCTGCTCCGGCCGTCACCCCGAGGCTTGAGGAAGGCGCCGAGGTCGGCGCGCGGCGCATCGTGGGTCAGGGCCATGTGAGCCTCCGCTCGGCGACGAAGACGCCGCCCGTCGGCCCGCGCGCCTCGGTCGTCAGGTCCCAGGTTCCCGCGATCCGTCCGGCGGGCGCCACGTAGCGGCCGGGCCCGTCCTCGACGAACGTCAGCGAGATGCCACCCAACTCGGTGGCGGGGCGCTGCAGCCTGCCGTGGATCGACAGGCCTGTGAGCGGCCGGCCCACGCGATCACGGAACGCCAGAGCCACCTGGCCCGGTTCGGTGCCGGCGGCCGCGCGCCAGCCCAGGCGCTCCTGCGCTTCGATCTGCGCAATGTGACGGTTGTAGAGCAATCCATCTTCGTAAGGCGTCACCGAAACCTGGCCCGGGAAGGTGCGGATGGCCATGACCGTGAAGCTGGCATCCACCGCGATCACTACGGCAAAGAAGGCGCAGACACCGAGCAGGACGTGCCAGCCGTTCAGCACGAAGGGCCGCGGCGGGACGCGCTCGGCGAGGCTCATGGCGGACTCTCCGCGCCGGTGAGAAAGGTTGTCGTGGTCTCAGCGGACGCCCCGCCGCTGCGGATCGCGAAGGCGGCGGGCAACGTGGCGGCGGCCCCGTTCGGATCGGCGGTGACAAAGACCCGCAGAGCCCGGACCTCGTTGGCCGGAACCATGGTGCGGATCACCACGCCGGGAGCTTCGCCGGGCGCGCTCAGGCGCGCGCCGGGAATACCCTTCAGCGTCACTTCGACCGGGCGGGCGAAGAACGTGCGGTTGGCGATCTTGAGGGTGTAGCCGTTGCGCACCGACCCATCGTGCAAGCGCACGTAGGTCGGGTTGCGGTCGCGCAGGGCGTGCAGATCGAAGGGCTCTCGGTGGGCGAGGCCCCAGGTCACCAGGCCAGACACCACCGTCAGCGCGACCGCGTAGTAGATGGTGCGCGCCCGGAGCAGCCGGTACTTCGGCGGGCGTTTCGCCGCCCGCTCGGCGACCGCGAAGTCGGTGTCGTAGGCGATCAGGCCCCGCGGCCGGCCCACCCGGTCCATGATCTCGTCGCAGGCGTCGATGCAAAGACCACAGTTGATGCACTCCAGCTGCGACCCGTCGCGGATATCGATCCCGGCCGGGCAGACGACGACGCAGGCGTGGCAGTCGATGCAGTCGCCCCGGCCTTCCCAGGTCTCGGTCTTCTTATGCGGCCGCCGCGCCTCTCCCCGGTCGCGCCGGTAGGTCACCTGCAGGGAGTGCTCGTCGAGCATCGCGCCCTGAATGCGCGGCCAGGGGCACATGTAGGTGCAGACCTGCTCGCGCATGTGGCCGGCGAAGACGTAGGTGGTCGCGGTCAGCAGCGCGCAGGAGATGTAGGAAGTGATCGGCGCGCGGCCGGTCCAGAACTCGCCCAGCAGGGTGGGCGCGTCCCGGAAGTAGAAGATCCAGGCCCCGCCGGTCCCGAAGGCCAGGCCCAGCCACACTGCGTGCTTGCCGCCCTTGCGCCAGAGCTTGTCGAAGGACCACGGGGCGGCGGCCAGGCGCATCCGCGCGTTGCGGTCGCCCTCGAAGCCCCGCTCCACGTAGATGAAGAGGTCGGTCCAGACCGTCTGCGGGCAGGCGTAACCACACCACAGCCGGCCGAAAAGCGCCGTCACCAGGAACAGCGCCAGGGCCGCGATCACCAGGAGACCGGTGAGGAAATGCACCTCCTGCGGCCACAGCTGGATGCCGAAGAAATAGAACCGCCGGCCGAAGAAATCGACCAGCACCGCCTGGTCCGAAAGCGCGCCGGGGCGGTCCCAGCGAATCCACGGCGTTACGTAGTAGATCGCCAGCGTCGCGATCAGCAGCGCCCACTTGATGCGCCGCCACTGGCCGTGGACCAGCTTCGGATAGATCGGAACGCGAGGCTTGTAGAGACCGCCGGTGTTCTTCGCCTTGTCGCGGAGCCGCCCGGCGGCCGACTTGGGACATTCCTCGGGCGGCCGCTTCGTTGTGTCGATGACCGTGGTCAATGGGTCGAGGCGCCGGCGGCAACGCCCTCCCTCTGGACCACATCGCGGGGCGGAGCGACCGGCTCGGCCACGCCACCCGCGTTGGCGTGGACATAGACCGCCAGCGCCTTGATCGTCTCAGGCGAGAACCGCGCCTGCCACGTCGGCATGACTCCGTTGCGGCCGTTCCAGAGCTGGTCGCGGATCGTCGTCCGGTCCGAGCCGTAAAGCCACTCGGCGTCGGTCAGGTTCGGGATGCCGCGCGCGACGTCCCCGACGCCCGCCGCCCCGTGACAGGCGACGCATTGATCGGTGAACGTCTGGCGTGCGCGACCCACGGCGGCGACATCCGCCTTGCGGCCCGAAATCGCCGTCACATATTCGGTCAGATCGTCCACCTGAGCGGCGCTGAGCATCTGGTCGCGGCCGAATGCCGGCATCATGGCCTCGCCGCGGGCATTGGGATGGCCGGAGCGTACGCCGACCCGGATGGTGTGCTGGATGGCGTCCAGCGTGCCGCCCCACAGCCAGACGTCGTCGCGCAGGTTGGGATAACCCTTGCCGCCGGCTCCGCCCGCGCCGTGGCAGGTGGCGCAGTTGTCGCCGAACACCGATTGTCCGACCTGCATGGCATAGCCCTGCAACTCGGGATCGGCCTCGATCTGCTGCAGCGTGGCCGCGTGCAGCCGGGCCTCGCCGGTCCTGCGCTGAGCGGAAAGACCCTTGAGGTCCTGTGTCACCTGCGCCCGGTCTGACTGGCCAAGCAGTCCTCGGGTGTAGCCGCTGATCCCGGGCCACGCGGGCATCAGCACCCAGTAGACGACGGCGACCGCCATGCAGCCGTACCAGGTCCACAGCCACCACCGCGGCAGCGGCGTATCGAGTTCCTTGATGCCATCCCACTCATGGCCGGTGGTCTCTGTTCCAGAGTGTTCGTCGCGTTCGCGCTCAGACATCGGGCGCCTCGTCGTGTTCGAGCGGAAGGTGGGCCAAGCGTTGAAATGCCTGCCTGTGGCGCGGCCAGAGCGCATAGATCAGGCCGCCCAGGAACATCAGGCCGAAGAACACCGTGCCGCCCTGCTGGGCGAAGCGGGCCACGGTCTCATAGGTGAGGCCGCTCATCGCAGGTTCTCCGGGTCTTCCGCCTTGTAGGTGCGGAAATCGACCATGGTCCCAAGCACCTGGAGGTAGGCGATCAGGGCGTCCATTTCGGTCAGCTTCTCAGGATCGCCATCGTAGTCGCGTTGGGCCACCTTGGCGCCGTAGCGCGTCTTCAGTCCGGACTTCTCGCCCGCGAAAGCATCGACCTGGGTCTCCAGATCCGCGCGCGCGTTTGCGATCTCGGCCTTGGAGTAGGGAACGCCGACGGTCTTCAGAGCGGTCAGCCGGGCCTCGATGTTGCGGTAGTCCAGGTCCGTCTCAGCCAGGAAACGATACGGCGGCATATTGGATTCCGGCACGACCGAGCGCGGATCCGACAGGTGATCGTGATGCCAGCTGTCGGAGTACTTTCCCCCGACCCGGGCCAAGTCGGGGCCCGTGCGCTTAGATCCCCACTGGAAGGGGTGGTCGTACATACTCTCCGCGGCCAGGCTGTAGTGGCCGTAGCGTTCGACCTCGTCGCGCAGCGGGCGGATCATCTGCGAATGGCAGCCGTAGCAGCCCTCGCGCACATAGATATCGCGGCCGGCCTGCTCGAGCGGGGTGTAGGGGCGCACCCCGTCCACCTTCTCGATTGTGCTCTCCAGATAGAAGAGCGGACTGATTTCCACGAGACCGCCGATCGACACCACCATCACGATGCCGATCAGCAGGATGAGCGAGTGCCGCTCGAACTTGGCGTGTGCTTTCCACATTTTCAGGCGCCTCTACTCAGCCGCCAGCAGGGCGGGGGACGCCACGAGGCCGGGCGACGTCTGGACGACGCTGGGCATCCGGATCGTGCGCCACAGGTTGTAGATCATGATCAGCGCGCCCGAGAGGTACATGAGCCCTCCCACAGTGCGGATGATGTTCTCGATATGCTTGGCCGAAACCGTCTCGACGAAGGAGTTCGCGAGGTACCCCTGGGGCGTGTACTCGCGCCACATCAGCCCCTCCATGATCCCGGAGACCCACATCGCGGCGATGTAGAGCAGGATGCCGGTGGTCGCGATCCAGAAGTGCCACTCGACCAGCCGGTCGGAGTAGAGCCCCGTCTTTTTCCACAGCCACGGGACCATGCAGTAGATGGCGCCGAAGCTGATGAATCCCACCCAGCCGAGCGCGCCGGAATGCACGTGGCCGATCGTCCAGTCGGTGTAGTGGGAGAGCGCGTTGACCTCGCGGATCGACATCAGCGGGCCTTCGAAGGTCGACATGCCGTAGAAGGCGATCGCGACCACCATCATCCGCACGACGGGGTCGGTCCGAAGCTTGTCCCAGGCGCCCGAGAGCGTCATCAGGCCATTGATCATCCCACCCCAGGACGGCATCCACAGCATGATCGAAAAGGTCATGCCGAGCGTCTGGGCCCACTGCGGCAGGGCCGTGTAATGAAGGTGGTGGGGACCCGCCCAGATGTAGATGAAGATCAGCGACCAGAAGTGGACGATCGAGAGTCGGTAGGAATAGACCGGCCGGTCCACGCGCTTGGGCACGAAGTAGTACATCATGCCGAGGAAGCCGGCGGTCAGGAAGAAACCCACCGCGTTGTGGCCGTACCACCACTGCACCAGGGCGTCCTGGACACCTGAGAAGGCGGAGTAGCTCTTCGACTCCAGCAGGCCGATCGGCACGGCCGCATTGTTGATCAGGTGCAGGATCGCGATCGTGACGATAAAGGCCAGATAGAACCAGTTGGCCACGTAGATATGCGGCTCCTTGCGCTTCCAGATCGTGCCCAGAAAGATCAGGAGGTAGGCGACCCAGACGATGGTCAGCCACAGATCGACGTACCACTCCGGCTCCGCGTACTCGCGGCTCTGGGTGATGCCGGCCATGTAGCCGGTCGCCGCCAGGACGATGAACAGCTGGTAGCCCCAGAACACGAACCAGGGCCACGCGCCGCCCGCCAGCCGCGCCCGGCAGGTCCGCTGCACCACATAGAAGGACGTCGCGATCAGGGCGTTGCCACCAAAGGCGAAGATGACCGCGGAGGTATGAAGCGGGCGCAGGCGACCGAAGTTCAGCCAGGCGAGATCCGGGAAGTAGAATATCCTGGGCCAGCTCAGCTGGGAGGCGATCAGCACCCCCGCGGAGAGCCCAGCGAACGCCCAGAACATGGTCGCGATCACCCCGGCCCGGATCACGCCGTCGGCGTATCGGGTGGAGTCGCTGCGGAAGCGGCCCGACCCCAGGCCCACCGACATCGTCAGGAACGCCGCCAGGAACGCGGCGAGCATGATCCAGCCGTGAAACCGAAACGACGGATCCTTGGTCAGGGCCGTGGCCACGAGCGCGGCAAGCGCCGAAAGGCCGGTAAAAATATAGAGCGCGATGGCGTCAAACGGCGCGTCATCGCTTCGGGCAATCGCCTGCGTCATGGATCCCACGGGTTCGTTGAGAGACGGCCGTTTTTCCGTCACAGGCAGAAACGACGCCTTGATCTCGCTCAAGGACGATCCATCCCGCGCACGTCAACGTGGCACCATGCAGAGCACGGCCCGACGATCGATCATGCCCTTTGAGGACCAGGTCCTCCGCTTCGGCGCGGGCTTGATTGGCGTCATCCTGACAGCGAGCGCTGCGCTTTCGACCGATCTGGCCGTTGCGCACATGCTTGCCCTGGACGCGATCTGCGGCGCCAGTTCAGCCCCCCATTGCGGCTGGTGCCTGGGAGCGGCGGGTCTCGGCCTGGCGGGGTTCGCCGCTTTCACCTTTGCTTTCCAACCCGTCTTGGGTTTTCGAAGATTGAGTTTTCTACAGATCAAATCCCGCGCAATCTGGGACTGAAAAACCCCCGTCGCGGCGCAAGCCGCCCAATACAGGGGATATAAAATGACAACCAAATTCGGAGCTGCGGCCCTTCTCGCCGCCCTGTCGATCGCTGGCGCCGCCCAAGCTCAGAGCTTCCAGCCCAAGGCGAAAGGCGACATCGTTCTGAATGTTCGGATCACCGATGTGCAGCCGACGGGCAGCGACCCGATCACCACCCTGGCCGGCCCACCGACCGGCCTGAGGGCTGAGGGCTGAGGGCTGAGGGCTGAGGGCTGAGGGCTGAGGGCTGAGGGCTGAGGGCTGAGGTCGATTACGATGTGATGCCGACCATCGGTCTGAGCTACTTCTTGACCGACAACGTCGCCGTCGAAATCATCGCCGGAACCACCAAGCACACCGTTCGCGCCAAGGGCCCGGGAACAGACTTGAAGCTGATGGAATCCTGGGTGATCCCGCCCGTGGTGACCTTGCAGTACCACTTCGCGCCGGCGTCACGTGTCAGCCCCTATGTCGGCGCCGGGGTGAACTACGTGCTGTTCTACAGCGGCTCGAACAAGGACGGCTTCAAGGTCAAGCTGGACCACGGCTTCGGGGCGGCGTTGCAGGCCGGGTTGGACATCGCCACGACCGATCGCTGGGCGATCAACCTCGACGCCAAGAAGGTGTTCTTCGAGACCGATGCCGTCGATCGGACCAAGGGCGTCAAATCGAAGGTGACGATGAACCCATGGGTGCTCTCCGCGGGGATCGGCTATCGCTTCCAGGGCGCTCCGAGTCTAGGGCCGTTCGGGCGCGATTGATCCTGCGCAATGCGGCCTTCCCCACCGCCGCCCAGGCTGTCCACAATCAGCTTGGGAGCCCGTCATGGACAGGTTGAAGGGAAAGGTCGCGGTCATCACCGGCGCCGCGCTCGGCCTTGGACGCGCAACCGCTCTGCGTATGGCCGAGGAAGGCTGCGCCGTCGCGGTCTGCGACATCCTGGTCATGGAGGCGAACGCCCTGGTGGACGAACTCGTCGGGCGCGGTTTCGACGCCTGCTTCTGGCAGCTGGACGTTTCGAAGGAAGCCGAGGTCGAGCACGTTCTGGGCGAGGTCTCGCGGCGGTTCGGCCGGATCGACATCCTGGTGAACAACGCGGGCGTCGCCGGCGCGAACAAGCCTACGGACCAACTGACCGAAGCCGAGTGGGACTTCGTGCAGGCAATCAACGTCAAGGGCGTGTTCTTCGGCGTGAAGCACGTGATCCCACACCTTCGCTGCGCCGGAGGCGGCAGCATCATCAACCTCAGCTCGATCTACGGTTTGGTGAGCGCGCCCGACATCCCGCCCTATCACGCCTCCAAGGGCGCGGTTCGGCTTATGACCAAGACCGACGCCCTGACCTACGCGCCCGACAGGATTCGCGTGAACTCGATCCACCCCGGGTTCATCTGGACACCGATGGTCGAAGGCTACCTGAAGGCCGGGGGCGACGCGGAGGCTGGCCGGCCCGCGCTCGATGCACTGCATCCGCTGGGCCACATCGGCGAACCCGACGACATCGCCTGGGGCTGCGTCTATCTGGCCTCCGACGAAGCCAAGTTTGTCACCGGCGCGGAGCTGGTGATCGACGGCGGCTACACGGCGCGCTGAGGACGCATGATGCCCATCTTCCTTCCCGCTCTGCTGCGCGCCTTCCTGGTGTGGCTCGTCATCATCACCACCGAAAGCTTGAATGGAGCCTTGCGCCGCCTGCTGCTGAGCCCGGAGGTCGAATTCGGCGTTCGGCAGGTCTCCGTGGTGATCGGCTCGATCATCATCTTCGCCGTGACCTGGCTCTTCATGGACTGGATCAAAGTCCGGACAACCCGGGCTACCCTGGCGATTGGAGCCCTATGGGTCGTGCTCACACTGGCTTTTGAGATCGCGCTCGGCCGCCTGACCGGCGCGGGCTGGGCGTACACCCTCGCCGACTATGATCTTGCGCATGGCGGGCTGATGCCGCTCGGGCTTCTCGCCATGGGACTGACGCCATGGACGGTCTCCTGGCTTCAAGCCCGCCGGAAGCGTCGCCCGACCGCAAACTGACACCGGACCAAAACTCAACGGAGGCTCGAAGGCTGGGGACGGTATGCTCGCCGCGAGGGCGCGGATTGATCGGCATCAAAGCGCAAGCACGCGCCATCACCGACGGTTGGCTCAGCCGGAGTCCCACCATGCAACCCCAGTCCGCCAATGCCACGCTCACGAGCCACAGCCGTTGCCCGACCGCCATGGCCTTTTCTGAACAGATGTCCGGCAAGCTCACTGACATCGTCGGCGGAGATGTGGCCTCGAACCACACTGGCGTAGGCTTCGCCCTGCCCCGGCTGCAAGCGCTGACCGCCACATTCGAACCGTCGAGCCACCGGTTTCACGTCGTCTGCGATCCTGCCCTGCGACTGACAGCCGAGTCTCTTACCCGGGTCAGCGCCATCGTCAGCGAGGCGGTCTCCAACGCGGTGCGCCATGCCTTTCCGGACGGGCGCGATGGCGACATCTGGCTGGGCCTGGTCCAGGATCGCGGCCGGTTCAAGCTGACCGTCCGCGACAACGGCGTGGGCATGACCGATCTCCCGGCGGGACAGACCGGCGGGCGCGGTCGCATCGAAAACTTGGCGCACCAATTGGGCGGCTACGCTCGGCTCGGCAGCACCGCCTATCGGGGCGGCGAGGTCTCTGTCGTGTTCCCGGACGGGATCGACAACGCGTAGGCCCGACCGGCCATCCCCTCCCACCCGATCCGCGCGCATCCGCGAACAGGAGGATGGTGCCCCAGGCCGGACTCGAACCAGCACGCCTCTCGGCAATAGATTTTGAGTCTACCGCGTCTACCATTTCGCCACTGGGGCAGCGGGGCCGGAACATAGGCGCCGGAGGGCCCGCGTCAACGCGAGCCTTGCGTCGGCGCGGCCCAGCACGTACTTGATAATCGTTCGCATTTTCTGCGGACGTTGGACCGACCCGATGACGACATGCTGACGCAGCCTGAAGACGCGACGCGGGTCGCGCTAGACGGCTGTGTCCGGCTGAGCACGGTGCGGGCCGGCGACAGCGGCGAGATTGTTGAACTTCGCGCCGAAAGCCATCCCGACGGCCACGGTGTCGATGTCCATGAGTTGGAGCGCCGGCTGCTGGAGTTCGGGTTCGTCGAGGGCGCCCGATTCGAGGTGCTGCACGAGGGGGCGATCTGGCGCGACCCGCTGGCGATCCGGCTCGACGACATGCGCGTGGCGCTGCGCCGCCGCGACGCTGAGGACGTCTGGGTGCGGCTGGACGCCAAATGAGTGAAGTGGTCATGCGACCGGCGCGGGTGGCTCTGGTCGGCAATCCGAACACCGGCAAGACGGCGCTGTTCAACGCGCTCACCGGCAGCCGCCAGAAGGTCGCCAACTACGCCGGCGTCACCGTCGAGCGGAAAGAAGGCCACGCCGTCACCGCGGCCGGCCGCAGCCTCTCGATCCTTGACCTGCCGGGTACCTATTCGCTGCGCGCCCGCAGCCCCGACGAGATGGTCACCCGAGACGCGGTGCTGGGCAAACTCGCGGGCGAAGAGGCGCCCGACGTGGTGGTCGCGGTGGCCGACGCCACCAACCTGCGCCTGGTCCTGCGGCTGATCCTGGAGCTGAAGGCCGTGGGCCGGCCGATGGTGCTGGCGCTGAACATGTACGACATCGCCCAACGCCAGGGCCTGCGGATCGATATCGAGGGCCTGCAGCGCGAACTGGGTTGTCCCATCGTCACCACCGTCGCCACCCGCAAGCGCGGCATCGCGGAACTGACCGCCCAGGTCGATGCCCTGATCGCCTCGGGTGCGCTATCCACCGACAACACCTGGCACGAGCCTTCGGCGGCCGAACTGCGCGGCGCCCATGGCGAGGCTCAGCGCATTCTGCGCGCCTATGTGCGGCCGCCGGAGCGGCCCGACACCTTCACCGGCAAGGTCGATAGCGTGCTGCTGCACCCGGTCGCCGGACTGGTCATCCTGCTGGCCCTGCTGTTCCTGATGTTCCAGGCGGTGTTCACCTGGGCCGCGCCGGTCGAGGACCTGGTGGACGGCGCGTTCGGCGCCCTGGGCGCGCTGGCGGCGCAGAACCTGCCGGACGGCCTGTTCAAGAGCTTCATCACCGACGGTCTGATCGCCGGCGTCGGCGGGGTGATGGTGTTCCTGCCGCGCATCCTGACGCTGTTCTTCTTCATCATCCTGCTGGAGGACTTCGGCTACATGGCCCGCGCGGCCTTCCTGCTGGATCGGCTGATGGGCGCCGCGGGCCTGCACGGCCGTTCGGTGATCCCGCTGCTGTCGTCCGTGGCCTGTGCGATCCCCGGGATCATGTCGACGCGGGTGATCGACAACAAACGCGACCGGCTGACCACAATCCTGGTGGCGCCACTGATCACCTGCTCGGCGCGGATCCCGGTCTACGCCCTGATCATCTCGGCCTTCATCCCCAGCCGGACCGTATGGGGTTTCGCGAACCTGCAAGGCCTGGTGATGTTCGGGCTCTATGCCGCGGGCATACTGTCCACACTCGCCGTGGCCCTGGTGATCCGCCGCATCTTCTGGCGCGGCGAGGTCGAGCCGTTCCTGATGGAGTTGCCGACCTACAAGACCCCTTCGGTGGAGAGCGTCCTGCGCAACCTCTGGCAGCGCGCGGAGATCTTCGTGAACCGCGCCGGCCGGATCATCTTCCCGCTGACGATCGTGATCTGGTTCATGTCGACGTTCCCCGGCCCGCCCGCCGGCGCGACGGACCCGGCAATCAACTACAGTCTGGCCGGTCGGCTGGGCCACCTGCTGGCGCCGCTGCTGGAACCCATCGGCTTCAACTGGCAGATGACCGTCGCCCTGATCCCGGGTTTCGCGGCTCGCGAGGTGGCGGTGGCTGCGCTTGGCACCGTCTATTCCATCGGCGACGCGGACGCCCACGTCGGCGCGCTGGCCGACCAGCTGGCGGCCCACTGGTCGATCGCCACCGGGCTGTCGTTCCTGGCCTGGTACGTCTTCGCCCCGCAGTGCGCCTCGACCCTTGGCGTCGTGAAACGCGAGACCAACTCCTGGCGCTGGCCGCTGATCATGTTCGCCTACATGACCACGCTGGCCTATCTGGCCTCATTCCTCGTCTATCGCGGCGCGGTGGCGGTCGGCTGGGGCTGAAGAAAAATCGCTCTGAAGTTGTTTAATCGCACTTTTTCCGTGCGCCTTAACCGACCGATAAATATCGCGTGGGCAGACTTCCCGTCGCCATGCAAAACCAGCTCGACCTCGCCCACGACGCCCCAGCCCAGAGGAAGGCCATCCGGGTCAAGACCACCCTGTGCCGGCGGGTCCGCGAGGCCCTCGTATCGCTCGGCGGCGAAGCGCACCGATCGATCGTGATCGAACAGGTGGCCCGCACCCTCGGCCACAACGCCCATCAGATCCCCGAAGAGCTCCAGCTCCAGGTCATCGTCTCGTTCGAGAAGACCTGGGCCGACGAGCGCAAGCGGGCCGCCTACGGCTTCCATCTGCCGTTCGGCGAAGGCTCGCACCGTTGGGGCATCATCGCCGAACAGGTCGCGCTGTAACGATCCGGGAGCGCCTCAAGGTCCGGAGCGGCGGTCAGGTCCGGGGCGCGTCGCCGGCCAGTTGCCCGGCGGCGGCCTGCAAGCGGCCCAGCAGGCGGCGCAGCAGAGTCACCTCCTCAGGCGCCAGTCCAGCAATCAGGGCGGCTTCGTAGGCCAGCGCGAGCGGCGCGATCTCGCCATACAGGCCGCGGCCTTCCGGCGTCAGCGCCAGGACATGGCTGCGGCCATCGGCGGTGTTCTGGGAGCGGGCGATCAGGTGGCGCTTGACCAGGCCCTGGGCGGCGCGGCTGACGGTGACCTTGTCCATCACCGTGCGCGTGACGATCTGCACCTGGGTCAGGCCGCCGTCCTCGGCGAGCACGCACAGCAGCCGCCATTGCGGGACCGACAGGCCGAACCGGTCCTCATAGGCCCGCGCGATCAGCCCCGACACAGCGTTGGAAGCCACCGAAAGACGGTAGGGCAGGTAGCTATCCAGCTGCAATCCGACTTCGCTCTCTTCGGAGCGTCGCCGGGCAGGCCCCCCGGAGCCGTGGCGAAGCAGGGTCACGCGCCGGCCACCTCCTGTTCGATGGCGCCGAAGATCGAGTGCCGCCTGGCGTCCATCATCTGGATCCGCACCTTGTCGCCGGCCTTCAGGAACGGTGTCTTCGGCGCGCCGCCCAGCAGGGTCTCGACCGCGCGCACCTCGGCCAGGCAGGAGTAGCCTACCCCGCCGTCGGCGATCGGCTTGCCGGGCCCGCCGTCGGCGCCGCGATTGGAGACGGTGCCGGAGCCCACGATCGTGCCGGCCGACAGGGCCCGCGTCTTGGCCGCGTGGGCGATAAGGGTCCCGAAATCGAAGGTCATGTCGATGCCGGCGTCGGCCTCACCCAGCGGTGCGCCGTTCAGCTCCACCTCCAGCGGCCCGTGCAGCTTGCCATCCTTGAAGTTGGGCAGGGCGTCCGGCGTCACCGCCACAGGGGAAAAGGCGGAAGCTGGCTTGGACTGGAAGAACCCGAAGCTCTTGGCGATCTCGCCGGGGATAAGGTTGCGCAGCGAGACGTCGTTACAGAGCAGCACCAGGCGGATGGCCGCTAGCGCTTCCTCGCGGCTGGCGCCCAGGGGCACGTCGCCGGTGATCACCGCGATCTCACCCTCCAGGTCGCAGCCCCAGGCCTCATCCCTCAGCGGGATCGGATCACGGGGACCTAAGAAGCCGTCCGAGCCGCCCTGGTACATCAAGGGATCGGTCCAGAAGCTGGCGGGCATGTCGGCGGCGCGCGCCTGCCGCACCAGGGCGACGTGGTTCACATAGGCCGAGCCGTCCGCCCACTGGTAGGCGCGCGGCAGGGGGCTCATAGCGTCGTGCTCTCTGAACCGGGCCTTGGGCACCGAGTCGTGCTCCAGGCTTTCGGCCAGCCCGCGCAGCTCCGGCCCGCAGATATCCCAGTCATCCAGCGCGTCCTGGAGGGTAAACGCGATCCGGTCCGCCGGCGTGTACCAGGCCAGATCGTTGGACACGACCACCAGGCGGCCATCCCGGCCCCCCCTCAACGACGCCAGCTTCATATCGTGCTCCCGTCCCCAACCGGCGGCTCGCATGGTATGCCCCGCGTCACCCGCACACCATCTTCATAAGCCCGCGACTCATAGACGGTGACCTCGACCAGGATGTCGCCGCCGGTCTCACCTTCCCACAGATAGCTGCGCTCGAAACAGACTTCCCGCCCTTCAGGTGTGAAACCTTCGAAGGTGTCGCCCCAGGGCGTGAGCCTGGCCAGTTCCTTCCAGCCCAGCGTCGTGGCGCGGTCGAGTTCCTCCTCGGCCGCCTCCATGAAGTCCTCGTCGCGGTTCATCCGCCCTTCCAGCTGTCAACATAGGCCGGGTCTTCCACGGAAGAGGCCGCCTCGCCCACGTCCAGCGGATCTCGGGTGTCGATCATGACGGCGTATTCGTCCGTGGCCGGCTTGGATTGCACCAGCATGTTCTTCAGCGCCTTCGGGTGCGGCCCGTGGGTGAAGCCGCTTGGGTGAAACGTAAGCATGCCCGCCTTGATGTGGTCGCGGCTGAAGAAATCGCCAGCGTGGTAGAACAGCACCTCATCGTAGTCGTCGTTGTTGTGGAAGAACGGGATCTTCAGCGCCCCCGGATCGGTCTCGAACGGGCGCGGCGCGAAGGTGCAGACCACGAACCGGTCGCTGACGAAGGTCGAATGCACGGACGGCGGCAGGTGGTAGCGGTGGCTGACCACCGGGCGGATGTCGGCCACGTTCAGCCGCACGGGCGCAAGGTCTCCGTGCCAGCCGACGGCGTCCAGCGGGTTATAGGCATAGGTCACCGTCGAGACCTGCCCGCGTTTCTTCACCTCCACCCGGTAGTCGCCAGCCACGTCCTGGTGGGCGCGGAAGGCCGCATCCATCGCCGGCGTCTCCAGCATCGCCGGGTCGAACTGGGCGTGGCCGCCCATCAGGCCACGGTCAGGCAGCTTGAAGTGGGTATTGGTCGCCTCGATCATCAGGATCGCGGCGGGGCTGGCGGGCGACATTCGCCACATGGTCCCACGCGGGAGGTAAAGGTAGTCACCGGCCCGCCAGGTCAGGCGGCCATAGTCGCAGAACAGCTCGCCCTCACCGTGATGGACGAACAGCAACTGGTCGCCATCGGCGTTGCGGGCCAGCGCCGGCATGGCCTCGACCAACTTCCAGAAGCGCACCTCCACCGCCTGGTTGACCAGCATCACGGCGGCGGCCCAAGGCGAGGGCTCGCCCGCGCTCAGCCTGGCCAGGTCAAAGGCGCGCGGCCGCAGCGGTCCCTCGAAGCTGGTCCAGCCGGTGGGCGGACGGTTGTGATGCAGGAAGGCGGCTGGCCCGAAGAAGCCCTCCTTGGAAATCTCGCGTTCGTAGGTCCCCTCCGGCAGGTCGGCATGGGCCTGGCGCGAGTGGGTCCCTTGCGCCCCGCGGACCGGAATCCAGTCGCCCTTCGCCATTTCAGGTCTCATCCCTGTAAAGGCCGACGACGAGCGGTTCGCCCTCGGCGATGCGGGCCCTGTACATGCCCGGGGTGTTGAAGCTCCACGCCATCTGGCCGTCCGGCGCGACCGCGATCACCCCGCCCTCGCCGCGCAGCGCCGTCAAGTCATGCTGGATCACCTGGTCGCAGGCGGCCTGCAGCGACATCCCCCGGTGCTGCACAAGGGCGCAGATCTCATGGGCCACGCCCAGGCGGATGAAGTATTCGCCGGCGCCGGTGCAGGAGACGGCCGCGGCCCGGTTCGAGGCATAGGTCCCGGCCCCGATGATCGGGCTGTCGCCCACGCGACCCCAGCGTTTCGCCGAGGCGCCGCCGGTCGAGGTTCCGGCCGCGACATCGCCGTAGACGTCCAGGGCCGCCACGCCGACCGTGCCGTGCTTGCCCTCCTCGTGGACCAAGGCCGCGCGGGGCGAGGGATCGGGCGCCGCGCCGACCGGCCGGGACGGGATCGGCAGGCCCAGCCGCGACAGGCCATGCTCCAGCGCCTGCCAGCGGCGCTCGGTGAAGAAGTAGGCGGGATCGACCTGCTCCAGCCCCTGGCTGCGGGCGAAGGCGTCGGCACCCTCCCCGCCCAGCATCACGTGGGCCGAGCTTTCGATGACCGCGCGCGCCGCGGAGATCGGATGGCGCGTGGTGGTGACGCCCGCCACCGCACCGGCCCTCAGGGTCGCGCCGTCCATGATCGAGGCGTCCAGTTCATTGCGGCCCTCGGCGGTGAAGGCCGCGCCCCGGCCCGCGTTGAACAGCGGATCGTCTTCCAGCAGACGGATCGCGGCTTCGGCCGTGTCGAGCGCCGAACCGCCGGCGCGGAGCACCTCGGCACCCGCCAGGGCCGCCGCGCCCATGGCCTCACGATAGGCTTCGTCCTGTTCGCGCCGCAGGTCATCGCGTGTGATCTCGCCGGCGCCGCCGTGGACGATCAGGGCCCATTTCGGAGGGGTCTTCGGCATCGCGCGTCAGTCCTTCGCGGGGAGCACCCCGCGCCTTATCTGATCCAGTTCGATCGACTCGAACAAGGCCTTGAAGTTGCCTTCGCCAAAGCCCTCGTTGCCCTTACGCTGGATTAGCTCGAAGAAAATCGGGCCGATCATGTTCTCGGTGAAGATCTGCAGCAGCAGGCCCTGGCCCTCGCTGGGCGCGCCGTCGATCAGGACCCTGTTGGCCCGCAGGCGGTTCACGTTCTCGCCATGGCCGGGCAAGCGCGCATCGATGCCATCGAAATAGGCGTCGATGGTGTCCTGGAAGGTGACACCGCGGTCGCGCATGGTCTCCACGGACTCGTAGATGTCGTTCGCGCCCAGGGCGATGTGCTGGATCCCCTCGCCCTTGTAGTCCTTGAGGAATTCTTCGATCTGTGAATGCTCGTCCCGGCTCTCGTTCAGCGGGATGCGGATCTTGCCGCAGGGGCTGGTCATCGCCTTGGAGACCAGCGCGGTCTGCTTTCCTTCAATGTCGAAGTACCGGATTTCGCGGAAATTGAAGATCCGCTCGTAGAACTCCGCCCAGGTGGTCATCTGGCCACGGTGGACGTTGTGGGTGAGGTGGTCGAGGTAGGTCAGACCAACCTCGTTGGCGGACCTCGCCTCGTCCGCGCCGGAGATGGGCATGAAGTCGACATCGTAGATCTCCTGCGCCCCGTAGCGGTCAACCAGGTAGAGATTCGAGCCACCGATACCCTCGATCGCCGGGATGTTGAGCTCCATTGGCCCGACCGGGCCGCCGACAGCCTTGGCGCCCCGCTCGACGGCCAGCTTCAGCGCCTTGGCCGCATCGCGCACCCGGAAGGCCATCGCGTTCGCCGAAGGACCGTGGACATCACGGAAGGCCGCGGCCTGGCCGGACGGTTCCATGTTGAGGATGAAGTTGATGTCGCCCTGCCGGAACCGCAGCACGTTCTTCGACCGGTGCCGGGCCACCGCCGTGAAGCCCATGTTTTCGAAGAGGTTCTTGAGCCGCTCCGGCTCCGGCGAGGTGAATTCCACGAACTCGAATCCGTCGGTGCCGAGCGGATTGTCAAACAGGTCGCGGGTGTCAGCAGACGTCAGAGCGGCCATGGCGGTCTCCTTGGATCACCCATTTAGTATCTCTTGCAACTAAATCACAATAGGAGCCGGCATGCGGCGAGCGCGAGGCGACAGGCGGCATGCGGACTGCTAGGCATGGACACGACACCGCCCGGTCTGGATCAAAATGCTACGCAAACTCTACGACTGGGTCCTCCGCCTGGCCGCTTCCAAACACGCCCCGGTGGCGCTCGCGGTCGTGTCCTTCGCGGAGAGTTCGTTCTTCCCGATCCCGCCTGACGTGATGCTGGCCCCAATGGTCGCCATCCGGCCTAACCGGGCGTTCGTCTATGCGGGAATCTGCACGGCCGCGTCGGTCGCGGGCGGCCTGCTGGGCTACGCTATCGGGGTCTTCCTGGAGCCGCTGGGCGAGGCCATCCTGAACCTGTTCGGGCACGCTGACGGCAGGGCCGAGTTCCAGCACTGGTTCGACAAGTTCGGCCTGTTCGTCATCCTGGTGAAGGGCGCGACGCCCATTCCCTACAAGCTCGTGACGATCACCGCCGGCTTTGTCAGGTTCGACCTTTTCACCTTCATCTGGGCCTCGGTGCTGACCCGCGGCTTCCGTTTCTTCGCGGTGGCCACGGTGCTGAAGTTCTACGGGCCTCAGATCCTCGAACAGTTCGAGAAGCGCCTGAACCTCTACGCCGGACTGCTGCTGGTGCTGCTGGTCGGCGGCTTTGTTGCGCTCAAGGTCTTTGGCTGAAGAATTTTGCCGGAGCCGGGCATTTCGCGCCATAAGGACTGGCTGATGACGAATGTCCTGCGCCCCTTTCTCGACCGCTGGCGGCTCTGCGCCGTGCTGGTCGCCGCCGCCATGCTGGCGACAGCTCATGCCTTCGAGACCTTTGGCGGTTATGCGCCCTGCATGCTCTGCCTGCGCCAGCGCGAGGCCTATTGGGCGATCCTGGCGCTCGGCCTGATCTTCATGGTGCTGGTGCGCACGCCCGGCGGACCACGCTGGCGGGCGGCGACCTGCTGGGCGCTGGCCCTGGGGTTTGCGATCAGCTGCGGCGTGGCGGTCTATCATGCCGGCGCCGAATGGAAATTCTGGCCAGGGCCACAGTCCTGCTCGGGCGGCGGCTCCAAGGTGAACATGGCCGACATCCAGGCAATGCTGGACGGGGCCACCTTCAAGCCGCCCTCTTGCGAGAACGCCGCGTGGCGTATGGCCGGCCTGTCGATGGCCGGCTGGAACGCCATGGTCTCGCTCGGCCTCGTCGGCTTGAGCGCGCTGGCGGCCCTGCGCGAGTACGGCAAACGATGAGCGCCAAGCCCATCCCCCCCCGGCCGGGGACGGGATCGCCCGCCGCGAGACTGGCGGAGATCCTGCGGGTCGATCACGCCGGCGAGCTGGCCGCCGTACAGATCTATCGCGGCCAGAAGGCGGTGCTGGGCGACGCACCGGCCGCCCGCCACTTCGCCGAGATGGAAGCCCAGGAGGCCGTTCACCTGGCCCGCTTCGACCTCCTGCTGACCGAACGGCGCGTGCGGCCTACCGTGTTTGCCCCGGTCTGGCGGTTGGCGGGCTTCGCTCTGGGCGCGGGCACGGCGCTGATGGGCGAGAAGGCGGCGCACGCCTGCACCGAAGCCGTCGAGACGGTGATCGAGGAACACTACGCCAGCCAGGTCGAAGAGCTTGCGAGCCGCGATCCGGAGCTCGCCGCCGAACTCTCAAAGTTCCGCGATGAGGAACTGGCGCATCGCGACTTCGCCGTGGAGGAAGGCGCCCGCGAGGCGCCGGGCTACGGCGTGCTGGCTGCGGTGATCCGCACGGGGTGCCGCGCGGCCATCAAGCTCAGCGAGAAGATCTAACAACCGTCCCCAGCGACGACACGCCGCCCAGTTGAGCACCCGACGGAATCACAGCCACAAGAGAGTCGCCACGGCTGCAAAGTTCTGCTTTTGTTCGTGTCAGGGAGTCAGGCCATGGCGGACGGAAGCAGATACTTGGCGCGGGACCGGCCGTATGGGGAGGCGCGCCTCGGATGGGCGACAGCGGCGCGCTCCAGCCTATGGGCGCGGTGCGCCTGCGGTCGCGAGGCGACAGTGGACCCCAGGCCCTGGATCAGCGAGGGGCTGAGCCGCCAGTTGCTGCAGGACCTGGAGACCCGGTTGCGCTGCGTCTGCGGCGCGCGCCGCGCCAGCCTGGAGATCCGCGGCCTCGCCGAGGCCCCTGGACGAGGCGCCGGCGAGATCCACGTTTTCCGCTAACTCGTTCAGCCTCGGACGGCTGCGAGCACGAGGCGGGTGCGTGAACGGCGGGCTAGTGCGCCCATCATGCCAAAGCCCATGATCATCATCGACCAGGTCGCCGGCTCTGGCACCCCCGCGATGGCGAAGCTCTGGTGAGCCCGGTTCATGCCGTACTTGCCGGTCTCAGTGATGAAGGTGATGCTCCGGTTCACCGGTCCGTAGCCCGTGAGTTGTGAAGCATAACCAGCGCCCGAATAGGCGGCGATGTAGCCGTCCAGGGCGCCGTTGCCGCTGATCACCGAATAGCCCGGGTTCACCACCTGCCAGATGGCGCCCTGCAGGCCCGCCAGGCGGTTGACCGTGTCGGCGGTGCTCGGGCCGTTCGCGTAGAGAATCGTCCCGTAGTTCACCAGAGAGCCGACCTGTGCGATCTGGCCGAGGTTGAGCGCCGTGGCACCCGTGAACGGGTGGGCGTTGTCCTGATACTTGGAGTTGGTCGTGAGATCGTACGCGTCGTCGTACTTCAGGTTCACCGTGCCCAGGTTGATGTTGTGGAAGATGTCCACGCAGAAGGCCAGGGTGTCGTACGGCCCGCCAAGCGCGCCGGTCGATGGCGTGGCACCCGTCCCGTCATAGGTCGTGAACTTGATCGGGGCAATGTAGGTGTACTCGTTGAATCCGCCGGGGCCGTAGATGTGGGCCGTGCGCGAGGTATTCATGCTGGCCGACTGCAGGAAGACCTGCGCCGCCTGGCCCGGACTCGCCAGGGCGAGGCTGCAGGCGAGCGCCGCGGCGGGGATCGCGGCCTTGAGAACAGTCTGAAAACGGGACAAGGGATCACTCCTGAGGGGGGACTCAGACCCCTCTCAGCAGGTTGCGTGCCAGCCTTAGGCGCCGAGCTCCTTGGACCGCCGCACGGCCGCGGCCACCGCTTCGCGCAGCAGGCCCGGCAGGCCCTCGGCGGCCAGCAACACGTCCAGCGCCGCCTGGGTGGTGCCCCCGGGCGATGTGACCTGCCGCCGCAGCTCCGCTGGCTCCTCTCCGCTCCGCGCCAGCAGCGCCACGGCCCCGGTCAGCGTCGAGCGCGCCAGGCGCTGGGCGTCCTTGGGCGATAGGCCCGCCGCGGCGCCGGCCGCCTCAAGCGCTTCGATGAAGGCGTAGAGATAAGCCGGGGCCGAGCCGGACACGGCCGTCGCCGCATGCATCAACCCCTCGTCGAGCAGATCCACCACCGTGCCCAGGGGTTCGAAAAGCGCATGCGCCCGGGCCAGGGCCGCGGGATCGTCAGCGTAGAGGCTGGCCGTCCCCTGCCCGATCGCCGCCGCCGTGGTCGGCATCACGCGCGCCACGCAGCGGCCGCCGAACTCGCGGGTGATGTCGCGGGACTTCACACCGGCCGCGATCGAGACGATCACCGCGTCAGCGTGCAGCCAGGGCGCGGCCTCGGCGGCGGCTTCGCGCCAGATCTGCGGCTTCACGGCCAACACCACTGTGCGCGCCCGCGCCAACTCGCCGTCCGGAGGATTCAACGCCGCGCCGGCCGCCTCCGCCGCCAGCGCCGACGGCCCTGGCCGCGGATCTCGCACCATCAGTTCGCCGCCGGCGAAGGCGTTCGCCGCCAGCCAGCCCTCGATCATGGCCCCGCCCATACGCCCGGCGCCCAGCATCAGAATGGGTGTGATCATGGTCGTACGTCCTCCGCCGACCTGACCCTTAGCCCCGGTATCGCCTCAGCAAAACCCCGGCCGCGGCGCCTCTAGGCAGCGCGGCGTCGGACCGGTCCGCTGGCGGCGCCGCCAGCGCCGACATTGAAGCGGCCCACCCGTTCTGTCAGGCGCTCCGTGTCCAGGGCCAGCCGGTGGCTTGCGGCGGCAATCTCGCAGATCACGCCGCTGACATCTCCGACCTCGACGACGATCTGACCGAGGGCCTCGCCGGTCCGGCCGACCAGCGCCCCGCCCTGCACGACCTGGTCGGTGGATGTGGAGATGAGCGTACTGGGCCGGGACCTGGGCCGTGATGCGATGGGTGACGTCACCGCTCGCAAGCCGCGCCAGGGCGTCGGCGAGGGCCTCAACCACCTGGTTGGCCTCATGGTCGGCGGCCCGGCGTTCGGTCTCGCGTCAGCCGGCGGCGACCCAGCGACCAGGAGCACTGGCGACGTGGCGACCGCCACGAGGGCCGGCGCCACAGCGCCAGAGCCATGCTGGTTGTGCGGATTCACCATGGCTCGTGGCATGGTGAACCGTGAAGAAATCGCGCTTAATCCGACGCTTTCTCGCAAGCAGTGGTGCGAGGCGAATTGTCGCGGCGGTCGTTCGGCGTCAGGCCTCGCCGACGGTCTCGAACATGCAGGCGGCGATGGCTTCCTGCGGGGTCTTGGCGCCGCGCAGCAGAAAGTCGTAGGCCGGGAAGAACCGGTCAGCGGCTTCAACAGCCACATCGATCATCGCCGCCGCCTGGGCCAGGCTGGGCTGTTCGCCGGTCATCAGCGCCATGCCATGGCGGAAGATGATCTCGCCCTCATCCCACAGCTCGAAATGGCCAAGCCAGACACGGAGGTTGATGGTGGCGATGAGTTCCTGGGCCGTCTGACGCTGCGCCTTTGGCACGGCCAGATCCATGCTGAGGCACAGTTGCAGCGTGTCACCCTCGGGCCGCCACGCGAACCAGAGCTCATAGTCTTTCCAGTCACCCGCCAGGGTGAAGGCCAGGTCGCCATCATCGGTGCGATCGAATGGAAGGTTCTCAGCAGTGAGCACATGCTCCACCACATCGAGCGGGTCGTTGGTCAGAATGACCTGATCGTCCGACTGTGAGGTGTCCATCAAGACCCCATTTGACCCGGACTGAGGACGGAACGCCGCCCCCGAATCGTCCGTAAAATCGACCCTAGACCTATTCTGAAGGCCGGCGTCAGCGCGTTCTTGTCACGGGCGAACCGCTTTCGCGTGGCGTGTGTTGTGGTCACGATGGCTTAGGGGCTCTCGGAGGCGTCTTGGGCGCGGCTTTTGCCGGTTTTGCACGCAGCGCCTCGACCTCGGCGCGCAGCGCGGCGACCTCGGCCTTCAGGGCATCGTGGTCCTCGCGGCGAACCAGATCCATCTCGGCCACGACGCGGTCGGTCTGACTGCGGAAGGCGGCCTTGGCCTCTTCGCCGGCAGCCTGGGCCATGCCCATGGCGGCCGTGGTCAACTTGGCGATTTCGTCGAGCAGGGGGTTCTGAGTTTGCATCCGCAGATCTTCTCGCGGCCAGGATTGGCCTGTCTTGAGGCTCTTATATGGTTGCTCAGGGGATGAAAGCGAAGGCCTTCTCGTCTAGATCAGGCCCCAGAACGCCGGAGCCGCCGTGTCAGTGCCCTTCCCAAACATCGATCCGATACTGGTTCACCTCGGGCCGTTCGCGATCCGATGGTACGCGCTGGCCTATGTGGGCGGCATCCTGCTCGGGTGGCGATATGCCACAGGCCTGCTGAAGAATGGGGCGCTCTGGCTGCGGCGCGGCGCACCGTTCACGCCGGAACAGATGGATGACCTGATCCTGTGGATCGCGTTGGGCATCATCGGCGGCGGGCGCCTCGGTCATGTGCTGTTCTACACGCCCTGGTCCAGAACCCTGGCCGATCCGCTCAGCGCGCTGCGGGTCTGGGAGGGCGGGATGAGCTTCCATGGCGGCGTCATCGGCGTCTCGATCGCGATGATCCTCTTCGCCTGGAAGAACAAACTGGACCTGCTGCGTATCGCCGACGTGATCTCGGCGGCCTATCCGATCGGCCACTTCCTGGGCCGGGTGGCCAATTTCATCAACGGCGAGCTTTGGGGCCGCGTCACTGACGTGCCCTGGGGAATAGTTTTCTGTAACGATCAGATCGTGAAGACCCTTGGCTACTGCCCGGCAGGAACCCTGCCGCGCCATCCCAGCCAGATCTACGAGGCGGTCTTCGAGGGCCTCGTGCTGTTCGCGATCCTGCGTTGGGCGACCCACGGCGCGAAGCTGGGGAACCGTCGGGGTGTGATCACCGGCGTCTTCATCCTGTTCTACGGCCTGTTCCGCATCGCCATCGAGAATGTCCGCGAGCCGGACCAGGGTATGGCCAACTTCCCGCTGGGGCTGACCATGGGGATGATCCTGTCGATCCCCATGGTCCTGGGAGGCCTGTTCCTGATCTGGCGCGGGATGCGCGAGCCGCTGCCGGAGCCATTGGCCGCGCCAAGCCCGGCCGCCGCCGGGCCAGCGTGACCCCCTCACTGGCAGAACGCCTGGCGGCAGAGATCGCCCAGACAGGGCCGATGACTGTCGCCCAGTACATGGCCGCCTGTCTGCATGACCCGCACGGCGGCTACTACGCCACCCGCCCGGCGCTGGGCGCCACAGGCGACTTCATAACCGCACCCCTGATCAGCCAGATGTTCGGCGAGTTGATCGGCGTCTGGGCGGCCTCCTGCTGGCGTCTGATGGGCGAGCCGAAGCGGGTGATCCTGGTGGAGTTGGGCCCGGGCGACGGGACGCTGATGAGCGACCTGCTGCGCGCCGCCCGTGTCGCCGACGGGTTCCTGGACGCCGCCGAGGTCTGGCTGGTGGAAACCTCCGCGCCCCTGGCGGCCATTCAGGCCGAGCGTTTGGGCAAGGCTGTGCGCTGGGTCCGCACCCTGGACGAAGTTCCTGACGGCGCGCCGCTGATCGTGGTGGCCAACGAGCTCCTCGACTGCCTGCCGTCCCGTCAGTACGTGCGCACCGCCGCCGGCTGGGCCGAGCAGGTGGTGGGCCTCGACGCCGAGGGGCGGCTGGGCTTCGGCCTGATCCCTGCCGCCGTCGATCTGCCCGACGCCCGGGATGGCGCGGTCCTCGAGCATTCCGCGTTGCAGGAAGCCCTCGGCGCGGCCCTGGGCGCGCGGCTGGCGGCCGATGGCGGCGCGGCGCTGCTGATCGACTACGGCCGTGACAAGCCGGGCTTCGGCGACACCCTGCAGGCGCTCAGACGCCACGAGAAGGTCGATCCCCTGGCCTGCCCCGGCGAGGCAGATCTCACCGTCCACGCCGACTTCCCCGCCGTGATGGCCGCCGCTGCAGCGGCGGGCGCGGCCAGCGCCATGCTCTCCCAGGCCCAGTTCCTGGCCCGGATGGGGGTGGGCGAGCGCGCCGAGGCCCTGGTGCGGGCGCGCCCCGAAAAGGCCGCCGTCATCGGCCGGCAGTTGCACAGGCTGCTCGGCGGCGACCAGATGGGCGAGCTCTTCAAGGCCTGCTGCCTCCATTCCCCAGATTGGACTCCGCCTGCCTTCGAGGACGCGTGAGCCATGATCGGCCTGCCCGCGCTGACCTCGCCGCTGCTGGACCTGCCGGGGATCCGCCACGCCTTCTTCACGCGCGGGGGCGGCGTCTCCCGAGGACTCTATGCCGGACTCAATGTCGGCGTCGGCTCCGGGGATAACCCCCGCGCCGTGCAGGAGAACCGCCGCCGCGCCGCCGCCCACCTGGGTGGCGAGCTGGTCACCGCCTACCAGATCCATTCCGCCACCGTCCTCGTCGCTGACGGCGCCTGGCCGGCGGGACCCCCGCAGGGCGACGGCGTCGTCAGCGGCACAGCGGGCGTCGCCTGCGGCGCGCTGGCCGCCGACTGCGCGCCGATCCTGTTCGCCGATCCCGAGGCCCGAATCGTCGCGGCCGCCCATGCCGGCTGGCAGGGCGCGCTGACCGGCGTCACCGAGGCCACGCTTGCGCACATGGAAACCCTGGGTGCGCGCAAGGACCGCATCCGCGCGGCCATTGGCCCCTGCATCGGCCCGGCGTCCTACGAGGTCGGCCTGGAGTACATGGCTCGCTTCACCGCAGTTGACCGCGCTTACGAACGCTTTTTCTCCACTGGCGCCGACGCCGGGAAGCGCCAGTTCGACCTGCCCGCCTTCGTCCTGGCCCGCCTGCGGGCCGCCGGCGTGACCCGGTGCGAGTGGATCGGCCGAGACACCTGCGCCGAGCCCGATCTGTTCTACTCCAACCGCCGCGCTTTCAAGCTCGGCGAACCCGATTACGGCCGCCTCCTGTCCGCGATCGTGCTCGCCTAGCGGCGACGGACTTCCCGGCAGGGGTGGACTCGCGGCACGGCGCTGCTAGAAGCCCGCGCACACGCACCTGGGGGATCCGATGAAGCTGCTGGCCGGCAACTCGAATCGTACGCTCGCCCAGGCCGTGGCCTCGCACCTGGACGTGCCGCTGTGCCGGGCCCAGGTGAAACGGTTCGCCGACAACGAGGTCTGGGTCACCATCGACGAGAACGTCCGCGGCGAGGACGTCTTCATCCTGCAGTCCACCAGCTATCCGGCCAACGACAACCTGATGGAGCTGCTGGTCTGCATCGACGCGCTGAAGCGGGCCTCGGCACGGCGGATCACGGCGGTGACGCCCTACTTCGGCTATGCCCGACAGGACCGGAAGACCGGAGGCCGCACGCCCATCTCGGCAAAGTTGGTCGCCAACCTGATCACGCGCGCCGGCGCCGACCGGGTGCTGTCGATGGATTTGCACTCTGGCCAGATCCAGGGCTTCTTCGACATTCCGGTCGATAACCTGCTGTCCGCGCCCCTGCTGGCAAGCGACATCAAGGAAAACTACACCAAGACCAACGAACTTATGATCGTCTCGCCGGACGTCGGCGGCGTGGTACGCGCCCTGGCCGTCGCCAGCCGGCTCAACACCGAGCTCGCCATTGTCGACAAGCGCCGTTCAGGTCCCGGCAAGAGCGAGGTGGCCAATATCATCGGCGACGTCCAGGGCCGCCGCTGCATCCTGTTCGACGACATGATCGACGGCGGCGGGACGCTGTGCAACGCCGCGCAGGCCCTGGTGGACAGCGGGGCGACCGAGGTCTCGGCCTACGTGACCCATGGCGTCCTCTCCGGCGGCGCGGTGGAGCGAGTCGAGGCCTCGGTGCTCAAGGAGCTGGTGATGACCGACTCGATCGCCGCGCCGGAGCGGGTCGGCGGCAACACCCCGAAAATCCGCTACGTCAGCTGCGCTCGCCTGCTCGGCGAGGCCATCCGCCGCATCGCCAACGAAGAGAGCGTCTCGAAGCTCTTCGACTGACGACAGGCCTTCCAACAGCTGTTCCTCCGGCGCCGCTTGCCCGCGGCGGCCGGAGCCGGCTAAGGCTTGGCCCTCGGGGGCCGTCGCACGATTAGGGGAAGCCCGCCTGATGCCGCTCCGCCGCCCATCCCTGCGCCTCTTTGCCCTGCGCCCCGTCGCCCTGCGTCTCGCGGCCCCGGTGCTCGCCCTGCTGCTGGCTAGCTGCAGTTCCGCCCCCGCCCCCGTTGCCAACGTTCCGCCGCCACCGCCTCCGGCTGCGCCAAGTGTCGCCATTTCTCCGAAGCTTATCGGCATGGCCAGCGCCTATCGCGGCTACATGACGCGCACCACCGCCATCACGCCGGATTTCGCCGACGGCGACGGCGTCGCGCGCTCGCTGCAGGCCGGGTCGGCCTACAATCCGGACCAGCTTGTGCGCGGCGCCATCGCCTACGCCGCCGTCGCGGCTCTGCAGGACCGCACGTTTGTCGAAGGGGTGCGCGTCTACGCGAAGGACCGCACCCAGCGCCAGCAGGTCGCCTACGAACTGCTGAAGGACCCCGCCTATGCCCTGGGCCTGCCCGGCGCGGCGAGCGCCGCGGGCCTGGCGATCGCCGCCCTGGGCAGCGACGGCCAGCGGCTTTATGACGAGGGCAAGGCCGTCAAGCAGGCGGCCTACGACATCCAGAAGCAGCCGTGGTCGAAGGAAACCGTGGCCGACCGAGACCAGCGGCTGGCCGGCGCCAAGGGTCTGGCCAGCGCCACTATGCTGGGCGACGCTGGCGAGACCGCCCGGCTGCAACAGGCCTCCACCGCCGGCGGCCTGGGCTTGTCCGGCGCGGCGGGCGCCCCGCCCTACACCCCCACCGTCGCGCGCGGCCTGGCGATCGCGGCCCTGGCGGCGCTGGGCGAGGCGGGGGACGCCAACGTCGAAACCATCCTCGGCCTGATGAACGAGCCCAATGTCGGCCGCTGCATGAACATGTCGAAGCTGAACCTCTACCAGTGCCTGGCGGTAGCCGGCCCACACTATGAGGACGTCTTCTGCCTGGGCCAGCATGCGATGATGGACACCGGACGCTGCGTGATCAAAGCCGCCGGGCTGCCCGAACCCTACGAGGCCCACTTCGTTCCCGATGCCAAGTCGATCGCCAGAAGCTACGCGCCCCCGAAGAAGCCGACCCCGGCCAGGAAGGGTCGCCGCAAGGGGTGACGAGAAGCCTCACCCGGGGCGTTGCACTCGCGGGACCTTTTGTGTATCTACGCGCACCCTTTCGACCCGTTCCGGGTACGTCTTTCATCGCCGCGCGCGGGTCGCGCGGCGGTTTCGTTTTGAGGCAAGGCCATGGCCGAGATCGTTTTGAACGTTGAAGTCCGCGAGAAAACCGGCACCGGTGGCGCCCGCGAAACCCGCCGTGCGGGTATGGTCCCCGGCGTGCTGTACGGCGGCGCCAAGGATCCTGTCGCGATCGCGGTGAGGTCCAACGAGTTCCGCAAGGCGCTCCACACCGGCAAGCTCCTGGGCCATCTGGTGACCCTGAAGTATGGCGCCGAGACCCAGCCGGTCATCGCCAAGGCGATCGACATGCACCCGGTCACCGACGAGCCGTGGCATTTCGACCTCTATCGGGTCGATGAGCACCAGCAGATCAAGATCGAAGTGCCCGTGCATTTCTCCAACCATGAAGCCTCGCCGGGCCTCAAGCGCGGCGGTACCCTGGGCGTGATCCTGCACACGGTCACCGTGGCCTGCCACGCCGACTCGATCCCGGAAGAGCTGGTCATCGACCTGACCGGGCTGGAGATCGGCGACGCGATCCGTGTGTCCGACCTGAAGTTCCCGGCCAAGGTGGAAGCCGCCATGGAAGGCGACGTGGTCGTCGCCTCCGTGACAATGTCGCGGGCTGGCACCACCGACAGCGAAGCCGAAGGCGGCGAGGGCTAAGACGCGCCCTCCCGCCAACCGGGGGGTCGCATGCTGCTCATCGCCGGCCTGGGGAACCCCGGGCCCACCTTCGCGAAGAACCGCCACAACATCGGCTTCATGGCCGTGGACGAGATCGCGCGCCGCTGGGGCTTCCCCACGGCGCGTTCGCGTTTCCATGCGGCGGTGTCCGAGGGGGCGATCGACACCCCCCAGGGTCCGGTGCGCACCCTGATCCTGAAGCCCCAGGGCTACTACAATGAGAGTGGTCGCGCCGTCGGTGAGGCGCTGAAGTTCTTCAAGCTCGACCCCGCCCAGCTGGTGGTCTTCTACGACGAGATCGACTTGGCCCCCGGCCGCTTCCGGATGAAGGCCGGCGGCGGGGCGGCGGGCAACAATGGCGTGCGTTCCATCACCGCCGCGGTCGGCCCCTATTTCCGCCGCGCCCGCCTGGGCACCGGCCATCCGGGCGACAAGGACCTGGTCCACGGCCATGTCCTGTCGGATTTCCACAAAGTCGACATGAAGTGGGTGGAGCCCTTGCTCACGGCCTGTGCCGACGCCGCCCCCTTGCTCGCCGCCGGCGAAGACGAGAAGTATCAGACTGAGGTGATGCGCCTAGCGCCCGCCGAGAAACTCGACCCGCGCAAATCGGCGCCCCCCAAGGCTTAGGTATGCGGAATAGCCGGAGACTGATGTGACGCTCGGCCTGTTCGCCCTCTCGCTGCTGTTCTCGATCCTGCTGTGCGTCCACTGCGTGCGCACCGGCCGCGAGATGTACTGGCTGATGATCATCCTGATGTTCCAGCCGCTGGGCGGGCTGGTCTACGCCATCGTCCAC
>CALQQB010000035.1 GCA_943332615.1 Phenylobacterium deserti
ACTTACCCGGCAACAACGGCGCGATCCGCTCCCACTGCACCTCGCTCAGCTCGTATCGCTTCACAGCCATCACAGACCTCCGCCTAAACGGAGACCTATGAATCACGCATCATGCGATCCGTGAATCCCTGAATGTCGATTGGACCTAGCGGTGGCGGGCCCCCAAACTCTTCTGCATGATCTGGAGACAATGGGTCCCCGGGGCGAGCCGGGAGATGACGATCATTTTGGAGGGGTGGGTGAGCATTGTGGCGGTTCGCGCGACCTGGCGAAGCGCCTGCGTGGCGCTCCTGGCGATGCTGGGCGCCCAGGCCGCCACCGCCGAGGTCCTGACCCTGAAGGGCGCTCTGACCGGCGCCGATCACCAGACCTATCGCGAGGTTCCGTTCCGGGTTCCGGCTGGGACCACTGCCGTCACCGTGGACTTCGCCTACACGGGCCAGGACCAGAAGGCGGTGATCGACTTAGGGCTACGCGATCCGCAGCGGTTTCGAGGTTGGAGCGGGGGGAACAAGGCGCGGTTTACGCTGACCGACACCTGGGCGACGCCGTCCTACTTGCCGGGGCCGCTGCCGCCGGGAACATGGAGATTGATCCTGGGCGTGCCCAACCTGCGCAAGGGTGGGAGGGCCGCGTACACGGCGACGGTGACGCTGGACCGCGGCGGGATGTTCCACGGTTTTGCCGCCGCCCCGCTGAGGGCGGGGCCAGGCTGGTATCGCGGCGACCTGCATCTGCACACCGGCCACTCCGACGGCGCCTGCGCGCCGCAGTCCGGCCAGAAGGCGCCCTGCCCCCTGTTCAGGACCCTCGACGCGGCGGCGGCGCGCGGGCTCGATTTCGTGGCGGTCACCGACCACAACACCTCGTCGCATTTCCAGGCGTTGGCCGAGCTGCAGCCCGCCTATGACCGCCTGCTGCTGATCCCCGGCCGTGAGGTGACCACCTTCCAGGGGCACCTGAACGTGCTGGGCATGACCGCGCCACTGGACTTCCAGTTGGGGTCGCCGCGCGCGCCGACGCTGGATCGCATCCTCGACGAGGCGGAGACCGCGCGCGCCCTGGTCTCGATCAACCATCCGGGCCTGCCCTCTGGCGAGGTCTGCATGGGTTGTGGCTGGACCGCGGCGACCGACTTCGCCCGCATTCCGGCCATTGAAGCGATCAACGGCGGGGTCTTCGCGGGGCCGTTCTCCGGGCTGCCGTTCTGGGAGGCGCGGCTGAACGCCGGCCTGCGCGTCACCGGCGTCGGCGGCTCCGACAACCACGACGCCACGCTCGATCCCGCCAGGGCGCCCGCCGTCGGCCGACCCACCACGGTGGTCCATGCGCGGAGCTTGTCGCAGGACGCCATTCTGGACGCGATCCGCGCCGGGCATGTGTTCGTTGACGTCCTGGGCACGCGTGACCGCTTGCTGGACGTGCGCTTCGAGGCGGCCGGACAGGTCGCCGAGATGGGCGACCGGGTCAGCGGTTGGGGCAGCGGGCGGCTGATGGCGCACGTGGTCCATGCCGCGGGCGGTCACATCGTGCTGTCTGGCCCCGCGGCGCCCGCAGTCAAGACGGAGCCCCTCGAGGATGACGCGGCTTTCAGCCTGGACTTACCCACCGGCGCCCACGGCTGGCTGCGGATCGACGTGGTCGGCCCGGATGGCGGCCTCTGGCTGCTGGGCAACCCGATCTATTTCGAACCCGAGGCGCCGACCCGATGATCGACCTGCATTTCAGCCCCACGCCAAACGCCCAGAAGGTCAGCATCGCTCTGGAAGAGCTGGAGTTGCCCTATGCGCTGATCAGCTACGACATCTTCGAGGGCGACCAGCACACGGCCGCGTTCGGGCGGATCAATCCGAACCACAAGCTGCCGGCCATCGTCGATCATGACCCCGCTTTTGGAGGCGGCTCGCACGCGGTCTTTGAGTCCGGGGCCATCCTGCAATACCTCGCCGAGAAGACCGGACGGCTGCTGCCCGCCCACCCGCGCCAGCGCAGCGTCGCGATCCAGTGGCTGACCTGGCAGGTCGCGGGGCTGGGCCCGATGGGAGGCCAGGCGGCGCATTTCGTCCGCTACGCCCCGGTGACCATCGACTACGCGGTCCAGCGCTACGTCAACGAGCTGAACCGCCTGCTGCTGGTGCTGGAACGCCGGCTGGGAGAGGCCGAGTACCTAGCCGGCGACGAATACTCCATCGCCGATATCGCCATCTGGCCGGGCCGGTCGATGGGCGGCGTGATGGGTATCGACCTCCAGACCCAGTACCCGAACACCTACCGCTGGTTCACGGCGATCGCCGAGCGGCCAGGCGTGATCCGTGGGCGTTCGGCGGAGCGCGCGGTCCCGGCCAAATACGCCCAGCGCAAGGCCGAGCTCACCGAGGATGAACGCTCCAACCTGTTCGGCGAGCGGATGCTGAATGCGGTGCGCCTTTAGGCGGCGGCCTCTTCCTCGCTGGATTCGGCGCTCGCCATCGCCGCGATGATCGCCTCGATGAGGGCGTCTGCGCGGATGGGCTTGGAGAGGTGGGCGTCGGCGCCGGCTTCGTGGCCGGCGCGGACGTGTTCTTCCAGGGCGTTGGCGGTCAGCATGATCACCGGGGTGCGGGGCAGGCCCTCGGCCTGTTCGCGGGCGCGCAGCTGACGGGTGGCGGAGAGGCCGTCCAACTCGGGCATCTGCATGTCCATCAGCACGACGTCGAACCGTTCGGCGCGCAGGGCGTCCAGGGCAAGGCGGCCGTTCTCGACGATCACCGGCTCGATGCCGACCGCGCCGAGCACCAGCTGGACGACCTTCTGATTGGTGGGATGATCCTCGGCCAGCAGGATGCGCGCGTGGGAGATGTCCATCGCCTCCCGCACGTCGTTGAGCATGGCCTCGCCGCCGCCCTCGATCGCTTGCAGGGGAATGTTGACGGTGAAGGATGAGCCTTCGCCGGGGGTCGAGGCGACATCGACCTCCCCGCCCATCAGCTCGGTCAGCGACCGGCTGATGGCGAGGCCCAAACCGGTGCCGCCGAAGCGGCGGGTGGTCGAGGCGTCGGCCTGTTCGAACCGGCGGAAGAGGCGCTGGCGCACCTCCTCGGTGAAGCCGATGCCGGTGTCGGAGACTGTGAAACAGACGCAGGACCCGCAGGGCTCCACCGTCAGGCTCACGCTGCCGCACTCGGTGAATTTGACCGCGTTAGAGAGCAGGTTCGAGAGCACCTGGGTCAGGCGCACGGTGTCGCCGGCGAAGCCGCCGTCCACCTCGGGCGCCACCGACCAGCGGAACGTCAGGCCCTTGGCCTCGGCCGAGGCGCGATGCAGCTCGGCGATGCGGCGCACCAGGGTGGACATCATGAACTCGTCGCGGATCAACCGGATCTCGCCCGCCTCGATCTTGGAGAAGTCCAGGATGTCGCTCAGCACGCGCTCGAGCAGGCGGCCGGAGGAGACGATCAGCTCGGCCAACTCACGGCTCTTCGGCGTGACCTGCTCGCGGGCCAGGGTCTCGGAAATGGCGATTACGCCGTTCAGCGGGGTGCGCAGCTCATGGCTCATATTGGCCAGGAAGCGGCTCTTTTCGGCATTGGCCTGTTCGAGCTGCGCTGTGCGCTCGGTGACGCGGTCCTCTAGCGAGGCCAGCACCGCCTCGGTCTTCTGCCGTTCGGTGCGGAGCGCGCGGGCCAGGACGCCGATCTCATCGTGACGAGCTTCTTCCTGCGGTGCGCCTTCCGAACGCGCACCAAGCGCCGAGGCGGCCAGCCGCTGAAGGGGCGCAACAATGGTGCGTTTGGCCAGGAGCACCACCGCCAGCGTCTGCAGCGCCGTGGCCAGGCCGCCCAGCACCAGCACCCAGGAAGCCGACCGCGCCGCCGAAGCCGCTACTGCGGCCTTGGGATAGGTCAGCATCAGATACCAGTCGGGGCCTGACAGGAGGCCGAACGCCACGATGTGCTGTCCGTCGGGGCTGGTGATCACTCCGCTGGGCCGCCCGTCACGCTTGATGGCGCCGACCAGCGTCTTCAGACTGAAGCGCTTTTCGTAGTCGGCGACGGTCTTTTCCGAGGCCTTGCCGGGGCCCATGAAGCCCGGATAGGCGATCAGCTCGCCCTTGCCGGTAATCAGCAGGGTCGAGGCGCCCGGCAGGGACGTCTTCACGGCGTTGGCCAGGAATCCGGTGAGCTCGATCGAGGAGCCGAAGGCGCCGACGTAGCGGCCATCGACGTAGGCCGGTGTCAGGCAGCCCGTAGCCAGTCGTTCGCCGGCATTATCCTGGATCAAGCGCTGTAGGTTGGTGCAGCGGGTCTCGCGTCGCGGATCGTTCCTGGGGCTGGTGAGGGTGCTCAGCTCCTCCTTGGATATATCCAGGTCGGGCGGAGCCTCGTGGCGGTAGAACATCAGGTGATCGGGACGCGTCGGGCCGTACATCACCAGCCGCGTCGTCGGCGGCACGAAGAAGTAGAAGTTGTCGTAGTCCTTCCGCGCCGCCTGGCCGAAATCGCCCACCAGCTCGAAGCTGGCCACCAGGGCGCGCAACTGGTCGATCGGAATATGGTCGGCGTCGCCGAGGAAGGCGCCCATGCCGTAGACGTACTCGCTGCCGTCCAGGTGCCCGTCGAAGTACTTGTCGCGGCTGCGGCGGGTGCCGTCGGGCTGGCGGGGGAAGTATTCGTCCGCCAGCCTGACCGTATCGGCGTCGGATAGCCGGCTCATTCGCCGCGCCAGCTCCTCGCCGGCCGCCTGGTGCAGGGCGGTGAGGTTTGAGAACCGACGATCGACGTTGGAGGACCGCTCGCGGACATAGTCCTGCAGATAGGCGATCTGTCGGTTCGACAGCTCGCGCTGGAACACCAGGAACGTGCCCGCCGTGCCGACAAACGTCAGCAGCAGCGAGATCGCCGCGATGCTGATCAGGAATCTGCGCGAGAGCGAGGTCATCGTCCGACCGAAAATCCAACTCGGTCGCGAGATTTACCTTGGGGGAGGTTTAGGGGACGTAACCAAGGCGGAGATTCCGCGGGTGGGAGGCTAACGGTCGAACTTGGTGCTGAGCACGATGGCGGAGTTGGTGCGTTCGACGCCCTTGACGCTGCCGATCTCGTCGATGACAGCGTCCATGTCGGCGACGCCGCCGGCCTCGACGGTGGCGATCATGTCGAAGGGGCCGCTGACGGACTGCAGGCAGCGCACGCCGGGCAGGCGCTTCAGCGCGGCGGTGACGGCGGCGGCCTGTTTCGGCTCCACGGTCAGCAGGACGAAGGCATGGACGCGGGCGGCCTCGTAGGACGCGGCCAGCTTTACCGAATAGCCGGCGATGGTTCCGTTGCGCTCCAGCCTGGCCAGCCGGCTCTGCACCGTGGTGCGCGACAGGCCGAGCGCGCGGGCCAGTTCGGCGACAGGTGCGCGGGCGTTTTCGCGGAGGCGTTCGAGAAGGTGCTCGTCCAGGTCATCCATCGGCGTTCCGCACAATTCTCTCGGCGATCTGTATGATCTAATCCCACATATCGCCGGAGCGCCAATTGAAAGCGACTCCGGGGCGGAGGATTCTGGGCCGAACGGTCGAGGGGCCCAATCCATGCGCAAGGTTGCTGTTATCGGAGCCGGCAAGATCGGCTCCACCGTCGTCGATCTGCTGGTCGCCTCGGGGAGCTATGAGGCGGTGCTGATCGACCAGGATGCCGGCGCTCTGGCCGAGTACCGAGGCCGGCCACATGTTGCGACCGTGGCCATGGCCATCGACGATCCGGAGGCCCTGGCCGCACAGATCGCCGGCGCCTTCGCCGTGGTGAACTGCGCGCCCTATCACCTGACCACCGCCGTCGCCCGCGCCGCCAAGACGGCGCAAGCCCACTACCTGGACCTCACCGAGGACGTCGCCGCGAGCCGAATCGTCCGCGACTTGGCCGCCGACGCCACCACCGCCTTCATCCCGCAATGCGGCTTGGCGCCCGGGTTCATCACCATCGCGGCCTGGGACCTTATCAAGCACTTCGATCAACTTCACGACGTGCGCTTGCGAGTGGGCACCCTGCCGCGCTACCCGTCCAATGCCCTGAATTACAACCTCACCTGGTCCACCGATGGGGTGATCAACGAATACTGCGAGCCCTGCGAGGCTATCGTCAACGGCGCAAGGCGCGAGACCGCGGCGATGGAGGAGTGTGAGGAATTCGCGCTCGACGGTGTGACCTACGAGGCTTTCAACACCTCCGGCGGGCTGGGCACGCTGTGCATGACCCTGGAAGGCCAGGTGCGGAACCTGAACTACAAGACCATCCGCTACCCCGGCCATGCGGCCATCATGAAGGCGCTGCTGAACGACCTGAACCTGCGCAACCGGCGCGAGGTGCTGAAGGACATCCTGGAGAACTCGGTCCCGGCGACCATGCAGGACGTGGTCATCGTGTTCGTCACGGTGTCGGGGATGAAGAAGGGTCACCTGATGCAGGAGACCTATGTCAACAAGGTCTTCGCCCAGGAGATCGGCGGGGAGGTGAAGAGCGCCATCCAGATCACCACCGCCGGCGCAATCTGCGCGGTGCTGGACATGCTGGCGGACGGATCGCTGCCGACCCAGGGGTTCATCCGGCAGGAGGACATCCCGCTGCACGCCTTCTTGGCCAACCGCTTCGGTCGCTACTACGCCGAACTGGAACCGGCGCGGTTGGCGGCGGAATAGCGCTCAATGTTCCGCTCATCCCGGCATTCGCCAGGCTGAGCGGGTATAAAGAAGGGATGACGAGCAGCTTCATGACCGCACAGACCAAGATCACCTCCGCCGCGGCCGAAGCCGCCGACATCCTGAACCGCCTGGGCGTGAGCGAGCAGCTCTGGACGGGCGGGGCCCGCCGGGTGCGCTCGCCCGTCACCGGCGAGATCATGGCGCACGTCCATGACGCCACCACCGGCGAGGTCGCCGCGGCGATCGAGGCGGCGCACGCGGCGTTCCTGACCTGGCGCAACGTCCCTGCCCCGCGTCGTGGCGAGCTGGTGCGGCTGTTTGGCGAGGAGCTGCAGGCGGCCAAGGCCGACCTGGGCGCGCTGGTGACCCTGGAGGTCGGCAAGGTGGTCTCGGAATCCCTGGGCGAGGTCCAGGAGATGATCGACATCTGCGACTATGCGGTCGGCCTGTCGCGCCAGCTGTTCGGCCTGACCATCGCCACGGAACGCCCCGACCACCGGATGATGGAGACCTGGCACCCGATGGGCGTGGTGGGGATCATCTCGGCGTTTAACTTCCCGGTCGCCGTCTGGTCGTGGAACGCGGCTCTGGCCGTCGTCTGTGGCGACGCCTGCGTCTGGAAGCCGTCGGAGAAGACCCCGCTGACCGCGCTCGCCGTCCAGTCCCTGTTCGACCGCGCCTGTGCTCGGTTCGGCAATGTCCCGGCTGGCCTGTCGTCGGTGGTGATCGGCGGCCGCGAGGTGGGCGAGGCGCTGGTGGATCACCCGAGAGTCCCGCTCGTCAGCGCCACCGGGTCCACCGCGATGGGCCGGGCCGTCGGGCCCCGGCTGGCGCAACGGTTCGCGCGCGCGCTGCTGGAACTGGGCGGCAACAACGCCGCCATTGTTACGCCGACCGCCGACCTGGACCTGACCCTGCGCGGCGTCGCCTTCTCCGCCATGGGCACGGCGGGCCAGCGCTGCACCACGCTGCGGCGCCTCTTTGTCCAAGAGGGCGTGTACGACGCGTTGCTGCCGCGGCTGAAGGCGGCTTATGGTTCTGTGAAGGTCGGCGATCCGCGCGAGGCTGGAACCCTGGTCGGCCCGCTGATTGATCAGGCCGGCCTGGCCCTGATGCTGACGGCGCTGGCCGACGCGCGGGCCGAAGGCGGGCAGGTGCATGGTGGGCAGGCCGTTGCGCTGGCCGACGGCTGCTATGCGCGCCCGGCCCTGGTGGAGATGCCGGGCCAGACCGATGTGGTCCGCCGCGAGACCTTCGCGCCGATCCTCTACGTCATCAAGTACAGCGACCTGGGCGAGGCCATCGCCCTGCAGAATGACGTGCCCCAGGGCCTGTCGTCGTCGATCTTCACCAACGACATGCGCGAGGCCGAGCTGTTCATCTCCGCGCGCGGCTCTGACTGCGGCATCGCCAACGTCAATATCGGCCCCTCGGGCGCGGAGATCGGTGGAGCGTTCGGCGGCGAAAAGGAGACCGGCGGCGGTCGCGAGGCCGGCTCCGACAGCTGGAAAGCCTATATGCGACGGGCGACCAATACGCTGAACTATGGGAGCACCCTGCCCCTGGCCCAGGGGGTCACGTTCGACGTTTAATGGGGGAACGGGGTCCGCCTCGGAGATTGATCCAAACGGATGTTTGCTTACGCCGGTCGCGCTTGGCACACTAAGCGCATTCAAGCGTTCGTATTTTTCCGAGAGATCACACATTGACCCTTTCTCCTCCGGCGGCGAATCCGCTGTCCGCGGCCGATCATTTGTCTTCGGTCGATGCTCTGATCGAAGGCTTGGGCTCGGTCGGCTACATCGCCTCACGCCGCATCGCCACCGCGCTCTACATGGGCGTGAAGCTGCAGAAGCCGATCCTGGTCGAGGGTTCGGCCGGCGTCGGCAAGACGGAGCTGGCGCTCTCCACCGCCGCCCTGCTCGGACTGCCGCTGATCCGGATGCAGTGCTACGAGGGCCTGGACGAGTCCAAGGCGCTGTACGAGTGGAAGTACGGCAAGCAGCTACTCTACACCCAGATCCTGAAGGATAGGATGGGGAGCGCGCTCGCCGATGCGCCCGACATGGACGCCGCCATGGTGCGCCTGCACGGCATGGGCGACCTGTTCTTCTCCGAGCCCTTCCTGGAGCCGCGGCCGCTGATGAAGGCGCTGCGCGAGGACAACGGCTGCGTACTGCTGGTCGACGAGGTCGATAAGTCCGACGAGGCGTTCGAGGCGTTCCTGCTGGAAGTGCTGTCAGCCTACCAGGTATCGGTGCCGGAGTTGGGCGTGATTGTCGCCAAGACCCCGCCGCTGGTGTTCCTGACCTCCAACAATGTCCGCGACCTGGGCGACGCGTTGAAGCGCCGCTGCCTGCACCTGCACATCCCGCTGCCGGAAGCGGCGCTGGAGGAGCGGATCGTCGCCAGCCGGGTGCCGGGCGTCGAGGCCAAGCTCACCCACGACCTAGTGGCCTTCGTGCAGACGCTGCGCACCATGGACCTACGTAAGTCGCCGTCGATCTCCGAGACTGTGGACTGGGCCCGGGCCCTGGTGCTGCTGCACGCCGACAGCCTCAGCCCGGACCTGGTGCGCGATACGTTGAACGTGATCCTCAAGTACGAGCAGGACATCACTGCGGTCGAGCCGCAGGTGGTGGAGCTGCTGCACCGGCGCTAGGTCCGGGTCCCCATGCAGCACACCCTCGAACAGTTCTTCCGCGCCCTGCGGGCCGCCGACGTCCGGGTCTCTCCGGCGGAGGCGATAGACGCCAGTCGCGCGGCGATGGTCACCGGCTATGCCGACCGGGTCCTGTTCAAGGACGCGATGTGTGCGACGCTGGCGAAGTCGGCCGACGAGGTCGATGCGTTCGACTCCGTGTTCGAGACCTTCTTCAGCCGTGACGCGGTCTCGCTGAACCCGCCGTCGGCCGAGCCGCAGGGGGAGCCCAGCCAGGACGACCTGGACCAGACGGCCTCCTCGCCACTCGCCCAGGCGGTGCTGACCGGCGACGCTACCGCCGTCCAGCAGTCGATGGAGGACGCGGCCGCCCGCGCCGGGGTCGCCGACATCCGCCTCTCCACCCAGCGCTCGCGCCTGACGCGCCGCATGCTGGAGGAGATGGGGCTGGAGGAAATCGAGCGGATCATCGCCAACGCGCGGCGGATGCCCGACGGCAAAGGCGAGGCGCTGGCCAACCGCCTGGACGCCGCGCGCCGCAACCTGTTCACCGAGGCGCAGGCCTATGTGGCCCGCCAGCACGATCTCTATGCGGCGGGCTCGGCCCAGGAATTGCGCGAAGAGCGGCTGATCCGCAAGCAGCTGAACGCCGACGGCGGGGTCGATCCGGTCGACTACCAGCTGATGGCCGCGCTGGTGAAGAAGATGGCCAAGCGCCTGGCGGCCAAGTATTCACGCCGCCGCCGCGCCGCCCAGAAGGGCCATCTGGATGTGCGCAAGACTCTGCGCAAATCCATGGCGCACGAAGGCATCCCCTTCGAGATCGAGTGGAAGGTCAAGAAGGTCGACAAGCCGTCGATCGTGGCGATTTGTGACGTTTCGAAGTCGGTGGCCGCCGCCGCTCAGTTCCTGCTGACCTTCCTCTATTCCCTGAACGAGGTGGTGGACCGGATGGACGCCTTCGCCTTTTCGGGGCGGCTGATCAGCGTCAACGCCATCCTGGACGACAACGGGGTCGAGGGTGCGATCCTGAAGGTGCTGCAGCAGATCGGCTTCCAGCAGACCGACTATGGCCGCTCACTGCAGGATTTTTCCGAGCAGCACCTGGACCGTCTGGATCGCCGCACCACGGTGATCTTCCTGGGCGACGGCCGCTCCAACTTCGCCGATCCGCGCCTGGACCTGATGAAGCAGATTCATGACCGGTCGCGCGCGGTGATCTGGCTGAACCCGGAACCCGAGAGCTACTGGGCCCAGGGCGATAGCGTCATGCACCGCTACGCCCGCTTCTGCCACGTCGCCAAGCAGTGCGGCACCCTGGAGCAGCTCGAGCGGATCATCGACGACGTGCTCAGGAGCTACGTCCCGCACTGACGTCGGCGGCGCGTTGGACTTTCAGCCCGGCGGCGACTTCGGCCTGACGTTGGCGGTCGATGGCGTAGGGCGCGAACACCAGGGCGCCGATGCCGACCAGCCCGGCCGGCAGCCATCCCCACGCCAGCACCAGGTGGGACAGCACCTCCGGGGCAACGACCGCGTGCGCCTGCCGGCCTACTTCGCGTGGGAAGTGCAGGAAGTCGAGCGCCAGACCTCCCACCAGCAGGCCCATGCCGCCGGCCGCCTTACCGGCGAAGCCCAGGCCCGAAAAGAACAGGCCCTCGCGACGCGAGCCATGCAGATGCTCGTGCTCGTCCGCCGCGTCGGCCATCATCGAGGGATAGGCAATGAAGATCAGTCCCGAACCCAGGCCGACCACGAGCGCCATGGCGCAAAGCCACGGCAGGGCCGCCGCCCCGGTCGGCGCGAACAGGCCCAGGCCGCGGGCTCCCGGCAGGACGACCCAGGCCGTCAGGACCGTCGCAAAGCCGATCGATACGACCGTCTTCTTCTCCAGCACCTGCAAGAGGGCCGGCGTCAGGGGCACGCCGATCAGGATGCCGGCGAGGAAAACATAGGTGATCACCTGGATCGTCTCGGGCCGCAGCTTCCAGACGAAGACGTAGGCGTGGTTGTTCAGCGCCTGGTTCACCCCCGCGGCGCTGGCGAACAGCAGCATCGACAGGAACAGAGTCAGGAAGGTGCGGTTGCGGACGATCTCGAGCACTTCCGGCAGAAAGCGCCGCATCATCGGTTCGGCCGGCGTCTGAGGCTGTGGGAGGGACGCGGCATAACGCCAGACCCCGACGCAGCACAGCAGCCCACCGGCCAGCACCAGCGTAGCGATCGCCCAGCCGAACGGCGGATAGCTTTCCGGCCGCTGCAGTCCGCCCTCGCCGGCGAAGAACAGCGAATAGGCGAGCGCCGTGATCAGGACGCTGACCAGGATCCCGGACAGCAGCCGGTAGGCGACGATGCGCGAGCGCTCGACATAGTCGTCCGACATCTCTCCGCCGAGGGCGAAGTAAGGGATGTTGTACATCGAGGCGAAGGCGCGGACGCCCATCTTGGTCAGCGCCAGCCATCCGAAGAGCAGGAACGGCGAGATCCCCGCCGGCGGGGCGAACAGCAGCCCCATGGCAATCATGGTCAGCGGCGCCGCCAGCAGCATCATGGGCAGCCGCCGCCCGAGCCGCGACCGCACGCCGTCGGAGATCGAGCCGATCAGCGGGTCGAGGGCGGCGTCGAGCGTCATGCTGATCGCCAGCGCCGCGCCGACCAGGCTGCCCGAAAGACCCAGCACCGCCGTGTAGTAGAAGAAGATGAAGGCGTTGATGGCCAGGTAGCCGGACTCAACGAACTGCCCGACGCTGTAGAACAGCTTCACCCCGAACGACGGCCTCAAAGCCCCGCGAGCCGGCGTCGTCTGCGCGCCTGCGGTCAAGCCGCCCGCATCATCCAAGACTGCCACGACGATCCTCCCAGGATCTTATTTGTTGGCAGGACGGTATCCCCAACCGCAGGTGTGGCAACCATGACCCAGCGTCAAACCCGGGTCAGGAGCTGCGGCCCTCGCTGACGCCGCGCGCGCTTGGCCTTCAGGGTTACTGCGATGCCCAGATGGCGCTCACGGCTGATGGCGTAGGGGATGAGCAGCAGGAACGCCACGAGACCCAGCGCCGCCGACGTCGGGCCCCAGGCGATGATGATCTTCTCCTGCAGGGCTTCGGGCAGGATCACCCCGACCTGTCGGCCGGCTTCCTTGGGGAAGGCCATGACGTCGAGGGCCACCCCCGCCACCAGCTGGCCGAGCCCGGTAGCGGCCTTGGACGCGAACCCCAGGCCATCCTGCCGGCCCTGCGCGAGCAGCGCTCCGAAACGATCATCACCACCACTTCGATCGGCGGCCTGGTGACCTTCCCGTTCAACGCCGTCTACCACGCCACCAAATGGGCGCTCGAAGGCTGGAGCGAGAGTCTGGCTTTCGAACTCGAGCCGTTCGGCATCCGCGTGAGAACCGTGGCGCCCGGCGGCATGGCCACCGACTTCTCCAGCCGTTCGCTGGTGGTCACCCTGCACCCGGCCTATGCCGAAGCCATTGGCAAGACCATGGCGGCCTTCTCGAGTCCTGACCGGCGATCCATGAGCTCGACGGCCGAGCAGGTCGCCGAGGTGGTCTACGAGGCCGCCACCGACGAGACCGACCGCGTCACCTTCGTGGCCGGCGCCGACGCCAAGGCCAACTATGCCCAGCGCCTCGCGGTCGGCATCGACGCCTTCCGGGCGGGAATCCGCAGTATGTTCCTGGGCGGATAGCGGGGCCGGGCCGGGCGCCTCGCTCAGCTCGTGGTAGAATCCAACACTTGAGCCGCGGCGGTCCTGCGGCGTGGCCGTCGATCGAACGTCCGGCTCCGGGCCGGAGCTCACCAGGGAGAATCGACCCGGGGCGAACGTTGGCGTTCTGGCGGGCTGACACTTCGCCAGTTCCGGGCCTGGGCCAATCAGAAATGAGCGGACGTAGCCGCAGCGGCGCGATGCTGCGCCCGGCGGGGCTGCGGCTCCAGCGAGGTGAGTTGTCATCTCCCGGCTAGAAGCCGAGCTTTCCCAGCATCCCGGTCACGCGAGCGCGCGTCGGTAGGTCGCGAAATGGAAAGGCGCGAAGGAAGTCAGCCTTGTCCAGGTGAGCGGCCCGGGCGCGTACCGAGTCAGCCCAGGCACGGGCCTTGCCCGCATTGCCGTTGAGGCCATGGGCGGTCGCCGCGATCATCTCGATCAGCGCATGTGCGCCGGGGGCTTTCGCCGCCCGCTCGGCCCAGAGCGCCGCCTGCGCCGGGTCTTCGAGGACCAGGTAGGGCATCGCCCGCACCCCCAGCATGCCATAGAGCAGCGGATCGAGCGGGCTGAGGACCAGCGCTGCATCGATATTGAGCTGGCTGGCCTCAGCGCTGCCCAGCAGGGCCTCGGCCCAGCCCCGGGAGTACCGGGCCTGCGCATAGTTGGGATTGAGGACGTTGGCCCGCTCCAGCCAGGGCAGGCTGGCCTCAAGATCATCATTCAACCACTGCGCCCGTCCCATGGTGAAGTGACCGAAGGGATCCAGCGGATCCCGCTCCAGGCATTGGGACGCGAAACGCTGCGCCAGCACCACGGAGGCGGGGTCATCGGAATAGCGCAGGAACGCGTTCTGGAAGTGGGTGAAGGATAGCCCCGCATAGGCCCGCGCAAAGCTTGGCTCCATGGCCGCGGCGCGTTCGAACAGGCCTGTCGCGATGTCGTTGTCCGCCTTGTTGAAGCGGTACATGTAGTGCAGGCCCAGGTGATAAGCCGACCAAGCGTCGAGGTTTTCCGGCGACTTTGACAGCGCTCGCCGCGCCTCATTGAAGGGAATCCGCACTTCCACGGCGCTGGTCACCGCGGCGATAATCTGGTTGCGGACTTCGTGGATGGCGCTCACGTCAGCCCGGAATTTTTCACTCCAGACGACGCCGCCGGTCTGGGTGTCGCCGAGTTCGACCGAAACCGACAGGACCGGGCCCGACGTCTCGACGACGCCGGACAGACAGTACCGCACGTTCAGCTTCTGGCGCACGGTTTCGAGGCTCGTGTCCGAACCTCTGAACTGGAAGGACGAGCCACGCGCAATCACCAGCAACCAGTGCAGCCGCGACAGCTCCGTGATGAGGTCCTGCGGCAGGGCGTCGGCGATCGGGAACTCCGGCTGTGGGGCGCCGACCATCCGGAAAGGCAGCACCGCAAGGCTGGGTCGCGACGGCAGGGGACCCTCACCCGGGACGGGTTCCCACGGGGGGGCGAAAGAGACGGTCGACGGCTGGACGACCTCGGCCACAAAGCGGAAGCCGATCCCGTGCGTCGTGCGGATCAGGGCCTGCGCCTGGCCATCGTCGCCGATCACCTTCCGGGCCGACTTGACCCGGCTCGAGATCGCCGAGTCCGAAACGATCCGACCCTTCCAGATCTGAGCGACAATCTCGTCCTTGGTGACGACGCGACTGCGGTTCTCGATGAGCAGTCGCAGCAGCGCAAAGACCTGGGGCTCAACCGCCAGGGCAACGCCGTCTGCGCGCAGCTCAACGCGGTCGATATCCAGCTCGAAACGGGCAAACTGAAAGATCATCGCGCGGGACCATAGCGTAAATCTCCGATCGATCTCCACACGATCTCCAGACCGTCTTCAAGCCCCAGCACCGGATCCCGATTAGCTCTGCTGTCAGGCCTCGGACCATTCCCGGGCTCGCGACAGATCGGAAGACACGTGATGACCAAGACCCTGATATCCGGGCTCCGCATCGCTCTGGCGATTTCCGCCTTTTCCCTTGCGGCCTCGGGTGCAAACGCCCCGGCCGCCCCGGCTGCGAAACCCGTCACCGCCACGGTAAACTCGGCGCTACAGTGGGGACCCTGCCCCCCGATCTTCCCGGCCGGATGTCAGATCGCCGTCCTGAACGGCGACCCGGCCAAGCCCAACGCCGACGTCTTCCTGCGCGTACCGGGCGGCTACACGATCCCCCCCCATTCTCACACGTCGCCCGAGCGCATCGTTCTCGTCGAGGGCCAGCTCACGGTTCGCTACCAGGGCAGCCCCGCAGAAGACTTGACCCCGGGCGAGTATGCTTACGGTCCGGCCGGGCTACCCCACGTGGCCACCTGCAAGGGAGCCGGGGCTTGCACGCTGTTTATCGCCTTCGAGAGTGCTGTGGATGCCATAGCTTTCACAGGGTCGCTCAAGTGAACCCCAACAAAGCGCTCTGGGAAAAGGGCGACTTCACGCGGATCGCCCGCGGCATGCGCGCCAGCGGTGAGGCGTTGGTCCGTGAACTGCGCGTCACACCCGGGCTCAGGGTTCTCGATCTCGGATGCGGCGACGGCACCACAGCGCTCCCGGCGGCCAGACTCGGCGCCGACGTGCTGGGCGTCGATATCGCAGCCAATCTCGTCGCGGCCGGAAACCTGCGCGCCCGCGGCGAAAGCCTCGCCAATTGTCGGTTCCAGGAGGGCGACGCTTCTGACCTGCGGGGCCTCGCCGACGACGCCTTTGACCTGGTAGTCAGCATCTTCGGCGCTATGTTCGCGCCGCGGCCCGACGCCGTCGCGCGCGAAATGGTCCGGGTCACCCGGCCGGGCGGGCGGATCGTCATGGGCAACTGGATTCCTAACGACCCGACCCTGGTCGCCCAGATTCTGAAGATCAGTGCGGCCTATTCTCCACCACCCGCGGCGGGCTTCGTCAGCCCCATGACCTGGGGCCTGGAAGACATGGTGATCACGCGCTTTGCCGGCGCCGGCGTTCCGAAGGACCACATCACCTTTGCCCGAAGCACCTATGTCTTTGAGCATCCTGGCGCGCCGTCCGAATTGCTGGATGAGTTCTCGACGTACTACGGCCCGACGATGAACGCCTTCGCCGCGGCGGAGGCGGAAGGGCGCGCGCACACGTTGCGCCAGGAACTGGACGACCTGTTCCAGGCTCAGAATCTCAGCGGTGAGCCTGGCCGCACACAGATACCCGCCACCTTTCTGAAGGTGACGATCTCAGTCTGAGTGATACCCGACATGGGCGAAACCAAGTCTGGTCGGTAACCCGCGGCATGGGAACGCTTTCGTCCCGATTCGAGTGCCGGCCCTTAGGTGTGAGCTCTCAATAGGTCGTCCGTCCGACCCCGGACCGGACTTGATGGTGGAGATGTCGCGATGACGCATAAGGGTTCATGTTTCTGTGGAACAGTTCAGCTCGAGGTGACCGGGGAGCCGGAAGGGATGGGCTACTGTCATTGCCGATCCTGCAGGTCCTGGTCCGGGGGACCGGTGAATGCCTTCAGCCTATGGAAACCTGAAGCCGTTCAGGTCACGTCCGGGGCTGCGCATCTGGCCACCCATCAACAATCGGAACTGAGCCAGCGGCAATTCTGCACAAAGTGCGGGGGGCACCTAATGACCAATCACCCAACGCTGGGATTGGTGGACGTCTTCGCCGCGACGATCCCCGATCTAAAATTCACTCCAGGCGTCCACATCAACTACGCGGAGACCGTGCTGCCGATGCGGGACGGACTGCCGAAACTCAAGGACTTCCCAGCCGAATTCGGAGGGTCCGGGGAGAGCATTGCCGAATAGCTGCGGCCGGAATCGAGCGGCAGCTCACCCCCCATCTCACCCGGTGGGAATGTCCGCTCATGGCGATGCGGCGATCGCAGTCCACGGTCCTGCCGTTCCATCGCCGCGTGGGCGCCAAGCGTCAAATTCGATCCACTAGTACCCGGCGGTGCGGCCGCTGGGGGCGCCGTCGACGATCTGGTCGAGGTATTCGCTCAGGCCATATCCGACCAGGTCGCCGCAGCGGTACTCGGTCATGCCCTCGGTGATCCGGGTCTGCAATTCCTGGCCGTCCGGCGTCGTGCGGCGGTTGCGCAGGGGAATCAGCGAGAGGACCCGGCCGGTGACCTCGTAGGTCTTTCCCGCCTCGGTCTTCACGTGGGCGCGCAGCGCGGTCTGGTAGCCGTTCTCGTCCCAATCGCTGTCGATAACGCACGTTTCGATGAGGTCGTAGATCCCGTCGCGAAACACCATGCCGCCCTGCCGGGCGCCGCCCTTGCCGTCGCCAATGACCGACAGCATCATTCCGAAGTCGCGGCCGAAGTTCATCGGGCACCAGCGATACCAGTCGATCGCCTGCCAGTGCCGGGGCCCCCAGGACTTGTCGCGCAGCCCGTGGCCTGACAGCTCGAAGCGCTCGTCGCCCACGGTGATCACGCCCCGGGCGGCGCAATGCTGCTCGTAGTGCGCCTTGGCGAAGGATTTCTCGGGGTCGATCTCCAGGGACGAGCCATCCGCCTTGACGGTTTCGCCGCCGTACATGGGCGAGACCCCCTCGAAGTCGAGATCGACGGTGCAGGGCAGGCTGGGATTTTCCCGATAGGCCCGCTTCGGATCGGCCATCTCGAACGGCCGCTCCAACAGCAACGCCTTGCCCGAATAGCTCACCTTCAGGCGCTTGAAGGGCTCCGCCACATCGACGCGCAGGCCGCCGGCCGCCATCTCGCGGTTTCCCTCGATGGCCGGTCGGCCGAAGGTGAAGGCGATCCGCCCGTCCGGCAGGTAGATGCAGACACTGATCTCGGCGTAATTCTCGTTGGGCCGGTTGCCGATGCGGAACCAGCCGCCTGTCTTCTTTGCCGCGTCGAAGACGTTGAAATACATGCTTTCATTGTAGTTTCGGGCGTCGCCCGGATCATGCGGATACTCGTCCTGCGGCTCCAGGCGGGTCTTGAACCCCGCAGCGGTCTTGGCCATCGCCGGTCTCCTCAGGTGTCGCGCCGGAGGCTAGGCCCCCTGACGCCACGGACGCCAAGGGCCGCGCAGGCGGTCTGTCCTAGCCGGCGGGCGCGCGCCGCTTGAGCTCTACCTTCGCCACGGAGAGCAGGGACTCCACGCAGTCGCGGATCGACTCGTCCAGCGGCCGGAACGTGACGCCCAGCACCTCTCGGGCGCGGTCGTTGCGCAGGTCAGCCCCGGCCCAGATAGCGCGCAACTCCGCCTCGCGGGCCTTGATGCGCTCGGGGAAGGGGTCGGTGACCGCCGGCGTGTCGTGGCGCAGTTCGGGCAGCAGCCGGTCGATGTCGGCGCAGATGTCCTCCACGTTCCGGGCGTCGGTGGACCAGGCGATATAGCGCTGGCCGTTTGAGACCTTGGCGCTTTCCAGCAGGCTGATGTGGGCCTCGGCGTCGTCGCGGACATCGACGGTCATCCAGGGCCGATAGGCACCGGTCTGCACCAGTTCACCCTTCAGCATCAGCTCGATCAGGTGCTGCCAGGGGCCCATGTCCTTCTGGTGCGCCGACTGGATGGGGCCGACGTTGTCGCCGGGACAGCAAGTGATGGCGTCCCAGGCGCCGCTGGCCTGGGCGGCGTCGGCGAAGGTCCGCTCGGCGATCAGCTTGCCGATGGAATAGCCCTGGCCGCGTTCGGGCGTGCGCTTGGGACTCATCTCGTCGGGATACCGGTCCTCGTAGAACACCGGCCGCCGCGCGACCTCGTGGATGTCGGCCTCCGAGATGATGGCGGCGATGCTGGAGGTGACGACCACCCGGGTCACGGAGCCGGAGCCGTTCACGCTGGCGATGATGTGGTCACAGACCCGCTGCACATAGGCCGGGTCGTCGTAGCCGGACACGTGGCTGATGTGGGCGACGCCGTGGCAGCCCCGGAAGATCTCGTCGAACGCGCCGTCGTGGTCCAGGTCGGCGCTGTGCAGGGTCAGGCGGCCCGAGGCGAAGCCCGGCATCGCGCGCAGGAACCCGGTGCGGCTGAGGTCGTCGGCGTTGCGGACGCAGGCGCGGACCCGATAGCCCTTGTCCAGCAGGCCGCGCACCACCCACCCGCCGAGGAACCCGGCCGCGCCGGTGACCGCGACCGTGCCGCGCTTGGGAATGGGAGCCATGGGTCGTTTCCTCTGGGGGCCGCGTTGGCCGGCCTCGGTTTCCGTATCGGACGGTAGGTCCCGCCGCGAGTTGCAGGGACTCAGCGCCGCTCGATTGGCCCGCCGCCGCTCTCGCTCTTCTTGAGAACCTGGTGGGGCGGGGCCGTTGGCGGTTGCGCGGCCGCGGGCGCGGCCAGTGCGCCTTGAGGCGCAGGCGCGTTCGCCGGGGGGCTTCCGTCCGAACTCTCAGTCATTTTTCGCTCACCGTGTTGGCCACCGGCACCCACGGAAACTTCACGCCCAGGCGCAGCACCTGGGAATGGGGCGGCGGCGGCGGGGACTGAGCACCCGGATTTTCCGGCGGTCGCTGTGATGGCTTCAGGCTTCGCGTCATGGACCGATCCTTGGCGGATGGAACTCACCCACTCAGTGGCAAACATAATACCAACCATCAAAAAAGCGATGCTCAGCATCACCACCAGAAGCGTGAAGCCCAAAGCCCGAGCTTCGACTTTCGGCCTATTGGCGTCGCGGTTGTGTTCGGCGGACTCGGCATACTCGACGATCATGCGCTCGCGGAGGCCCACAAGCGCCTCGGCCTCCGCCTCAGCGGGCGCCTGGCCCTGACCCTCATAGAATGCTCGCAGCTCCCCGACCCAGTCGGCGAGTTCAGTCTCCTTCGGCGGTATCCGGTACTCCCGCATGCGCACCGCCTGGAACAGATTCCAAAGCACGCCTACCAAGCATCCGACACCGAGGAGCAGGAGGCAATCCAGGACGACGGCTGCCACCTCCCACGCCGGCGGCGGTAGCTTGGACAGAACGTATCCATAGAGGGTCGCGGCAAGCGCCAGGGTGGCGGCAAAGAACGGCAGCGTGCGCGCCACATTCTCATCCACCTCAAGCTCTCGCTTGAAAGCCTCCTTGAAGACCGCGTCCAGATACTCGTCGATTCCCAAATCTCGTGCCCGACAGAGTGGCCCGCCTCGAATTCTCGCTCAGGTCAATTCCGAGAAAGGCCCCAGCGCCAGTCTGGCGTGGCTCGGTGCTGAAACACAATCTGAGATCGTGTAATCCTGGCTGGCGCGCGCCTCGTCTCGACCTCCACCCCCTCACCAGCTGTCGATCCACCGCAGCTTCTTCTCCGTCCGCACCGGGATCGGCGGCAGGCTCTTCAGGCCCGCCAGCACCCAGCGGCGGGTCTCGGCCGGATCGATGACGTCGTCCAGCGCCGGGCCGGTGGCCTGGCTGAGCGCCTTGCCTCGGGCGTAGGCGGCGGCGACCATCTCGTCGAACTTGCCCTTGCGCGCGACCGGGTCGGCGATGGCGGCCAGTTCGTTGCGGTAGCCCAGCTTGACCGAGCCCTCCAGGCCCATGCCGCCGAACTCACCGGTGGGCCAGGCGACGCAGAACATGGCGCCCTGGTAGCTGCCGCCGGTCATCGCAATGGCGCCCAGGCCGTAGCTCTTGCGCAGGATTACCGAGAAGATCGGCACGGTCAGGTTGGCCCCGATCACGAACAGGCGCGAGCAATGCCGGATCAGGCCAGTCTTCTCCGCCTCCGGCCCCACCATGTTGCCAGGGGTGTCGGAGAGCGACAGGACCGGGATGTCGAAGGCCTCGCACAGTTGCAGGAAGCGGGCGGCCTTGTCCGAGGCGTCACTGTCGATCGCGCCGCCCAGGTGCATCGGGTTGTTGGCGAACACGCCCACCGGCCGGCCCTCGATGCGGACAAAGGCGGTGACCATGGCCAGGCCGAACTTGGGGCGCAGCTCCAGCACGCTGTCCTGGTCGGCGATCAGCTCGATCACCTTGCGCACGTCATAGACCCGCAGGCGGTTCTCGGGGATGGCGCGGCGCAGCAGGCGCTGGTCGGCGCAGGACCAGTCGCTGAGCGTGCCCTGGAAGTAGGAGAGGTACTTCTTGGCGACGAAGACCGCCTCCTCCTCGTCCTCGACCAGCACGTCGATGGTGCCGTTGGCTTGCATGATCTTGATCGGGCCGATCTCCTCCGGCCGGAACACGCCAAGGCCGCCGCCCTCCACCATGGCCGGGCCACCCATGCCCAGCGCCGAGTCCTTGGTGGCGATGATCACGTCGCAGCAGCCGAGAATGGCGGCGTTGCCGGCGAAGCAGCGGCCGGAGTTCACCCCCACCAGCGGCACCGCGCCCGAGAGCCGGCCCCAGAACTCGAACCCGCGGGTGAAGCCGCCGCCCTCGGTGTCGCCGGGACGCCCGCCGCCGCCCTCGGTGAAGAACACCACCGGCACGCGCCACTTGGCGGCCAGCTCGGCCATGCGGTCGAGCTTCCAGTGGTTGTTGCCGCCTTGGGTGCCGGCCAGCACGGTGTAGTCGTAGCTCATCACCGCGACCCGGGCCTTGTCCTCGGGGAACAGCGCGCCGTTCACCGCACCCAGGCCCATCAGCATGCCGTCGGCCGGCGTGGTGTCGATCAGCTCCTGCAGGGTGTTGCGCCGCCGGCGCGCGGCCACGACCAGCGGGCCGTATTCCATGAAGCTGCCGGGATCGAGCAGGTCATCGACGTTCTCGCGGGCCGTACGCTGCTTCGTCTTGCGGCGGCGAGCGACGGCGTCCGGCCGGGCCGCGTCCAGGGTCTTGTCGTGCCGGGCCAGCACCTCGGCCAGGTCGGGGCGGATGAAATCCAGGTCGATGGTCTCGGCCTCGACGGCGCCGCCGCCCTCGATCTCGCTCTCCTCGATGAAGGCCAGCGGGTGGTCCTCATAGACCGTATCGCCGGCTGTCACGTTCACCAGGCGCACGACGCCGGAGGCCTCGGCGCTGATCACGTGCTCCATCTTCATGGCCTCCATGATCATCAGGGCCTGGCCGGCGCGGACGGTGTCGCCGGCTGCGACCGAGACGCTGATCACGGTGCCTTGTAGCGGCGCGCGGAGAGGCTTCGTGCCCTCGGGACCCTCGGCTTCCTCCGCCTCGTCGGCCGTCTCGGCCTCTTCCTTGCCGAGCGCCAGGATGGCCAGGGGGTCGGCGGCGTCCACCTGGTAGCCGACCCGCTTCGGCCCCGCCGCGCCGCGCGCGCCGGCGTCGAAATAGAGCTTGGGATGGGCCTCCGGCTCACCGGCGAGCTCGCCCATGTGCTCTTCGATGAAGCGGGTATGCACCTCGCCCTGGGACACCGCCGGGTGGGCCAGCAGGTTCTGCAGGAAGGCGATGTTGGTGGCCGAGCCCTCAATGCGGAATTCCGACAGCGCACGGTAGGCCTTGGCCACGGCGCGGGAGAGGCCGCCGGCGCCGGCGTGGACGATCAGCTTGGCCAGCAGGCTGTCGAACCGCGCCGAGGTCCGGTAGCCGGCATAGCCGAAACCATCGACGCGGACGCCCGGACCGGATGGCGGCTCGAACACGGTGAGTGTCCCGCCGGCCGGACGCGCCGAGCCGTCGGCCGCCATGGTTTCGAGGTTCACCCGGGCCTGCACGGCGTGGCCGCGCGGTTCCGGCACGCGGTCCTGGGTCAGCGCGAGGTCGGACAGCGAGCGGCCGGCGGCGATCTGCAGCTGCAGGCGCACCAGGTCCAGGCCGGTGACCTCTTCGGTGACGGTGTGCTCCACCTGCAGGCGGGCGTTGCCCTCGATGAAGACGACGTCGTCGCCCCCCTCTCCAGGATTGGCGACCAGGAACTCCATGGTCCCCAGGCTGCGGTAGCCAGCGGCCTGACCCAGCGCCACGCCATAGCCGAACAGGCGCTCTCGGATCGCCATGGACAGGGTGTCGGCCGGGGCGATCTCGATCACCTTCTGGCGCTGGCGTTGCAGCGAGCATTCGCGGTCCCAGAGGTGGACCACGCGCTCGCCGTCGCCGACGATCTGCACCTCCAGGTGTCGGGCGCGGGCCAGGAAGCGTTCCACATAGAGGTCGCCGTTGCCGAAGGCGGCCTTGGCCTCCGAAGCGCAGCGCTCGAAGGCCTGCTCTAGGTCTTCGGCCGAGGCTGCCGGCCGCATGCCGCGACCGCCGCCGCCGGCCACCGCCTTGACCATCACCGGGCCGTGGGCCGCGAAGAAGGCCTGCGCCTGCTCCAGGGTGGTCGGCCCGTCGGTCCCGGCCAACACCGGCACGCCGCACTGTTGCGCCAGGGCGCGCGCCCGGCCCTTGTCGCCGAACAGCTCCAGGCTCTCGGGGCTCGGCCCCACGAACGTCAGGCCCGTCGCGGCGCAGGCCCGCGCAAAGGCCGCATTCTCGGACAGGAACCCGTAGCCCGGGTGGACAGCGTCGGCGCCGGCGGCCTTGGCCGCGGCCACCATTTGGTCGATGTCGAGATAGGCGGCGGGCCCGGAGCCCTTCAGCCCGACCGCCTGGTCGGCCTTCTTGGTGTGCAGCGAGGCAGCGTCGTCTTCGGAGAAGACCGCCACGGTGGCGATCCCCATCTCGGCGGCGGTCCGCGCGATCCTGACGGCGATCTCGCCCCGGTTGGCGATCAGAAGCGTCTTCACAGGTTGGCCGTCCCCTCAAATCGCGGTCTTCCGCCGCGGCGGCCATCATGCCCAGCCAGCACGCCGCGCCAAGTCTCGACGTACCGCAAGGTCACGGCTTTCGATTTGCAATTGGTCTGGGCGCGCGCCGGCCCTTCCTAGGCGGTGGCCGTCTTCCGGACTTCCAGGACCATCCGGAGCTCGGAGATGACGTTGTACTGCGAGCGGATCATCTCCGGGATCTGGTCGTACGTGAGCTCGCCGCGATCGAGCCGGGCGCGGACCTCACGGTCCAGCACCGCGCGTTGGTGGACCAGCTTGAAGTCGACGCCGAGGTAGAGCGCTAGCGGCGTGTTCGCTGCGCCTTCGCGCCGCCACCGTTCGTTCAGCTCGCGGTTAAAAAGGTTCAGGGTCGGCGGGGTGATCGGGCGCACATGGGTCGGGTCGCCGATGAAGTGGTCATGCCGCGGGTGCGGCACAACGATCATCACCTGGCAGCCCGGCCGGCCAATCCGGTAGATTTCCTGCATGATCTTCAGGAACACCTTGGGGTCGCCCCCCATGTGCTCCAGCGAGTGGATGAAGCAAATCTCCCCGGCGCAGTCGTCGGCCCACGGCCAGGGCGTTACCTCCAGGTCCCACACCTCGTCGGCCGACGCCTCCGGCGAGGCGTCGACGTTGACGTAGCCTTCCCGCGGGTTTTGACCGCAGCCCATATTGAACTTCATGCCCAACCTATCGGAGACCTGGGCCAGCGCGTCCAGAGGCTCACCCGTCGCGCGCAGCTCGAAATTCCGCCACCCCGACGACCCGGCCTCAGGCCTTCAGCATCGCCTTGGTGATCGGCAGGCTGCGCACCCGTTTGCCGCTGGCCGCGAAGATGGCGTTGGTCAGCGCCGGGATCGCGGGCGGCAGGGCCGGTTCCCCAAGGCCGGTGGGCGGGTAGTCGGTCATCACGAACTTCACCTCAACCGGCGGCGCCTCGTTGATGCGCAGCAGGGGATAGTCGAAGAAGTTCGACTGCTCGACATGGCCATCAGCGATGGTGATCTGCTGGTGCAGGGCATGGGAAAGCCCCTCCAGCGCCGCACCCTGGACCTGGTTCATGGCGCCGTGCGGGTTGACGATCTGGCGGCCCACATCGGCGGCCACCCACATCTTCTTGATCTTGACGTCGCCAGCCGCGCTTACCGCCACATGGCACACTTCCGCGAAATAGCCCTGGTGGCTGTAGTAGCAGGCCACCCCCATGCCTTCGCCGGCCGGAAGCTTGGTCTTGCCCCAGCCCGACATCTCGCCCACCGCCTTCAGCACACCCACCATGCGCGCCGCGTTGTAGACGGACGGCGCCTGGCCGACGGCCGGCTGATCGCCCAGCAGCGTGATCTGGAAGGCCAGCGGATCGGCGCCCGCCGCATGGGCCAGTTCGTCGATGAAGGACTGGTGCACGAAGGCCAGCGCGTTGGACCCTGGCGCCCGCAGCGGGCCGGTGGGCACGCCCAGCGGCATCATGCTGACGTCCATCTTGAAGTTCGGCACGAAGCGCGACGGGAACTCAGTGGCCGACATCCCGGCGCTGCCGGCCGGAGCCGTGCCCTCGCCAAAGGTGACGAAGTGGTCGTGCCAGGCGCTGAGATTGCCCTTGTCGTCCACGCCGCCGCGGAAGAAATGGTAGCCGGCAGGGCGGTAGACGCCGTGCTGGATATCGTCCTCGCGGGTCCAGAGCAGCTTCACGGGCGCGCCGGTTTCGCGGGCGATCCAGGCGGCCTCGACCATGTAGTCATTGGAGAGGCGGCGACCGAACCCGCCGCCGCAGCGGACCATATGGACAGTGATGTCCTCGGGCTTGATCTTCATCACCTGGGCGCAGAGCTGGCGGCCGGGCTCGGGGTTCTGGGTCGGCGACCAGATCTCCAGCTTGCCGTCCTTGAACTCGGCCGTGGTGTTCATCGGCTCCAGCGGCGCGTGGTGCAGGAACGGATAGGAATAGGCCGCCTCGACCGTCTTGGCCGAAGCCTTCAGAGCGGCTTCCACGTCGCCATCGTTGCGGGCTGTGCGTTGGGGCGGGCCGGCGGCCAGTTCCTTGGCGCGGGCGTTGAAAGCCTTGCTGGACTGCTTGCCGGTGGGGTGTTCGGCCCAGGTGATGGCGGCCTTGTCGCGACCCTTCTTGGCCGCCCACCAGGTGTCGCCGACCACGGCCACGCCCGGCATCAGGCCGGTGAGGTTGGTCGTGCCTTCAACCAGGAACGCCTTCTTCACGCCCTTGACCGCCTTCGCGGCGTCCAGGTCGGCGCTGGCCACCTTGGCGCCGAACACCGGAGCCTTGGCGTAGGTGGCGTACAGCATGCCCGGCCGCTTCACGTCGATGCCGAACAGCGGCTGGCCAGTGACGATCTTCACGGTGTCGTACTGCGGGGTGGCCTTGCCGATGATGCGGTAGGCCTTGGGGTCCTTCAGCGTCACCGTCTTGGGGTCGGGCGCGGGGATGTTGGCGCAGGCCAGGGCCAGGGAGCCATAGCTGCGCTTCTTGCCGGACTTGTGGACCACATTGCCCGGCTCGGTGGAGCAGTCGCCGGGCGCGCAGTTCCAGGCCTGGGCCGCGGCCTGCACCAGCATCAGGCGCGCCACCGCGCCGACCCGGCGCAGCTCGTCCCAGTTCATGGGCGTCGACAGGCTGCCGCCCGCGAACTGGCGGCCGTACAGCTTGGGATCGTTGGGCGCCTGCTCGATGCGGACGTTCTTCCAGTCCACGTCCAGTTCCTCGGCGATCATCATCGGCAGGCTGGTCAGGATGCCCTGGCCGATCTCCGGGTTCTTGGACATGATCGTGACGACGCCGTCGGGCGCCACGCGGACAAAGGCGTTCAGCGCGCCCACGCCGGCAGCCTGGGCCCCGGCCTTTGCGGCGATGGCGAAGTTCAGGGTCAGGCCCGCGGCGGTGACGCTGGCGAGGATCTCACGGCGGCTGGCGCCAGTGGCTTGAAAGGTCATGGCTCTCACGCTTCCTTCTGGCCGGAGGCGCGCTTGATGGCGGCGCGGATGCGCGTGTAGGTCGCGCAACGGCAGAGGTTCCCGGCCATCGCCTTGTCAATATCGGCATCGGTCGGCTTGGGGTTCTTGGCGAGCAGCGCGGTGGCCGACATGATCTGGCCGGGCTGGCAGTAGCCGCATTGGGCGACGTCCAGTTCCATCCAGGCGGCTTGCACTTTCTTGCCGATCGGGTGGGCGGCCATGCCTTCGATCGTCGAGATCTTGGCGGCGCCCACCGCCGAGGTCGGCAGCTGGCAGGACCGCTGCGGCTGGCCGTCCACATGCACGGTGCAGGCGCCGCAGGCGGCGACCCCACAGCCGAACTTCGGCCCCCGGATCCCCAGCGCATCGCGCAAGGTCCACAACAACGGCGTGTCGCCGTCCACATCGGCGCTGAGCGCCTTACCATTGACGTTGAGGGTATAGGACATTGCCCGCGTCTCCCGCTTTTCGCTCAGGATGCTACTCTGCGGCAGCCCCACGTCAAAGCGCCGGTGCGTGACGGCGCAGAAACATCTTCGCGTGGCCGCCAGCCGACCTGCTCAGACCCGAGCCCGGCCCTTCGGGAACTGGATCCTCGCCCGGAAGCCGTCGGGGTCGAAGCGGGCGTCCACCTGTCCGCGCATCTGCAGCCAGAGCGCCTTGCCGCCGGGGCTCGGCGGCGATGCGGAACTCGGCCGTAAAGGCTCCGGCGTCACGGCGACATTGGCGTAGGCGGCGGTGATGATTCCGCGGTCGTCGGGGTGGACCAGTGCAGGGAAGTTCTGGATAGCCAGAGGCTTGTCGTGGGCGCCGCCGAAGAGCGCGCGGTTGCTGGCGTTCCAGGCCAGGGCGCCGGTGGCGACGTCCCATTCCCAAAGGCCGAGACCTGTCGCCTCAACGCCGGTCTCGATCCGCCGCAGGCGATCCTGCAGGGCCGTGACCTCGGGCGGGGGTTCGGACGGATACAACAGACGCAGGCCCCAGAAGTCAGGCGCAGCGGCCCTGAACGGCGTCAGGGCCGCGGCAGGATCACTACGGCGTTCGACAGTTCGTTGGGGTTGTCCGCCGGCCGCGCCGGGAAATGCCGGGCCAGGATGTCCCCGCAGCGGCCGATGGCGGCGGCGAAGCCCGCAGCCGGCTCGCCCCGCGCCAGCCCTGCTGTCAGCGCCGCCATCGCCTGGTCCCAGGTTCCGTCCGGCGCCTGGGCGTGGACCGCCTCGTCGGCGATCAGTTCCGCCATCCGCTCGGCGGCGGAGACATAGATCAGCACCCCGGTCCGCTCGCGGGTGAGATGCAGGTTCTTGGCCAGGAACTGTTCCTCCGCACGCCGCCGCACGCGGGCGCGTTTCAGGCCGCGCGGCGTCAGCGCTCGCCGCACCGGCGGGATCGAGACCAGCAGCAGGGTCGCCAGGAACAGCAGAGCCTGCATGACCAGCGTGCCGATCAACGCCGCCCGCGCCGTGGCTTCGCCCACGTGCTCCACCTGATCGGCCGTCCAGCCGCCGACCAGAACCATGTCGGGCGCGGTGACGTGCAGGCCCGCCGCCAGCAGCAGCGCCGGGGCCAGCAGCGCCACCCCGACCGCCCAGGCCAGCGGCGTGGCGTGATAGTCCGAGCTCTCCTCGGCGACGATGCAGTAGATCTCTCCGGTGGTCCGAACCTCGGCGGCGCGCACCGCAGCCTCGACGACGGCCAGGTCCGCTGGGCTAAGCAGGGGTGTGCTCATCTCACCATCTCCCCGATGCGCCGCCGCCGCCGAACGAACCGCCTCCGCCCGAGAAGCCACCGCCGCCACTCCATCCGCCACCGCCGCCCCGGCCCGAGCCAGAGAGCAGCATCGGCAGAAGCCACCAAAGGCCGCCGCCGCCGCCGAACCGCCGCCGCCCGCCGAACGCCCGCATCACCCCGGTCACCACCCAGAACAGCACGAAGATCACCACGACGATCGGGATACCGCCGCCGCGCCCGGGATGGACGATCCGCACCTGGGGCTGCTCGGCCGCGGCCTTGGCCTCGTCCGCCGGCAGGCCGATCTGGGCGGCGATCGCCTCGGCCCCGTCAACGATGCCCTGCTCCATACGGCCCGCCTTGAAGGCCGGAACGATCCTGCGCTGGATGATCAGGCTGGACAGGGCGTCGGTCAGCACCGGCTCCAGGCCGTAGCCGACCTCGATGCGCACCGCCCGTTCTTTGGCCGCGACGATCAGGATCGCCCCGTCGTCCGGACCCGAGCGTCCGATCCGCCAGGCCCGGCCCAGCTGGTAGCCGTAGTCGGCGATCTCATAACCCTGCAGGTCCGGCAGGGTGGCGACAACCAGCTGGCGGCCGGTCTTCTGTTCCAGCGCCGCCAGTTCACCGTCCAGCTTCTGCTCGGCGGCAGGCGACAGCAGATTCGCCGCATCGACCACCCGCCCGGTCAGTGGCGGAAACTTCGGCGCGGCGAGGGCAAGCGCCGGCAGGGCCAGCCAAAGCGCCAGCGCCATCGCAAACCGAGGAAAGAGCCTCACCCGCCTACTTCGACGGCGGCGGCGAGCCGGGCGCGAAGTCCACGCTGGGCGCGGACTGGGCGCCAGCAGTGGCCTGGAACAGCTCCATGCGCTTCGAGCCGCTATGCACCGTGCTGGCCCAGATCACCTGCGGGAAAGTCCGCAGCGTGGTGTTGAAGTCGCGAACCGCCTCGTTGTAGTCGCGTCGCGCGATGGCGATCCGGTTCTCGGTGCCCTCCAACTGGCTCTGCAGGGCCATGAAGTTCTCGTTCGACTTCAAGTCCGGGTAGTTCTCCTGCAGCACCCGCATCGGCGCCAGGGCCAGGCTGAGGCTGTTCTGCGCCGCGGCATATTTTTGGAACGCCGCCGGGTCGGTGGTGATCGAGGCGTCGGACTTCACCTGCAGCGCGCCGGCGCGGGCCTGGGTGACCGCGATCAGCACGTTGGATTCCTGCGCGGCATAGCCCTTCACCGTGGCCACCAGGTTGGGCACCAGGTCGGCGCGGCGCTGGTATTGGTTCTGCACCTCCGCCCATTGGGCCTTGGCGCGTTCCTCCTGCGTCGGGATCGTGTTGATACCGCAGGCGGCCAGCGCCAGGGGCGCGATGATGAGCAGCGCGAGACGCGCCAAGCGTCGGGTCAGAATGGTCATCGAACTCCCCGTCAGAACTGGACGTCGCCCAGCCACATAGGCTGAACGCATGAGCCCCTGATATGTGGCCCGCGCATTGATCGCGCGCAACGGCGGGGGCACAAGCGCTGCGATGGCCAAGGCCAAACCCTACTACGCCGCAGGCAGCCTGAGCGCCGCCTACTACGACCTGATCACCGACGCCGACGTCCGGCTGCGCGGCGATGAGGATATCTATGCGGCCCTCGCACCGCCGGGCGGGGCGATCCTGGAACTGGGGTGCGGGTCGGGCCGGCTGACCGCCGGCCTGGCGGGGCGCGGGTTCCAGGTGGTGGGCGTCGATATCGCCGCGGCGATGCTGGCCCAGGCCGAGCAGCGCCTGGCCGCGCTGCCGCCCGACATCGCCGGCCGAGTCGCGCTGCGCCGGGGCGACATGACCGCGCTCGACCTCAAGCGCCCGTTCGACCTGGTGATCTGCCCATTCTTCACCCTGGCCCACGTGCCGACCGGCGCCGCCTGGGCCAACACCTTCGCCACCGCCACGCGCCACCTGTCGGCCGGAGGCCTGGCCGCCTTCCACCTGCCCCGGCTGGAGATCATGCGTCTGCCGGGCCCCAAGGACCCCGACCGGCCGGTCATGGATGTGCCGCTGCCCGACGGCCGCCGCCTGCTGCTGTTTGTCCGCGAGCGCAGCTTCCGCGAAGGGATCAACCGGCTGGAGCAGGTGCTGGAATATGCGATCGCCGATGCGGCGGGCCGGGTGCTTCAACGCTCCCCGGAGCGGCTGACCTACTACGTCGGCGATCCCGTGGCGCCGGCCGCGAAGGCGGGCCTTACTCTGGACCGCCCGCCGATCGACCTCGGCGGCGTCGGCGACATCTGGGTGTTTCGGAAGATTTAGGCCGCCAGTGACGCCGGCGTCACTACGGTAACCGACCACGCGGGCTTCGGCGGTCGTTGGCGGATCTTCTCGCCCTTCAGGAACATGAACATGGCCTCCCAGTGGATGGCGGCCAGCACGCCCAGCGTCATCCAGGGATGACCCAGCCAGGCGCGGAACAGGTTGCGGTCGGTGAGCTCCTGCCGATGGCCCGCGAAGCCCGCCGCCAGCACCCGGCCCTCGGCATCGTCCACGTCGACGAACACCTGCACCGACTCGCCCACTTGCTGGGACAGCGGCGGGCGCATCTTGAAGGCGTAGCTGAGGTCCATGTCCATGAACGGCGAAACGTAGAAGCCCTTCTCGCAGGCCTGTTTCACCACCGGGGCGTCGTCTGCCGGGATCAGGTAGCTGTGCCGCTCGCCGAAGGTGTTGTTCACTTCGTAGAGGATGGCGCTCAGCGCACCGTCAGCGCGGTGGCAGTAAAACACCGTCAGCGGGTTGAACCCGCCGCCCAGGATGCGCGGCATGGCCAGCAGGCGCACGGGTCCGCCATGGGCGATGCCGGCGGCGGCGAGTTGGGCCTCCACCTGGGCCTTCAGCGGCGTCTTCGAGCCGTCGCCGTGGCGGGTGGGATCGAAGCTGACCAGGTTGAATCGCCTGAGCGAGAACAGCTGCAGGCTACGGTCGAGCGCGTCGAGCTCGTCCAGGTCCAGTAGCAGCATGAAGATGTCGTAGCGCAGACTATGCCGCCGGGGCTTCAGCCGGGTGTGGGTGACCACCCCGGGATAGAGCCCGGACGTGAACATCAGGCCGCTGCCTCTTCGAGCACCCGCTCGCGGACATGGATGCGACCGCTTTCGCCCTCAACGGTCCAGGGCCGGCGCACGCCGCCCAGCTGTTCGGCCACCGCCAGCCCCGACTGCAGGGCGTCCTCGTGGAAACCGTGGCCGAGGTAGGAGCCGCAGAACCAAGTCCGCCGCACGCCCTGGATATCCCAGAACTCTTCCTGCGCCGCGATCGCCGCGCCATCGAACAGCGGGTGGTCGTAGACCTCGGTGCGGATCAGCTTGTCGGCGGCGATCTCCTTGTTGGGATTGAGCGTCGCGAACAGGTCGGGCGCGCCGTCGATACTCTGCAGGCGGGTCATCCAATAGGAGCAGGCCCCCTCGCCGGGCTTGGCCCGCGCGCCCAAGTGGTTCCAGCTGCACCAGGCGGCCCGGCGCTTCGGCATCAGGGCGACGTCGGTGTGCAGGGCCACGAGGTTGCGGCTGTACTGGAAGGCGCCCAGCAGGCGCTTCTCGTCGGGGCTCGGGTCGTCCAGCAGGCTGAGCGCGGCATCGCCGTGGGTGGCGATCACCACCGCGTCGAAGCGTTCGCGCGACCCGTTGGCCATGCGCAGCTCAACCCCGTTGGCGTCGCGCTTCACGCCCGCCACACGGACGCCCTTGCGGACCTCGCCGCGGTAGGCGGCCGACAGCTTGGCCACATACTCGCGGCTGCCGCCCTTGACCGTGCGCCAGAGGCCGCGGCCGGAGAGGCTCATCATGCCGTGGTTCAGGAAGAAGCGGATCAGGGAGGCTGCGGGGTAGCGGCCGATCTCGTTCAGCGGCGTCGACCAGATCGCTGCGGCCTGTGGCAGCAGGTGGTCGTCGCGGAAGGCGTCGCCGTAGCCGTTCTTCGTCAGATACGCCTGCAGCGGAACCCGCCCGGCTTCCAGTGCGGCCAGGTCCTTTGGCGCCTCGCGATAGAAACGCGTGATGTCGCGCAGCATGCCCCAGAACCGGGGCGACAGCACGTTGCTGAGCTGGGCGAACACGCCCGAAAGGCCAAAGCTGGAATATTCGAACGCCCCGTCATCCAGCGAGACGCTGAGCGACATGTCGGCCTCGATATGCGGCACGCCCAGGTGCTCCAGCAGCGCCGTGAAGTTGGGATAGTTGCCTTCGTTGTAGACAATGAAGCCGGTGTCCACGGGCACCGGGCCGTTCAGCCCGGGCGCCTCGGCGGTGTTGGCGTGGCCGCCCAGCCGTGAATCTGACTCGAACAGCGTCAGGTCGTGCCGCTCCGACAGCAGCCAAGCGGAAGAGAGCCCCGCGATCCCGGCGCCGACGACCGCGATCCGGCGTCGATCCTGGCCAACCATGTCCAACCTCTTGTCTGCACACGCAAACCCTGGCGTGCGAGCGCCACACGGGTCTGCTTAGCAAAGGCTACGGGATCATCCCAGCGCCGGATGCGCTTGAGGCGTTCAGAAGGGGGTGCGTCAGATAGACGAACATGATGGTATCCGGCCGGGGGAGAGCTGCATGCTGTTTGAACTGGTGCTGGGCGTTTTCGCCGCCATGGTCGTGGTGATGGTCGCCGCCTGGGGCTTCGGCCTGGCGATGAAGGACGGCGGCTGGACCGATGTGTTCTGGACCTGGGGCGCGACCGCAACCCTGGCCGCCGCCGCACTATGCCCGAACCCGGGGACCGCGATGGCGCCGCGCCAGTGGCTGGTCGCGGGCTTCATGGTGGTCTGGGGTCTTCGGCTCGGCCTCTACCTGACCCCGCGCGTTGCCACCCATCCCGAGGACGGCCGCTACTCGGCCTTCCGCGCGCAGTGGGGCCGGCGCTATCCGCTGAACATGCTGTTCGTGACCCTGCCTCAGGCGCCGGCCACGGCGCTGCTGGCCTTCTCCGTGGTGCTGGCGGCCCGCGCGCCGCAGCCCGATCTGGGCCTGCGCGACGGGCTGGGGGCGCTGGTGTTCCTCGCCGCGATCATCGGCGAATACCTGTCGGACAACCAGATGAAGGCGTTCCGCGCCGACAAGACCAACAAGGGCCAGGTGATGGACCGCGGCCTCTGGGGCTGGTCGCGGCATCCCAACTACTTCTTCCAGTGGCTGGGCTGGTGCGCCTATCCGGTGATCGCGCTGAACCCCGCCCATCCGGTCACCTGGGCCAGCCTCGCCGCGCCCGTCGTGATGTTCGTGCTGCTGCGCTACGTCTCCGGCGTTCCGCCGCTTGAAGAGGCCATGTTGAAGACGAGAGGCGACAAGTTCCGTACTTACCAGGCGCGCGTCAGCGCCTTCTTCCCGTTTCCAGCCAAACGAGCCTAGTCCCGCATGAGCCTGATCTCCGCCACCATCGACACCTTCGAAGGCGCGCCTCTGCCCGATATCGTGCGCAAGACGGCCATCACGCTGCTGGTTGCAAATGCCCGGCGCGAGCACTCAAAGGCCGGTCCCGGGACGGAAGCCGCCTTCGCCCGCGACATGGCCGAGCACCCGATCGCCGCCCACGCCGATGCGGCCAACGCGCAGCACTACGAGGTGCCGGCGGCGTTCTTCCTGAACTGCCTGGGCCCGCAGTTGAAATACTCCTCCTGCCTCTACAAGAACCCCGGCGACACGCTTGGCCAGGCCGAGGAGCACGCGCTGCGAGAGACAGCGGAGCACGCCGATTTGGCCGACGGTCAGCGGATCTTGGAGCTGGGCTGCGGCTGGGGTTCGCTCAGCCTCTGGATGGCCAAGACCTATCCGAAGGCGAGGATCACCTCGGTCTCTAATTCCGCCAGCCAGAAGGCCTTCATCATGGCCCGCGCCCAGGAGCAGGGCCTGGGCAACCTCGAGGTTATCACCTGCGACATGAACGACTTTGAGGCGCCGGGCGCGTTCGACCGCGTGGTCTCGGTCGAGATGTTCGAGCACATGTCCAACTGGCGGGCCCTGTTGGGCCGTGTGCGGGGCTGGATGAAGCCGGACGGCCGCCTCTTCATCCACGTGTTCACACACAAGACCACGCCCTATCGCTTCGACCTCAACGACGAGGCCGACTGGATCGGCAAGTACTTCTTCTCCGGCGGCGTCATGCCCAGCCATGGCCTGATGGCCCAGTTCCCCGACCTGTTCACGGTGGAGGAGGACTGGCGCTGGAGCGGCTCGCACTACGAGAAGACCGCACTCCACTGGCTGGAGCTTTATGACAAGAACCTGCCGAAGATCCGCCCGGTCCTGGAAGCGACCTACGGCAAGGACGCGACGCTCTGGCATCGTCGCTGGCGGCTGTTCTTCCTGGCCACCGCGGGCCTGTTCGGTCACCGTGGCGGCACGGAATGGGGCGTGAGCCACTATCGATTGAAGCCCGCCTAGCGCCGGGTTTCGGAGACAACGCGGGAAAGCCAATGCCAACACCGATCAGACTGATCGTTACCTATCTGGCCACCGCCATTGCGTTTGCGGCGGTGGATTACATCTGGCTCACCCAGTTCGGGCCCGCGCTCTATTTCCCCACCCTGGAGTCCGTGGCTCTGCCGACGGCGCGGATGGGCCCGGCGGTGGTGTTCTACCTGGCCTACATGCTGGGCCTGGTGACGCTGGCGATCTGGCCCAACCGCGACAAGCCGCTGCTGGCCACCACGATCAACGGCGGCCTGCTGGGGGCTATGTGCTACGCCACCTACGACCTGACCAACCAAGCCACCCTCAAGGTCTGGTCCACCCAGATCACTATCACTGACATCGCCTGGGGCACGTTCGTGACAGCGGTCGGCGCGACGGTGGGCGGATTCGTGCTGAAGAGGCTCAGCAAGGCCTGAACTTCCTCTGCCACTTCGTGGGAAAGGCCGTTCGCGATACCCCGCGATTGTCCGGCCCGCCGCAGCCGTGCCATGTTGCCGATCAACGGTCAGTTATGTCCGAATAATTGGTATGTGGGAGCTTGAGGCATGGGTGCGGTGATGGATCGGGCGAGCCTGGCGGAGCGGCAGGAGGCCGCCGCGATGACCGGCATGACGCTGGCGCTGCACGCGGAGTTCATCCCCGACAAGGCCTGCGTGATCGACCCGGACGGGCGAAGCCGGTCCTTCGTCGAGGTGAACCGCAACGCCAACCGCATCGTGCGGCTGCTGCGCAACGCTGGCCTGAAGGCGGGCGATTCCGTCGCCCTGATCCTGTCCAACCGCGGCGAGTTCGTGGAGTTGCAGGCCGCCACCCTGCGCGGCGGCTTCCGGATCACCCCGGTCAACTGGCACCTGAACGTCGACGAGGTCGCCTACATCCTCAACGACTGCGAGGCCCAGGCGGTGTTCGCCGAGCCGCGCGTGGTCACCAGCGGCCCCGCGGTCGCCCTGGCCCCGAACCTGAAGCTGAAGATCGCCGTCGGCGGGCCCATTGAGGGCTTTGACGACTACGAGCCGTCGCTGGCCGGCCTCGATGGGTCCGACATCACCGACCCGGTGCTGGGCAACCAGATGCTCTACACGTCGGGAACTACCGGCCGGCCCAAGGGCGTGTTCCGCGCAGTCCCGGCAGTCGCCCCGCCCGGCATGTACGCCCTGCGCGGCTACAACGAGACCTCGGTGCAGCTCTGCGCCGGTCCGGCCTATCACGCCGCCCCGCTGGCCTTCGACGTCCGCGCCGCCATGGGCGCCGGCGCGACCCTGGTGTTCCTCGACAAATGGGATTCCGAGCACACCCTGCGCACCATCGCCCAGCACCGGGTCACCCACCTGCACCTGGTGCCGATCATGTTCCAGCGGCTGCTGGCGCTGCCGGCCGAGGTGAAGGCCAGGTACGATATCTCGTCGGTGATCTACATCGTCCACGGCGCGGCGCCCTGCCCGCCGGAGGTGAAGCACGCGATGATCGAGTGGTTCGGCCCGGTGCTCAGCGAGTACTACGCCGGCTCCGAAGGCGGCGCGGGCTTCATGATCGACAGCCACGAGTGGCTGCGAAAGCCCGGCTCGGTGGGCAAGAAGCCCGAACTGCTGGGCTCCAAGATCGTCGATGAGCAGGGCGCCGAGTGCCCGCCGAACGTGTCGGGGACCATCTACCACCAGCTACCGCCCGGCGGCGCGTTTACCTACTACAAGGACGAGAAGAAGACGTTAGACAGCCGGATCGGCGACTACTTCACCATGGGCGACATGGGGTACTTCGACGACGACGGTTATCTGTTCCTGACCGGCCGCAGCGCCGAGACGATCATCTCCGGCGGGGTCAATATCTATCCACAGGAAGTGGATAACGAGCTGATAAAACATGACGCCGTCGCCGATAGCGCGACCGTCGGCGTGCCCCACGACGAGTGGGGCGAACAGGTGAAGGCGGTGATCCTGCTGAAGCCCGGCTACGCGCCCTCGGACCTGTTGGCCCAGGAAATTCTGGCCTTCGCCCGCGACAGCCTGGCCGGCTTCAAGGTCCCGCGCAGCCTGGACTTCGTGACCGAACTGCCCCGCTCTGAAGCCGGCAAGATCCAGCGCAACAAGGTCCGCGCGCCCTATTGGGAAGGCCGCGCCCGGCAGATCTGAGGGCGCGGCGCAGGCGCAGCAGGCGCCGTAAGATTGGAACCACGGAAGGATGTCACCACCCTGCAGAAGGTGGGTTTCGTCATGAAGGCAGGAACGGTCTACAAGGGGCCGTAGTGATCGCGGTTGGGAGGCCGGTTAGCATAACAATGGACCGCCGCCATTTCCTGCTGAGCGCCGCCACCGCCGCGGCCTTGCCGCCCGCCATTGCCCGGGCCCGGGCGATCGACGCCGCCGTGCGCACCGGCACGATCAAGGACGTGGCGCACGTGGTCATCTTCATGCAGGAGAACCGCAGCTTCGATCACTACTTCGGGGCTCTGAACGGGGTACGTGGCTTCGCCGACCGCTTCCCGATCCCGCTGGAAGGCGATCGCACGGTCTGGATGCAGGCCAGTGGGTCGGGGCCTGGCCATCCGACCTTTGTCGCGCCGTTCCCGCTGGAGACGACGAGGACCTTCGCTCACATGCGGATGGAGGGCACGCCGCATAACTGGGCCGACGCCCAGGGGGCCTGGGACGAGGGGCGGATGGCCCGCTGGCCCGCGTTCAAGGGCGAGCACGCCATGGCCTACTACAAGCCGGACGACATCCCCTTCCAGTACGCGCTCGCCGACGCCTTCACGGTCTGCGACGCTTGGCACTGTTCGATCCAGTCGATGACCAATCCCAACCGGCTGTTCCTGTTCACCGGTACGCACGACCCGGCTGGAGCCAAGGGCGGCCCAGGCATCTTCAATACGCACGACCGGTTCCCGGCGGACGGCGGGGCCAAGGACCCCTACCTCTGGACCACCTACCCCGAGCGGCTGACGCAGGCGGGCGTGTCGTGGCGCGTCTACCAGGACATGGCGGACAACTTCAACGACAACTCGCTGGTCGGCTTCGCGCCGTTCCGCGCGGCGCACGAGAAGGCGCCGGGCGCCGAGCCTCGCCTCGCCCGCGACGGGCTGTCGACCTACACCCTGGCCGCGCTCAAGGCCGACGCGATGGCGGGAACCCTGCCGCAGGTGTCCTATGTGGTGGCCCCGGAGGCCGCCTCCGAGCACCCGGGCCCCTCGAGCCCCGCCCAGGGCGCCGACTACACGGCCCAGGTGCTGGACGCACTGACCGCCAACCCGGAGGTCTGGAGCAAGACCGTCCTGTTGATGATGTTCGACGAGAACGACGGCTTCTTCGACCACGTCCCGCCCCCGGCCCCGCCGTCTCGCAACCCCGAGGGCGGCTGGCTGGGCGGGTCCACGGTGGACATGGCCGGCGAACATCACATGGTCCGAAATGTTCGGGCCGGGGCCGCCGATCCACCGGCGCTGATGGGCCGCCCGTATGGCCTTGGCGCGCGGGTGCCGGCGTTGGTGATCTCGCCCTGGAGCCGCGGCGGCTGGGTGAGTTCGGAGACCTTCGACCACACCTCGGTGATCCGCTTCCTTGAGGCGCGGTTCGGGGTGATGGAGCCCAATATCAGCCCCTGGCGCCGCGCGGTCTGCGGCGACCTCACCTCGACCCTGAACTTCAAGACGCCCAACCGCGAGCCCCGGCCCCCGGCGATGCCCGCCACCCGCGACACCGCACTGCGCGCCGCCGCCCTGCCGACCAAGACCCGTCCGCCGACCCCCACCACGCCCAAGGCCTCGGAACAGGCGGCCGGCGTGCGGCCCTCCCGCCCGCTGCCCTATGCGTTGGACACCACGATCAGCGTCGATGCCCGCGCCGCGCGCCTGGCGTTCAGCAACACCGGCAAGGCCGCCGCCGTGTTCCACGCCTACAACCTGCTGGATCTGACGCCGGCGCCCCGGCGCTATACCGTCGGTCCCGGCGAGCGTTTGCTGGACGGATGGCAGCTCGTGGACGGGCGCTACGACCTCTGGATCCTGGGCCCCGCCGGCTACCATCGCCACTTCCGCGGTGTGGCCGAGCCGCCGCTGGGCCTGACCGCCGCTTTCGATCCCAAGGCCGTGCAACTGACGCTGACGCTCCGCAACACCGGCGACAAGGCCATCGAGGCCAACGCCATGGGTAACGCCTATGCGCTGAAGACCTGGCGGGCTTCCGTGCCGCCGGGTGGCGGGCTCGTCAACGCCTGGCCGCTCGGCAAGCAGGGCGGCTGGTATGACCTGTCGCTGACCCTGCCGGGCCATCCGGGCTGGCTGCGCCGCTACGCCGGCCGCCTGGAAACCGGTCGCGACAGCATCTCGGACCCGGAGATGCACGGCATGGCGCAGATGACCCGCGAGGGGTAGCAACACCCCGTCACCAAGCGTGTTTTGGCCGCGCGGCCCGACACATGGCAGAAGCCCGCCCATGATCCCGTTCATCGACTTGGCCGCCCAGCGCGCCCGCCTGGGCCAGCCGCTGGAGGACGCCATCCTCAAGGTGGTTCGCTCCGGCGCCTACATCATGGGCCCCGAGATCGGCCAGTTCGAGGCCGCGCTCTCAGCCTTCGGGCAAGCGCCCTTCGCGCTGTCCTGCGGGTCGGGCACAGAAGCGCTGGTGCTGCCGCTGATGGCCTGGGGGATCGGACCCGGCGACGCGGTATTCTGCCCGGCCTTCACCTTCGCGGCCACCGCCGAGGTCATGCCGCTGGTGGGCGCGGCCCCGGTGTTCGTGGACGTGCTGCACGACACCTACAACATCGATCCCGCGAAGCTGGACGCGGCGATCGAAGCCGTGAAGGCGGAAGGCAGGCTGACCCCGCGCGCGATCATCGCCGTTGACCTGTTCGGCCAGCCCGCCGATTACCCGGCCCTGGCCGCCATCGCCCGGAAGCACGGCCTGAAGCTGATCGCCGACAGCGCCCAGGGCTTCGGCTGCACGCTTGATGGCAAGCACCCGATCCATTGGGCCGATCTCACCACCACCTCGTTCTTCCCGGCCAAGCCGTTGGGCTGCTACGGCGACGGGGGCGCGGTGCTGTGCAAGGACGCGCGCCTGCACGACCTGCTGGTCAGCCTGCGCGTCCATGGCCAGGCGGTGAAGTCCGACCTGGAGGGCCGGACGTTCGAGCACGATCCCAAGTACCTGAACATGCGGGTCGGCATGAACAGCCGGATGGACACCATCCAGGCTGCCGTTCTGCTGCAGAAGCTGGCCATTTTCCCCGACGAGATCGAGGCTCGCGGCCGCGTCGCCGCCCGCTACGCCGAGGGCCTGGGCGATGTGGTGCGCCCGCCGTCGGTGATCGCGGGCGGCGTCTCGGTGTGGGCCCAGTACGTCATCGAGACCGACGACCGCGACGGCTTGGCCGCCCACCTGCGGGCCGAGCAGATCCCCACCGCCGTCTACTACCCCGTGCCCCTGCATCAGCAGGCGCCCTACGCCCACTATCCGGCCCCTGGCGGGCTGCCGGTGACTGAGGCCGCGGCCGGGAGGGTGCTGGCCCTGCCGATGCACGCCTATCTGGAGCCCGACGTGCAGGACCGGATCGTCACGGCGATCCGCAACTATGTGAAGAAGAACGGCTGAGGCCAGGCCGTCACGAACGCGCGACTACCAGGCCTTCGCCAGCTCCGCCGCGAGGGCTGCGCCTTGCGCCAGCCCGGCCTTCGCGGCGTCGCCGCGCCGGCGGAAGTCCATGAGGTTGACGCCCATGGCCGCCTGGCTGGCGGCGTCCGGGGCGATCAGGGTCACCTTGGCCCCGGCGTCGGTGAGGACCTTGACCTCAGCGTCCAACGTGGCCGACAGGCGCGCACTGCGCTCGTCTCCGCCGCCCAGGCGGACGGCGATGACCACCACGGTGTCGTGGCCCGTGGCCATGTCGGCGTTGGTGGATGACCGCATGCCGCCGTCGATGTAGCGGCGTCCGTCCAGGGTCACCGGCGGGTAGATGCCCGGCACGCTGCAACTGGAGGCCACGGCTCGGGTGACGCCGACGCCGCTGTCCCGGGTCCACATCTGGAACGCGCCGGTCTCCGCGTCGACCGCCGTGCAGGCGTAGCCGCGCTCGGGCCATGCATCGTCCGGCAGGGCGGCGAAAGACCGGCCGAAAGTGGCGATAAAGGCGGCTTCGTCCAGCGTCTGGGCGGCGAGGGCGAAGGCGCCGATCTCGGCGCGGACGGCCTGCGGGTCGCGGGCCCCCGACTGGGCCTCGCCCATCAGGGTCATCAGCTTCGACAGGTCCGCCGGCGGTCCGCCGCGCGTCCCGGCGCCGCGACCGGTCGATGGCGTCGCGGCGGCGGCCTTGGCCGCATCCGCCAGGATCGGATCGGCCAGCCCCGCCGCCTCCGCCCCCAGCGCCAGCCGCGCGCCGACGAACGAGTCCGCCGAGGTGCCCATGATGAAGTCGGCCTTGCCCAGATCGACGCCGGCCCTGGCCAGCCCCGCCAGCAGCCCGCTTTCCCAGGCGATGCCCACCGGCCCGCCGCCGCCCAATACCAGCGCCCTTGAGCCCATCGCCGTTTCTCCCATCTTTGTTGTCCGCACCTTCCGCTGCAGCTCCCAGACCCGCAAGCCTCCAGAAAGCTCCCCATGGCCCGACCGCCCCGCGAAAAGCGCTCCGAGGTGCAGGCTGAGGGCGCCTGCGTCTGCGGCGCGGTACGCTTCGAGATCGACGTGCCGGCGGTCTGGGCCTGGCACGACCATGGCCCGGCCAGCCGCCACGCCCAGGGCTGCGCCTATGCGACCTATGTCGGCAGCTGGAAGAGCCGGTTCCGGCTGCTGGCCGGCGAGGACCACGTCACCCGCTACGAGGACCCTGACCTGGGCACGGCCCGCAGCTTCTGCGCCCGCTGCGGCACGCCGCTGTTCTATGAGCGCGCCCGCTCGCCGAAGATGCTCAACATCCCCCGCCCGCTGTTCGCCACCCGCACCGGCCGCGAGCCGCGCTACCACCTGAACCTCAGCCAGCAGGCCGACTGGACCTATCTGGGCGAACCGCTGGGGCCGCTGAAGGGCTATCCGGGGGTGATGATCGAACGGCCGCGGAAGACAGCGCGCAGGATCGTCGAGGACATCTAGAGTGGTTCCCGTTTCGAATGAATCGAAACGGGGCTCTAGAGTTTTTGCTTGGTCGCTCTTCCTGCTCGGCTGATTTGATCCAAGTCAGCCGGGAAACTCTGTAGCGCAAGGGGGATCAGGCGTTGCGTTTCATCCGCGCCACATAGAATCCGTCCGTCCCACCCGCCCGGTGGTGCGGCAGAATCCGCAGGGTCCCGTCGGGCCGGAGCGAGGCCTCGGGCGCCCCGCCCTCGCCCGGCTCCACGGGGTCGATATCGAACCCCGGTGTCCGGGCCAGGAAGGCGGCGACCTGGCCTTCGCCTTCTTCCGATTCCAGCGAGCAGACGCAGTAGACCAGCCGCCCGCCCACCTTCGTGCGCCGGGCCGCGCTGTCCAGCAGCCGCGACTGTATCGCGGCCAGTTTGGGCACGTCGGCGGGGCTCGCCACCCACAGGACGTCGGGGTGGCGGCGGAAGGTGCCGGTGGCCGAACAGGGGGCGTCCATCAGCACGGCGTCGAAGGTGCGGCCGTCGCGCCACTCGGCGGCGTCGGCGGTGATGGTCTCGGCGGTGAGGTCGGCGCGGGCCAGGTTCTCGGTGACCCGCTTGATGCGGCCGGCCGAACGGTCCAGGGCGGTGACCGTTGCGCCGGCGGCGGCCAGCTGCAGGGTCTTGCCGCCAGGGGCCGCGCAGAGGTCCACGGCGGTCTCGCCGGGCTTCACGTTCAGCAGGCGGGCCGGGATCGCGGCTGAGGCGTCCTGCACCCACCACAGGCCTTCGGCGAACCCGGGCCAGGTCGAGACCTCGCCCTTCAGGCCCACGCGGGCGCTGCCGCCAGCCAGCCGTTCGGCTTCGAGGCCGGCCGCGTCGGCGCCGTCCTTCAGGGTCACGTCGGTCGCCGGCTCGTCACCGATCGTGGCGCAGATGGCGCGGGCCTCCGCCTCGCCATAGGCCGCACGCCAGCGGGCCTGCAGCCAGGTCGGCGCCATCAGCGACGGATCGTTCAGCTCGGGCGGCTCGCGGATCAGGCCGCGCAGCACGGCGTTGACCAGCCCCTTGAACGGCTGGCCCCCCTTCTGGGCGGCGGCCAGATCGACGGTGGCGCCTACGGCGGCGTGGGCCGGGGTCTTCAGCACCAGCAACTGCGCCGCACCCAGCCGCAGGACATGGACGATCGCCTCGGGCGGCGCCTTCTTGAGCCGCGCCTGCAGGGCGGTGTCGATGGGGCCAAGCCAGCGCAGGGTGGCCATGGCCAGCGCCCGGGCGAAGGCGCGGTCGCGGGGCGCGAGCGCCGCCAGGGCCGGATGGTTCAGGCCCTCGTCGAGGCCCGCGCGCCGCGACAGGGCGGCGGCCAGCAGGTCGAGGGCAGCGGCGCGGGCCGGCAGGCCTGACGGGGCGGGCAGGCTGGCCACAGGGGGCGTATCTTGATCAGGGGGCGAACTCACGGCGCGCGGCGTGCCCTCTTGGGGACGCGGGCGCAAGGGATTAGATGTGGGACATGGACGACATCCCGCCCGCCGAAATCCCTGGCGCCGCCCCCGGCAAGCCGCTCAGCGACGCCGCGCGCCGCGCCCTGCAAGAGGCGGAGGCCCGCCGCACGGCCGCGGCAGCCGCCGAACTCGCCCCCGAACAGGGCGGGCCAAAAGGCCTCGAACCCACCCGTTTCGGCGACTGGGAGCGCAAGGGCCTGGCGGTGGACTTCTAGGCGCGCACACGATGAAGCCTTCCCTCACCGCAATCAGGGCGGGCCGCGGGCGGCGAAGGCTATCGGCGGATTGTCCGGCGGCTGGGGGTCGTTGGCGACCAGATCGCGACACAGGGCTTCGTAGTCGCGGGTGAGGACGATGGGCTTGGCGCCCCGGGCCTTCGGGGCGCTGAGGGTGCGGGCGACCTGGATCAGCTCGAGGGCGATACCGCGGGCGATCTCCGCCGGATCGCCGTTGGGCAGGCGCTCGTAAAGGGTCTCGCGATCGGGGCGCTCGGCGCGCTCGGATTCGGACGGGTCGGCCTCTGACGGGTCGGACTCATGGGCCAGCTCGGCGTCGAGCGGCGCTTGATGTTCGGCCTGCGCCCGGGGCGCGGCGACCAGGGTCTTGCCCTCAGCCAGCCGAGCCCGCAGCGCCACGGTGAGGCGCATGCAGCGGCCGATCTTGGCGAAGGCGCTGGCCAGACCCAGGACGTCCCTGACGTTGTCCGCCTTGGCGAGGGCGGCCTGAAGATCGCCGGCCATGGCCAGGCTGAGCTCGGCCAGGCTGCGCAGCAGGCGGCTGTTGTCCTCGATCATGTCAGCGTCGCTGGCCATGGAACAAAAGTAGAACA
>CALQQB010000036.1 GCA_943332615.1 Phenylobacterium deserti
GGCCGACGTCCTGGCCCGCATCGCCGATCACCCCGCTCAGAAGCTGGACGAGCTGCTGCCGTGGAACTGGCGGCCACAGTCCGCCATCAGCCGCGCCGCCTGATCAGCGCCGCCGATCCGCCGTCTCCGCGGTGCTCACCGGATGCACATTCCTTTCCCTGATAGCAGGGAAAGGAATGTGGAACGTACACTTCCATTTCGGGCCTGGAGAGAAGGGTCGCAAAGGGTGGGAAAGGGGCCTGATCGGCCGGCGCCGAGAGCCACGCAATAGGCCGGGTTGTCCGCCAACCGGCGGACTCCTCGGGACTAATTGGAAGCGGGAAAATGCCCGCTGTTAGCAGGGGAAATAATTGGTCGGAGTGGCAGGATTTGAACCTGCGACCCCCGCGTCCCGAACGCGGTGCTCTACCAGGCTGAGCCACACTCCGACTTTTAGGAAGCGCCCGTATAGAGGAGGGTCCTCGCCTCCGCAAGCCGGGGTTCGCGGGGCAATGCGCAGGGGCGTTGCATCGGTCGGTCCGCTGCGCTATTTCCCCCGCTCCCACGGGGGTTAGCCCCTCCGTTGGCCGTTCCTGCTGGGGAATGGTGTAATGGTAACACAGCGGTTTTTGGTACCGTCGTTCTAGGTTCGAGTCCTAGTTCCCCAGCCACGGACGTCCCATCCTAATTCTGGACGCGCGACCCTTCGCGGGTGGTCGCTCCGGGCTGCGGCCACGGCCTGATGTCAGGTCGCCCGGTATTTCGCCTCGCACAGCACATGCCCCAGCGGGTCGGCGCCCTCATTCAGGCGCTGGCGCACGTGCGACATCTAAGCACCTCGGGGCGTGTGCCGGCGAATGAACGAGGTTTTGGAAGGGCGTAGGACGCTATATCTATGCGACGCAATGGCGGCGCCTACCAGATGCGCCGCCCATAACTCAGTGGCGCCGCGACAGCCCGTCACAGGGGAACCCCCTTAGGTAGTCGCCCTGGATATCCAGCCTTCGAATCACTGTGGTTCTTGATCGTTAACCATAGTGAGCAGCGGCTGAAGGCGGGTGTAAGCCCGTTGGCCGCAGGGGCGGAACGTGGGCGGCACGGTGCTTATCATCGACGACGATCCAGCGCTTCTGCGGCTGATGTCGATGGCGTTTCAGGCCGCCGGCTTCTCGACGGTCGCCGCCGAGAACGGCCGCGACGGCATCAGCATGGCCCGCACCCACCGGCCTGACCTGGTGGTCACTGACATCGTCATGCCCGACATCGAAGGCCTCGGTGCGATCCGCGCCATCAAGGGCGTCAGTCGCCCGCCCAAGGTGATCGCCATCTCCGGCGCCGGCCGCGGCCGCGGCGCCGACTACCTCGCCTGGGCCCGCCATCTGGGCGCCGACGGCGTGCTCGCCAAGCCGTTCCGGATGTCCGAGCTCCTGAAGATTTCCCGGTCGGTCATCGCGACGGTTCCCATCCATTCCACCCGCAAGATCGAGGGCTAAGCCATGCATATCCTTCTCGTCGAAGACAACGCGTCCGCCGCCCGCAGTCTGGAACTGGCTCTGATCAGCGCCGGCCACAATGTCGCGATCACGGCCTCGGGCGAGGAGGGGGTCGAACTGGCCCAGCTCTATGGCTATGACGCCATCCTGATGGACCTCGACCTGGAGGACATGTCCGGCTTCGAAGCCTTGCGGGCGCTGCGGGCCAAGAAGCTGATGACCCCGGTGATCATGCTGACCGGGACGGACGGGCCCGAGAGCAAGATCCAGGCCCTGACCGCCGGCGCCGACGACTATGTGACCAAGCCCTTCCACAAGGGCGAACTGGTGGCCCGAATCGCCGCGGTGGTGCGACGGTCGCGCGGCCAGGCTGAGTCGATCATCAAGACCGGCAAGATCTCGCTCAATCTCGACACCCGACGGGTGGAGGTATGCGGCACGCCGATCCACCTGACGCCCAGCGAGTACAAGATGCTGGAGTTGCTCTCGCTGCGGAAGAACTCGGTGATGACCAAGGAGGCCTGCCTCAACCACCTCTATAACGGCCTGTCCGAGCCTGAGATCAAGATCATCGACGTGTTCATCTGCAAGCTGCGCAAGAAGATTGCCGCGGCCTCGGGCGGCGACGGGGTGATCGAAACCGTGTGGGGCGGCGGCTACATGCTGCGCGACGTCAAGCCCGTCCGGCTGGTGGCCGCCTGAGCGCGGTCAGGGAAGGTTCCGGGCCTGCGGCGGGCCGCCGTTCGGGATCGTCGCCTCGGGATGAATCGCGGCGGGTGGAATGGTTTTGATCAGGTCGGCCAGGGTCCGGCGACGAACGCGGCAAGGGGCGCTACGCACAATGCCTTTCGACGGCTTACTCGACAGCAAGGTCTCTGAGGGGGCCAGCACCGAGACGCGCCTGGCGACGCTGCACCGACAGACAGGAACCCTGGTGCACGACTTCAACAACCTGCTGACCGTGATCCTCAACGTCAACGTGGCGCTGGCGGACGAGGTGATCGAGGGTTCGGCTGGCCATGAACTGATCCAGGTGAGCCAGGCGGCGGCCGAGCGCTGCGCTGAACTGGTCCGCCGTCTGATGGACCTGTCGCAGGCGGCGCGGCCCGCGCCGGTGGATTGCGCCGAAGCCATCACCACCACTGCGCGCCGCGCCCGGCTGGCGGCGCCGCGCGCGATAGCCGTCGAGGTGCGCCTGACCGACGCGCTCCTGCTCAGCCCCGTGGATGGCGCGGGCCTGGAATCGGCGCTGCTGAACCTCTGCGTCAACGCAAGCCACGCCATGCCGTCTGGCGGGACGATCATGATCACCGCCCAGGCCTGGACCCTGGACGAGACGGAGGCCGTCGCGCTGGGCGTCGCGACCGGCCGATACAATGTGGTCTCGGTCGCCGACACCGGTGTCGGCATGTCGCCCGAGGCCTTGGCCCAAGCCACCGAGCGCTTCTTCACCACCCGATGCGGCCGTGGCGGCACGGGCCTGGGCCTGGCCGGCGTGCGCGATTTCGCCGAGGCCGCGGGCGGCCGGTTCCTGCTGACCTCCCGCGAAGGCCGCGGGACCCGCGCGCGCCTCTACCTGCCCTGTGCCTGAGGGATCAGGCGGCTCCGGCCGTGATGGTGGTGCGGATCAGGTCCGACAGGCTATCGGCGCGCATCTTGGACATGACGTTGGCGCGGTAGATTTCCACCGTGCGCGGGCTGATCGACAGCTGGGCCGCAATGGCCTTGTTGCTGGCGCCGTCCATGATCTGGTCCAGCACCTGCCGCTCGCGGGCGGTCAGGCTGTCGATCCGGCGCAGGACGCGGTTGCGGGCGGCGTCGGCGTCCACCGCGGCGTCGTAGTCCTCCAGCGCAGCGCGTACGGCCCGCAGGATCTGCTCGCTCTCGTAGGGCTTCTCCAGGAAGTCGCTGGCTCCGGCCTTCATGGCGTCCACCGCCCGGCTGACGTCGGCATGCCCCGTGATAACAATCACCGGTAGTATGCAGCTGGCCGCCTTGAGGGCCTTGATCAGTTCCACGCCGTCCATGCTGGGCATGCGCAGGTCGGTGATCACACAACCGCGGGCCTCGGGATCGAACTGGGCCAGGAAGTCGTGGGCGGAGAGGAAGCCCTTGGAGGCGAGGCCATCGGAGCGCAACAGCATGACCAGCGAATCCAGCGCAGGTGCGTCATCATCGACGACGAACACCGTCCGATCTGTCCCTGACATCCTCATCGTGACCTGCCCGCGCCAATACGAAACAGAAAGCGGCGCCTCCGAGGCGGCTGGGCTCTACCCAGATTCGACCTTTATGGTTCGCGACTATAGCACTGGATATCGAGAGGCCTAGCCCCATGCCCTCGGGCTTAGTGCTGGCCAGGGGTTGAAACAATCTTTCGGCGACTCCTGGTTCAATACCGGGGCCACTGTCCTCGACAGTTGTCATCATGACACCATCAGCATCGGGTCGGGTTGAAATATTGAGTTGTCGGTTCGGGTACTTCGTGACTGCTTCGATGGCGTTGCGGACCAAGTTGACCACAAGCTGTTGTATCTGAATCCGATCGGCGATGACGGTGTCGTCGCCCTTGTGGAAGTCGTAGACGACCCGCACAGCCGCATCGCGCGCCATCAGCGACACGATGAAGTCGATCTCCCGGATCACGGCCGAAAGGCTCTCGGGTTTCTGCAGCGTTCCGCCCCGGGTCGCCAGATCGCGCATGGTGCGGACGATCTCGCCGGCGCGCACGGCCTGGTCGCCGGCCCGGGCCACGGCGTCGATCAGGTCGTCGTCGTCCAGTTCCATCCGCGCGATCAGGTTGCGCGCCGCGCGCAGATAGTTGGTGACGGCTGACAACGGTTGGTTGAGTTCATGGGCGAGGACGGACGCCATCTCGCCCATGGAGTTCAGGCTCCACACCTGGGTCAACTGGGCGTGCAGTTCCTCCGATCGTCGCTCGGCTTCCTGCATCGAGCTCAGGTCGCGGATCACCATCGTAAGGAAGCGGCTCGACGCCGTGCGCACCTCACCGATCCTGAGCTCCATCAGGAAAGCGCCGCCGTCCTTGCGCAGGCCGGTGACCTGCCGAGCGCTGCCGCTGGCGTCGGCGGCGCTGGCCGAGGGCTCGCCGCTCAGGACCATGTCTTCGCCCGGCGGCATCATGTCAGCGAAATTCCGCCCCACAGCCTCGGCGGCGGTGCAACCGAACAGGCGCTCGGCGCCGTTGCTGAAGCTCTGAATCTGGCCCGTGTCGTCGGTCACCACCAAGGCGTCGGCGACGATCTCCAGGCTGGCCTGCAGCAGCGCCTCGCGGTCGTCCTGCGCCGCCGCGCGCCGGCGTGCGGCGTTGCGCCCGGCGGTCAGCCGCCGCGCCATCTCGACCATGCCCAGACCCAGAGCGAGAAAGATGGACGCGCGCGCCACGCGTTCCAGGAGGGGGAAGCCCGCAGGCCCATCCAGGACAAAGCCGCTGCCCGACATCAGCAGGGTCGCGGTCAGGGCTGAACCGGCGCCGCCCAGGTAGGCGCAAGCCAGCAGGGCCGGTCCGCATAGCATATAGACCGAGTGGTCGAAGATCGGCCGCAGCAGGTACTGCGCGGCCATGACGACCGCCGAAATCCCGATCGCGAGCAACTGGCCCCTGATAAGGCGGGAACCAGAATTCGCAGGCCCCACATCGGCTGTGCGATTTCCCGACCACAACCGTAACATGTATTATACATTCCAAGTCCGCCCCGACGGACGATGCCTGTTTTGCGGAATTCTTGGCCCGGAAGCAATTGCGCACAACGACATAAGAAAGAGTCGCATCAACTGTCTGGCGGTCTAAAGCCTTTGGGGTGCAGGCCCGACTTCTGCAGTGCGAAGCGTGTCAGACACCCGACAAGGATAGGCCCGGCACGTCCGGCGCGCGGCCGTCACCCCCATTCAGCGCTTTCTGCATCCAGACGATGTCCACCCATCGCTCGTGCTTGAACCCCAACCCGCGACCGACCCCCGCGGGCTCGAATCCCAGCGACCGGTGCAGGCCGATGGAGGCGGCGTTGCCGCTGTCGCCGATCACCGCCACGACCTGTCGGATGCCTGCTGCGTCGCAGGCGCCCAGCACCGCCGACAGCACCTGACGGCCCACGCCGCGGCCGATGGCGTCCGAGGCGATGTAGACGCTGTCCTCGACCGTGTAGCGATAGGCCGCCCGCAGCCGGAACGGTCCCGCGTAGGCGAACCCCAGGACCTGGCCGGCGTCCTCGGCCACCAGATAGGGCAGGCCGGCGCCGATCACCGCCGCGCGTCGGCGCCCCATCTCCGGCGTCGATGGCGGGACCTCCTCGAAGGTGCCGAAGCCATGCAGGACATGGTGACCGTAGATCGCCGCCAGCGCCGCATCGTCCGCTTCGCCCGCCGCCCGGATGATCATTCCGCCGCTCCCTGCTGCTCCAGCGCCCAGATGGCGAAAGCATAGTCCAGGGCGATCTCCTTCAGGAAGTCGAACCGTCCGGACGCGCCGCCGTGGCCAGCTTCCATGTTGATCTTCAGCAGCATGGGGGCCGCGCCGGTGGTGTGCGCCCGCAATTTCGCCACCCACTTGGCCGGCTCCCAATAGGTGACCCTGGGATCGGAGAGGCCGCCGGTGGCCAGGATCGGGGGATAGGCCTGGGATGAGACCTGGTCGTAGGGGCTGTAGCTCTCGATCAGGTCGTAGGCGGCGGGGTCCTCGATGGGGTTGCCCCACTCCGGCCATTCCGGGGGGGTCAGGGGCAGGGTGGTGTCGCTCATGGTGTTCAGCACATCCACGAACGGCACGGCGGCGACGATCGCGCCCCACAGGTCCGGCCGCAGGTTGGCGATAGCCCCCATCAGCATCCCGCCGGCCGAGCCGCCGTAGGCCGCGATCTGGCCCCTCGTCGTGTAGCCGCCTTCGACCAGGTGTTCTGCACAGGCGATAAAGTCATTGAATGTATTCGGCTTATTCTCTTTGCGGCCGTCCAGGAACCAGCCCCACCCCTTGTCCGAGCCGCCGCGCACATGGGCGACCGCCCAAATCCAGCCGCGGTCCACCAGGCTGAGGTTGCGGATCGAGAAGCTGGGCTCCATCGCATGACCGTAGCTTCCGTAGCCGTAGAGCAGCACTGGCGCCGGCGCGCCGGCCTCGGCCACCGTCTTCAACATCAGCAGCGTGATCGGGACCTCGGCGCCGTCGGCGGCGCGGGCGGTGACACGACGCGCCACATAGCGGGCCGGGTCGTGTCCGGACGGGACCTCCTGGGTCTTGCGCAGGGTCCGCGCGCGGGTGGCCAGGTCGTAGTCGTAGGTCTGCCGGGGCGTGGTCGGCGACTGGTAGACGAAGCGGGCGGTGGTGGTCTCGTACTCGTAGCCGCCCTCCAGGTTCAGCGCATAGGCCTCCTCGTCGAAGGCCACAGTGTGCTCGGTCCCGTCTCGAGCGGTGACGACCAGGGTGTCCAGAGCGTTGACCCGCTCGGCGCGCACGAGGTGGTCTGCATAGGCCGCAAAGCCGGTGACGTAGTGGCCCGGCCGATGGGCGATCCAATCGACCCAACTCGCCTTGGCCGGAACCGCCGCGACCGAGACGCAGAGCTTGAAGTCCACCGCCCCGTCGTCGTTGGTGCGGATGACCCAGCGGTCCGTCCAATGGTCGAGGCTGTACTTCACGCCAATCCGCCGCGACTCCGCCACGACGGGCGCCCGGTCCGGCGAGTCACCCGGGATCAGCCAGATCTCGGTGGTCTCCTGGTTGCCGACATGGATCAGCACGTGGCTGTCGTCGGACGCTACCCCGACCCCCAGGAACATGCCGTCGTCCAGTTCCTCGTAGACCAGCGTGTCCTCGCCACCGGTTGAACGGCGCCGGAAGACCTTTGCCGGCCGGGCGTTCTCGTCGCGCCAGATCCAGAAGATCCAGGCCCCGTCCGGCGAGAAGCAGAAGTCGCCGTAGGCGCTCTCGATCGGGGTCCCCACCTCCGCGCCGCTCGCCACGTCTTTCACCCGGATCGTGTAGTACTCGCTGCCCTGCTCGTCGGCGGCCCAGGCGTAGAGGCCGTGGTCGGGGCTGTGGCTGGCGGCGCCCACCTGGAAGAAGGCCTTGCCCTTGGAGAGCGCTTCCTCGTCCAGCAGCACCTGCTCGCCATCCTGCCGATCGCGCGGCCGGCGCGCATGGAGCGGGTGCTCGGCGCCCAGTTCGTAGCGGGAATAGTAGTCCCAGGGCCCATCGGGGGAGGGGACGGAGCTGTCGTCCTCCTTGATCCGCCCCTTCATCTCGGCGAACAGCGCCGCCTGCAGCGTTTCGGTCCCGGCCAGCACGGCCTTGGTGAAGGCGTTCTCGGCGTCCAGGTGCGAGCGCACGTCGGCCTTCAGCGCCTTGGGGTCGCGCAGCACCTGCTGCCAGTTGTCGTCCTTCATCCAGGCGTAGTCGTCGGTCCGCGTGCGGCCGAGCTGTTCGATGCGAAGGGGGATCTTGGCCGCGACCGGCGCTTTGGGGAGGCTCATGGCGGCTAGATGCGACGACCGCCGCCCAGGCTCAAGCATCTCGGGCCCTGGCCGGCGCATTTCCGTGCGCGGCGTTCGGTCCCGGCGTCACCTGAATGTGGTGGCTTGCTGGCGAACCCACGGCATGATTCATTCCGTATGCACCAACCGCGCGCATCTTAGACGCGACAAGGCATCGTTCGAGAAACAAGAGGCCGACATGGTCATGGACCTCGCCGTGGAGCTCATCCAGGCGACCGTTCAACTGGAACAACCGTTGGGCGACGGTACGCGAACCGTCGGCACCGGCTTCCTCATCTCCGCGCCTGGCCCCGATGGCCAGCCACGTACGGTGCTGGTCACCGCCAATCACGTGTTCCAGAAGATGCCCGGCGCCAACGCCCGCATCGGCTACCGCATTTCCAACGCCGATGGCTCCTGGAGCTACTCGCCCCAGCCGCTGAAGATCCGCGACGGGGAGGGGCGCGAGCTGTGGACCCATCACCCCGGCCGCGACGTGGCCGCCATCTCGATCAAGGCCCCACCGGAGTTCGCCAAGGCGGCGCTGCCGCAGGACTACCTGGCCGCCGACGAGACCTTCGCCCAGTACAAGGTGGGTGCGGGCGATGAGATGATGGCGCTGGGCTTCCCGCGCGGGCTGTCGGCCAACGCCGCGGGTTTCCCGATTCTGCGTTCAGGGCGGGTAGCGTCCTATCCGCTGGCGCCGGCCAAGGTCTTCCCGACCTTCCTGCTGGACTTCTCGGTGTTCCCCGGCAACTCGGGTGGGCCAGTGTTCGTGAGCCGCACCGTCGCCGCGATGGCGGCGTCCGACACCAGCACCGACAGCGCGGCTGCCGTGGGACCAGGCTTCATCGCCGGCCTGCTGACCCAGCAGGTCGAGCTCAACAACGAGCGCCTCGAGATCGGCATCGTCACCCACGCGAAGTTCATCCGCGAGACGATCGCCCTGCTGCAGAACCCGTTCGCCCCCGCCACGGTCGCCGACACCACCCCGGCGCCCGGGGCGAAGGCGGCGTCCGCGGAAGAGGCGGCGCGCGACTAGCCTTCGAGGCTACCCGCCGTAGATCACCGACATCGTCTCGGCGATGCAGGCCGGCTTGGCCTCGCCTTCGATCTCGATTGTGCATTCGTTCTTCAGCTGCATGCCGCCGGCCTTGGGCTCGCAGCCGATCAGCTTCTGGCGCATGCGCACGCGCTTGCCGACCCGGACCATGTTGATGAAGCGGACCTTGTCGGAGCCGTAGTTGATGCCGCGGGTCACGCCCTTCACGGGCAGCATGCCGGCGCCCAGGAACGGGATCAGCGAGAGCGTCAGGTAGCCGTGGGCGATTGGGCCGCCGATCTCCTTGGTGGCGCGCTCCACATCGACGTGGATCCACTGGTGGTCGCCGGTGGCTTCGGCGAACTTGTTGACGCGGTCCTGGTCGATCAGCACCCAGTCCGACACGCCCACTTCCTGGCCCACCATTCCGGGCAGGTCCTTGATTTCCACCGGGTCCATATTCGCGCACTCCCTCGATTGTTCGATGCCGAGCGTCTAGCACCTGCGCCAGTCAGGGCAAGCGGTCGCGCGCGCCATGCCACACCGCCACGATCTCAACCACGTCCCGCGCCGTGTCATAGGTGTAGCGGATGAGATAGGGTCTGACCGACACCAACTCGCGCATCTCGCCGCCGAGGCTTCGCCCGCGCCGCGGGAAGGATTCTAGGCTGTCGCCCGAACGAACCAGGGCCGTCACGAACGCTGCCGCGGCGAGCGGCTTGTCGAGGGCGATGTAGTCGTAGATTTCCTCGACACGGCGGGTCGCGTCGTCGGATCACTCAACCTTCGCCAAGGGTCTTTCGCGGCCGTGGTCTAAGGACGCGCTCGCCGCGAGCCAGCTTGAGGAGCCATTCCCTGACCTCAGCGTGCGGCACGGTCCGACCGGCTGCGACGTCAGCCAGGCCGCGCGCGGTAGCGGCGGCCAGTTCGGGAGGGTCGCCTTCCACTGTCCCATCGAACGTGGGCGCGGCATCCGGTGAGAGAGCAGGACGCTTCATGGCGCGAGACTACCATCGCGGCGGCTTCGAACCATGGTCATCGACCTGATCGCCGGGGGTCAGTTCGGTCGATCCGAACGCAGGCAGACGCTGTCGCACCAGTCCTCGCCGACCAGCCAGGTGCGCGCCGCGCGGCCGGTCTCATGGAATCCGTTGCGCTCCAGAAGGGCCAGGCAGCCGCGGTTGCGCGGGTCTACGTCGGCGGTCAGGTGGTCTCGGCCGTCCAGCTCAACGATGAAGTCGTCGCTCGTGGCGGCCGGCGCCGAGATCATGCTGTCCAGCCAGCGGGCGGTGGTCTCCCGGTCGGCATGCGGCGGCGTCGACCAGAAGCGCATGGTCTCGGCGTCCGACATCATCGCATGCAGGGCGTCGAGGTCGCCGGTGACGGCCCGGCGCAGCCGCAGGCGTTTCGTCTGGATCGTGCGCGCGGCGTGGCCTTCGTTCACGCGATCTTCGGACCGTCCTTCGCCCAGTACGCATCGCGGATCAGGCGCTTGTAGAGCTTGCCGGTCTGGTGGCGCGGCAGTTCCTGCATGAAGTCCAGCATGCGGGGCGTCTTCACGTGGCTGAGGTTGGCGCGGGCATAGGCCAGCAGCTCGGTGCGCAGATCGTCGCCGGCGTCGGCCCAGTCCATCGGCTGGATCACGGCCACGACCTTTTCGCCCATCTCTTCGTCGGGGGCGCCGACCACGGCCACGTCGGCGACCCTGGGGTGGCCGATCAGCAGGTTCTCGATCTCCTGCGGATAGATGTTCACCCCGCCGGAGATGATCATGAAGCTCTTGCGGTCGGTGAGGTAGAGGAAGCCCTCCTCGTCCACCCAGCCCACGTCGCCCAGGGTGGTCCAGCCGTGCTTGTTGCGGCTATCGGCGGTCTTGGCCGGGTCGCCGTGGTACTCGAACTGGCCGCCGCCTTCGAAGAACACCATGCCCTCCGCCCGCGCCGGCAGGGGCTCGCCGTCGTCGTCGCAGATCCGCACCTGGGCGGTCATGCCCCGGCCGACCGAGCCCTTGTGCGCCAGCCACTCCTCCGAGTTGATGATGCAGAAGCCGTTGCCCTCGGTGCCGGCGTAGTACTCGTGCACGATCGGGCCCCACCAGGCGATCATCTGCTCTTTCACGGGGACCGGGCAGGGCGCGGCGGCGTGGAACACGGCGATCAGCGAAGACATGTCGTAGCGGGCGCGCGCCTCGGGCGGCAGCTTCAGCATGCGCACGAAATGGGTCGGCACCCACTGGGCAGAGGTCACCTTGTACTGCTCGATGAAGCGGAGCGAGTCCTCGGGGTCGAACCGCTCCATCATGATGACCGTGCCGCCGAGCGCCATCACCGCCATCGACCAGCCCAGGGGGGCGGCGTGGTAGAGCGGCGCCGGCGAGAGGTAGACCGTGTCCGGCGTCCAGCCGTAGAGCGCCTGGCCGATCGTCGCCAGGCCGTTGGGCGCGTCGATGGCGGGGTCGACGGCGCCGGCGCGCTTCACGCCCTTGGGCCGCCCGGTGGTGCCGGAGGAATAGAGCATGGCCCCGCCCGCCATCTGGTCGGCCACCGGTGTGGTCGGGAAGGGCGCGCGGGCGTCCTCGAAACTGGCGTAGGGACCGGCGGTTCCGCCCACCATCAGCAGCGCCACGCCGGGGATCAGCGGCGCCACCGCCAGCGCCATCTCCGCGAGATGCAGGGAGGTCACGAACGCCTTCGCGCCGCAGTCCTTGACGATGTACTCGACCTCGCCCGTGGTCAGCTTCGACGACAGGCAGGTGAAGCGCAGCCCCGACCGCTGCGCCGCCCACAGCGCCTCGTAGTAGCGCGGGTGGTTCTCGATAAAGAACGCCACCGCATCGCCGGCCTTGAGGCCCAGGCTGCGGAACAGGTGCGCCCCCTGGTTCGACCGCGCCTCCAGCTCGCCATAGGTCACCGTCTCGCCCGAGTAGGCCATGATGAAGGCCGGCTTGTCGGGATTGGCCTTGGCGTGGTGGGTCGGATGCATACTGGGGTCTCCCGAGAGCCGCCGGTTGGGTCCGGGCGGTGGCTTGGCGGTAAGGGTCATAGCGTGCGCTTGACGTCGGGTGCGTCAAGCGGGTGGCGCGTCGGAGCCCTGCCTGCGACTTCCTCCCTCTTGCCCCCGCGCCCCTCATCCGCCATATCCCGCCTCGGAGATCGGCGGCGGGCGGACGCTTCGCCAACTTGGTCAGGGCCGGAAGGCAGCAGCCACAACGAATTCCGTTCCGGGTCGTCGTTCGGTCTCCACCTCATCCCCCAGCTTTCCACCGCTGATTCGGGCGAACCCCTTTGCCCGGGGGCGGGCGTCCCGCTAGATGGCGGGATGGGCGACGAGGACTTTCCGCGCGACGATTCTGAGCCACCGGAGCGGGATCCGAACACGCCGGACATGTTCGGCGGGGCGCCGGTCGCCGGCCAGCCTTCCAGCGGCGCGGCGCTCTCCGAGGCGTCGGCCGCCTATACCGTCATCGCGCGGAAGTATCGGCCGCGCGCGTTCGAGGACCTGTATGGCCAGGAGGCCATGGTCCGGACGCTGCGCAACGCGTTCTCGTCCGGCCGGATCGCGCACGCCTTCATGCTGACCGGGGTGCGCGGGGTGGGGAAGACCACCACGGCGCGGCTGCTGGCGCGGGCGCTGAACTATGAGACCGATACGGTGCACGAGCCCTCCCTGGATCTGAAGGTGGAGGGGGTTCACTGCCGCTCGATCATCGAGGGGCGGCACCTGGACGTGCTGGAGCTGGACGCCGCCTCGCGGACCGGGGTGGGCGACATCCGCGAGCTGCTGGAGGGCGTGCGGTATGCGCCGGTGGAGGCGCGCTACAAGGTCTACATCATCGACGAGGTGCACATGCTGTCGACGGGGGCGTTCAACGCGCTCCTGAAGACGCTGGAGGAGCCGCCGCCGCACGCCAAGTTCATCTTCGCGACGACCGAGATCCGCAAGGTGCCGGTGACCATCCTGTCGCGGACCCAGCGGTTCGACCTGCGGCGGGTCGAGCCCGACGTGCTGGTCAAGAACCTGGAGATGATCTGCGAGAACGAGGGCGCGCGGGTGGAGGCCGAGGGGCTGATGCTCATTGCACGCGCCGCAGAGGGCTCGGTCAGGGACGGGCAGTCGATGCTCGACCAGGCCATCGTGCAGGCCGATCCCGGCGTGACGGTCACGGCGGCCTCGATCCGGGACATGCTGGGGCTCGCCGATCGAGCCCAGACGATCGGACTGTTTGAGCAGGTGATGCGCGGGCAGGCGGGCGAGGCGATCACCACCTTCCGGCAGCTGTACGGCTATGGCGCCAATCCGGACCAGGTGGTGATGGACCTGCTGGACCACTGCCACGGCGCCTCGGTAGCCAAGGCGATCGGGCCGGCGGCGCTGGTGATGCCGAAGGAGCAGGGGTTGCGGCTGGCCGCGGTGGGCGCGGCGGTGTCGGCCGGCACACTCTCGCGGATCTGGCAGCTGACTTTGAAGGCTTACGACGAGGTGCGGCGCGCGCCGGATGCGGCGGCGGCGGTGGACATGGCGCTGATCCGGCTGGCCTACGCGGCGGACCTGCCGGGGCCGGAGGAGGCGTTGAAGCGGCTGCAGGACGGGGCGCCGGTGGGCGGCGGCGGATCTGTGAGTGGCGGCCCGCCTTCGCCGGCAGGTCCGGCTACGGCGCGGCAAGCGGGGCTGGGGGTGTCGGCGGTGGCGCGGCAGACGATGCCGGCCCCGAATGCGGCGCCCGCGACCGAGCCGGCGGCCAATCTGCAGACGTTCGAGGACCTGGTGGCGCTGATCGACCGGCGGCGCGACATCCGGCTGAAGCTGGACGTGGAGCGGTTCATCCGGCCGATCAAGTTCCGGCCCGGCGCCATCGAGTACGAGCCCGCCCCCGGCGCGCCGGCCGACCTGGCGCAGCGGCTGGTGGGGCGGCTGAAAGAGTGGACCGGCGAGCGCTGGTTCCTGACCACCCAGGGCGGTGGTGGCGCCGAGAGCGCCTGGGAGCGCCAGAAGCGTGAGGAACGCGAGGTCCGCGTCCAGGTCGAGCAGGACCCGTTCGTGCGCTCGGTGATGGACGCCTTCCCGGGCGCCGAGATCGTCAGCGTGCGCAGCCTGGCCAAGGCCGCCGAGCCCATGGCGGAGAGCGTGGCGCCTGTCGAGGAAGACGACGATGAGGACTAGCCCCCGATGACCGACCTCAACGCCCTGATGAAACAGGCCCAGATGATGCAGGCGCGGATGGGCGCCGCGCAGGAGAAGATCGCGGCGCTGGAGGTCGTCGGCACGGCCGGCGGCGGGGCTGTTCGGCTGGTGCTGAAGGGCTCGGGCGAGCTTAGCAGGCTGGATATCGACGCGGGGCTGATGGCGCCCGGCGAGGCCGAGATGGTCGCCGACCTGGTGCTGGCCGCGCACGCCGACGCCAAACGCCAGCTGGACGAACAGCAGGGGTCGCTGATGCGCGAGGCGGCCGGACCGCTGGCGGGCCTGAACATCCCCGGCCTGCCGAAATTCTAGGGTGGCCGCTTCCGCCGGACCCGAGATCGAGCGGCTGATCGCGCTGCTGGCCAAACTGCCGGGCCTGGGCCCGCGGTCGGCGCGGCGGGCGGCGTTGATGCTGCTGAAGCGACGCGACCAGCTGCTGCTGCCGTTGTCGGACGCGCTGGCTGAGGCTGGGGCGCGGGTGAAGACCTGCGGGCTGTGCGGTTCGCTGGACACCCAGGACCCTTGCGCGATCTGCGCCGACCGCGGCCGCGATGGGGCGCTGATCTGCGTGGTGGAGGAGGTGGGCGCACTGTGGGCCATGGAGCGGGCCAGCGCGTTCCGCGGCCGCTATCACGTCCTGGGCGGGCTGCTGTCGGCGCTGGACGGCGTGGGTCCGGACGCGCTGAAGGTGGGGCCGCTGGTGGCGCGGGCGTCGGACGCGGCGGTGAGCGAGGTGATCCTGGCGCTGCCGGCGACGGTGGACGGCCAGACCACCGCGCATTACCTGGCCGACCGGCTGGCGGGGGCGGGCGTGTCGGTGACCATGCTGGCGCGGGGCGTGCCGGTGGGCGGAGAGCTGGATTGGCTGGACGACGGGACCATCGCCCAGGCCATGCGGGCCAGGCGGCCGGCCTGACTCTCCACCCAGACTCATGCTAGGAACGCAGCATGAACGGTTTGATTTTCCTTGCTATCGCCTGTGTCCTCGTCGCCGCACTGGCCGTCGCCTGGGCGCTCAAGGAGCGGGTACGGGCAGTGACCGCGGAGGCGCGGCTGAGTGCGCTGCAGGACAGCGGTGAGGCGGTGCGCGCCCAGCTCAACCAGTCGGCGGCCAGCGTGGCCGAGGAGATCCTGCGGCGGAACGAGGACGTCGTGCGGGGCCGCGAGCAACTGGCGCAGGCCCGGCTGGAGGCGCAGCTGAAGCCGGTGGCCGAGAGTCTTGCCAAGTTCCAGGAACAGGTGACCGCGGTCGAGAAATCCCGGGCCGAGGAGCAGGGCGGCCTGAAGGAACAGATCGCCAGCCTGCTGGCCGCCTCGACGGCGACGCAGGACGAGGCGCGCAAGCTGTCGGCGGCGCTGCGGCGCGGAGCCGGGGTGCAGGGGCGTTGGGGCGAGCAGACCTTGCGCAATGTGCTGGACGCCGCGGGGCTTTCCAGCCGCTACGACTTCGACGAACAGACCTCGACAGACACCGAGGAGGGCCGACGGCGGCCGGACGTGACGGTGAAGCTGCCGGGCGGCGGCCTGTTCGTCATCGACGCCAAGTGCTCGCTGAACGCCTTCCTGGAACTGCAGGACGCCACCGACGATTTTTCGCGCGACGCGGCGGGGTCGCGGCATGTGCAGAGCGTGCGCAGCCACGTCCAGGGTCTGTCGGCCAAGGCCTACTGGGACCAGTTCGACAACTCGCCGGACTTCGTGGCGATGTTCGTGCCGCTGGACTCGGCCCTGGCGGCGGCGCTGGACCGGGCGCCGGAGCTGATGAACGACGCCATGGACAAGCGCGTGGTGATCGTGACGCCGTCCACCTTGTTCGCGCTGTGCAAGGCGGTGGTCTACGGCTGGCGGGTCGAGGAGCAGGCGGCCAACGCCCAGAAGATCGCCGAGCTGGGCAAGGAGCTCTACAAGCGCATCGCCGTGATGGGCGCGCATGCGGGCTCGGTGGGCAAGGCGCTGGAGGCGGCGGTCAGCCGATACAACCAGTTCGTGGGGTCGCTGGAGACCCAGGTGCTGACCCAGGCCAAGCGGTTCGAGGAGCTGAAGGTCGAACACCAGGGCCGGGCCATCGAAAGTCTGGAACCCCTGGAGGCGGCTGTGCGACCGCTCAGCAAGCTGACTGCGGAGCCGGCGCCGACCGTTCGGCTGGTGGCTGGAGATGAGGCCTGAGGGCGCAGGGCGGGTGTCGCGCCTTGACGCTCGGTTTTAGGCCCCTTACCTGCCCGCCATGGCCCTTCGTGAGATCCTTGTCGTTCCGCATCCTGTCCTGAAACAGGTGTCCAAGCCCGTCGCCGTGGTCGATGACGCCCTGCGCGCGTTGATGGATGACATGCTGGAGACCATGTACGAGGCGCCCGGTATCGGCTTGGCGGCCGTGCAGATCGGCGTGCCCCAGCGGGTGATCGTGATGGACCTGGCCCGCCAGGAAGAGCCGCCGCAGCCGCGCTATTACGTGAACCCGGAGATCCTGTGGGCCTCGGAAGAGACGGCGCCCTACGAGGAGGGCTGCCTGTCGGTGCCGGAGATCTACGACGAGGTCGAGCGGCCGGCGCGGGTGAAGCTGCGTTACCTGAACTACCAGGGCGAACAGATCGAGGAGGACGCCGAAGGGCTGTTCGCGGTCTGCATCCAGCACGAGATGGACCACCTGGAAGGCGTCCTCTTCATCGACCACCTGAGCCGCCTGAAGCGAGAACAGGCGATCAAGAAGGTGAAGAAGGGCGTGAAGGCCGCCTGACGTTCCCTTGGCCGCCGTCGCCCGCTAAACGCAGGCCATGCGCCTCGCCTTCCTCGGCACTCCGGACTTCGCCGTCGCCGCCCTTTCCGCCATCGCGGCGGCGGGGCACGAGGTGGCGTGCGTCTATTCGCAGCCGCCGGCGCCGCGCGGGCGGGGCCATGAGCTGAAGCCGTCGCCGGTGCAGGCGTTTGCGGAGGCGCGGGGCATCGCGGTCCGCACGCCGGTGTCGATGCGCGATCCGGCGGAGATCGCGGCGTTTGCGGCGCTGGGGCTGGACGCGGCAGTGGTGGTGGCGTTCGGGCAGATCCTTCCCCGGGCCTTGCTGGAGGCGCCGCGGCTGGGGTCATTCAACCTGCATGGGTCGCTGCTGCCGCGCTGGCGGGGCGCGGCGCCGATCCAGCGGGCGGTGATGGCGGGGGACCGCATCACCGGCGTGCAGGTGATGCGGATGACCGAGGGGCTGGACGAGGGGCCGATCCTGGCGACGGCAAGCGTGCGCATCGACGCCCTGGAGACCGCCGCCACGCTGGCCGGCCGGCTGGCGGTCGCCGGGGCGGACCTGATCGTGCGGACGCTGGTGGACATCGACGCCGGCCGGGCCGTGGAAACGCCGCAGGCCGCCGAGGGCGTGACCTACGCCAAGAAGCTGAGCGCGAAGTTCGCGCGGCTGGACTGGAGCAAGCCCGGGCGGGTGCTGGACGGGAAGATCCGCGGGTACTCGCCGTCGCCGGGCGCGTGGTTCGAGCTGGCGGGGGACAAAGGCCCCGTGCGGGTGAAGGCGCTGCTGTCGGCCTATGAGGACGCGGCGGGCGAGCCCGGCGTGACCCTGGACGACCGGCTGCTGGTGGGGACCAGCGAGGGCGCGGTGCGGCTGCTGCGCGTGCAGCGCGAAGGGCGCGGGCCACAGGACGCTGAGGTGTTCCTGCGCGGCACGCCCGTGCCGGCGGGGACGAGGCTGGGCTGATGCCGCGCTACCGGTTGCTGATCGAGTACGACGGCCAGCCCTACCACGGGTTCCAGGCGCAGGGCGGCCTGGCCACGGTGCAGGGGTCGCTGGAGCGGGCGGTGAAGGCGTTCTGCGGCGAGGACGTCCGAGTGAACGGGGCGGGGCGTACGGACGCCGGGGTGCATGCGACGGCGCAGGTGGTGCATGTGGACCTGGCCAAGGCCTGGCCGGCAGAGACGGTGCGCAATGCGCTGAACGCCTACCTGGTCCCGGAGCCGATCGCGGTGCTGGAGGCCAGCGTGGCCGAGGCGGACTGGCACAGCCGCTTCTCGGCGACCGGGCGGCGGTATCGCTATCGCATCCTCAACCGACTGAGTCCGCCGGCCCTGGAGCAAGGGCGGGTCTGGCACGTCAAGAAGCCGCTGGATGCCGAGGCGATGCACGCGGCGGCGCAGGGGCTGGTGGGCCACCACGACTTCACCACCTTCCGCGACCTGAACTGCCAGGCGAATTCGCCGATGAAGACCCTGGACGTGGCGACGGTGCGCCGGGAGGGCCCCGAGGTGATCCTGGAATTCGCCTCGCGGTCGTTTCTGCATCGTCAGGTGCGGTCGATGACCGGGACCCTGGCCGAGGTGGGCGTGGGCCGCTGGACGGCGGGGGCCGTGACCGACGCGCTGGCCGCGCGCGACCGCAGGGCCTGTGGCCCGGTGGCGCCGGCCGACGGGCTGTATCTGACGGGCGTGAGCTATCCAGGTTCGCCCGAGCCGGACTGAGAAACCGGCCTGTGCCGGCTTGCCGGGTGACCGCGCACCGGCCTAGCCTGAACAGACGCTCCAGGACAAAGTGGGCGACGGGGAAAGCGACATGGGCCGGCTCTTCAAACGCGCGAAACGCGGAAACTATCGCCGCGTCGTGAGCACGGCTCTCGCGCTGCTCGGCGTCTGCGCGGCCACGTCGGCGCGGGCCGGCGATTCAGGCGCGGCGATGGTCGTGACCACGGCCGGCGGGCCGGTGGCGGCGACATCGCGCGGCGTCCTGCAGTCGTACTTCGCCATTCCCTATGCCGCGCCACCGATCGGAGACCTGCGCTGGCGGGCGCCGGCCCCCGCGCCGAAATGGACCGCGCCGATCACGAAGAGCAAGTCGGCCGCGTCGTGCCTTCAGACCGGGAACAATGCCTTCGTCTCGCCGGGCGGCAGCGAGGACTGCCTTTACCTGGACGTGCACATGCCCAGCGGCAAGGGACCCTTCCCGGTGATGGTCTGGATCCACGGCGGCGCCTTCACGACCGGCAGCGCCGGCGGCTATGCGGACGCGACCCCGCTGGTGTCCAAGGGTGTGATCGTGGTCGCGATCAACTACCGGCTGGGCGCCATGGGCTTCCTGGCCCATCCCGCGCTGCGCGACGCCGAGGGCAGCGCCGGCGACTATGGGATGATGGACCAGCAGGCCGCGCTGGCCTGGGTGCGGGCGAACATCGCGGCGTTCGGCGGCGACGCCCGCAACGTGACCATTTTCGGCGAGTCCGCCGGCGGGTTCAGCGTGCTGACGCATCTGGCCTCGCCCCGCTCAGCCGGGCTGTTCGACAAGGCGATCATCGAGAGCGGCGCCTATGGCGTTTCGGGACAGCTGACTCAGGCCGGCATGGAGGCCAAGAGCGCCGTCGCTCTGGAGAAGACCCTGGCCGGGGAGGACGCCGGCCCGGCCTGTGCGACCGGCACTGTCACGGCCGAGTGCCTGCGTGGTCTCCCCGAAACGCTGATCCGCAAGCGTCTGATGAGCGCCTACTCCGACGCCATCGGCAACCTCGTCCCGTCCATCGACGGCAAGGTGCTGAAACAGACGGTCAGGGACACCTTCGTCGCTGGCGCGAACAACAAGGTCCCGGTGATCAACGGGTCGAACGAGGACGAAAACCTGCTGTTTGTCGCTATGGGTGAAATGGGCGCCCGTTTCGCGAGCAAGCCGCCGAAGCTCGATCCGGCGGACAGGTCATTCCTGATGTCGCCGCAGGCCTATGCCAAGGGCGCCGAAAGCCTGGCCGCCGAAACGGGGATTCCCGTGCGCGACCTGACGGACAAGTACTATCCCCTGGCGAAGTTTGGCTCGGACGTCGCCTTGCAGCCCAGCCGCGCGACCGCCGCGGTCGGCACCGACAGCACCTTCTCCTGCAACGGCGCGAACGTCTCAGCGCGGATCGCCGCCCAGGGCGCGCCGGTCTGGATGTATGAGTTCCGCGACCAGACGGCGGTGCCACTTCTCGGCGCATTCGGCGGAAAGTACGTCCTCAGCCTGCCGATGGGCGCGGCCCATGCGTCGGAACTGCCCTATCTGTTCGCCATGGTGGGCGACGCCCAAAACGCCGAACAGAGGGCGCTGCTGGCGACGATGTCGGCCTACTGGACCAACTTCGCCCGGGCAGGCGACCCGAACGGCGCGGGCCTGCCAAAGTGGGCGGGCTTCAAGAGCGGCAAGGTCCAGGCCCTCGACGTCGCCAGCGGCGGCGGGGTGCAAGCCATGCCGGCCGCCGGATTCGCGGCGCAACACCAGTGCCGGACGGCGTGGGCGAAGCAGGCTTTCTAGACCTCGAAGGTCCGCTCAATGATCACTGGGCGACCGCATGGCCTGCGGTCCCGCCCCGCTCGCGGCTGCGCCCGATCTGGCCGGCTTGACCTAGCCGGCTTGACCGGGTTGGCGCGCCCGGGCTGTCTACATCTGAACAGACCCTAAGCCGGAGATTTCTTCCCATGTCCCAAGGCCCTTGGAGCCAACATTCCCGCAACGCCAGCGTGGCCGACGACATCGATTTCGAGATCAAGGGCCAGGAGCTGCAGTTCGTGGAGATCGAGCTGGATCCCGGTGAGAGCGCGGTGGCCGAAGCCGGGTCGTTCGTCTGGAAGGACGCCTCGATCGAGATGACCACGGTGTTCGGCGACGGCTCGGGCGCCCAGGGCGGTGGGTTCATGGGCGCGCTGCTGGGGGCCGGCAAGCGGCTGGTCACCGGCGAGAGCCTGTTCACCACCGTCTTCACCCACCAGGGCAGTGGCAAGGCGCGCGTGGCGTTCGCCTCGCCGACCCCGGGCGCGATCCTGCCGATCAAGCTGGATTCGGTGGGCGGGACGCTGATCTGCCAGAAGGACAGCTTCCTGGCGGCGGCGCGGGGCGTGTCGATCGGCATCGCGTTCCAGCGCAAGGTGATGACCGGCCTGTTCGGCGGCGAGGGTTTCATCATGCAGCGCCTGGAGGGCGACGGGTGGGTGTTCGTCCAGATGGGCGGCACGGTGGTGGAGCGCGTCCTGGCGCCGGGCGAGGAGTTGCACGTCGATACCGGCTGCCTGGCCGCCTACACCCAGGACGTCGATTTCGACCTGGTGATGGTGCGCGGCGTGAAGAGCATGGTGTTCGGCGGCGAGGGCCTGTTCTTCGCCCGGCTGCGCGGGCCGGGGAAGGTCTGGGTGCAGTCGCTGCCGTTCTCCCGGCTGGCCGGGCGGATGCTGGCGGCGGCGGGCGGGGCCGGCGGCAACCGTGGCGAAGGCTCGGTCCTGGGCGGGATAGGGGACCTGATCGGGGGCAATCGTTGATCGGTCAGGCGTACTGCGCCGCCAGCTGGGTGAGGGTGGGGGTCATGACCAGCACGACCACCAGCCAGCCGAAGCTGTCTTGGCCTTTGCGGTAGAGCAGGACGGCGCCGGCGATGGCCCAGATCAGGACGACCGTCTGCACGGCGGCGATCAGCACCGCGACGGGCGGGAGCGCAGCCAGCTTGTGGGCGGCGTAGGCGGCCTGGCCGTAGGTCACCACCTGGGAGCCGCTGACGAACAGAGGCCAAAGGCAGACGGCGAGCGCCAGGTAGAAGACGATGATCAGGACCGGTGCGTTCTTCATGGCCGGTTCCTCACACGTTCGCCGCCGTTCGTCACGGATGCCGGCGTGTTTGGCCCGGTGAACGCCGGGTTGGCTCTGCGACGCCTGGACTAACACGGTCCAGCGCGGGTGACAGGGCCGCCCCCGTCCGCTATCGGGACGCCGCGGGCTGGTAAGGACGGGTCATTGAGCGACGATACGGAACAGGGCTGGGCGACCGCCAAGACGCTGGCCGAGGCGCTGCCCTTCATCCAGATCTACGACCGCGAGACCGTGGTCATCAAATACGGCGGCCACGCCATGGGCGAGGAGTCGGTGGCCAAGCTGTTCGCAACCGATGTGGTGCTGCTGAAGATGCTGGGCGTTCATCCGGTGGTGGTGCACGGCGGCGGCCCGCAAATTTCGGCGTGGCTGGCCAAGGCCGGGGTAAAGTCGACGTTCGTGGACGGCCTGCGGGTCACCGACCAGGCCACCATGGAAGTGGCTGAGATGGTGCTTTCCGGCGCGATCAACAAGGAGATCGCCAGCTGGATCACCCAGGCCGGCGCCGAGGCGGATGTGCGCGGCGTGGGGCTGTCGGGCAAGGACGCCAAGCTGATAACCGTCGAGAAGGTCACCCGCACGCGCCGCGCGCCCGGCAGCGTCGAGGAGCAGATCGTCGACCTGGGCTTCGTGGGCGAGCCGAAGATCATCGACACGACGCTGATCGATGGCCTGCTCAGCGCCGAGCACGATTACATCCCGGTGATCGCGCCGATTGGCGTGTCCGCCGAGGGTGAGACCTACAACATCAACGCCGACACGGTGGCCGGGGCCATGGCCGGGGCGCTAGGCGCCAAGCGCATGCTGCTGCTGACCGACGTGGCGGGCGTGATGGATGCCAACAAGAACCTGATCCGCCAGATGACGGTGGCCGAGGCCCGCGCGGCGATCGCCGACGGCGTCGCCACCGGCGGCATGATCCCCAAGCTGGAGACCGCCATCGATGCGGTGGAGGCCGGCGTCGAGGCGGTGGTCATCCTGGACGGCCGGCGACCGCACGCCATGCTGGTGGAGCTGTTCACGGAGCACGGGTCCGGCACCCTGGTGCGCCGGTGACCGATCTCAGCCACATCGACACCTGGCTGTTCGATCTGGACAACACCCTCTACCCGGCCGAGTCCGGCTTCATGGCCGAGGTGGTCTATCGGATGACCGACTTCGTGGAGAAGGTCACCGGCCTGCCGCGCGAGGCGGCCTTCAAGCTGCAGAAGGGCTATCTGGCCGAGCACGGCCTGACGCTGAAGGGGATGATGCTGCACCACGGCGTCGATCCGGCCGATTTCCACGCCATATTCCACGACATATCGCTGGAGATGCTGGCCCGCGACCCGGTGTTGCTGGCGGCGCTGGAGCGGCTGCCGGGCCGGCGGCTGATCTTCACCAACGCCGATGACGTGCATGCCGAGCGCGTGCTGGCGCACCTCGGCCTCAGCCACCTGTTCGCCGATGTGTTCCACATCGGCTCGGCCGGATACGAGCCCAAGCCCAGCGCCGAGGCCTTCGCCCGGATGAGCGCGGCGCACGACATCGAGGCCAAGGCCACCTGCTTCTTCGAAGACTCGGAGCGTAACCTCGCGCCCGCCGCGGCCCTGGGCATGACCACCGTACTGGTCGGCGCCCACGCCGCGCAATCCACCGCCGCCTTCATCCATCACCGCACAGAGCACCTGGCGCCGTTCCTGCGCGACGCCCAGCTGAAGCAAGCCGCCTAGGAAGTCCCGATGTCCGAAGACCTGAAGTCCGTGATCGAGGCCGCCTGGGAGGCGCGCGACACCATCAATACCTCGACCACCGGCCGCGTGCGGGACGCGGTCCACGAGACCATCGAGCATCTGGACGCCGGGACGCTGCGGGTGGCCCAGCGCGAGGCCGACGGGACCTGGGTGACCAACCAGTGGGCCAAGCAGGCGATCCTGCTGTTCTTCCGCCTCACCGCCAACCGCCTGATCGACGCCGGTGGATCGCATCCCTACTGGGACAAGGTGCCGCTGAAGTTCACCGGCTGGGACGCCGCCCGTTTCGAGGCCGCCGGGTTCCGCGCGGTGCCAGGCTGCACGGTGCGCAAGGGCTCATTCCTGGCCAAGAACGTGGTGCTGACGCCGTCGTTCGTGAACATCGGCGCCTACGTCGATGAGGGCACGATGGTGGACACCTGGGCCACGATCGGGTCCTGCGCCCAGATCGGCAAGCGCTGCCACATTTCGGGTGGCGCGGGCATCGGCGGGGTGCTGGAGCCGCTGCAGGCCAACCCCACGATCATCGAGGACAACTGCTTCATCGGCGCCCGCTCGGAAGTGGCCGAAGGCGTCATTGTCCGCGAAGGCTCGGTGCTGTCGATGGGCGTCTATCTCACCTCGACCACCCCTATCGTGGATCGCCGCACCGGCGAGACCTTCACCGGCGAAGTGCCGCCCTATTCGGTGATCATGTCCGGCTCCCGGCCGAACGCGGTGGATCCGTCCCTGCCGTCCACCTACTGCGCGGTGATCATGAAGACGGTGGACGAGCGCACCCGGAGCAAGACGTCCATCAACGAGCTGCTGCGGGACTGACGAGGCCCATCTCAATGTACGGCGTCCCGTCGCGGTGGCGGTACACGTTGTCGGGCCCGACGATCATGTCGAGGTCGGGATAGTCCGAGTTGTCGGTTTCCGGGCCCCGCGTGCCGATCTCCAGCAGCACCGCCTCGGCGTTCGACCGGTTCTGGATGTGATGCCCGTTCGCGACGCCGGCCTTGAACCCGGCGCAGTCTCCGGCGCGCAGCACCTCCTCGCCGTCGTCGGTGACCAGCACCACCTCGCCGGACACCACCCAGACGAACTCGTCTTCCGCCGTGTGCCAGTGCCGCTGGCTGGACCACACGCCGGGCGCCAGGCGCATCAGGTTCACGCCGAACTGGGTCAGGCCCGCGGCGTCGCCCAGCTGCCATCGCCTGCGATCCCGACAGGCCTCGTCGAACGGTGAAGGATAGGCCGAACCGAAGCCGGTCGGGGCGTTGTCGGTATCGATCTTGGGCATGAGTCCTCGCGCGGCTTCGATTTCCTAGATAGAGGGCCGCTATGACCGCCGCCATCGACCCCGTCGAACTCACCCGCGACCTCATCCGCCGCCCTTCGGTGACGCCCGCCGACGCCGGCGCCATGGCGATCGTCGAGGCGACTCTCCGCGGTCTGGGTTTCGCCTGCCGGCGCATGAAGTTCGGGGAGATCGAGAACCTCTACGCCCGCTTCGGGACCGCCCGGCCGAACCTCTGCTTTGCCGGCCATACCGACGTGGTGCCGGTGGGCGACGCGGACGCGTGGTCAAAGGACGCCTTCGCCGCCGAGGTGGTGGAGGGCGTGCTGATCGGGCGCGGCGCGGTGGACATGAAGAGCGCCATCGCCGCCTTCGCCGCGGCGACCGCCGACGCCATCGCGGCCGGGACGGTGACGGGCTCGATCTCGTTCCTGATCACCGGCGACGAGGAGGGCGTGGCGACGGACGGCACGACCAGGGTGGTAGATGCGCTGCGCGCCGAGGGCGAGATCATCGACCATTGCGTGGTCGGCGAGCCGACGTCGGCCGAGACCTTCGGCGACATGGTCAAGGTGGGGCGGCGCGGCTCGATCAACGCTGAGATCACGGTGCAGGGCATCGCCGGCCACGTGGCCTATCCGCATCGCGCGGCCAATCCGGCGCCAGTGCTGATCCGCCTGCTGGCGTCCTTGCAGTCCCGTAGGCTCGACGACGGCTACGCGGAATTCCAGCCCTCCAATCTGGAGGTGACCTGGATCGATGCGCCCAACACGGCCACCAACGTGATCCCCGGCGTGGCGCGGGCCCGGTTGAACATCCGCTTCAACCCCAACCACACCGGCCAAGGCCTCGCCGATTGGATCGCTGCCGAGGCGGGCGAGGCGGGCGAGGGCTTCGCCGGGAAGATCACTGTAACCCCGGCGATCAGCGGCGAGGCGTTCCTGACCGAGCGGGGGGCCTTCACCGACCTCGTAGCCGCCGCGGTCGCCGACGTGACCGGCGTCGCGCCGGAGCTATCCACCAGCGGCGGCACCTCCGACGCCCGCTTCATCCGCGCGCTGTGCCCGGTGATCGAGGTGGGGCTGGTGGGCAAGACCATGCACCAGGTGGACGAGCGGGCGCCGGTGGCGGAGATCCGCACCCTGCAGCAGGTCTACGCCCGGATTATCGCCCGGTACTTCGCCGCCGGGTAATCGACCCGGTCAGATCGAGCGGGCCACGACCTCCTTCATGATCTCCGAGGTGCCGCCGTAGATGCGCTGCACGCGGGCGTCGCGCCACAGTCTGGCGATGGGATACTCGTTCATGTAGCCGGCCCCGCCGTGCAGCTGCAGGCCCGCGTCGCAGACCTCCCATTGCAGCTCGGTGTGGAACAGCTTGGCGGCCGAGCCCTCGGCGGCCGTGAGCTTGCCCTGCAGGTGCCGCGCGATCGCCCAGTCCAGATGGGCCCACCCGGCCTGCAGCTTGGCCTTCAGCCCGCCCAGGGTGAAGCGGGTGTTCTGGAAGTCGAAGATGGTCTGTTTGAAGGCCTTGCGGTCCTTGGTGAACTTCACGGTCTCGTCGAAGGCGCGCTGGGCGGCGGCCTGGGCCTGGGCGGCGATGCCCAGGCGTTCCTGCGGCAGCTGGTTCATCAGGTAGCCGAAGCCCTTGCCCTCCTCGCCCAGGCAGTTGGTGAGGGGCACGCGCACGTCCTCGAAGAACAGCTCGGAGGTGTCGGCCGAATGCTGGCCGATCTTGTCGAGGTTGCGGCCGCGCTTGAAGCCTTCGCGCGTGGCTTCGACCAGGATCAGGGAGATGCCCTTGCCGCCGGCCGCGGGGTCGGTTTTGGCGACCACGATGATCAGGTCGGCGTTCTGGCCGTTGGTGATGTAGGTCTTCGACCCGTTGACGAGGTACTCATTGCCGTTGCGGATCGCCGTGGTGCGCACGCCCTGCAGGTCGGAGCCGGCGCCGGGCTCGGTCATGGCGATGGCCGTGATCGCCTCGCCGGACACCATCTTCGGCAGCCATTCCTGTTTCTGCTCGTCCGAGCCGTAGTTCTCGATGTAGCCGGCGATGATGTCGGACTGCAGGGTGATGCCGGCGCACGAGCCCGCGTAGAACAGTTCCTCGGAGATCACCGCGTTGTAGCGGAAGTCGAGGCCCAGGCCGCCGTACTCCGGCGCCACGCCCGGGCACAGGATCCCGGCCTCGCCACAGGCCAGCCAGAACTGGCGGTCGATGACACCCTCCTGCTCCCAGCGATCGAGGTGGGGCCACAGCGCCTTGTCGTAGAACTTGCGCACCTGGTCGCGGAAGAGGTTGAGCTCCTCGTCGAAGACGGGGCGGGCGGACATGTCGATCATCGGGGCGGTCCCTGGGTTACAGGGCGCACTTAGCCGAGTGACGCCGGGGAGGGCTAGCTCCACCATTCCTCTCCCACCCGCGGCGGGAAAGGAAGGTCACATCCGGCAGGCCTGAAGGATCTCCGCCCGCAGTTCGGGGATGCCCGCGCCCTTTTCAGCCGAGGTGGCCAGCACGCGGGGGAAGGCCGCCGGGCGTCGGGCGATCTTGCGCAGGGTCTCGGCGGTCATCTGTTCGACGTCGCGGCCCTTCAGCTTGTCACCCTTGGTGAGGATGATCTGGTAGCTGACGGCGGCCAGGTCGAAGGCTTCCATCGCCTCCTGGTCCACGTCCTTCAGGCCGTGGCGGGCGTCGATCAGCAGGAAGGCGCGCTTCAGGTTCGGCCGGCCGCGCAGGTAGGACCGACCCAGGTTCTGGAACTTGTTCTTGGCCTCGCGGCTGACCTTGGCGAAGCCGTAGCCGGGCAGGTCGACGAGGCGCAGGGTTTCGTCGGCCACGAAGAAATTGATCTCGCGCGTGCGGCCGGGCGCCGTGGAGGCGCGCGCCAGGTGCGTGCGGCCGGTGACCGCGTTGATCAGCGAGGACTTGCCGACGTTGGAGCGGCCGGCGAAGGCCACCTCCGGCAGGTCGGCCGGCGGCAGGCCGTCGATCGCCACGGCCCCCATCATGAAGTTGACCGGGTGGGCGAAGAACACCCGGGCAGCTTCCAGCGCCTCGTCGTCAAAGGGACTGTCCGGTTCCAGCGCCGGGGTAGCCCCGAGGTCGGTCACGTCGCGGGCTCGGGCTTGCCGGTGACCCGGCGGATCAGCTTGTCGATCGGGTTGTCCACCTTGAAGCGCCGCATGATCACGTACTGCTGGAGCGCCGTGAGCAGGTTCGACCATGTGTAGTAGATCAGCAGGCCGATCGCGAACTGGGCCATGATGAAGGTGAACATGATCGGCATCAGCTGGAAGATGCGCTGTTGCATGGGGTCGGGCGCCGGCGGGCTCATCGAGGTCGTGAGCCAGGTGGTCACCCCGTAGAGGATCGCCATGATCCCGATGTGCAGGAACCCGGGCGGGTCGCCGTAGGCCAGCAGGCTGCCGATCAGGGGCGCTGTGCCGGGATCCCAGGGGATCAGGCCGAACAGGTTGAAGATGGTGGTCGGGTCCGGCGCCGACAGATCCTTCACGAAGCCCACGAACGGCGCATGGCGCATGTCGAGGGACACCTGGAGCACCTTGAACAGGGCGAAGAACACCGGGATCTGCATCAGCATGGGCACGCAGCCGGCGACGGGGTTCACCTTCTCGCGCTTGTAGAGCTCCATCAGCTCCTGCTGCTGCTTGGCCGGGTCGTCCTTGTGCTTCTTGCGCAGCTCCTCCATCGCGGGCTGCACCTTCCGCATCTTGGTCATCGACTCGTAGGACTTGTTGGCCAGGGGAAAGAACACCACCCGAACGGTGACGGTGAGCATCAGGATCGCCACGCCGAGGTTGCCGACCAGGCCGTAGAGCCAGGCCAGGAACTGCGAGATCGGCCGGGTGATGAACCACAGCATGCCCCAGTCGACGGCCTCGTCCAGGTGCTCGACGCCCAGTGAGGTCTGGTAGTCCTTGAGCACCGGCACCACCTTTGCTCCGGCGAAGATGTGGGTGGTGATGCTGACCTGGCGTCCGGCGGGGATCGCCCGCGGCTGGCCCACGAAATTGGCGTCGTAGATGTCGAGGCCGCCGGCCCGGGTCAGGCGATACTGGCCCTGGATCTGTTCACTCTGCGCCGGGATCAACGCCGTCAGCCAGTAGCGGTCGGTGATGCCGATCCAGCCGCCGGTGGAGGCGTGGGCGGGCCGCGTGCCGTCCTTCTCCCACTTGGCGTACTTCAGCGGCTGGCGCTTGCCCTCCAGCCAGCCCATGCCGCCCTCGTGGACCACCGAGTTCTTGCCGAGACCCTGCGGCAGTCCCTGGCGCTGCACAGAGCCGTAGGGCGCCAGCGAGATGGAGACCTCGCCGGTGTTGGCCACGGTGTCGGTGACCGAGAACATGAACTTGTCATCGACCGAGATCACCCTGGTGAAGGTGAGGCCCTGGCCATTGGCGTAGGTCAGGGTGACCGGCTTGCCGGGTTCCAGCGTCGTGCCGCTGGCCAGGGTCCAGACGGTCTGGGCGGTGGGCAGGTTGGGGACGTTGGCGCCGGTCCAGCCGAGATCGGCGAACCAGGCGTGGTTGGCGCCCTCGGGCCGCAGCAACTCCACCGGCGGGGAGTCCTTCGCGAGCGTTTGGCGGTAGTTCACCAGGTAGAGGTCGTCGATGCGTCCGCCGCGCAGCGAGAGCGAGCCCTTCAGCGCCGGCGTGACGATCGGCACCCGCGGCGTGGCGGCGACGGCGGTGGGGCGACTGATCACCGGCGCGCCACCCGACGATCCGGGGGCTCCCCCCGCCATCGCGACAGCGGCGGGCCGTTGCGCCGCCATAGCGCGCTGGCGCTTGGCCTGCGGCTCGATGACGACGAACTGGTAGACCAGCAGGATGATGACCGCGCACACGCCGAAGATGATCGTGTTGCGGGTGTTGTCGTCTCGCATGTGGGGGACGTGGTTCCGTCTAAGGGAAGGGCGGGCGAGGAAAGAGGCGGGTCTAGCCTATGTGGGGGGCCGCCCGGTCGGCGGCGAGCCTTAACAGCGCGGTTTTCACATCGTCAAGCAACCGGGGCCAGGGGCGTGTCAGCACACCGCCCCGGGCGATGATCACATAGTCGATACCGGGGGCGGCGAAATCCGGGAGGAGAGCGCGCGCGGCCTCGCGCATCCGGCGCTTGGCGCGGTTGCGCTCGACGGCGCCGCCGATGCGCTTGGTGGCGGTGAATCCGACCCGGACCAGGGCCGCGTCGTCGTCTCTCGGTCGCGCCTGAACGACGATAGCCCCCTTCGCGGTCGAGGGGGCCTTGGCGCAGGCGAGAAACTCGCTGCGCTTCGTCAATCTCTGGATTTTGGGTACGGCGCCCGTCACGCGGACACCCGACGCCGCCGTGAGCTTAGGCGCTCAGGCGCTTGCGGCCCTTGGCGCGGCGGCGCGCAAGGATCTTCTGGCCGTTCTTCGTGGACATGCGAAGGCGGAAGCCGTGGCGGCGCGCACGCACGAGGCGGGAGGGCTGAAATGTGCGCTTCACGAGAAGGCTCCGGGTCGAAAATCGAGCGGCGGTGGATAGTGGAAGGGGCGGGGCGTGTCAACCACCGCACCTCCACGCGACCCGGCTCAGGCCGCCAGCGTCATCACCAGCGCCCCGTTTCGCGTCGCCACCAGGGTGTGTTCGTACTGGACCGTGGCCTGGCCGCCGGGGGGCGCGAGCGTCCAGCCATCGCGGCGGCTCTCCTCGACCCAGTCGGCGCCCAGGGACAGGAACGGCTCCAGGGTGAACACCAGGCCCTCGGTGATCTTGCGGCGGTCGGAGCGGTCGGCCCAGGTGGGGATCTCCTTGGGATCTTCGTGCAGCGACGCGCCCACCCCATGGCTGGCGAGGTTCTTGATCAGGCTGTAGCCGCTCCGGCGCGCGAAGGCCTCGATCTGGCGGCCAGGCGCATTGAGGGCCGCGCCCATGGCGGTCAGGGTTCGCGCCACGAGGCGGCCGGCGGCGCGGAGTTTCTCGAGGTCATCTTCGTTGCCGATGGTCATGGGCGAGCCTCCTACAGATCCGGCCGTATCACGGTTTTCCCCACCACCGTGCGCTGCGCCAGCGTTTCGAACGCCTCGCGCCATTCGCTAAGCGGATACTCCGCATCGACGCGGGGCTTCACCTTGCCCTCCTCCGCCAGCTTCCAGATGGCCGAGTTGTTCTCGGCGCCCTTGGCGGGGTTCTGGCGGCCGTATTCGCCGGCGCGGACGCCGTGGACGGAGAAACCCTTGATGAGGGCGATATTGACCGGCAGCACCGGCAGGCGGCCCGAGGTGAAGCCGATGGAGAGAATGCGGCCGCCGAACGCGATGCAGCGCGTCGACTCGTCGAACACGTCGCCGCCCACAGGGTCGTAGATCACGTCGGCCCCGCGGCCGCCGGTGATCGCCTTGACCTTTTCGCGGAAGCCAGGGGCGGAGTTTACCACGGCATCGACGTCATATTCCTTCTGGATGACGGCCAGCTTGGCGTCGGAGGCGGAGGCGGCGATCACCTTGGCGCCCAGCAGCTTGGCATAATCGACAGCGGCCAGGCCCACCCCGCCGGCCGCCCCGTGAACCAGCACCCACTCGCCCGGCTGGACGACGGTGTTGCGGCTGAAGGCCACATAGGCGGTGAGGTAGGCGACCGGATAGCCGGCGGCCTGGCTGAAGCTGAGATTGGCCGGCTTCCGACGCAGGATGGCGGCGGGCAGGATGGCGTATTCGGCGAAACCGCCACGGCCGCCGCTGACGACCGGGTCGCCGACCGCCCAGCCGGTGACGCCCTGGCCCAACTTGTCGATCTCGCCGGCCAGCTCCAGGCCGCCCACGAAGGGTATCGGCGGCTTATGCTGATGCTCGCCGCGGGTCTGCATCAGATCGGGGAAGTTGACGGCGGCGGCGCGGACCTTGATCCGCACCTCGCCGGGTCCCGGCTCGGGGGTGGGGATGTCCTTGACCACGCAGCCGGCGTAGTCCGGCAGCAGTTCTTCGACGACCAGCGCGCGCATCCTGATCCCTCATCCTATGGCTCTGGGAGATCAGCACAGGTTCCCGCAGCGTCGCTCAAGGGCGCGTCTGCGGTGCGCCGCTCAGGACGGGCGCATACCGCTGGGCAGGCCCTTCAGGCCGTTCAGGATCATCCCGACGGCGAAATCAGCGGCGGCGGCGACGGCGATCGGACGGCGCATCAGCATCTTGTCGCCGACCTCGCGGGCGATGCCGATGGCGGCGGCGGCCATGTATTCGCTGTCGGAGGCTGGACCACGGCCCGCGGCGATGGCGTCCTCAATGGCGTCCTTCACCTCGGCGAAGACGGCGGCCATCTCCGGGGTCTCGCCCTGCACGTGCGGCTGCTGCTCGCCCGCCGGGCGCCGCGCCATCCAGCTGATGTGCTCGTCGGCCATGAACTCGAAATAGGCGACGATGGCGGCGCGCACGAAGCCGTCGAAGTCGTCCCCTTGGCGCAGGCTCTTGAGGATCGGGGCGAAGCGCCGGGCGCCATCGTCGGCGAGGGCGGCGAACACCTCCTCCTTGGAGCGGTAGTAGTTGTAGAAGGTGCCGGCCGCGAGGCCCGTACGGCGGATGATGTCGCGCACGGTGGCGGCTTCGTAGCCCAGCTCGCCGAACACCTCGCGCGCGGCGTCCAGGATCGCCAGCCGATTCTGGACCTTGGTCTGTTCCCGCTTGCCGATGGGAAGGTAGGCGACGTCTGCCACGGAGATGCTGCACCCGATCAAGTCAAAAAGTGACGGGTGTCATTCTCTAGGCAGTTGGCGCGCGCGGCAAGCCCTACGGTCGCAGTCGCCCGCAGGTCCTAGAATTCGGCCCAATCTTCGGCTGGGCCAGCGCATTGGCGCCAGAGCTGCGGGGCATCGGCGCGCGCGGGCGGGGAGCAGGAGCCTGGTTGGTGAGCAGCAGATACAGTTGCCCGTGAACGCCCGTGATCCGCTCCGCGATCTTCTGGATCCGCGTCGTCGCGGGCATCTGCACCTGCACCACCTGGTCCAGTTCGCGCGTTTGACCGCGTTGCATCACGACCGTCGCCGCGGAGAGCGCCGCGAGCATGGCCAATGCCAGAGCGGGCGCCACGCCAACCTTCACCATGAAAGACAGATCGTCGAAGCGGAAACGCTACATCCTCGATTCCCCACCGCTGATGTCTCACAAGCGGGCGAACCCCGGGACCATGAGTATGCTGAACGAAGATTCCTAATATTGTCTCATTTTCCCATATATTCGGGAATATCAGGCTTCATTAACCGGGGTCAGGCATTCTCCAGTCCTGCTGCTCTTACAGGAGATGGGGATGCATAAGCTCAAAACAGTGATCTGTGGTGTGGCTCTGAGCTTGGGTCTGTCGGGTGCGTCCAGCGCCGCCAGTTTCCAAGAGAGCATGACCAGGTGCCTGACGAAGAACGCGAATACCCGAGACGCCGCAATGGTCATGCTGCAATGCACGGCCAATGGCGGCAAGCTTGCCGGTTGCTCGGTCGTGTCCGACAGCGCGCCTGGAAAGGGCTTCGACAAGGCCGCTCTCTGCGTGGCCGAAGCGATGTCGATGGGCGAAAAGACCGGCGACGTGAAGATTCCGATGCGGTTCCCGGGCGGCGCGTAACAGCACTTCCTAGAGCGCTTCCCGTTTCGAATGAATCGAAACGGGGCTCTAGCGTCTTGGCTTGCTCGCTCTTCCTGCTCGGCTGATTTGATCCAAGTCAGCCGGGAAACGCTCTAGAAACACGCTTCTCCAGAGGGCGCTCCGGTCTCCCACCGGGGCGCTTCTTTCGTTTTGGGCGAGCCGTCAGACCGTGCGCTGAGCGCGGTCCTTTTCGTTGGCGCCCTTGATGGCGTTGCGCGCCTGCTCCCACTCGGCGTCACCCCATTCCGACAGCCGGCCGAAGCCGCCGCCGCCCTTCAGGTGGCCGCCGCCGTCGATGGCGATCGTCTGGCCGTTGATGTAGGCCGAGCCGGGATCCAGCAGGTAGACGGCCATGTTGGCCAGCTCTCGCATCTCGCCGTTGCGGCCGAGCGGGATAGTGGGGTCGTCCTTCTTCGGCGCCTCGGTTGTGGCCTCGGTGCTACCGGGGTTCAAGCGCGCCCAAGCGCCTTCGGTCGGGAAAGGTCCCGGCGCGATGGCGTTGAAGCGGATGCCGCGCCCGCCCCATTCCACCGCCAGCGACTGGGTCATGACGTTCAGGCCGGCCTTGGACATGGCCGAGGGCACGGTGAACGGCCCGCCGTGCCAGACCCAGGTGGTGAGGATCGAGATCACCGAGGCGTGCTTGCCTTCGGCCAGCCAGCGCTTGCCGGCGTCCAGGGTCACGAAGAACGAGCCGCGGAAAACGATGTTGGCGATGGCGTCGAAGGCCCTGGGGCTCAGGTCCTCGGTGCGGCTGATGAAGTTGCCGGCGGCGTTGTTGACCAGGCCGGTGAGCGCCCCGCCCGCCCAGACCTGATCCATGGCGTCATGGATCGCCTCGGGCACCCGTATGTCGCAGGCGATGCCGGTGCAGCTGCCGCCGCTGTTGGCGGCATGGGCGTCGGCGAGTTCCCGGGCCGCGCCCTCGATGATGTTGCCGCGCCGGCCCCAGATATAGACGTCGGCGCCCAGCATCACGCAGGCCTCGGCCATCACCTTGCCCAGGCCGGTTCCGCCCCCGGTGATCAGGACCCGCTGGCCCTTCATCAGGCCGGGCTTGAACATCAGGTCGTCCATGGTGAATTCGGTCATCGGGGGGTTCCTCGGATTTTCTGCTCCAAGTCCGACGCGCTGACCCTGCGGAGGTCAAGTCGCACGCCATGCGCTCCGGCGGCTCAGGGCCCCGTCGTTGCCCGCCGGGTCCCGTTCGGGATAGCTGTCGGCGGCCGGGCTCGCCGCCCCAGACCTCAGGACAGCGCCACGTGATCGACCTGCATTTCACCACCGGCCCCAACGCCCGCAAGGTGGCGATCATGCTGGAGGAGACCGGCCTCGCCTACCAGCTCACCAGTTACGACATCGGCAAGGGGGACCTGCTGACCGAGGACTTCCGGGCGCTCAACCCGAACGGGCGGGTTCCGGTGCTGGTCGATCATGACCCGATCGGCGGGGGCGATGCGCCGGTGATCGTGTGGGAGTCCGCAGCCTGCCTGCAGTACCTCGCCGACAAGACCGGCCGCTATCTGCCGGGCGATGTTCACAGGCGCTATGCGACGCTGCAATGGCTGGCCTGGCAGATCGCGAGCCTGGGTCCTTTCCACGGGCAGGCGCACCATTTCACGCGCTATGCGCCCGAACCGATCGACCCCTATGCCGCCCAGCGCTTCCGGCTGGAGGCGGAGCGGCTGATGTACGTGATGGACCGGCAGCTGCGTGATCGCGAGTTCATAGTCGGCGATGCGTACACCATAGCCGACATGGCCTGTTGGCCCTGGATCAACCTGACCTGGAACGCCCGGTTCGAGAGACCGCGCGAGTCCTTCACCCATCTTGAGCGCTGGTTTCAGCAGATCAGAGTGCGGCCGGCGGTGCAGCGGGTCTATACCGAGAAGCTCGACGAATGGATGTACCGCTCAGATCACGTTGGCATCCCGCCCCAGCGCTGGACGAACAGCTTCGGTGACAACTTTCATGCGTTCCACCGCAAGGACTGAGGAGCAGGACTTCGCGGGCGCCGCGCTGACGGGGCGACCCGGCTATTTCCGCTGCGCCTTGGTCTTGTCCCGGGTGGCCTTGAACTCCGCGCCCGGCTTCCACTCCGGCCAGATGCGGGTGTTGGCGAGCTTCTGGCCGAGCTCGAACAGCAGCGTCCCGTCCGCCACAAAGCCCCTGGGGTCCCAGGTCGGATCATACTCGTCTGCAGGCTGGTGATACCGATCCGACGTGTAGGCCCGGGACTTGGCGTCACCGGCGTCCTTGCCGCCTTCGAACAGGTCGCGGCCGCCGCCGAAGCTGATGGCCGGCACCCCCACCTTGGCGAAGGGGAAGTGGTCGGAGCGGAAAAAGCTGCCGGCCTCGGGACGCGGGTCGGGACTGTAGACGCGGTCGTGCGCCTTGCCGACCTTGGCCAGTTCGTCCTGCAGGGTGAGCGGCGCGTCGCCGGAGGTGGTGAAATCGTGGGCCAGGCCGTTGGGCCCGACGCCGTCCATGTTCAGCACGCCGACGGTGGTTGCCAGGGAGTAGAGCGGGGCGGTGGTGTAGTAGGTTGATCCCAGCAGGCCCTTCTCCTCCGCGGTCACCGACACGAATACCAGGGTGCGCTGGGGCTTCGGCGCCTTCATTGAGGTCCGCGCGAGTTCCAGCAGCATCGCCGTGCCCGAAGCGTTGTCGAGGGCGCCGTTGTAGATTCTGTCGCCCTTGGCGTCGGGCGCGCCAACGCCCAGGTGGTCCCAGTGGGCGGTGTAGAAGACCCGCTCGTTCGGGTATTTCGTCCCCGGGATCGCGCCGACAACGTTGTGCGAGATCACCTCCCGGGCCTCGACCGCATAGTCGGTGGAGAAGGTCACCCCTTTTAGAAGAGCCGGCTTGAAGTCGCGCGTCTGAGCCTGCGTCTTCAGGGTGTCGAAGTCGTAGCCGCCGGCCTTCACCAGAGCCACGGCGGCGTCGCGCTGGATCCAGCCTTCCAGGGGCGCGTGGGCCGAGCGGGGGTCCTTGCGGATGACGTCGAAGATCTCGTCGGTGTTGGAGTTCTTGACCGTCGCCCAGCCGTAGGAGGCCGGCGCGGTCTCATGGACGACCAGGAAGCCGACGGCGCCCTGCCGGGCCGCCTCCTCGAACTTGTAAGTCCAGCGGCCGTAGTAGGTCATGGCCTTGCCGCCGAAGTCGCCTTTCCCGGTCTCGAAGTCGGGGTCGTTGACCAGGATGAGGACCACCTTGCCCTTCAGGTCCATGCCCTTGAAGTCGTCCCAGTTCCGCTCGGGCGCCTTGACGCCATAGCCAGCGAACACAACCGGGGCGTCCTTCACTGTGAGGTGGTCGCCGATCAAAGTCGCGCGGATGGCGACCTGCTCCCCCTGAGTCCAGGCCTTGGTCTCGCCGCCGGCGGTGACGCTGATCGCCACCGGTCCCTTGGTGACCGAGCGAACCAGGGGTACGTCCTGGGTCCAGGCGCGGCCGCCGGACTTCAGCGGATCGCCGGCCGGCTGGAGTCCCGCAGCCTTCATCTGGGCGATCAGATAAGCCAGGGTCTTCGTCTCGCCCGCGGTGGCCGGCCCGCGGCCCTCGAACGCGTCGGACGACAGCACCTTGATGTCAGCCAGGATGCGGTTGGGATCGACCTGGGGCGCCGCCGCGCCGGCGCTGCTCGACATCAGCGCTACGGAGGTCAGGCTCAGGAGAAGTTTTTTCATGCATAAACTCGGAAAGGGGTCGAAAGTTGCGCGATCCTAGTGTGCCACGGTCGAGGCCGCTAGGTCGCGGCGTGCCGCTCGCGGATATAGGCCTCCAGCCCGTCCAGCACCCGCTCCAGGCCGAATTCGAAGCTGGCGGTGCGCTCGGCGTGGGTGCGCGGGCGCCGGCGGCGGGTCTCCCTCAGGCGCGTGAGGGTGGGGAAGCTCTCGGGATCGAAGTGCTGCTTCAGCGCCGGCTCGATCATCTCCAGCCACTGGTCGTCGGTGATGCCGCTCTCGCGCTCGACGTCGCGGGCGTCGCGGGCCGATTGCTGGGCGCCGGTGATGTAGTTCTGCAGCACATCCGACACGCGATTGAGGTCGTCGTCGGCCAGGCCCATGCCGTCGAACGCCTGCAGGGTCATCTCGACCTTGCGCAGCAGGTTGGGGCCCAGCGCCGGGCGATGCAGGGCGAGATCCAGGATCCAGGCGTGCCGTTCCACCAGCGCCCAGCGCTGGCGGGCGATGAAGGTGAGCTTGGCGCGCCAGCCGATCACGCTGTCATCCGGGTCGGCGCAGGCCCCCAGCGCGCGGTCGAACATCAGGTCCGCCAGCTCGGCCTTGGACGGCACGTAGGTGTAGAGCGACATCGGCGACACGCCGACCGCCTCGGCCACTCGGCGCATGGAGAGCGCGCTCAGGCCGTCGGCGTCGGCCAGCGCGATCGCGGCGTTCACAACTTCATCTGTGGACAGGCGCTGTTTCGGTCCGCGTCGGCCCGGTTCCTGGCGGCCCCAGAGCAGCTCCAGGCTTCGCCTGGGGTCTCCCCCGCTGGTAAATTCCTTGTCCATCACAAAACACTTTACGCCATACGGAGTTTCGGGCAAAGCCAGCTTCGCAAGGACCCGAAGAGGTTCTGCGGGGGCGATGGCCAGGATGTGCAGTTCGCAGGCGCGGGTTGCGCTTGCTCAGTCATGAGTTCAACACACCGCCCGCCAATCGCTGCGAATGAAGTCCCCCATGCGTCATGTTCCCCTCGTCCTGGCGATGCTGACCGTGCTCTCGCTCGGCGCGTGCGCGACCGCGCGAAAGGCCGAGGTCGCGCTGCCGGCGGCCTATGAAGCGCCTGCCGCAGCTCCGGCCGGGGCGATCGTCCTGGATACCTGGTGGACCGCCTATGGCGATGCGGACCTCACCGCCCTCGTCGAACAGGCCCTGGCGCGGAACCCCGACATGCGCACCGCCCAGTCCCGCCTGGACGAGGTGAAGGCCCAGCGCATTGCGGCGATCCTGCAGTACCTTCCTCAGGGGGACGCCACCGCCTCCAGCCGACGGACCAAGACCACCCAGCTCGGCGGCACGGCGGTCAGTATCCCAGGCTTCTCCAACAGCGGCATCTCAGTCAGCCAGTCGGCCAATTTCAACGTCAGCTGGGAGGTCGATCCCTTCGGCCGCGGCCTGTTCGCTGGACGCGCCGCCACTGCCGAGGTGGACCGGGTGCGCTTCGCCTATGAGGCCACCCGCGCCGGCATCGCCGCCCAGACCGCCGACGCCTGGTTCCAGGCCAAGGGCCTGGCCATACAGTTGGCCGACGCCCAGCAGAGCGCCCGCATCGCCCAGGACCTCTATAATGTGGCCGACAGGCGGGCCCGGATCGGCCTGGCCGCCAGCTCCGAGCCCGACCGCGTGGCCGGCGACCTCGCCCAGGCCCAGGCTCAGATCGAGGGCCTGGAAGCCCAGCTGCAGGTCGAGAAGCGGGCCATCCTGATCCTGGCCGGCCGGATCGTGGAGCCCACCGCCAACATCAACGCCACCCCGCAGGTGGGGGCCGCGCCCGCCGTGCCGCAGGACCTGCCCAGCGACCTGCTCCAGCGGCGGCCCGACGTGCGCCAGGCGCAGGCGGCGGTGCGCTCGGAGGTGAACCAGAAGATCCTCGACCAGCTGGCCTTCTTCCCCAGTCTCAATCTGACGCCTGGGATCGGCCGGCAGACGATCAAGCAGCCGGGCTTCGGCTCGGAGAGCAAGAGCTGGACGTGGGGCGGGACGCTGACCCAGCCGGTGCTGTCCATTCCGCGCCTGCTCGCCGACCTGAAGGCCCAGGACGCCAAGACCGAACAGGCGGTGACGGCCTATGAGAAGACGGTGCAAACCGCCTTCCAGGAGGCCGAAAGCGCGCTGGTGAACCTCGACGCCGACCGGCGACGCGTGGCGTTGCTGACCGATGGCGAAGTGCGCGCCCATCGGGCCTACGACGCCGCGGGAACCGGCTACGCCCGCGGCCTGACAGACCTTTCTTCCGCCCTCCAGGCCGAGCAGTCCTGGCGCGCAATTCGCGCCCAGCTGACCTCGGCCCAGGTCCAGTCGCTCCGTCGCTCCGTCCAGGCCATGAAGGCCATCGGCGGGGGTTGGCCCGTCCAGACCTACGCCGCGAAATGAGACGAATGCCGATGAAGCTCTCGAACACATCAAGGCTCCTGGTTCTTCCGCTGGCGGCCATGCTGGCGCTGAGCGCCTGCAAGAAACCGCCGGAGAAACTGACCGAGGCTGACCAGGCCCGTTCCGTCCGGGTGATCCGCATTTCGTCGCAGGCGATTACCGGGGCGGTCGTCGCCTCCGGCGATCTCGTTGCGCGGGAAGAGGCCGCCGTGCTGCCGGAAGTCAACGGCTACCGCGTCGCCCGGGTCCTGGCCGACGTCGGCCAGTACGTGAAGGCGGGCCAGACCCTGGTGCAGCTGGATCCTGCCCTCATTCAGGGCCAACTCGCCCAGGCAGAGGCCAACGCCGCCCAGGCCGAAGTGCAGGCGCTGCAGGCCGAGGAACAGGCCAGCCGGGTCAAGGATCTCGACGGCTCGGGCGTGCTCAGCCAGGAGCAGATCGACCAGCGGAGATTCCAGGCAAGAGCCGCGCGCGCTACGGCACGCGCCCAAGCCGCCGCTCTCAAGGACCTGCGCACCCGCAACGCCAAGCTGGCGGTCACAGCCCCGGTCTCCGGCCTGATCCTCGAAAAGAACGTCCGGCCCGGCGACCTGTCGGCCAGTGGCGCCACCCCTTGGTTCCGGATGGCCCGCGACGGAGAGGTTGAGCTGGCGGCCGACCTTTCCGAAGGTGACCTGTCACGCATACGTCCCGGAGAGATCGCGACCGTCACGCTGCAAAGCGGCCAGACCGTCCAGGGTCGGGTGCGCCTGATCAGCCCGCAGATCGACACCCAGACCAAGCTCGGCGAGGTGCGCATCCTGCTGCCGGTGCGCAGCGACATCCGGGTGGGCGGCTTCGCCCGCGCCGTCTTCACCGACGCTTCGGCGACCGCACTCGCCGTGCCAGAGTCGGCGGTGCGGTATGATGCCGATGGCGCCAGCGTCATGGTCGTCGGGGCCGATAACCGCGTGCACAAGGCCGCAATCGACGCCGGCCCCCGCGGTTCAGGCCTGGTGCAACTGGCGAAGGGCCCGCCGGCCGGCAGCCGCATCGTCGCCAACGCCGCGGCCCTGCTGCTGGACGGCGACCTGATCCGGCCCGTGGAAGGCGCCGCCCCGGCCCCGCTTCCGGCCCCGCTTCCGACGACGACTGGGCGTCCGGCGGCCAAGAAATGAGCGAGAACCGCAGCTTCGCCATATCCGCCTGGGCGATCCGCAATCCGATTCCGGTCGCGGTCCTGTTCATCGGACTGATCCTGGCCGGGATGATCGCCTACGCCGGCCTGCCGGTGAAACAGTATCCGAACATCCAGTTCCCGGTCGTGGCCGTCACGGTCACCCAGAACGGCGCCGCGCCCGGCGAAATGGAGACTCAGATCACCCGCCCCGTCGAAGACGCGGTGGCGGGGATCAGTGGCGTTCAGAACGTCCAGAGCACCGTCACTCAAGGTGTCTCAACGACGACTTTGCAGTTCGAGATCGGCGAGAACCTCCAGAAGAAGACCGACGAGGTCCGCTCCAAGATCGACCAGGCGCGCGCCGTGTTGCCGCGCGACATCGACGAGCCGACGGTCAACCAGCTGGAAATCGACGAGGCGGCTCCGATCCTGACCTATGCGGTCGCCGCGCCGTCCATGAGCGACGACGAGCTCAGCTGGTTTGTCGACAACACGATCAGCCGCACCCTGCAGACCGCCGCGGGCGTGTCGCAGATTACCCGCGTGGGCGGGGTCGCGCGCGAAATCAACGTCATTATCGACCCTGACCGCCTGGCGGCGCGCGGCCTGACCGCCACCCAGGTCAACACCGCATTGCGCAGCTTCCAGATCGACGCCCCAGGCGGGCGCGTGAACGTCGGCGGCCGCGAGCAGACCCTGCGGGTGCTGGGCAACGTCAAGACCGTGGCCCAGCTGCGCGAACTGACCATCCCGACCGGCGGCGGCCGGTTCGTGAAGCTCTCCGACGTGGCGGATATCGGCGACGGGGCCTCGGAGCCGCGCGGCTTCGCCCGCCTCAACGGCCGCCCGGTGGTGGGTTTTCAGGTCGCCAAGACCAAGGAGGCCAGTGACGTCGTGACCGAGGACTCGGTCATTAAGAAGCTCGCCGAGATGGAGAAGGCCAATCCGGGGGTCAAGTTCTCGAAGATCTTCTCGTCGGTCGATGAAACCCGCGACAGCTTCAAGGCCACTCAGCACGTGCTGGCCGAGGGCATGTTCCTGGCGGCCCTGGTGGTGCTGTTCTTCCTGCGCGACTGGCGCGCCACGCTGATCACGGCGGCGGCCATGCCGATCTCGCTGATACCCACCTTCTTCGTGATGAAGCTGGCGGGCTTCTCGCTCAACATGGTGACCCTGCTGGCGCTGACCCTGGTGATCGGCATCCTGGTCGATGACGCCATCGTCGAGATCGAGAACATTGAGAAACGGGTGGCGCGTGGGGCGCGGCCCTATAAGGCCGCGCTAGAAGGCGCCGACGCCATCGGCCTGGCGGTCGTGGCCACCACCATGGCGATCGTCGTGGTGTTCACCCCGGTCAGCTTCATGCCCGGCATCCCCGGGCAGTTCTTCAAGGAATTCGGCCTCACCGTCTCGGTGGCGGTGCTGTTCTCGCTGCTGACCGCGCGCCTCGTGACGCCGCTAATGGCCGCCTACTTCCTGAAGGCAGGCGCGCACGCCGTCCCGCGCAAGCCGTTCGAGGGCTTCTATCGCAATGTGCTGGAGTGGGCGCTGGCCCACCGGATCATCGCTTCCATCGTCGGCGGGATATTCTTCGTGGGCTCCCTGTTCCTGGTGCCGCTGCTGCCCCAGGGCTTCCAGCCGGAGGGCGACCCGGACTTCCTCTACGTGGATATCCAGGGCCCGCCAGGCGCCTCGGTCACCGCCATGGCGGACACCGCGGCCCAGGTGAACCGGATGTTCCAGGGCCAGCCCGAGGTCACCGGCGTGTTCATCCAGATCGGCTCCACGGTTTCCAACTTCGGCCCTGGCTTTGGCGGCTCGGGCGGCAGCGATCTACGTTCAGGAACCGCCACCATCCTGCTCAAGTCGGATCGTCAGGCGAGCGGCGAGGAGATCAAGCATCGCCTGCGAACGGCGCTCCGCGCGATCCCCGATGCGCGGCTGACGTTCCTGGGCTCGCAGGGCTCGGCCGGCTTCCAGCAGATCCTGACCGGCGACAATCCGGCGAACCTCACCCGCGCGGCGCGGGAGCTGGAACTGGCCATGCGCAAGCTGCCGCAGCTGGCCGACCCGAGGCCCTCCAAGCCGCCGGAAGCGCCCGAGATCGTCATCCGGCCACGCTCGGCTGAGGCGGCCCGGCTTGGGGTTTCCTCCGACGTCATCGCCTCGACCGCCCGGGTCGCCACGGTGGGCGACATCGACGCCAACGTTGCCAAGTTCAACGAGGGCGAACGGCGCATCCCGATTCGCATCCGGCTGCCGCAGTCCGACCGCGCCGAGATCGCCCGCATCAACGCGCTGCGGGTGCCCACCGCCAACGGCGGCACCACCACCCTGGACAGCGTCGCCGACATCACCTTCCAGGCGGGCCCGGCCCGCATCGACCGGCTGAACCGCGAGCGCCAGATGACGGTGCGCGCCGAACTGAACGGCGTGGAAGCCGGTGAGGCTCAGAAGGCGGTCAACAACCTGCCGCTGATGAAGAACCTGCCCCCCGGCGTGCGGCCCGCCGCGATCGGCAACCAGCAGGCCATGGCCCAGCTGTTCGGCGGCTTCCTGATCGCGATCCTCTCGGGCGTGGGGATGATCTTCGGCGTGCTGGTGCTGCTGTTCCGCAGCTTCTTCAAGCCGGCGGTGATCCTGTCGGCCTTGCCGACGGCCGTGGGGGGTGCGTTCCTGGGCCTGCTGGCCTTCAATCTGTCGCTGTCGATCCCGTCCTTGATCGGCTTCCTGATGCTTCTGGGGTTGGCCGCGAAGAACTCGATCCTGCTGGTCGAATACGCCATCGAGCGCGAGCGCGAGGGGATGACCCAGCATGACGCCATCATCGAGGCCTGCCGCGAACGGGCCCGGCCGATCATCATGACGACCTTCGCCATGATGGCCGGCATGCTGCCCACCGCGCTGGCCATCGAGAAGGGCGCCGAGTTCCGCCAGCCGATGGCCGTGGCGGTGATCGGGGGCCTGATCACCTCGACCGTCCTGTCCCTGGTGCTGGTGCCGGTGGTCTACCGCTTCGTCGATGACTTCGAGACCTGGCTGAAGCCCAAGTTGGCCCGGCTGGTGACGCCTCGCGAGGCGGCGGGCGAACCGGCCCCGGTGGACCGGCTCTAAGCGCCACTGTCCAAGCTTCGGCGGCCTGACTATGGTCGCCGCGCAAGCCGGACGGTCTACTCCGGCGTGGAGAATATGCATGGCCGTGCCGGATGCCCACGCGCGGCCTTCAGGTCTCACCCGGCGCATCTTGACCATCGCGCTGCTGGGGGCGCCCACCGCTTTGCGCGCCCAGCCCGCGCCCTGTGGCCCGCCGCCGACGGTGCTGTTCGTCTGCCCGGCCGGAACGGTAAAGAGCGCGATCGCGCGGGAGGCGCTGAAGGCCCGGGCGGCCAA